>MESL01000036.1 GCA_001770955.1 Burkholderiales bacterium RIFCSPLOWO2_12_FULL_65_40 | reverse complement strand
CTTGCCGTGCATGATGACGTTGCCGGCGCGGATTTCTTGAGCGATTTTCATAGCAAGTTGCTTGGGTTGGGGCCGCTCAACGCGCGGGCCGGCAAATTCGCGGTGGTATGTGTTTACCTGCTGGTTTGCCCTGCCGATGCATGTTCCGCGGCGGGAATGCGCGAGGGCTGGGCACCGGTGTGCCGCGCCTGTTTTGCGCAAAGCCTTGGATTTTACCGTTTTTCGTTCACAAACCCCAAAATTTGCGTGACGAGATCGTCCTGCGCCAGCAGGCGCGCGCGCGCAGCCTGGACGCACAAAGCCCATTGCGCCAGTGTGGCCTCGTCGGGCAGAGCGATCGGGGCATCGTCCAGGCCGTTCCAGGTGGCATGGAACTGGCGCAGCGAGGGCGGGGCTTGCAGCCAATCGAGAAATGCGTGGAGCTTGCCGTGGTGGGCGTTGTCGTGCTGCGGGTAGATGTGCCAGACCAGGGGGCGGCCCGCCCACAGTGCTCGCACCAGCGAGTCTTCCCCGCGCACCAGGTTCAGGTCGCAGGCCCAGAGCATTTCGTCGAATGCGGCCTGCGGGCAGTGCGATAAGTATGAAATCGATAGCTGTCCGCGCTTATCCAGCGGGCCTTCAGTGCCATTTTCTTCTGAAATTTGTTGCAAGGCGGCGCAGGTGGCTGCCGTGGCGCGGCCGGGTGTGACGAGCAGCCGGGTGGGGTGCTCTGCGCACTGCTGCAGCAACGCGGGCAGGGCAGGCGGTTCGTAGCAGAACAGCGAAATCCAGCGCTCTTGCCGCGCTTCGGGGTGGCGGCTGTGGCGCCAGGCTGCGGCATCAAACCGCGCATGGCGTTGCAGCAGATCGGCTTCGCGCAGCAGTCCGCCCGTGGCCAGGGTGAAGCCGGGGTAGAAGAACCATTTGACGCCACCGGCGGCGGCACTGTCACGCACGGGGGAGGGCAGGCGGTGACAGCGCTCCACATAGCCCTCGGCAGACAGGTATTCGAGGTTGATCCACAGGTACTTCTGGCCTGTCGTGGCTGAAATTTCGGCGCTTTGGGCCAGGAACTCAGGAGCAATGTCGCAGCCGAAGGCCTCCACCAGCACCTGCGTGGGGGCCTCTTCAGCGGCAAGCCGCCCTCCCCAGGGGCGCACCGACACGCCCGGGCAGCCCTGCGGCGCCAGCCAGACCAGGGCCGAGGCGTCGTCGGTCCACAGACGCACCTGCTGGCCGCGCGCAGCCAGGTTGGCGGCCAGGCGCCAGCAGACGCCGATGTCGCCGAAGTTGTCGATGACGCGGCAGAAGATGTCCCATTGCAACCCGGCAGGCGCGGTAGATGGGGCAGGTGCGGGAGGGCGGGGCGGGGTCATGGGCCGCATTGTCCCCGGCGCCGGGCCGCCGTGCGCACAATAGCGCCATGCTTGAAGTGCACTCTGAAGAATTGCTGGCACAGGTGGCCGCGCTGCCGCCGCTGCCCGGTGTCTACCGCTATTTCGACGCCGAGGGCGCGCTGCTCTATGTGGGCAAGGCGCGCAACCTGAAAAAGCGGGTGTCAAGCTATTTCACCAAACAGCATGGTGGCACGCGCATCGGCCACATGGTGGGCAAGATCGCGCGGCTCGATACCACCGTGGTGCGCTCCGAGGCCGAGGCGCTGCTGCTCGAGAACAACCTCATCAAGTCGCAGAACCCCAAGTACAACATCCTGTTCCGCGACGACAAAAGTTACCCGTTTCTCAAGATCACTGGTGTGGCCGCGAAAGACGGCCAGGGAGATGCGCCGGGGCAGCGCTTTGCGCGCATGGCGTACTACCGGGGCAGCATCGACAAGCGGCACCGCTACTTCGGCCCCTACCCGAACAGCTGGGCGGTGAAGGAAACCATTCAGCTGCTGCAAAAGGTGTTTCGCCTGCGCACCTGTGAGGACACGGTGTTTGCCAACCGAACGCGGCCCTGCCTGCTCTACCAGATCAAGCGTTGCACCGCGCCCTGCGTGGGCCTGATTGCGCCCGAGGCCTATGCGCAGGACGTGCAGCATGCCGAGGCGCTGCTGCGTGGCGAAACCCAGGCGCTGCTGCAGGAACTGGAGGCGCGCATGATGGCGCACTCCGACCGGCTGGAGTTCGAGCAGGCGGCCGAGTTGCGCAACCAGATCACGGCGCTGGCGCGCGTGCTGCACCAGCAGGCGGTGGAAACGACCTCGGACAAGGACGTGGACATTCTGGCCGTGCGCGTGCAGGGCGGGCGCGCCTGCGTGAACCTGGCCATGGTGCGCGGCGGCCGGCACCTGGGCGACCGGGCCCACTATCCGGTGCACGTGGAAGACGCCACGGCCGTGTACGAGTCCGAGGACGCCGCCAGCCCGCCGCCCTCGGTCGAGCAGCAGGTGCTCGAAGCGTTCATTGCGCAGCACTACCTCGGCGTGCCCGTGCCTCCGGTGCTCGTGACCAGCGACCCGGTGGACAAGGCGCTGACCGAAGCCCTGTCGGAGCAAGCCGGCCTGCGCGTGACGGTCACCCCGCAGCCCCGGGGCCAGCGCCGTGCCTGGCTCGACATGGCACGCCAGAACGCCGACCTGCAGCTCGCCCGCCTGTTGGCCGAGGAAGGCTCGCAGCAGGCGCGCACGCGCGCATTGGCCGAGGCGCTGGACCTGCCGCAGGAAGACCTCGACAGCCTCACGATCGAGTGTTTCGACATCTCGCACACGGCAGGCGAGTCCACGCAGGCCTCGTGCGTGGTGTTCCACCACCACAAGATGCAGGGCAGTGAATACCGCCGCTACAAGATCGAGGGCATCACCGGCGGCGACGACTATGCCGCCATGCGCCAGGTGCTGCTGCGCCGCTACAGCAAGGTGGCCGAGGCCTTGCGCGAGGCGGGCGGCGCCGAACCCACGGCCGCCCAGGCGCGCCTGCCCGACCTCGTGCTGGTCGATGGCGGAAAGGGGCAGGTGGCCATGGCGCGCGAGGTGTTCACCGGGCTGGGACTGGACCTCACGCGCATCGTGGGGGTGGAGAAGGGCGAGGGCCGCAAGGTGGGCCTGGAGGAGCTGGTGTTCGCCGACGGGCGCGAGAAGGTGTATCTGGGCAAGGATTCGGCGGCGCTGATGCTGGTGGCGCAGATCCGCGACGAGGCGCACCGTTTTGCCATCACCGGCATGCGCGCGGCGCGCGCCAAGGTGCGCGTGGGCGGCAGCCGGCTCGAAGACATCGCCGGTGTGGGGCCGAAAAAGCGTGCGCGCCTGCTGCAGCGCTTTGGCGGCGTGCGCGGCGTGCAGGACGCGAGCGTGGAAGACCTGGCCACCGTGGGAGGCATCTCGCACGAACTGGCCGAGGAAATTTACCGGGCGCTGCGCTGAACCGGGCGCGATTCTTTGCCGATGCGGCCCGCTTGGCGTGACACAATCGCAACCATGTTCTGGACCATCCCCACCATCATGACCTGGACGCGTATCGTCGCGATACCCCTGATCGTGGGGGTGTTCTACGCGCCCATCGACCCGGCCATGCGCAACCTGGTCGCCTCGCTCATGTTCATCGTCTTTGCGGCCACCGACTGGCTCGACGGGTTTCTGGCGCGCAAGCTGAATCAGACCTCGTCGTTCGGCGCCTTCCTCGACCCCGTGGCCGACAAGTTCCTCGTGTGTGCCTCGTTGCTGGTGCTGGTGCACCTGCAACGCGCCGACGTGTTCGTGGCGCTCATCATCATCGGCCGCGAGATCGCCATCTCGGCCCTGCGCGAATGGATGGCGCAGATCGGCGCCAGCAAGAGTGTGGCCGTGCACATGCTGGGAAAGCTCAAGACCACGGTGCAGATGGTGGCCATCCCCTTCCTGCTTTATGACGGGCAGGTGCTCGGCGTGATCGACACGGGTGTCTGGGGCACCTGGCTGATCTGGATTGCTGCCGTGCTCACGGTGTGGTCCATGGTGTACTACCTGCAGAAGGCGCTGCCGGAAATTCGCGCGCGCGTCAAATAATACTGTATGAAAAGTGGCTCTAGAGCCATTTTTTCGGGCGCTAGCAGCTATTGTTTTTGGAGCAAATCATGGCGAAACACCGCATTGCCGTCATCCCCGGCGACGGCATTGGCAAAGAGGTCGTGCCCGAGGGGTTGCGCGTGCTCGACGCCGCTGCGCGCAAGTTCGGCATCGACCTGCAGTGGGACGCTTTCGACTTCTCCAGCTGGGACTACTTCGAGCGCCACGGCAAGATGCTGCCCGACGACTGGAAGGCGCTGATCGGAGGCCATGACGCCCTTTATTTCGGCGCCGTGGGTTGGCCCGAGAAGATCCCGGACCACATCTCGCTGTGGGGCTCACTGCTACTGTTCCGCCGCGAGTTTGACCAGTATGTGAACCTGCGCCCCGCGCGCCTCATGCCCGGCATCACCGCGCCGGTGGTGCGGCGCGACGGCAGCGTGCGCCTGCCCGGCGAGATCGACATGCTCATCGTGCGCGAGAACACTGAAGGCGAATATTCCAGCATCGGTGGGCGCATGTTCGAGGGCACACCGCGCGAGATCGTCATGCAGGAAACGGTGATGACCCGCCACGGCGTGGACCGCGTGCTGCGTTTTGCCTTCGAGCAGGCCCGCCAGCGCCCGAAAAAGCACCTGACCAGCGCCACCAAGTCCAACGGCATCGCCATCACCATGCCCTACTGGGACGAGCGCGTGGCCGAGATGGCGAAGGAATACCCCGACGTGCGCGTGGACAAGTTCCACATCGACATCCTCACGGCGCACTTCGTGCAGCGCCCGGACGCGTTCGATGTGGTGGTGGCCAGCAACCTGTTTGGCGACATCCTGAGCGACCTGGGGCCGGCCTGCACGGGCACCATCGGCATCGCGCCCAGCGCCAACCTCAACCCGGATCGCCGGTACCCGTCGCTGTTCGAGCCCGTGCATGGCTCGGCGCCCGACATCGCAGGGCAGGGCATTGCCAACCCGATCGGCCAGATCTGGTGTGGTGCGCTGATGCTCGACTTCCTGGGCCACCGTGCAGCCCACGATGCCATCCTGGCTGCGATCGAGCAGGTGCTCGACCCGCGCAGCGGCGGCCCGCGCACCCCCGACCTGGGCGGTAGGGCGACCACGCAGGACGTCGGCCGGGCGATCGCTGCAGCCCTGTGAAATCCTGCGTGGACGTTGCATTCGGACGGATGTCAATCAGGGAAGATGCCCAGCGCTGCCGTGGCGCCAAAAACCCTTGCCACCCCCGATGAGCGACGCAAATGCGACTAGAATTGCCCGCTACGCCGTCGCAATCCGGCGTCTTGTATTGACACCCGGAGAGTCGATGGCTTTAATCTGACACGGCAGCGCCTGCTGTGCATTCCAGTCAAACGCCCGTCACAAACCCTGCCCCTGCAAGGCCTTTGACGTGCGGTGACCAGATGACCAAAAGACAATCTTCCCCCATTTTTCCGAGAGGCTTCTTGTGAACAAAACCGAACTGATTGAGCACATTGCAAACAATGCCGATATCTCCAAGGCTGCGGCTGCGCGGGCACTGGAATCCACGATCGAAGCGGTCAAGAAGACGCTGAAAAAGGGCGGTACGGTGTCGCTCGTCGGTTTTGGCACCTTCGCCGTGGGCAAGCGCGCCGCGCGCACCGGTCGCAATCCCCGCACGGGCGCTGCGATTAAAATCAAGGCGGCTAAAGTTCCCAAGTTCCGTCCGGGCAAGGCATTGAAGGATGCCCTGAACTGACATCGGATCCCGGTGGGGTGCTTAGCTCAGTCGGTAGAGCGGCGCCCTTACAAGGCGTAGGTCGGCGGTTCGACCCCGTCAGCACCCACCACTGATGCAAAGGCGAACGTAAGTTCGCCTTTTGTTTTATGTCACAGAAAGATTGACCATGTTTGAATCCATCCGCAAGCACACCAAGATCGCGATGCTCTTGTTGTTCTTGTTGATCGTTCCGTCGTTTGTGCTGGTCGGCATCGATGCCAGTTACTTCTCCGGGAGCAGCCCGGCGGTGGCGCACGTGGATGGCGCCGACATCACGCAGGCGGAATGGGACAACGCCCATCGGATGGAATCGGACCGCCGGCGGGCAGAGCAGCCCCAGCTTGATGCCAAGCTCTTGGATACGCCCGAAGCGCGCTACGCGACGCTTGAGCGGATGGTGCGGGATCGTGTTCTGCAAGCTGCCTCCAAGAAGATGAACATGCTCACCAGCGATGCCAAGCTGGCCCGCAGCCTGCAGGAAATTCCTCAGATTGCTGCGCTGAGGAAACCCGATGGCACCCTCGACAGCGAGGGCTATCGTGCATTGGTAGCCGCCCAGGGCATGACGCCCGAAGGTTTTGAAGCCACCATGCGACGGGACCTGGCGGTCAGCCAGGTGCTGGGCGGGGTTTTGGGGTCCAGTTTTGCCACCGCAGCGCAGGCCAATGCCGCCCTCGATCCTTTGTTCCAGCGTCGCGAGATCCAGGTCGCGGTGTTCAAGACGGCCGACTTTACCGGCAAGGTCCAGCCGACCGACGAAGACCTGCAGGCCTACTACAAGGCGCATCCTGAGCAGTTCCAGCAGGCTGAACAGGCCACCGTGGAATACGTGGTGCTGGACATTGCCAGCCTGCGCGACAGCATCGTCCTCAATGAAGACGATCTGCGTACCTACTACAAGGAAAACGTCGATCGCATGGCCGGCAAGGAAGAACGCCGTGCAAGCCATATCCTTATCACCGCCTCCAAGGATGCTCCGGCCGCTGACCGCGAGAAGGCACAGGCGCGCGCCGTGGAGCTTCTGGCGCAGGCGCGCAAGAGCCCGGGCAGTTTCGCCGAGCTGGCCAAAAAGAACTCGCAAGACCCGGGATCGGCCACGCAGGGGGGCGATCTGGGCTTCTTTGCCCGAGGCGCCATGGTCAAACCGTTCGAGGACGCCGCCTACGCGCTGAACAAGGGTGACATCAGCGAAGTGGTGGAGAGCGACTTTGGCTACCACATCATCCAGCTCACCGACATCAAGGCCCCGCGCAAGCCCAGTTTTGAAGAGCTGCGCGCGTCGATGGAGGCCGATCTCAAGCAGCAGCAGGCCCAGCGCAAGTTTGCGGAAGTGGCGGAAACCTTTGCCAACACCGTGTACGAGCAGGCCGACAGCCTGCAACCGGTGGTGGACAAACTCAAGCTGAAAATCCAGACGGCCAAAGGGGTGGTGCGCACGCCGGTTGCCGGAGCCAATGGCGCCCTGGCCCACCCGAAGTTCCTGGAGGCCTTGTTCTCGTCGGATTCCCTCGAAAACAAGCGCAACACCGAAGCCGTCGAGTTTGGCACCAGCCAGATGGTGGCGGGCCGTGTCGCCGAATACACGCCGGCCCGCACACTGGCCTATGAAGAGGTCCAGGCGCAGGTGCGTCAGCGTTACGTGGCGGAAAAGGCGGCCGAGCTGGCCCGCAAGGAAGGCCAGGCCAAACGCGCGGCCTGGGCTGAGAATGCCGCCAGCGCGACAGGCCTTTCTGCTCCCATGGTCGTAGCGCGGGATCTGCCCTTGAACCAGCCGCGTGCGGTACTCGACGCCGTTCTCGGCGCCAATACCGATACGCTGCCTGCCTGGACGGGCGTGGATCTGGGCGCGCAAGGCTATGCCGTTGCCAAGGTGAACCGCGTGGTGCCGCCGGAGGCCCCGGAGCCCCAACTGGCACAGCAGCGCCAGCAACAATATGCGCAGTGGTGGTCCACCGCCGAGGGCTTGGCCTACTATGAAACGCTCAAGCAGCGATTCAAGGTGCAGATCAAGGCACCCCGTCCCGCGCCTGTTGCCAAGTAAAAAAGGCGGTTTGCAGTGAGGATGGGTATTTTGCAGGTTATAATTTAAAGCTACGGTGGCTGTAGCTCAGTTGGTAGAGTCCAGGATTGTGATTCCTGTTGTCGTGGGTTCGAGCCCCATCAGCCACCCCAGTTAAAAAGAAACCCCGCTATCTTTTCGATAGCGGGGTTTTTCTTTTTCAGGCTTGGGTCGTCAATCGAATTCGCAGTTGCTGCACCCGCGCCCTGCCGTCGGGCGCAGGCAGCAGTGTGCTCAACGTGCCAGGAAATCGCGCAGGGCGAACAGGGTTTCCTCGGGCGCTTCGGTCATCTGGTGGTGTCCGACCGGGAGGTAAACCACCTGCACGCCCTTGCCTGCCGCGCGCGCGGTGCTGATCAGGGCCTGCGCGGCCTTCGGAGTGGTCATCTGGTCTTGCGTGCCCAGGGCAAACAGCACGGGGCAGGTGATGCGCGCAATGGCCGCATCTCCGCCGGCGTAGCTGTCGCAGGCCACAAAGCCCCGGTGGAACAGGTTCACCTCGGGGTTGCTGCGCAACACGCGGCGGCCCAGTGCCATGCTGGCGCCGTACACCCAGGTGCCAGGGCCCAGCGCCGTGGGCGGGGCGCACAGGGTGCTGCGCGAGAACACGTTGACCATGCGCAGCGCCTTATCGGGTTCGTTCAGCGAGGCTTCGATGAGCGCGGGCGAAACCTTCATGGGGAATGCCGTGCCTACCAGCACGAGGTGGCTCGCGCGTTCCTGCAGGCGCGCGGCCGCCTCCAGCGCGATCAGCGAGCCCCAGCTGTGGCCCACCAGCGCGGCGCGGGGGGCGCCCACGGCGTCGAGCAGGGCGATGATGAAGTCGGCCGCCTCTTCCACCGAGGCGGGTGCCGGACCGGCGCTCTTGCAGTGGCCGGGCAGGTCCACCGCCAGCACGTTCCAGCCGTGGTTGGCGAGGTAGCGGCTCTGCATGGCCCAGACGCTGTGGTCGTTGAGCACGCCGTGGATCAGCACCACGGTGGGCTGCGCCGGGTTGAAGGGCTTGCCACCGGTGTAGCAGAAGGTCTTGTGGCCGTTGACTTGCAGTTCCATGGCTCAGGCTCCTGCCTTTTCTGCGGCCTTGAGGGCGCGCTTGAGGTCGTCGATGAGGTCGTCGGGGTCTTCCAGGCCGATAGACAGGCGGATCGTGCCCTGCGTGATGCCTGCGCCCGCGAGCGCGTCGTCCGACAGGCGGAAGTGCGTGGTGCTGGCCGGGTGGATCACCAGGCTGCGGCAGTCACCCACGTTGGCCAGGTGGCTGAAAATTTTCAGCGCTTCGATGAACTTCTTGCCCTGTTCGCGCGTGCCCTTGAGGTCGAAGCTGAACACCGAGGCCACGCCGCGCGGCAGCAATTTTTGCGCGAGCGGGTGGCTGGGGTGCGATTCGAGCAGCGGGTGGCCCACGCGCTCGACGAAGGGCTGGCCGGCCAGGAACTCCACCACCTTCTCGGTGTTGCGCATGTGGCGTTCCATGCGCAACGGCAGGGTCTCGATGCCCTGCAGGATGAGCCAGGCGGTGTGCGGGCTCATGCAGGCGCCGAAGTCGCGCAGGCCCTCGCGGCGCGCGCGCAGCAGGAAGGCGCCCACGGTCGATTCCTCGCTGAACACCATGTTGTGGAAGCCCTCGTAGGGCGCGGTCATCTCGGGGAAGCGTCCCGAGCCTTCCCAGTCAAACTGGCCGCTGTCCACCACCACGCCGCCAATCACCGTGCCATGGCCGCTCAAGAACTTGGTGGCCGAGTGGTACACGAGATCGGCGCCGTGCTCGAACGGCTTCATCAGCCAGGGCGTGGTGAAGGTTGAATCCACCAGCAGCGGAATGCCGTGCTCGTGCGCAATGGCGCTCACGGTGGGGATGTCGAGCACGTCCAGGCCGGGGTTGCCCACGGTCTCGCCGAAGAACAACTTGGTGTTGGGGCGGATGGCGGCGCGCCAGGCATCGATGTCGCCGGGCTTGACGAAGGTCGTCTCGATGCCGAAGCGGCGCAGTGTGTAGTGCAGCAGGTTCTGCGAGCCACCGTAGAGTGCAGTGCTGGCGACGATGTGCGAGCCCGCGCCCATCAGCGTGCAGATCGCCAGGTGCAGCGCGGCCTGGCCGCTGGCGACGGCGATAGCGCCGGCGCCACCTTCAAGTGCGGCCATGCGCTGCTCGAACACGGCGTTGGTCGGGTTGCTAATGCGCGAATAGACGTGCCCGCCGCGCTCCATGTTGAACAGCGCGGCCGCGTGGTCGCTCGACTCGAACACGAACGAGGTCGTCAGGTGAATGGGCACGGCGCGCGCGCCGGTGGCGGGGTCGGGGGTGGCGCCTGCGTGCAGCGCCAGTGTGTCGAAGCCGGGGTCGGCGTAACCGGGCATGAAGTTGTCTCCAAGGTGTATCGAATGGCGGGATATCCCGGCATTGTGGGCTATATTTGACTCCCAAATGCATAGCGCCCCAGCGGCGTCCACGGAGAAGCACCATGAAAGTCAGCGACATCCTGCGCGTCAAGGGCAACACCCTCTTTACCGTCCACCCCGACGAGCCGCTGGCCCGTGCGGTCGATGCCATGGCCGAGAAGGACATCGGCTCGCTGGTGGTGATGGAGCACGGCGACCTGGTGGGCATGCTCACCTTCCGCGAGGTGATTCAGGCCATCGTCAAGAACGGCGGAGGCGTGGGCACGCTGCTGGTGCGTTCGGCCATGGACGACCACCCGCTCACCTGCACCACCGAGACCGACATGGACGAGGTACGCCGCATGATGCTCGACCGCCACGCACGCTACATGCCGGTGATGGACAAGCGCATGCTCATGGGCGTGATCAGCTTCTACGATGTGGCCAAGGCCGTGGTGGACAGCCAGAACTTCGAGAACAAGATGCTCAAGGCCTACATCCGCGATTGGCCGGAGGAAAAGACAACCCCCTGAGCGGCTGCGCCGCTTCCCCCTTCTCTTGCAGCGCTGCGCGCTGCGGAAGGGGGACATTGCTCAGCGCGGCGGGGCGGCCCTTGCGCGGCGTCCGCTGGCCTGGGCCGCGCGGGTGCAGGCATTTGGCGCGCTTTTCTCATGCACCTGTAACCGTCTGGGATAATCCGGCGCCATGAGCGGCAACACCTTCGGCACCCTTTTCTGCGTCACCAACTTTGGTGAATCCCACGGCCCGGCCATTGGCTGCGTGATCGACGGCTGCCCGCCCGGCATGCTGTTGTCCGAGGCCGACATCCAGGCCGACCTCGACCGCCGCCGCCCCGGCACCAGCCGCCACGTCACGCAGCGCAACGAGCCCGACGCGGTGGAGATCCTCTCGGGCGTGTACGAGGGCCGCACGACCGGCACGCCGATCGCACTGCTGATCCGCAATACCGACCAGCGCAGCAAGGACTATGGCGACATCCTGCGTACCTTCCGCCCCGGCCATGCCGACTACACCTACTGGCACAAGTACGGCCTGCGCGACCCGCGCGGCGGCGGGCGTTCGTCGGCGCGCATGACGGCTCCCACGGTGGCTGCGGGCGCCGTGGCCAAGAAGTGGCTGGCCGAGAAGTTTGGCACGCAGTTTCGCGCCTGCATGACCCAACTGGGCGAGCTCGACATCCCGTTCGAGAGCTGGGGCCATGTGCCGCACAATCCTTTCTTCGCGCCCGTAGCCGATGTGCAGCGCTACGAGGACTACATGGATCTGCTGCGCAAGGCGCACGATTCGTGTGGTGCGCGCATCCGCGTGCAGGCCACGGGCGTGCCTGTGGGCCTGGGCGAGCCGCTGTTCGACAAGCTCGACGCCGATATCGCCTACGCCATGATGGGGCTCAATGCCGTCAAGGGCGTGGAAATTGGCGCGGGCTTTGCCAGCGTGGCCCAGCGTGGCACCGTGCACGGTGATTCGCTCTCGCCTGAGGGCTTTCGCGCCAACAACGCGGGCGGTGTGCTCGGAGGCATCAGCACCGGGCAGGACATCGAGGTGAGCATCGCCATCAAGCCCACCAGTTCCATCCTGAGCCCGCGCGAAACCATCGACATCCACGGCCAGAGCACCGAGGTGGTCACCAAGGGCCGCCATGACCCCTGCGTGGGCATCCGCGCGGCACCCATCGCCGAGGCGCTGCTGGCGCTGGTGCTGATGGACCACGCGCTGCGCCACCGCGCGCAGTGTGGCGATGTGGTGCAGGCGGTGCCGCCCATTCCTGCCACGCGGCCGTAACTGCCCGGCGAGAAGGGTTCAGCGCGCCCGTAGGAACGCCAGCAGGCGCAGCGGGTTGAAGCCGGTGACCAGCGAGGTTGCCAGCAGCACCAGTGCGCCGCCCCACAACATGCCCGGGCCCAGCGCTTCCCCCAGAAAAATATGGCCCCAGGCCACGCCGAACAACGGAATCATGAAGGCCGAGCTCATGGCCGCCACGGGCGAGATCTGGCTGAGCACGCGCAGGTTGAGCCAGTAGGCCAGGCCCGAAGTAACCACGCCCATCACCAGCACGGCCAGCAGGGCCGGCACGGTGAACCGGGCCTGGTGCCAGTCCCAGGCAGCGCCTGGCACCAGCATCACCAGTGCGGTGGCGTGGATCCCGGCGGCAATGGCCAGCGGGCTGATGCGCTGCGTGGAGCGCTTCATCCAGGGCGTGCACACCCCATAGCAGGCGGCGGCCCCCATGCAGGCCAGAGCCGCCAGCATCAGCTCGGGTGTGGGCTGCACGGGCCCCAGCTGCACGATGAACGCCACGCCGACAAAGCCGCACAGGCAGCCCAGCCACTTGCGCAGGCCGAGCGTGTCTTCTTTCATCCAGGCCGAGGCCAGCACGCCGAAAGGCACGACCATGGTGTTGAGCAGCGAGCTGTAGCCCGCAGGCAGGCGCAGGGCGGCCCAGGCGTAGAGCAGGAAGGGCAGGGCCACGGTCAGTGCGCCCAGGCCCGTCAGCTCACGCCAGTGCTGCCAGGGCCAGGGCTCGCGCGTGGCGCGCATGATGGCCATCAGCGTGAGGGTGGCCAGGCCAATGCGCAAGGCTGCGGCCACCTGGGGGCCCAGTACCGGGCTGGCGATGCGGATGAACAGGAAGGAGGCGCCCCACAGGGCGGACAGCAGCACAAGCTGCAGCAGATGGCGGGTTTTCACAGGGGGAGCATTGTGCCCCCGCGGCTTTCACGCTGCCGTGCCGCAAGCGACACCGTTTGATGCAAAAATGGGCTGAAACGCTTTCTGGAAAAGCGGTGTCAGCTATATTTTGAATAGCGCTGCATGCTGAGGGAAGGCTGACGGCCTGCGCCTTTTGCCGATTACTGCCGGACTTCGTCCACCAGGGTCTTGAACTCGTCGATGTCTTCGAAGCTGCGGTACACGCTGGCATAGCGGATGTAGGCCACTTTGTCGAGCTTCTTGAGTTCGCGCATGACCAGCTCGCCGATGCGGCTGGAAGGAATCTCGCGCTGGCCCAGATTGAGCAGCATTTCCTCGATGCGCTCGATGGCCGAATCGACCTGAGCGGTGCTTACCGGACGTTTGCGCAGCGCGATGTTGAACGAGCCCATGAGCTTGGGGCGCGCGTACTCGGTGCGGCGGCCGTCCTTTTTCACCACGACGGGGAAGCTGACTTCCGGCCGCTCGTAGGTGGTGAACCGCTTCTCGCAGGTGGAGCAGCGCCGCCGGCGGCGAATGAAATCTCCGTCCTCGGACACCCGGGTTTCAACCACCTGGGTTTCATGGTGGCTGCAGAAAGGGCATTTCATCGGGGTGTTCCGGGGCGGGGTCTGTCTTGCGCCGGCACACGCGCAGGGGCGTGTGCGGCGGCGGAGATCAGCGGTAGACCGGAAAACGCGCCGTCAGCGCATTGACCTTGGCACGCACGGCGGCGATGTTGGCTTCATCGCGCGGGTTGTCCAGCACGTCGGCGATCAGGTTGGCGGTGATGCGCGCTTCCTCTTCCTTGAAGCCGCGCGTGGTCATGGCGGGGGTGCCAATGCGCACGCCGCTGGTCACCATCGGCTTTTCCGGGTCGTTGGGGATCGCGTTCTTGTTGATGGTCATGTGGGCCTGGCCCAGCACGGCCTCGGCTTCCTTGCCGGTGATGCCCTTGGCGCGAAGATCGACCAGCATCACGTGGCTTTGCGTGCCGCCGCTCACGATGCGCAGGCCGCGTGCGGTCAGCGTCTCGGCCACCACCTTGGCGTTCTTGGCCACCTGTTCCTGGTAGGTCTTGAACTCGGGCTGCAGCGCTTCCTTGAAGGCCACGGCCTTGGCCGCGATGACGTGCATCAGCGGGCCGCCCTGCAGGCCGGGGAAGATGGCGCTGTTGATGGCCTTCTCGTGCTGGGCCTTCATCAGGATGATGCCGCCGCGCGGGCCGCGCAGGCTCTTGTGGGTGGTGGAAGTGACCACGTCGGCGTGGGGCACGGGGTTGGGGTACACGCCGGCGGCAATCAGGCCGGCGTAGTGGGCCATGTCCACCATGAAGATGGCGCCAATTTCCTTGGCGATCTTCGCAAAGCGCTCGAAATCGATGTGCAGGCTGTAGGCAGAAGCACCGGCAATGATGAGTTTGGGCTTGTGCTCCCGTGCCTTGGCTTCCATCGCGTCGTAGTCAATGGCTTCCTGGGCGTTGAGTCCATAGGAGATGACGTTGAACCACTTGCCGGACATGTTCAGTGGCATGCCGTGGGTCAGGTGACCGCCTTCTGCCAGGCTCATGCCCATGATGGTGTCGCCGGGCTTGAGGAAGGCCAGGAACACGGCCTCGTTGGCGGATGCGCCGCAGTGCGGCTGCACGTTGGCCGCTTCGGCTCCGAAGATCTGCTTGACGCGGTCGATGGCCAGTTGTTCGGCCACATCCACATGCTCGCAGCCACCGTAATAACGCTTGCCGGGATAGCCTTCGGCGTACTTGTTGGTCAGCTGCGTGCCCTGGGCCCACATGACGGCGGGCGAGGCGTAGTTCTCGCTGGCGATCAGCTCGATGTGGTGCTCTTGCCGGGCGTTTTCAGCCTGGATGGCAGCAAAGAGTTCGGGGTCGGTTTGTTCGACAAGAATATTGCGGTCGTACATGATTGGCAGTCCTATGAACTTGTGTCCCTTGAATCAAGGGCTGCCCAGGCGAACGGCGGAACGCTGCGAGCCCTGGGGCATTGAGCGGTACGCTCCCCGGTGGTTCACAGGGGGCGGGCCCCTGCAGGTTTCCACGTCAGCGGCAGGCCCCGTGGGAGCCCGCGCCTATCGCCAGTTGCGTACCCGGCTAGTGTAACTGAGCCGCTACAGGCCTGCTGTTTCGTCCCCGGGTGCGTCCGCTCTCGGGCAGGGCGTCAGAGATTGGAGGTGGACAGCAAAGCCACCTTCTCGCTGGAAACCGCATCGCTGGCCGCAGGCGCCGGGGCTGCAGCGGGAATGGCCTGGACCGGTGCCTGGCTGGTGAGCGTCTGCGCAGCCGCAGGGGGAGCGATGGGTGTGGTGGGCATGGGGCGGCCGCTGGCGACCTGGCTCAACCGGAAATGTTCTGCCAGCACCTTGGCGGCATAACCGCCATCGTCCGGCATGTTGGCTGCACCCACGTAAAAGCGCAGGCCGCCTTCCAGGGATCCAGCGCGGGCAATGCACTCCTGCAGTACCTTCACACCCACCCGCACATTGGTCACCGGATCAAAAGCAGCGAGTTGGCCGCCTACGGTTTCGTACTTGTCGGAGTGGATGCGCGTCATCACCTGCATCAGCCCTTGGGCGCCCACCGGGCTTTGGGCAAAGGGATTGAACCCCGATTCGATGGCAATGATGGCCAGGATCAGTGTGGGGTCCAGTTTGGTGCGTGTGCCCAACTCGTAGGCTTCCGCCACCAGCAGACCGAGAGGCTCGGGCGCTACGCGGTATTTCTTGCTCAGCCAGAAGGCCACGCGGGCTTGTTCCTGCGGGAGTTCCCGGGGATTGACGGCCAGGGTGCGGTCGCTGGGCTCCAGAGGCTCTTCCAGAGGCCCCAGCAGAGCGACCTGGCGGGCTTGCAGCCAGTCCATCAGCTGGGCCTCGCCGGCCTGGCGCAGATCGGGGCGCGCCGTGAGTGCAATGGCCACGAAGGCCACAGCCAGACCCAGGAGGGCGAAGCTGTTGTGGGTGATCTCCAGAAAACCTTCGGTCACATCGGCGGCAAATGTGCGCGCTGCGGAGACCATTTTTCCTGTCGCTGTCATAGCTTTCCTTTCTGCGGCGGATCCGAGCCCTTGCGGCACCGTGAGGTGCACAAGGGGGCCGGGATGTCACGCCTGGATTGGTACGCCATCAAATTCGTGCCTGGCGTGTAGCACCTGCGAACACTGAATTGACTTAGCCGGTAACGGCAGCGGGTTGGGGTTTGTACTAGCTTTCGAGAAGCTGGCGGATTCTAGGAGGGTATCAAATGCCAAGTCAATACTAACAAAACTATTTAATAGATTAATAAGTTTTTATAAATGTGTGAAAAATCACAGTTTTTGGATGCTTTCATGGGGAAAAGACCCGGGTGAGCGCCTGTCCGGTCTGGGGAGGCTTGCCCAATTTCAATCGCTGTGCCACCGCCGATTGACGGGTTCATTTGTGCATCCGGAGTTTCTTTGTTAAGGTGACTTTGCCTCTAGATTGAAGGCATCGCCGGACGAAGCAAGGCCGACTGTCCCAGCATGCAGTGCGAAGACAGGTTCAGCGCGGAGCTTCCAAGGCAACCCCCTGGGGGCAATACCTTGCTCCCTCGCACGCCGGACGTTCTTCTCCGCGCTGCGAACCGATGGCAAAGACCGTTGTGTCAGCCGTCAAGCCCGGTGGGGCAGCACTGTGCCGCTCCACCGGGCTTTCTTGTTTCAGACCGTTGCGCACCCTGCTTTGGACTCTGGTCCAATGGAGGGAGTCGCACGCACGGCCCCTCTGCGGCCATCGGCCATGAATCTTCCTTCTTTTGTGTCTTCTTTCAAGCAATCCCGGTGGCCCATGCGACTGGCTCTGGCGGTTGCCGCCGTCGTGCTGCTCTGGTTGCTGGGCTGGCTGGCAGTGCCGCCCATCTTGCGCAGCCAGGGTGAAAAACTCGCTACGGAGGCCCTCGGGCGCAAGGTCACCATCGGCCAGGTGCAGTTTCTTCCCTGGTCGCTGGAACTTAGCCTGCACGATGTGGCTGTTGCGGATCTCGAGGGCAAAGATGCCCTGCTGCGGATGCGGCGTATCTATATAGATGCCGAGTTGCAGTCCCTGCTGCGCATGGCGCCAGTGGTTGATGCCCTGGAGGTGGATGCACCGGTGTTGCGCATCACCCAGGTGGTGCCCGGGCAGACCGATGTCGATGACATCATGGAGCGCCTTTCGCAGCCCGGTGATCCGCAAGCGGCCCCAGTGGGTTTTGTGCTCTACAACATCGTCGTGCAGGGTGGGGCGGTTGATTTCGTGGATCGGACCGTGGGCCGAACGCATGAGGTGCGCGACCTGCGGTTCACCTTGCCATTCATTGGCAATCTGGGGGCGCAGCGCCAAGTCAAAGTTGTACCGCGGCTGGCGTTTCAACTCAATGGCAGCGCGTTCGACTCTACTGCTGAGGCGGCCCCCTTCACAGAGAGCTTGCATACCGATGCCAGCATCCGACTGAAGGATTTTGACCTTTCACCTTACCGGGAATACTTGCCCGCCAGTCTGCCCATGCGCCTGGATGCCGGCATGGTGGATGCAGATTTGCGACTGTCGTTCGAGCAAAAACCGGCCCCGGCGGTACAGCTCAGCGGGGTGCTACGGGCGCGTGATGTCCGTGTCCGTGACGCCGCGCAGCAGGAGTTGCTGTCCTTCGATGCGCTGGAGGTGCGGCTGGCCGAGCTGCAGCCGTTCAAGCGACTTCTGCGAATCGAGGCCGTCCGGCTGGATGCCCCTCGTCTGGTACTGCGGCGCGATGGTGCGGGCCACTTCAACCTGGAAAGAAATGGCGCCAAGGCCCCGGTGCCCGTCGCCAGCAAGCAGGACCCTGGCTGGAACGTGGAGGTGGGGCATGTGGCACTGCGTGGCGGTCAGCTGTCCTGGCAGGACGATGGCGTGCCGGGCAAGGCGAGGGTGAATCTGCGCGATATCGTGTTGGAGTCCTCGGCGTTGTCCCTGCCTTTCGCTCATCCGATGCGCTTTGGCGGTAGTTTGCAGTGGGTCGGAGAGGATGCGGGCACGCAGGCGGCGGAGCTGGCATTTAAAGGCGACGGCACCGATCGTCTGGGAAAGGTAGCGGTTTCCGTGCGTTCCCTGCCGCTGGAGCTGGCTGCGCCGTACCTGGCGCAATGGATCACGCCCCAGCTGGGTGGGGTGCTGGCGGTGGATGCCGGCCTGGCCTGGAATGGTCCGGCGCTGATGGCACAGGTGGCGGGTCTGGGGCTCGACAACGTGACGCTGTCCTGCACCAACCTCTCCGGTTGCACCGAGAGTGCACCTGCCACCGTTGCCATGCGGGGCAAGCAGTCCCTGGCCGAGATCAAGCATCTGCGTGTGGAAGATGCCCGCATGGATCTGGTGCAGCGCAGCGTGCGCGTGGGCCGGATCTCCCTGACCCAGCCGCGTGCGCTGGTGGATCGCTCAGCAGATGGCCGCTGGATGTTTGAGCGCTGGCAGGTGTCTCACCCGGAGGTCGCCGGACATGCCACCCAGTCGGGCGCTGCACCATGGTCGGTGCACATGGCGAATGTCGAGATGGATGGAGGGGCAGCGGCCTTCCGGGATGCCCTGACGGCCGAGCCCGTGGCATTCACCGTGACGGGCCTGCGGCTGCGGCTGCAGGACTTTGCTCCGCTGGCGGCGTCGGCCAAGCCCTCTGCTGTCAGCCTGTCAGCGCGTATGGGGGTGGGCCGTGCCGATCCGGGGCGGCTGGACTATGAAGGCACGCTGGGCCTGTCGCCCTTGCAGGCCCAGGGCAAGATGACGGCCGCCCAGTTGCCTTTGCATCCGTTCGAGCCCTACGTTGCCAATGCCCTGCGGGTGGACATTCGCCGGGTTGACGGAAGTTTCAGGGGGCAGGTGCAGTATGCCGATACCCCTGCAGGGCCACGGCTGGGCGTGCAGGGCGACGCGGCGCTGGACGATGTCCGCGTGCGCATGGCGCCCGTGGAGCAGGTTGAGGACGGTGCCAGGGCCGATGCACCCCGCATGCGGCGCCGGGGTGAGGAGTTGCTGAACTGGAAATCGCTGAGTCTGCGTGGTCTCGATGTCTCCCTGGTTCCGGGCCAACCCGCCGTGGTGGATGTCCGTGAAACAGCACTCAGCGATTTCTTCGCCCGCATCATCGTGCAGGCCGACGGGCGTATCAATCTGCAGGACATGCTCAAGAGGACCGCGGCTGCGCCAGCCGCTGTGCCTGCCATGCCGCCGGTTGTGGCTGCTTCAGCGCCTGCGCCGGGTGGGGCGCAGGACGCGGCGCTGGCTCCGGTCATCCGCTTCGGCCCGGTGTCGCTCACGGGGGGGCGTGTCCACTTCACCGATTATTTCGTTCAGCCCAATTATTCGGCCGACCTGAGCGAGCTCACGGGGCGGATCAGTGCATTCTCTTCGGTGCCGGCATCGACGGGCGCTGCCCCCGAAATGGCCGACCTGGAATTGCGGGGCCGGGTTGAAGGAACGGCGTCGCTGGAGATCACAGGCAAGCTCAATCCGCTGGCCAAGCCACTCGCAATGGATATTCAGGGCCGCATGCGTGATCTGGAGTTGCCGCCGCTCTCGCCCTACACCATCCGGTATGCCGGCCATGGGGTGGAGCGTGGCAAGCTCAGCATGGACGTGAACTACCGGGTGCTGCCCGACGGGCAGCTCACGGCCAGCAACAAACTGGTACTCAACCAGCTCACTTTCGGTGATCCTGTGCAAGGGGCGCCCGCCAGCCTGCCGGTGAGGCTGGCGGTGGCGTTGCTGGCTGACCGCAACGGTGTCATCGACGTGGACCTGCCCATCAGCGGTTCGCTCAACGATCCGGAGTTCCGTCTGGGCTCGGTGATCTTCCGGATCATCGGCAACCTCATCATGAAGGCGGTGACTGCGCCGTTTTCCTTGCTGGCAGGCGCGTTAGGCGGCGGGGACGAGCTGGGCTCCGTGTCTTTTGCTGCGGGCAGTGCCGTGCTGGATGAAGGCGCGCGCCAGGGACTGGACAAGGTTGTGCAGGCGCTGACAGACCGGCCTGCCCTCAAGATGACCGTGGCGGGAGCGGCCAACCTCGAAGCCGAGCGCGATGCCTGGAAGCGCGCCCAGCTGCAGCAGTCCCTGCTGGCACAAAAGCGCCGTGCCGCGCTGCGCGCGGGGCAGCCAGCAGACGAGGTGAAAACCATCACCGCCGAGGAATATCCGGCCTTGCTCAAGGAGGTGTACCGCCGATCCGATACGCCCAAGCCGCGCAACCTGGTGGGGATTGCCAAGGACTTGCCCCCTAGCGAGATGGAGGCGCTGCTGCTGGCCAGCATTCCGGTGTCCGAGGCGTCCATGCGCGAACTGGCGCTGGCCCGTGGCGTGGCCGTGCGCGACTACCTGGCGTCGCGCCAGCTCCCGGCCGATCGGCTCTTTCTCGGAGCCGCCCGGGTGGTTCCGCCGGAGGCCTCCTGGAAGCCGCATGCCGAGCTGACACTGGCCACCCGTTGACCTGCGTTAGGGACGCGGGTCAAATCCCGGTGAAAATAGCGCTTTCGCCTGCTGCGGGTCTCTGCCCGCCGGCGGTGCGCCATTCCTGCGTTTCCCGGCCCTGGTTCGGGGGACTGTTCCCGTAGAGTCATGTTTCCAATTTTTTCCCGCAACAAAATGTCTGACGCTCCCGAAACCACACCGGCTCCGGCCAAAGCCCCCGATGCCCATCCGCTGGATGGACTGACGGGAGGTGCCTTCTCGGCTGCAACGTCGGGTGAGCGTGCTGCACGCATCCGCGAATGGCTGGCCACTCAGCCGGCGCACGAGCAGTTGCAGGAAGTATTCAAGGAGCTCAGCAGCCGCGACAAGGGCGCTGCACGCGCCGTGCGCGAACGCCTCGATGAAATCCGGCGCGCCAAGAACCAGGAATCCATTGCTGCCGAATGGGCTGAGAAGGCGCAGGCGCTGCTGACGGCCACCAAGCTCAATATCGCTGATGCCCTGGCTTGGCAGCGCGATGCGGCCAAGGCAGGGGCTCCGCTGTCGCGTGAGCCGTTGTCGCAGCTCAAGGTGCAGTTGGCCGACCGCGTCAAGGTCATTGAAGATCTGCAGCACCGTGTACAGGTTCAGCGCGAGGCCGCTGTGCTGCTGGCTCAGCGTATCGAAGTCCTGTCCACCAAGTCGTGGCGGGATGCCCAGGCGGCGCAGGAGGTGCTGCGGACGGATGTGCAGCATTGGCAGGAGCAGGCGCAGGCGCTTTCGGGGGATGCCAGCTGGCCCAGTGTGGAGGCGCGTTTTCCGCCGCTGCTCGATGCCTCGCGTGTCCAGCTGCTGGTGGTCTGGGATGCGTTCCAGTCTGCCGTGGCACTGGCAGTGGCTGCGGCTGAAGATGCTCAGGCCGCCTTGCCACCCGTGCCGGTGTGGGCCGATGAATTGCGTCTGGCGCGGGGCGTGCCCGCCGAGACGGCCGCTGTGGAACGCCCGGCGCGTGCGCCCCGGGCCAAGGTGGATCCCGAGGTGGTTGCCAAGGCATCCCTGGTGGTGAGCGAGGCGCTGGCCAAGCTGGAACAGGAAACGGCCGAAGGGCATGGCAAGGCCAGTGCGGGTGCTGCGGCAGCGCTGCGTGCCGTGCTCAAGACGCAGGGGCGGCATATCGATGCTGCACTGGAGCAACGTGTGCACACTGCCTTGGTGGCTGCGGGCGAACTCGAAGGCTGGCAGCGCTGGAGCGCAGACCAGGTTCGTGAAGAGCTGCTGGCCAAAGCCGAGGGTCTGCTCAAGCGCCCTGACGGCCAGGCGTTGGGCGGCCGCAAGATGCAGGAAACGCTGCGCCAGTTGCGCGACCAGTGGAAGCAGGCCGACCAGGGCGGCGCACCCAACCACGGTTTGTGGAAGAAATTTGATGAAGCTTGCAACGCAGCCCACAAGGTGGTGGAAGCGTGGCTGGAAAAAATTCGCACCGAAACCGCTGAACACAAGGCGCAGCGTCTGGCGTTGATCGAGGAGGTCAAGGCCTGGGCGCAGGAGCATGCGGCTTCGGGAGACTGGAAAGCCATCAACCGTGCCCTGCACCAGTTTGGTGACCGCTGGCGCGAAAGCGGTCATGTGGGCGAGAAGGTGTTTGCCGAACTGCAACCCCTGTGGAAGCAGGCATTGGCCCTGGCCTCTCAACCCCTGGAAAAGGCCCAGGCCGAAAGCCTGGCACGCCGTCAGGCCATGATCGAGGAGGCGGGCGTGCTGGGTGCTGCGCCCATGCTGCGCATTGATGCCATCAAGGCCCTGCAGCAACGCTGGCAGGCCGAAGCCCATGGGGTTCCTCTCGATCGCCGCCAGGAGCAGAAGCTCTGGGATGCCTTCCGTAAGCCGATCGACGAAGCGTTCAATCGCAAGACCGCCGAGCGTGAGCGCGGCGCCTCGCAGGCCAGCGCACACGACCGAGCCGTACTCGATGCCGCCAAGGCCCTCGAGGCCGCCAATGCGGGTGGCGATGCGCAACAGATCCGTGCGGCCATGCAGGCCCTGGAGGCCGAGCTGCGTGGGCAGGCTCAGGCGGCCGCTGCTGCGCAGGAAAGCGCCAGTCCCGAACAGGCCGCGCCTGCGGCGGTACCAGCGGCCGAGCCTGCCGAGGCGGCCGAAGGCGATGCGGTCGATGTGCCTGTACCGCCCCCGGCGCCCCGTCCGGCGGCACGCCCTGTGGTGGCTGTGCGCGGCGATGACCGTCCGGGCATGAAGAAGGATGCTCCTGCGGCGCCCGGACGTACGGGTCGTCTTGGTGAGCGGCGCGATGCCCGGCCCGGGAGAGACGCGGGGCGCCCGGATGCCCGTGGTCCGCGAGACGACATGCGTGGCAGCGGCCGGTTTGGCGACAGCCGTCCGATGCCGCAAGACCGTGGCCCCCGTCTGGGTGATGCAGCGTTCCGTGCACAGCGCGAGGCGCTGGAACATGCACAGCTGGCGCTGAAAAAACTGGCGGCACAGGCCCATGGCGAAGCACTGACCCAGTTGCTGTCTGCATGGGAAAAGCGCGATGCTTCGCTGGTACCTTCGGCTCAGGAGCTGGGAGGCCGCGTCTCGCCGGCCGTGCGAAGTGCCTGGACGCAGGCTTTGGCGGGTGCGCCCGCAGGGGATGCCAATCAGGCCTTGCTGCGCCTGGAAATGGCGGCAGAAGTGCCCACGCCTGCCGAACAACTGTCGGAGCGGCGCATGCTGCAACTTCAGTTGCTCACCCGCCGCAACGATCCGGCCCCTGCCGAAACCTGGGGCCAGGATACCGCGCGCGTGCTGGCCAGCGCCAGTGATGCGGCCAGTGGGCGTCGGCTGCAAAATGCACTGAAGGCTCTGTTGCGCAAGTAAGGCCCGGGCATGGGCGAAAGCGCTCATGCCTCGACAGATCCCCCCCGTTCGAGAGCCCTTAATGTGCGGGGTGTCAGTAGGCGGTGTGGGGCGTGGTCGGCAGGGTCGCGGCTGAAGGTGCGCCAAACTGTTCGCGCAGCCTGCGCGCGGCATGGGCGAACACCAGCACATCCACCCCTACGGCCACGAAGGTGCAACCCATATCGAGATAGTGTTGCGCGAGTGCAGGGCTCGAAGTGAGCGTGCCGGCCGCCTTGCCGCTGGCAAGAATGGTCTTGATGGCGGTCTCGATGGCCGCCAGAACATCCGGGTGTCCGGGGGCGGTAGGGTGGCCCATGGATGCGGCCAGGTCGGCCGGGCCGATGAACACGCCCTGCACGCCGTCCACGGCGCATATCGCTTCGAGGTTGTTCAGGGCGGTCACGGTCTCGGCCTGCACCAGCAGGCAGACTTCGTCATTGGCCACCGCCATGTAGTCGGCACGGCCGGCCCATTGTGAGGCGCGCGCGACGGCGCTGCCGACGCCGCGCACGCCTTGCGGTGCATAGCGCATGGCGGCCACGATGCTGCGGGCCTGTTCGGACGTATCCACCATGGGCACGAGCAGCGTTTTGGCGCCGATATCCAGCACCTGTTTGATAAGGGCCGTTTCGCCGTGCACCACGCGCACTACGGCCTGGGAAGGGTAGGGCGCTAGGGCTTGCAGCGCCGCCAGTGTGCTGCGCAAGTCGTTGGGAGCGTGCTCTCCGTCGATCAGCAGCCAGTCGTAGCCTGCGGTGGCGGCTACTTCGGCCAGATAGGGGTCGGCCATCGATAGCCACAGGCCGATCTGGGGCTGGCGCGCCGCCAGGGCGGATTTGAACGGGTTGTATGCGGGCATGGCAGGTTGGTGCACTCGGGGGCTGCCTATCGTACCGGCACGGCCGGCCGCGCGCAGCCCATGCTCCCCGGCATGGCTGCAGCGCAGCAGGCTCACACGGAGAACACCTTGATGGCGTCCAGCAACCTGCGGGATTGATCGCTCATGCTGGACGCCGCTGCGCTGCTTTGTTCCACCATGGCGGCATTTTGTTGCGTCATGTCGTCCAACTGCGCCACGGCCTGGCCGACCTGCGAGATGCCCAGGCTCTGCTCCTTCGATGCGGCCGTGATCTCTGCGATCAGGTCGTTCACGCGGTGCACCTGGCTCACCACTTCGGTGATGGTTATTCCTGCGTTGGCTACGAGGCGTGAGCCACTTTCCACCTTTTCCACCGAGTCGTCGATCAGTGCCTTGATCTCCTTGGCGGCGGCTGCCGAGCGGCCCGCCAGGCTGCGCACCTCGCTGGCCACGACAGCAAAGCCCCGACCCTGTTCTCCGGCACGGGCGGCCTCCACGGCGGCGTTGAGCGCCAGGATGTTGGTCTGGAAGGCGATGCCGTCGATCACGCTGATGATGTCGGCAATCTTGCGGCTCGACGTGGAGATCAGTGCCATGGTGGTCACCACGTTGGATACCTCTTCACCGCCCTTGGCTGCCACCAGGGTCGCGCTCTGGGCCAGTTGGCTGGCCTGCTGGGCCGAATCCGAGTTCTGGCGTACGGTGGCGGTTTGCTGCTCCATGGCCGCTGCAGTCTCCTGCAGGCTGGAGGCCGTCTGTTCGGTGCGACTGGACAGGTCGTTGTTGGCCACGGCAATTTCGCGACTGGCCATCTGTACCCCCGAGACCTGTTCATGCACGTCAGCCACCAGTGACTGCAGATTCAGCCCCGACTGGTGGATTGCTCGGGCCACCAGGCCGATGTCGTCGCATCGGTTCAATTGCAGATCTTTGCCCGCTTCTCCACTGGCGACCTGCTGCGCTGAATCGAGAATTTTCTTCAAGGGCGCAGTGACCTGCGCTTCGATGAACAGGTCGCACAGCAAAAGACTGATGACCAGAGCCACGGCCATGGCGATCAAAGCCGTTCCGCCCAGCCCTGACAGAACCAATGCGGTGCCTAGCACAGCGCCCATCGCCAGCAGCGGCAAGCGCACCCGCCAGGCGGTTGGCAGCAACTGCAGCGCACTGGCCCAGCGCATCAGGCCGGTGCGCACGATCAGACCGCGATGGAATGCCAGGCCACCCGCGCTACCGTCCTTGAAGCGGCGGTAGAGCGCCTCGGTGGCCTCCACTTCGGCGCGCGTGGGGGTGGTGCGGACCGAGAGATAGCCCACGTGCTGGCCGTTGCGGCGCATCGGCGCGGCGTTGGCGCGCACCCAGTAGTGGTCGCCATTCTTCCGGCGATTCTTCACCAGCGCCGTCCACGACTGGCCTTCCTTGAGGCTGCGCCACATATCGGCAAAGGCCTCGGGTGGCATGTCAGGGTGTCGCACCATGTTGTGCGGCTGCCCCATCAACTCGTCCAGATCGAACCCGCTGGTGCGGATGAAGGCCGCGTTGGCGTAAGTGATGCGACTGGAGGTGTCGGTGGTGGACAGCAGAGTTTCCGATGCGGGGAACTGGTATTCGCGCTGGGTGACGGGCTGGTTGTTTCTCATTGGGGCTTTGGAGGTGCGGTGCGACGTACAATTTAGTAATATCTTACATGATTTTCGTAAAATATTACAAA
Organism: Burkholderiales bacterium RIFCSPLOWO2_12_FULL_65_40; assembly: GCA_001770955.1. Taxonomy (GTDB): domain Bacteria; phylum Pseudomonadota; class Gammaproteobacteria; order Burkholderiales; family Burkholderiaceae_C; genus Simplicispira. Next base: position 27,604 of record MESL01000036.1, on the reverse strand, counting down.
CCGGTTGAAGTGTGGATAGAATTCCGGCTCATGGTCCTCCTCGCCGTTTTCGCGGGGTGGTCGTGCCATTTCTTCCCTTTGTCAGTCATCGCATCTATGGCCTACCGGTGAACTCTTCCCTGGAAACCTCTATCAGCACAATCCATGCCGCACTCGCATGGATTGGCCACGCACCCGCTCCGCCCTGGCCTGATGCCGCCAATATGACGCGGTTTGATGACAGTGATGATTTCCTGTTGTCGCACCGGGCTTTTGATTTCCCGTTTTATGTGGTGTGCCTGGAGCAGCAAGGTGTGCCCGGTCTGGATCTGATCCGTCTGATCCGTCGGCGCAACAATGCCGGAATCCTGGCAATCAGCAATCAGGAAGGCGAGGGCTTTGTGTCCGCCCTGGAGGCCGGGGCTGATATGGTGTTGCGCCGGGATGCGCCCGAGGACCATTTGCAGGCTGCGATCCTTGCCATTCAGCGGCGTTCAGGGCCGGGTGCGCAGGCTTCGGCTCAGGCACCCTGGCGGTTGCTAGAGGAGCAGTCGATCCTGCAGGCCCCTGATGGCACGCGGATATCCCTGGGGGACAGCGATCTGGCCGTCATGCGCTGCTTTGCCCACACTGAAGGCGGCCGGGTGGCGCGCCGTGCACTGATCGAGAGTCTCTGGGGGGACGGCGCCGACGACATGGACAATGCATTGCACGTCACTCTGTACCGTCTGCGCAAGCGCATCGAGCAGGCCGGGCAGCCCTTGGTGCCGGTGCACAGTGTGTCCAAGGTGGGCTATGAATTCCGTGCCCCGCTGGTGCGGGAGTAGCGGACTCAGCCGCTGGAGGTCATGGGATGGCAGGCGGCCACAATGCCTTCCATCACACGCCGGGCGCGCTCGGGGTTGACCGGTGGACCGGCCAGGAGTTGCTCGATGAGGTCGTCTGCCCCAGGGGCCTCGCAGAATGCCATGCTCCAGTCCTTGAAGCGGCGCTGTGCAGTGTTTTCTTCGATGAGTCGTGTCACGGCTGTGTGACGGGTGTCCGCATCAATGGCGGCCATGGTTTCATGCAGGGCCGCTGCAGGGCCTTCGAGCAACTGGGCGAAATGTCCGCCAGACAGCAGCAGGACACCTGTGACATCGCGCTGCGAATTCCGACGGCGTGCGCTGCTCAGTATCTGTTCCACGTCCTGGGGCGTCGAGAGGGAGCGGCTGATGTAGAACAACTGGCACAGGTCGGATAGCGGCGCGGTGGAGGTCATGTCAGGGGCGCAAAGTGCATGCTTCATGATACGCCGATCAGGAGGACGCACGGCCTGCCAGCCCAGGCCATGTGCGCAGTTCCGGGAGTCAGCCCGCCAGCGCGGCCTTGACGGCGGCAGAGACCTGGCCCATGTCCGCCTTGCCGGCCAGGCGTGTCTTGACCGCGCCCATCACCTTGCCCATGTCGCCCGGACCCTTGGCGCCCAGTTCGGCCACGATGGCCTGAACGGCTGCAGCCACTTCGCCTTCCGACATGCGCTCTGGCAGGTAGGCCTGCAGCACAGCCATCTCGGCCTTTTCCTTGTCGGCCAGGTCCTGGCGGCCCGCGCCCTCGAAGGCGGTGATGCTGTCCTTGCGCTGCTTGATGAGCTTGTCCACGATGGCGACGATCGCCGCGTCGTCGAGCGTGATGCGCTCGTCCACTTCCTTCTGCTTCATCGCCGCCTGCAACAGGCGGATGGTGCCCAGGCGCTCGCTGTCCTTGGCGCGCATGGCGGTCTTCATGTCTTCGGTGATCTGGTCCTTGAGGCTCATGGCGGCTTCCTTTTTTGGGTTTCAGACAGGGACGGAGGGTTTGCACAAAGCCCCTCTGGCTAGGCGCAGCGCCGTAGACAGTAGTGTTGCTACGGCAAGGCGCTGCAACGATGCCAGAGGGGCTTTGTGCAGACCCGAAAAAACAAAACCCGCGCTTGGCGTCCCTAGCGCGGGTTGGGCGGCTTGTCCGAGGACGATGCCGAAGCTGTGCTTAGTACAGCTTCTTGGGCAGCTGCATGCTGCGCACGCGCTTGTAGTGGCGCTTGACGGCGGCAGCCTTCTTGCGCTTGCGCTCGGCGGTGGGCTTTTCGTAGAACTCGCGGGCGCGCAGGTCGGTCAGCAGGCCGAGCTTTTCAATGGTGCGCTTGAAGCGGCGCAGGGCAACGTCAAAGGGTTCGTTCTCTTTTACACGGATGGTGGTCATTAGCTAATGTTTTCCAAAATGTGCCCGCAGAGGGTCTTGGGGAGATCGGGCCTCAAGACCGTGCGTGGCGGGTTCCCCGTCTGTAACTAGTATTTGGCCGACGGGGCAATGCCAGCAAAGCCGAAGATTATAGCCTTTGATGTCCAAATATCAAGCATGCGCACCCCGCCAGCGCCGGCATGGCCTTGGCACGGCCATTTCCCCTGAAATTGGGGGTGAAACGAAGAAGAACAGCGGGGTGCGGTTTTTTGGCGCATCCTGCGATCATCGCGGCGCAGGCTCCCCATGTCTGCACGTCGGCGGACGCACTCAACCACAGGAATGACATGCCCCCCTACCACTACCAACTTTTCGTCATCGGCGGTGGCTCGGGCGGCGTGCGCGCGGCACGCATTGCCGCCAGCTTGGGGGCGCGCGTGGCCATTGCCGAGAGCTTCCGGTATGGCGGAACCTGTGTCATTCGCGGGTGCGTGCCCAAAAAGCTGCTGGTGTACGCAGCCCATTTTGCGGAGGACTTTGCCGATGCCCAAGGCTTCGGCTGGACGGTGCCCCCCGCCGAATTCTCCTGGCCCCAGTTGATCGAGGCGAAAAACCGGGAGATCGCCCGCCTGAGCAGCCTGTACGAAAAGAACCTGCAGGGTGCGAGGGTGGAGGTGATGCACGGCGCGGCGCGTCTGGTGGATGCGCACGCCGTGACGGTGAACGGCCAGCACATCGCGGCCGAGCACATTCTGGTGGCCACCGGCGGCACGCCGTTTGTGCCGCAGATTCCGGGCATCGAGCACGCCATCACCTCCAACGAGGTGTTTGACCTGCCGCAGCTCCCCCGGCGGGTGCTGATGGTGGGCGGCGGCTACATTGCGGTCGAATTTGCGGGCATCTTCCATGGCCTGGGCGCGCAAGTCACCCTGTGTTACCGGGGTGAACAGGTGTTGCGTGGTTTTGACGACGATGTGCGCGCGCACCTGCACGACGCGATGGTGACAAAAGGCATTTCCGTGCGGCTGCACGAGGACGTCACGCAGATTGAGAAAATGAGCGACGGCAGCCTGGCCGTGACCCTGGCCGGGACGCCAGGGGCGCCACTGGTGGTCGATGCCGTGCTCTACGCCACGGGCCGGGTGCCCAACACCCAGGGACTGGGCCTGGAAGAGGTCGGGGTGGCGCTGGACGGTGCGGGCGCCATCCCGGTGGATGCGTTCGGACAGACCTGCGTTGCCAGCATCCACGCCGTGGGCGATGTGACCGACCGCATTGCGCTCACCCCGGTGGCCATCCGAGAAGGGGCAGCGCTGGCCCACACCCTGTTTGGCCCGGACCGCACCCCTGCAGACCTGACCACCGTACCCTCTGCCGTGTTCAGCCAGCCACCGATTGGCACCGTGGGCCTCACCGAGGCGCAGGCGCTGGAGCAAACCGGCTCCATCGACATTTACAGTGCCCGGTTTCGCAGCATGCGCCATACCCTGTCGGGCCGCGACGAGCGCACGCTGGTCAAGCTGATCGTGGACACGGCCAGCCAGCGCGTGCTGGGCGCGCACATGGTGGGCGCTGATGCCCCCGAGATCATCCAGGGCCTGGCCATTGCCATCCGCATGGGCGCCACCAAAGCCGACTTCGATGCCACCGTGGCTTTGCATCCCACGGCTGCGGAAGAGTTTGTCACCCTGCGCGACAAAGTCACCCGGACCAGGGCGGACTGAGCCCGTGGCCCCGGCCGCCCGCCGCTACCAGGGCAGGCGCTCGCCGGAGTACGCGAAAAACCCGCCCGAATCGGCGGGCGTCAGGCGGTTCAGAACGCCGAGCATGTCCCGCGCGGCGTCCGGCGCGGCCCGGCCGATCTGCCCGCCCTTGAACGGTTGGGACAAACGCGTGTTGACCGTGCCGGGATGCAGGCTCGCGAGCACCGCCTGCGGGTGGCTGCGCAGCACTTCAATGGATGCGGTTTTCAGCAGCATGTTGAGCGCCGCTTTGGAGGCCCGGTAGCTGTACCAGCCGCCCAGGCGGTTGTCCTCGATGCTGCCCACCTTGGCCGACAGCACCGCGAGCACGCCACGCCCGGCATCGAGCATCGGGCCAAAGTGGCGCAGCACCAGGCCGGGGCCAAAGGTGTTGATGCGGAAAATGGCTTCAAGCTGGGCATAGCCCAGATCTCCCAGTTTCTTTTCGGGCATGAAGCCTTCGGTGTGCAGCACGCCTGCGGCGTGGATGATCAGGTGAAATTTTCCGCCGCCATGCAGGGCGTCCGCAGCGCTGGCGATGCTGGCCTCGTCGTCCAGATCCAGGCGGGGCATGCTGCGCCGGTGCAGGCCCACCACCTCGCCACAGCGGGGATGGGCTTGCAGCACCTGCACAAAGGCCTGCCCGATGCCGCCGCTGGCGCCGATGATCAGGGCGCGAATGCCCTCGGGGAATGAGGCCAGGTCGAGGGCACTGGCCCGGGGCGGGGGCAATGAGGCGTTCATGGGTTTTCAGGTGTGTTCAGAACATCACAGCGGGTGGATCTGCGTGGGCAAGGTCCGAGCCGGGTCCGGGTTGTCGCACAGGGCATTGAACGGGCAGGCGGATTCTCCCGGACTCGGTCTCTTGTCATCGGCGCCCCCTTGCATGCTTACGCAGCAAGGGTCGGAGGGGGCGCAATATTTCGGCGCTGATGATGTGCCTGCGGTGCGGATCATGGGGCGCAAGGCGCGGGACCAATCGCCTGCGTCCCTGCATGGCAGACCCGTGCGGCCCCGTTTGAATTCAAGTCTAATGCCGCACTCCCATTCCTGTTGATCGAGGACTTTATGCTTGCTTTTTCTGGCGCTCGCGCCGCGCGTTTTTTGGTGGCCATGGTGTTGTCGATGTCGGGCTGGGCGGTACACGCCCAGACGGTCTTGAAGGTGACGGCCATTCCCGACGAGTCGCCCACCGAGCTGATGCGCAAGGCGGCGCCGCTGGTCAAGTACCTTGAAAAGTCGCTGGGAATGAAGGTGGAGTTCACCCCTGTGACCGATTACGCCGCCGCCGTGGAGGCGCTGGCCAGCAAGCAGGTCGACCTGGCCTGGTTTGGCGGCTTCACCTTTGTGCAGGCCAACGTGCGCTCGGGCGGCAAAGCGGTGCCGCTGGTGCAGCGGGCCGAAGACGCGCAGTTTCGCTCGGTCTTCATCACCAGCAACCCGGCGGTCAAAGCCCTGACGGACCTCAAGGGCAAGAGCGTCAGCTTTGGCTCTCCGTCCAGCACCTCGGGCCACCTGATGCCGCGCAGCTACCTGCTGCAGGCCCAGGTCGACCCGGACAAAGACTTCAAGCGCGTCGCCTACTCGGGCGCGCACGACGCCACCATTGCCGCCGTGGCCGCTGGCAAGGTCGAAGCCGGGGCGCTGAACAGCTCGGTGTGGGAGAAGTTTGTGGCCGAGGGCAAGGTGGATACCGCCAAGGTCAAGGTGTTCTACACCACCCCTGGCTACTATGACTACAACTGGACGGTGCACGCCGACATGCCGCTGGTGCTGCGCGAGAAGCTGACCCAGGCCTTTCTGAGCTTGGACGGCAGCACCGCCGAAGGCAAGGAAATTCTGGCGCTGCAGCGTGCCACCCGCTTCATTGCCACCCGAACCGAGAACTACCAGGGTATCGAGCAGGCAGCCCGCAGTGCGGGTTTACTGAAGTGAGTGGCGCCGACCTGCGGCGCTTGTATGCTACATTTAATATAGCTTGTGGCGCTTATTACAAAAGGCTTTAAGCTTGTTTGACTTATGAAACTTGTGCTGCAAGCCGCCACCGTTCTCCATCCGTCGGCCCCGTCGGGCGCACCCGCAGCGGTCCGCGCGGCGAGCCTGGAGGTGCAGGCCGGGGAGCAGCTGGCCATCATCGGGCCGTCGGGCGCAGGCAAGACCACGCTGCTGCACCTGATGGCGTGCGCGCTGCGGCCCACCGCGGGCGCCGTGCTGCTGGACGGGCAAGACCCCTGGCGGCTGCCTCGTCCCGCCCTGCAGAGGCTGCGCAAGGCACTGTTGCTGGCGCCCCAGGTGCCGCCACTGCCCCCGCGCCAGCGGGTGGTGACGGCCGTGCTGGCCGGGCGCCTGCCGCACGAGAGCCTGTGGGCCAGTCTGCGCAGCCTGCTCCACCCGCAAGACCTTGCGCTGGCGCACCAGGCGCTGGCTGCATTCGACCTGGGTGACAAGCTTTTTGAGCGCGTGGACCGCATCTCCGGTGGTGAACGCCAGCGCGTGGGTCTGGCGCGCGCGCTGGTGTCGCAGGCCCGCCTGTGGCTGGTGGACGAACCCCTGTCGGCGCTCGACCCGACCCGCTCGCGCCATGCGCTGGATGCACTGACCTGCGCCGCGCGCGAGCGCGGTGCCACGCTGGTGGCCACGCTGCACCATGTGGACATGGCGCTGGCCCACTTCCCGCGCATCGTCGGCCTGCGGGACGGCGCCGTGGCGTTTGACCTGCCCTCCGCCCGGGTGACACCGGCGCATTTGCAGGCGCTGTATGCGCAGCACCTGCATGAGCTGAGCGGCCCGGTCGACCTGGCCCCGGATGAGTTCCCCGGCGGGCCGGTCCCGGTGGGCATGCTCTGCCGCTGAAGTGCGCCGCGCCATGCCCCCCCCGACACCCGCTGCTGCACCCCACCACCGGCAGCTATCGGCCCCTGCCTTGCGCGACCCGGCGTGGCTGCCCCGCGTTGCCTGGACGCTGGCCGCCCTGGCCTTGCTGTGGCCCATGGGCGTGCTGACCGAATTCCGGCCCTGGGTGCTGCTGGAGCCGGGCGCCCTGCAACCAGCGATCGATTTTGTCGGCGCCTTCTTCCCGCCGCGCACCGACGCCGACTTTTTGCGGCTGCTGCTGCGCGAGACCTGGCGCACGGTGGCCATGGCCACGGCGGGGCTGGCGCTGGCCCTGCTGCTGGCCGTGCCGCTGGCGCTGCTGTCGGTGCGGGTGCTGTCGCTCTCGGGCCTGGCCGGGCGCATGGCGGTGGGGCCTGCCGTGCTGCGCCAGGGCGTGCGCTGGCTGCTGCTGGTGCTGCGCAGCGTGCCCGAGCTGGTGTGGGCGCTGGTGTTTGTGCGGGTGGTGGGCCTGGGGCCCACCTCGGGCGTGCTGGCCATTGCGCTCACCTACAGCGGCATGCTGGGCAAGGTGTATGCCGACATTCTGGAAAGCAGCGACACCCACGCCGCCCACAGCCTGATGCGCAATGGCACGGGCCGTTTGCAGGCCTTCTTCTATGGCCTGCTGCCGCAAAGCGGGGCAGAGCTGACCAGTTACACCGTGTACCGCTGGGAATGCGCCATCCGCTCCAGCGCGGTGCTGGGGTTTGTCGGCGCCGGGGGGCTGGGCCAGCTGACGGACTCGTCCATGAAGATGTTCAACGGCGCCGAAGTGGCCAGCATCCTGCTGGTCTTCGTGCTGCTGGTGTGGCTGGCCGACCGCCTGAGCGCCGCGCTGCGCAAGGACCTGGCGTGAAGGGCCGCACATTGCCCCCCCGCACCCCCCAGAATGCTTACCCCCTGCCGCCGCGCACGGGGGGCCTGGGCTGCAAGGCCTGCTGGCTGACGCTGGGCGCACTGGCGCTGGTGGTGGCCAGCTTCGCCTCGCTCAACCTGCAGTGGGCGCAGTTGGGCTCGTGGGACGCGCTGCAACGCATGGGGCGTTTTGTCGGCGAACTGCTGCACCCGGTCACCACCCCGGCCCTGCTGCACAAGGTGCTGCAGGCCACGCTGGAAACCCTGGCCATGTCGGCGCTGGGCACGCTGCTGGCGGCGCTGCTGGGCCTGGCGCTGGCGCTGCCCGCTGCGCGCACCCACGCGCAAGACCCGGCGCGCTGGCGCGGCGCCACCCGGCTGCTGCTCAACGCGCTGCGCAGCACGCCCGAGCTGGTATGGGCTGCGCTGCTCTTGATCGTGGTCGGTCTGGGGCCGTTTGCCGGCACGCTGGCCCTGGGGGCGCACACCGCAGGCGTGCTGGGCCGCCTGTTTGCCGAAAGCCTGGAAAACGCCGCACCCGGCCCGGCCTTTGCCCTGCGCGTGCGCGGGGTGGGCGAGCTGCGGGTGTTTCTGCTTGCCACCTTGCCCCAGGTGTTGCCACAGCTGCTGAGCTACACCCTGTACCGCTGGGAGAACAACATCCGCGCCGCCGCTGTGCTGGGCGTGGTGGGCGCCGGTGGCCTGGGCCAGATGCTGGCGTTTCACATGGGCCTGTTCCAGATGGGCGAAACCAGCACCGTGCTGCTGGCCATGGTGGCGCTGGTGGCACTGGTGGATGCGCTGAGCTATGGGCTGCGCAAGGCGCTGGCGTAAGAATAAAAAGGCGGTTCGAGCCCATGGCTGTTGCGTCAATAGCTACTGTTTGGATAGCATTGGAAGCAGGCCTTGAGGGAGTGGGGCAGCGTCTTCGTCAGGGTGTGGGCCGCTTCAGCCCAACCCCTGCTGCGCTGGCAGCGCCTGTGCACAGGCGTGCGCGCTGGCCCAGGCCCACTGGAAGTTGTAGCCGCCCAGCCAGCCGGTCACGTCCACCACCTCGCCGATGAAGTACAGCCCCGGCTGGGTCTTGCATTCCATCGTCTGCTGCGAGAGCGCGCGCGTGTCGATGCCGCCCAGCGTTACCTCGGCCTTCTTGTAGCCCTCGGTGCCGGTGGGCACCAGCTCCCAGCGGGCCATCTGCTCGGCCAGGCGGGCCAGGGCCTTGTCGGAAGCCTCGTTGACGGGGCGCTGCCAGTCGGCGTCGTGGCCCGCCCAGGCATCTGCCAGGCGGCTGGGCATGAGCTGGGCCAGTTCGTTGGCAATCAGCTTGCGCGAGCGGGCCTTGGCCTGCGCCAGGGCCTGCGGCAAATCGACCGTGGGCGCGAGGTTGATGCACAGCGGCTGGCCTTCCTGCCAGTAGCTCGATATCTGCAGCACCGCCGGGCCCGACAGGCCCCGGTGGGTGAAAAGCAGATCTTCGTCAAAGGCCATGTGGGCTTTTCTTTTGCCGCCGGGCCGCCCCAAGGCAAAAGCGGCCCCCTCGGGGGGCAGCGACCCGCGCAGCGGCGGAGCGTGGGGGCTTGCCTGCATTCCCGTGCTGATCTGCACCGGCAAGGCCAGCCCGGCGAGTTGCGCCCAGGGCGCCCAGGCTGCGCCGTCAAAGGTGAGCGGCACCAGGCCCGGGCGGCGCTCGACCAGCGGGATGCCGAACTGCTGCGCCAGCCGGTAGCCGAAATCGGTGGCGCCGATCTTGGGGATCGACAGCCCGCCCGTGGCCACCACCAGGCTGCGCGCCTGCACGGGCCCGCGATCGGTATTGATTTGATAGCTACCAGCGCTTGATTCATCGGCCTTTGATGCCAAAAACGTTACATTTTTGACGCTGCAGGGCTGCCAGTGCACCACACCGCCGGCTTCGCACTCGGCCAGCAGCATGGCGATCAGATCCTCGGCCGAGCGGTCGCAGAACAGCTGGCCCTTGTGCTTTTCGTGGAAAGGAATGCCGTGTTTCTGCACCAGCGCGATGAAGTCTGCCGGTGTGTAGCGCGACAGCGCCGAGCGGCTGAACTGCGGGTTCTGCCCCACAAAGTGCTTGTGCGGTGCCTGCGGGTCGAGGTCGCGGTTGGTGAAGTTGCAACGCCCGCCTCCCGAGATGCGGATTTTTTCGGCCACGGCCTCGGCGTGGTCCATGAGCAGCACTTTCAGGCCGCGCTGGCCGGCCTGGCCGGCGCAAAAAAGGCCGGCGGCGCCGGCCCCGATGATCACAACGTCAAACTCTTGCATGGCCCGCAGTGTAGGTGCAGGCCATGCGGGCCTTCTCAGCGGTGGCGCCCGGCCAGCGCCACGGCCTGCAGCGAGAGGCCATCGATCTCGTTCGTGATACCCGAGAGCACGTTGGCCACTACGGCGAACTCGCGACCGTGCGCGCCGGCGCGGGCTGCCATCACCTGGGCGTTGAAGCTGACGACCTTGGCTTCGCGGGCCACGGTCTGGATCGAGGCGACGATGCCCGTCAGCTCTTTCATCATCGCGTCGGACTGCGTCCGGGCCAATTGGTCGAAGGAGGTGGTGGCACGGTTCAGTGCATCGAGCACCGCGTCGGTGCCCTCCACGAGGCGTGCCAGTGCTTCCTCGGTGCGGGGGCTCTGGCGTTCGGCCAGATCCAGCGTCGCGCCGACCTGACGGGCGAAGGCATCGATCGTGGCGCCTACGCCGCCGGGGGCCTCGTAGGTGCGGCGGATGAGGCTGCCGCCGGCTTCATCGAGATGGCGGGGCGTGTTCAGCAGCCGCGCCTGGCTGTCGTTGAAAAGGGCCAGCGACGCGCGTGCCGCCTGCAGGTGCAGGGCACTTCCGCGTGTGGCCAGCACGGTCTGCAGCACCATGCGCTGCGAGAGCATGCGCTGGCGCGCCGCGATGTTGACGATGGACATCTCTTCGCCCTGGCCGGTGACGGCCTTGTGCGCGACCACCGCTGCCTTTGTGGGGCGGGCGGCCGGGCCTGGAATGCCGGGGTGGGAGGGTAGGGGGTGGGCTGCCATGGTGTTCCTTGCTCGGGTTACCTTCACAAGGGGCTCCAAGCAATACCCAGGCCAGCGCCCGGGCCGCGCTGTACAGCTCAGCCGGCGTGGTGCAGCGCGGGTTGCCGGGCGGTTTCGGCCATGGCCGCCGTACCCCGCACCACATCGCCCACCACGATGATGGACGGGCTGCCCAGCCCCTCGCACTGGATGGTGTCCACGAGCTGGTCCAGCGTGGTGATGGCGTGGCGCTGCCGGGGCTGGCTGGCGTGCTCGATGACGGCCACGGGCGTGCTCGCGGGCAGGCTGGTGAGCAGCGCCTGCTGGATGCGCGCCGCACTGCCCATGCCCATGTAGATGACCAGGGTGAGCCGGGCGTGTTGCACGGTGGCGGCCAGTTGCTGCCAGTCGGGGCCGCTGGTGCCGGGCTGGGTGTGGCCGGTGATGAACAGCACGCCGTGCGCATGTTCGCGGTGCGTCAGCGGTATGCCCAGTGCCGTGGGCCCGGCCAGGCCGGCTGTGATGCCGTTGACCACTTCCACCGCAATGCCTTCGGCCCGCAGGTGCTCCGCCTCTTCGCCGCCGCGCCCGAAGACGAACGGGTCGCCCCCCTTGAGGCGCACCACGGTCTCGCCCTCGTGCACCGCCATGAGCATGAGCTTCTCGATAAAGGCCTGCGGCGTGCTCTGGCAACCGCCGCGCTTGCCTACGTGCACCACGCGCGCACGGCGCGGTGCCAGTGCCACGATGGCCTCGCTCACGAGATCGTCCACCAGCAGCACCGTGGCCGATTCAATGGCCCGCACGGCCCGCAGCGTGAGCAACTCGGGGTCTCCGGGGCCCGCCCCCACCAGGGTGCAGGAGCCTTGCAGGCCGTTGCGTTGGGTGGGGGGGCGGGTTGTGGTCATGGCAGGGCTAGGAAGCGATTTTCCTGAGCAAATGCAAGATGTGTTCCACCTGCCGTGCAATGGGTTCGGGCACAGGCAGCTCGCCGCCGAGCACGGCACGGGTGTATGCCGCCGTGCTGGCGGCGTCGGTGGTGGAGGGCAGCGTGGGCAGGGCTGTCAGCGGGCCGCCCTGGGCCTCCTGCAGTCGCATGGTGCGCCCGGAGAGGAAGCCGTCCATCTGCGGTGTGCGGCGCGGGTCGGCCACGGGTTCTCCCTCGGTGCCGCGCAGCAGCAGGGCGTCGGCCCCCGTAAGGGTGATGGTGGCCGCCATCGACTCGGCGTATTCCGGGTGCGTATAGCTGCCCACGATGAGGCTGTCGCCTGCCACCGGGGCGAGCGGGTCCATGAGTTTGACGAGGCTGTGCGCGCTGTTGCGCAGGCCCAGCGTGCGGCGCACGTCCAGCAGGCGCTCCAGGCCCGGCAGCAGCAGCGCCGTGGGGGCAAAGGCCACGCTGCCGGCATCAATCTCGTCCACCTCCTGCAGGGCCTCGATGCCCAGCTGGGCCAGCACGTCCTGGCTGGAAACGCGGCGGTCTTCCGTGGCGGTGCCATGCACCAGAACGGGTACGCCCTCGCGCGCCAGCAGCAGGGCCAGCAGCGGGGTGAGCACCGGGAGCTTGCGCGCGCCGTTGTAGCTGGGCAGCACCACCAGCGGGTGGGTGCTGGCAGGCAGCATTTCCAGGCGCTCGTGCACGGCGTCGAGAAAGCCCGCCATTTCTTCGGGCGTTTCGCCCTTGACGCGCATGGCGATGCAGAAGGCGCCGACTTCCAGGTCGCTGGCCGTGCCGTCGAGCACCTGGCCCATCAGATCGGTGGCCTGGTCGCGCGGCAGGTTGCGCGCGCCCACTTTGCCGCGTCCGATCACTTTGAGGTATTGGCTGATGCCCATGGGTCTGGATAGTTGGTAGCTGCTAAAGGGCGCATTGTGATGCAGCACGGCGCCATCGCAGGCCAGCACCGCGCAGAGGGCGACTGCGCAGGTCGGGATCAGTGCGGGGCGCCGTCAGCGCGTGGCGAGCGCTTTGGCCGGTGTAGTGCGCACCATGCGCTTGAGTTCAGGCAGGCACGAGCCGCAGTGGGTGCCGCAGCGCAACTGCCCCTGCAAGGCCGCCAGGCGCTCGCCGTCGCTGCCCTCGCAGCCTTCGAGAACGCGGGTGATGGCGGTGTCGCTCACGCCTAAGCAGCCGCAGACCTGGCGGCCCTGGTCCTGGCTGGCATCGCGCAGGGCGGCCGGGGCCTGTGCGCCGGGCGCCAGCAACTGGCGGCCATAGGCCTCTGCGGGCAGGCCCTGGAGCAGCAGGGCGCTGATCCAGGCGTCGGCCCGGGTGTCGCCGGCCAGCAGCACGGCGGCCAGCGTGGTGTGTCCCTCCGGGCCTTCCGGGCGCTCCAGCCGGGCACTGCGGCGCTGGCCGTGGCGGCGGTCCTGGTAGCGCAGGGCATCTGGGCGGTCCAGCAGCATAAGCGCCTCGATGCGCTCGAGAAGCGCCTCGGGCGGTGCATCGTGCGCGCCGGCGCGCAGCAATACCCCGGTGCGCGGCGTGCCTGCCGAGCCGTCTGGCACGGTGCCGGAGAATGGCACGCACAAGGCAAACGGAAAGGCGTCCATCAAGGCGGCCAGCGCGTTGCGTGTGGCCAGGGCCTCGCCCTCGGGCAGCCAGGCGCGCGCCACCAGGCGCCAGGGCAGCTCGGCCTTGAGCACTTTCACCGCCGCGTGCTTGAGTTCGGGTTGCTTCGACGTGGGGCAGAACGCCGGTGTGGTGAGCGCATTCACCCCCGCCAGCCGCGTGCCGGTGGAGGCGTGCCCGCCGAGGTATTCGCCGCCCCAGTGCATCGCCAGAAAGACCTGCTCGGGCGCCATCTCGGCGCTGGCCTGCACGGGCACCACGATGGTGCCGCGCGCGCTGGTCACGTAGGCCAGGTCGCCGTCCTGAAGACCCTGCGTGGCCATGTCCTGGGCGTGCATCTGCAGGGCGGGTTCGGGCGCATGGCCAAACAGGTGGCCCAGCGTGCCGGTGCGGCTCATGCCGTGCCATTGGTCGCGCAGGCGGCCCGTGGTCAGGCTGAACGGGCGGCGCGTGCTGCGCGGCTCGGCCACGCCACGGTATTCCAGCGGAACGAAGCGCGCGCGGCCGTCGGGCGTGGGAAACAGGCCATCTTCGTACAGCCGGGCCTTGCCCGTGCGGGCCATATCGGCATAGGGCCACTGCTGCGGACCCTGCGCGTCGATCCGCGCGTAGCTCAGGCCGGTGATGTCGAGGTCGCGCCCGCGCGTGCTCTCGCGGTGTTCGTTCCAGATGGCTTCGGCACCCGCATCGGCCTGCGCGGTGGGGTAGGGGAACAGCGTGGGCTGGCCCGGGCGCAGCCGCGCTTCGAGCCGGTGCGCGAACTGCACGGCGATCTGCCAGTCGTGCCGCGCCTCGCCGGGTGCGGGCACGGCGCTGCGCACGCGCGAGATGCGGCGCTCGCTGTTGGTCACGGTGCCGGTCTTCTCGCCCCAGGTGCTGGCGGGCAGCAGCAGGTCGGCGTACTCGCAGGTGGCGGTGGTGGCAAAGGCCTCCTGCACCACCACGAACTCGGCGCGCTGCAGGGCGCGACGCACGGTGGCCTGGTCGGGCATGCTCTGCGCCGGGTTGGTGCAGGCGATCCACAGCGCCTTGATCTCGCCGTCGGCGGCGGCCTGGAACATCTCCACGGCCGTGCGGCCGGGGCGCGCGGGCACATCGCTCAATCCCCACAGCGCGGCCACCTCGGCACGGTGCGCGGGGTTGGCCAGGTCGCGGTGGGCGGACAGCAGGTTCGCCATGCCTCCCACCTCGCGCCCGCCCATGGCGTTGGACTGGCCGGTGAGCGACAGCGGCCCCGCGCCGGGCTTGCCGATCTGCCCCGTGGCCAGGTGCAGGTGCACCAGCGCGGCGTTCTTGGCCGTGCCGCTGCTGCTCTGGTTCAGCCCCTGGCAGTACAGGCTCAGCGTGGGGGTGCGCGGGCGGCCTGTGCCACCCTCACACCCGGCGAACCAGCGTGTGGCGGTGAGCAGGTCGTGGGGATTGACTCCGCATTCGAGCGCCACGCGCTCGGGCGTGCATTCGGCGATGTACGGCTGCAGCGCGTCGAAGCCCGTGGTGTGGGCGGCGATGTAGGCGCCATCCAGCCAACCCTCGCGCTGCATCAGGTGCAGCATGCCGCCGAGCAGGCGCACGTCGGTGCCGGGCTGCAGTGGCAGGAAGAGGTCGGCAAGCTCGGCCGTATCGGTGCGGCGCGGGTCGGCCACGATGATTTTCAGCAGCGGGTTGGCGCGCTTGGCGTCCTCGATGCGGCGGAACAGCACCGGGTGCGCCCAGGCCGTGTTGCTGCCGATGATGAACAGGCACTGCGCGTGCTGCAGGTCGTCGTAGCAGGCGGGCGGCGCGTCGGCGCCCAGCGTCTGCT
Source organism: Burkholderiales bacterium RIFCSPLOWO2_12_FULL_65_40 (assembly GCA_001770955.1). GTDB lineage: Bacteria > Pseudomonadota > Gammaproteobacteria > Burkholderiales > Burkholderiaceae_C > Simplicispira. The sequence continues at coordinate 12,568 of MESL01000036.1, read as the reverse complement.
TGTAGCCGGCCACGGCGCTGCTCATGCACAGGCGCGAGTTGGTGTCGATGTTGTTGGTGCCGATCAGCCCCTTGGCGAGCTTGTTGAAGACGTAGTAGTCCTCGGTGAGCAACTGGCCCGAGACGTAAAAGCCCACGGCGTCCGGCCCGTGCGCGGCGATGGTGCTGGCGAAGCGCTCGGTGGCCAGGTCCAGAGCCTCCCCCCAGCTGATGGCCTGGGGCGCTGCATCGCGCGTGGCGCGCTGCAGGGGGTGCAGCAGGCGCGTCTGCAGGGTCACGGTGCGGCTGGCGGTGTGGTGCAGGCTGGCGCCCTTGCTGCACAGGCGGCCGAAGTTGGCGGGGTGGTCCGGGTCGCCCCGCACGCCGGTGATGGTGTCGCCCCAGGATTCGATGACCACGCCGCAGCCCACGCCGCAATAGGGGCAGGTGGAACGGGTCTCCCGCACGGGGGCAGGCTGCGCTGTGGTGTTCGGGAGAGTCATGGTGGAAGTTTCCGGTTGTTTGGCGGCGGCTCTGTGGTGCTGCATGCAAGCCTTGTGCCTGTGCGTGCGGGTGGGTTCTCAGCGCAACGAATGGACCACGCCGAGCAGCGCCACGACGGCCAGGGCCAGCACCAGCGAGAGACTGCGCCAGAACATCAGCGGGTTGCGTTCGGCCAGTGGGGTGCGGTGGCGGGCCAGGCTGGCGGCACCGGGCTGGCGCAGGTCGTGCACGAATTCGGACAGCGCCTCCTGGCGCTTGAGCGGATGGGGGTGCACGGCGCGCTCCAGCACGGCGTCGATCCAGGCGGGAATGGGCCGCTGGGCGTTGAGCGCGCTGGCGTAGCGCAGCCGCACCAGCGCGGCGCGTGTGCGCAGACTGGCCACCTGCGTGCCGTAGGGCAGGCGCCCGGTGAGCATCTGGTAGGTGATGACGCCGAGCGAGAACAGGTCCGAGCGCGGTGTGCCCGCCTCGCCCAGGAAGTATTCGGGCGCGGTGTACTGCACCGTGCCCAGGATGTCGCTGGCCGCGCCGGGTGGCGCGTTCTCGGCCAGGCCCGCCACATGCACCGCACCGAAGTCGATGATCTTCACCGTGCCCTCGCTGTCGATCATGATGTTCTCGGGCCGCAGGTCCTGGTGCAGCATTTCCATGCGGTGGAAGGCCTGCAAGCCGCGTGCGATCTGACCCACGATGTCGCGAACCACCGGCAGTTCGGGATGGGGGTGGTCGATCATCCACTGCGCCAGCGTCTGCCCCTGCACGTACTCCATCGCCACATAGAGGAACTCGCGCTTGCGCACACTCGCGCTGGGCCGCAGCACATGGGGGCTGCGGATGCGCCGCGCAATCCATTCTTCCAGCAGAAAGCGGTCGAGGTAGGCAGGGTCATCGCGCAGGTCGATGGAGGGCGTCTTGAGAACGACCTTTTCGCCGGTGGCCGGGTCGAGAGCCAGATAGATGTGGCTGCGGTGGCTTGCGTGCAGCTCGCGCACGATTTCGTAGCCGTCCAGCAGATCGCGCGGGTCGAGCAAGGGGGGCAGGCGCAGTGCGGCGCGCTGGTGCTGCAGTTCGCTGCCGTCCTGCGGTGCCAGTGCGTCGATGCGCAGGATCTGCACCGTGAGGTTGTCTGGGCTGCCGCGCCGCAGTGCCTCGGCGACGATGTCGCGCGCCGCCTGGTCAAGGTCATCCGCATGGGCTTCGATGGCCTGCACGATGAAGCCCGCGCCCACATGCTCGTGTACGCCGTCGGTGGTCAGCACGAAGGCATCGCCGGGCTCGACGGGGAGGGCGCGGTAGTCGATCTCCAGCTGCGGCTGCAGGCCCAGTGCGCGGGCCAGGTAGCTCTTTCCTTCGGGCAGGTGGAGCCGGTGGTCTTCGGTGAGCTGCTCCAGCGCCTTGCCCTGCACGCGGTGGATGCGCGCGTCGCCCACATGGAACAGGTGCGCCGTGGCCGACTTGACCACCAGCGCGCTGAGCGTGCACACATGGCCCCGGTCGCGGTCGAAGCGGTGCGGGCCGCGCTGCGTCTGCGCGTGCAGCCACGAGTTGGTGGCCGCCAGCACGCACTGCACCGAGCGGCGCACGCTCCAGGCGTCGGAGGTGCAGTAGTAATCCTCCATCAGGGCACGCACGGCCGCCGCGCTGGCGATGTGGCTCACCTCGCTGCTGCTGATGCCGTCTGCCAGCGCCACCGCCACGCCCTTGGCGGCCAGCGCCGGCCCCTCGGGGACGCGGGCGCCATGGAAGTCCTGGTTGACCTCCTTCGGGCCGGGGTCGGTGTGCTGCCCGATGCGGACGCGCAGGAGGCCGTCCATGGTGTGGCGAGGTATCAGACCAGCGTGCGCTTGGGCGCGGTCTTGATGTGGGTGGCGTAGAGCGTGAGGCCCGTGAAGGCCAGGCCGCCCACGAGGTTGCCCAGCACCACGGGGATCTCGTTCCACAGGAAATAGTCGAGGATCGAGAAGTTGCCGCCCATCATCAGACCCGAGGGGAACAGGAACATGTTCACCACCGAGTGCTCGAAGGTCATGGCGAAAAACAGCATGATGGGCATCCACATCGCGATCACCTTGCCGCTGACCGTGGTGGAGATCATGGCGCCAACCACGCCAGTGGACACCATCCAGTTGCACAGCATGCCGCGGATGAAAATGGTGATCCAGCCCATGAGGCCGTACTGCGCGTAGCCCAGCGTGCGTGACTCGCCAATGTGGCCGATCTTCTGCCCCACCTCGTTGGGCGGCACCGAGAAGCCGTAGGTGAAGATGAACGCCATCATGAAGGCCACCACCAGCGCCCCCAGGAAATTGCCGACAAACACCAGGCCCCAGTTGCGCAGGATGCCCCGGACCGTGACGCCCGGGCGCTTGTCCAGCCAGGCCAGCGGTGTGAGCACGAACACGCCGGTGAGCAGGTCGAAGCCCAGCAGGTAGAGCATGCAGAAGCCCACGGGGAACAGGATGGCGCCCACCAGCGCCGAGCCGCTCATCACCGAGGCGGTCACTGCGAACACCGCTGCCAGCGACAGGATGGCGCCGGCCATGAAGGCGCGGATCAGCGTGTCGCGCGTGGACATGTAGATTTTCGATTCGCCGGCGTCCACCATCTTGGTGACGAATTCGGAGGGGACGAGGTAAGCCATGGTTTTCTTTCTTCTGGAATCAAGGTCGAAAGGGGCCGGGGGTCACGCCGCGGTGGTGGCGCGCTGGCAGGGCCCGGCCAGCGGGCGCGTCTCATGGGTGGCGTGGTGTGCCAGTTCGTCGGCGTCAAGGAAAACCTGGCCGTCTTCCACCTTCACCGCAAACTTCGGCGTACAGCCCTCGTCGGGCGCCTGGGCCTGGCCGTCGCACAGGCCGATGGTCCAGTTGTGCAGCGGGCAGGCCACGCTGTTGCCGAACACGATGCCCTGCGACAGCGGCCCGCCCTTGTGCGGGCAGCGGTCGAGCAGGGCGAAGACTTCGTTGGCCTCGGTGCGGAACACGGCCACTTCCAGGCCCTGGGCGCGTTGCACGCGGCGCGCTCCCAGCACGGGGATGTCGTCCACGCGGCAGATCGGTTTCCATGTATTCATGTGGGTGCTCCTTGCTTTTTCAGGTTTTGAGGTCGGCATAGAGGCCGGTGATGCGGTCCATCACGGCCAGCAGGTTTTCGCTCGTGATGAACATGTCGGACAGCGCCTTGGGGCTGGCGCCGTTGATTTCCTTGAGGGCCATGTCGTAGAACAGCCACTGGTGGTCGGCCAGTTCCAGCTGCGTGCGGATGCTGTTCGTGGCCTCCGGGGCATTGCGCAGCAGCTCCATGGCGGCAAGGAATTCGCTGCGCGCACGGGCAATCTCGGCGCTGGCCTGCGTGCTGTCCACCTTCAGCGTGGCGGCGTAGTAGAACTTGGCCATGCGCTGCGAAAGCATGCGTTGGCGGCCCGCCACGTTGACCAGCTTGCCCACCGGCTTGCCCGACGCAGCCTCGTACTGCACCGTGCCCTGGTGCGCCAGGGCCAGCACCCGCGCGTCGGTGCGCAGCAGCAGAGCAGCGCTGTCGCGGTTGGGGCGGGTGCCCACGAGCAGGCTCTTGTATTCGCTCCAGGCAGCTTCGAGTTCGCCGTAGGTTTTGCGGATGTCGGCGCTGGGTGCGTAGGCCTTGAGTTCGACGAGCTGGCGATCGAACAGGGCCATGGAACGGTCCAGGATGGGCTGGGCCGCACTGCTCTCCGTGCGGTGCACCAGGGCCAGCCAGGCCTTGGCCATGCGCTGCGAGAGCATGCGCTGGCGGCCGGCCTTGTTGATGGCGTCGTTGAGGTCGCTCACCTGGGCCCGCGCGCCCACGCCGAGGCCGGAGGCGGCGGCGATCACGATCAGGCCACGGCGTTTCATGCCGAAACTCCCTCGACCTGGATCGGGATGAACTGGCGCTGGTCCACGCGCGCCTTGTCGAACTCGAACCAGGGGTCGGGCTCGCCTTCGAGTGCCCATTGCAGGCGCGCCCACAGCGCCTTGCGGCCCTCGTGGTCGTCGAGGATCTTTTTCTTCACATGGTCCAGGCCCACGCGCGCCACGTAGTGCACGGTGCGCTCCAGGTACCAGCCTTCCTCGCGGTAGAGCTGCATGAAGGCGCCGGTGAATTCGAGCACCTCCTCGGCGGTCTTGAGCTTGGTGAAGAAGTGCGCCACTTCGGTCTTGATGCCGCCGTTGCCCGCGATGTACATCTCCCAGCCGCTGTCCACACCGATGATTCCGACGTCCTTGATACCGCTCTCGGCGCAGTTGCGCGGGCAGCCGCTGACCGCGAACTTCACCTTGTGCGGTGCGTTCATGCGCCACATGGCGCGCTCCAGGTCCTTGCCCATCTGGGTGCTGTCCTGAGTGCCCATGCGGCACCACTCGCTGCCCACGCAGGTCTTCACCGTGCGCAACGCCTTGGCGTAGGCGTGGCCGCTGGGCATGCCGATGTCGCGCCACACGGCCTGCAGGTCTTCCTTCTTCACACCCAGCAGGTCGATACGCTGGCCGCCCGTCACCTTCACGGTGGGGATTTGGTATTTGTCCACCACGTCGGCAATGCGGCGCAGCTCGTCGGCCGAGGTCTCGCCGCCCCACATGCGCGGAATCACGCTGTAGGTGCCGTCCTTCTGGATGTTGGCGTGGCTGCGTTCGTTGATGGCGCGGCTCTGCGGGTCGTCCTGCGCTTCCTTGGGCCAGGTGCTGAGCAGGTAGTAGTTGATGGCCGGGCGGCAGCTCGGGCAGCCGCTCTGCGTCTTCCAGTCCATGAAGCGGTACACCGCGCCCGTGGTCAGCAGCTTGTTGGCGCGGATCGCGTCGCGCACGGCCTGGTGGCCGTGGTTGGTGCAGCCGCACATGGGCTTGGTCTTGGGCGTGGCCGAGTAATCACCCCCGGCGGTGAACATCAGAATCTGCTCGACCAGGCCGGTGCAGGACCCGCAGCTCGCGCTGGCCTTGGTGTGCTTGCGCACCTCGTCGAGCGTGAACAGGCCCTTGTCCTTGATGGCCTTGCAGATCTGGCCCTTGGTCACGCCGTTGCAGCCGCACACCTCGTCGCTGTCCTGCATGGCGGCGGCCTTGTTGTGGCCCTGGTGGCCCGCGTCGCCCATGTTCGACTCGCCGAACATCAGCTTGTCGCGGATGTCGGCCACGGGGCGTGCGTCGCGCAGCAGCTTGAAGTACCAGCTGCCGTCCACCGTGTCGCCATACAGGCAGGCGCCCACGAGCTTGTCGTCCTTGAGCACGAGCTTTTTGTACACGCCGCCGAAGGGGTCGCTCATGACGATTTCCTCGGTGCCTTCGCCGCCCTGGAAATCGCCCGCGCTGAACAGATCAATACCCGTCACCTTGAGCTTGGTCGAGGTCAGCGACCCCTGGTAGCGGCCGATGCCGAACTCGGCCAGGTGGTTGGCCAGCACCTTGGCCTGCTCGAACAGCGGCGCCACCAGCCCGTAGGCAATGCCCCGGTGCGCGGCGCACTCGCCCACGGCGTAGATGCGTGCGTCGGTGGTGGTCTGCAGCGTGTCGCTGACGACGATGCCCCGGTTCACATGCAGGCGCATGCTTTCGGCCAAGGCCGTGTTGGGGCGGATGCCCACGGCCATCACCACCAGGTCGGCGGGCAGCTCGGTGCCGTCCTTGAACTGCACGGCGCGCACGCGACCGCTCTCGTTGCCCAGCAACGCTGCGGTTTGCCCCTGCATGAGGAATTGCATTCCACGCTCTGCCAGCGACTTCTGCAGCATCTTGCCGGCCACGCTGTCGAGCTGGCGCTCCATCAGCCATTCGCTGGCGTGCACCACGGTGACCTGCATGCCACGCTTCATGAGACCGTTGGCGGCTTCGAGGCCGAGCAGGCCACCGCCGATGACCACGGCGTGCTGATAGGTAGCGGCGGCATCGATCATCGCCTGCGTGTCGGCAATGTCGCGGTAGGCCAGCACGCCATCCAGGTCCTTGCCGGGCAGCGGCAGGATGAACGGATTGGAGCCCGTGGCCAGAATCAGCCGGTCGTACTCCGCACTGATCTTCTCGCCCGCAGCGTTGGTGCCATGCACCACGCGGTGCACGCGGTCCACCTCGGTGACGGTGTAGCCTGCGTGGAGCTGGATGCCGTTCTCCTGGTACCACGACCAGTCGTTGAGGATGATCTCGTCCACCGTCTGCTCGCCCGCGAGCACGGGCGAGAGCAGGATGCGGTTGTAGTTCGGGTGCGGCTCGGCACCGAAGACGGTGACCTCGTACAGATCGGGCGCGATCTTGAGCAGTTCTTCGAGCGTGCGCACCCCGGCCATGCCGTTACCCACCATCACCAGCCTGGATTTTTTCATCGTGCCCCCCAAGGCAGTTCGCCAAAAACAAAAAGGCGTCCACACGCTGCGCGGGCCGGTGGCCGGTGCTGCGTGGGGACGCCATCGTCCTGCGGGGCTGGTGCGCCATTGCACGGCCCCCGCATGCGGCCTGCAGTGGCCGCGCTACGGGTAATGCAAGCGCCGTGCCAGGGTGGGGAGCGGTGCTGTGGCGGTGCTGCCCGTGCCAAGCAGGGGCAGCGCTGCACCAGGGTGTGCTGGCGTGCACCATGCTGGGTGGGCCGTGCCAGCGAGTGGTGCGTTGCAACATGCGCCGTGGCATGGAGGCGTGCCACGTAAAAAAGCCCGCGCCGTTTGCACGGTGCGGGCCGGGTGGTACGGCGCCGCAAAGGGCGCCGCCCTGCAGGGTTTAGCTGCGTTCGCCGGTGGCGATCAGGTTGGCCCGGGCAGCCATTACGCCTTCAGAGCGGACGGCGGGGCGCTCGCGGGTGCTTTGAACCAGCGCTGCGCGGTCAGCGATCGGGCCCTTGGCGAATTCGGGCAGGGCTTTCTGGCCTTCGGCGCGCACTTCGGCGCGGGTGCGGGTGGACTGGAAGCGCGATTCGATCTCGGAGCCGTACAGTTCACCATTGGCTTCGAAGGCCTGTGCGCCCATCGAAGCAAAAGCGGCCACGGCGGCAATGGAGAGGATGCGTGCGGTGTTCATGATGGTGTCCTTTCAAAACGTACTCTGTGGGTCCGCTGGCCGTAGGAGCCATCGAGTCCTGCGGGGCGGTTTCGGTGAGTCGCCTTAGCGGGTCTGGCTCATCGATGGGTTGAACTGTACGCACTTGAAAGTCATTTTAAAACTACTCAGTCGCGAACTAACTGTTCCAGTATTCGGAATAATCCGGGAGTGATGAGCCCGGGTCGGCCTGCCGATGGGCGCATACAACGTGTTGGTAAAACGCCCTGTTGCGCTGCGGGCGCGGATGGGCTGAAATGGCTTACCGCATTCGCGTGATTGCAGGGAGATGATTTATGACCGTTGTTGCTGAAATTCTCAAATCCAAACCCGACGCGGTGGTGCACCGCATTGCCCCCACAGACACCGTGTACGAAGGGCTGCGCCTGATGGCCGACAAGGGCATCGGCGCCTTGCTGGTGATGGAGGGCGACGCCATCGTGGGCATCGTCACCGAGCGCGATTACGCCCGCAAGATCGCCCTGATGGGCCGCACCTCGGTCGAGACGCTGGTGCGCGACGTGATGACGTCGTCGGTGCTGTGCGTGCACTCCACGCAAACCAGCGAGCAGTGCATGCAGCTGATGACCGGCAAGCGCCTGCGGCACCTGCCCGTGGTGGACGACGGCAAGCTGCTGGGCATGATCTCCATCGGTGACCTGGTCAAGGACATCATTTCCGAGCAGAAATTCATCATCGAGCAGCTCGAGCACTACATCACCGGTGGCCGCTGATGCAAAAAAGCCCTGACCGGGTTGGTCAGGGCTTTTTTGGCAGGGCACGCAGGCTGCTTGTTCAAGCCACCTTTTCCACGTGCGCCTGGCGCGTGTACAAAAAGTCGATCACCGCCTTGCGGTAGTGCACATAGCGCGGGTCTTCGGCCAGCTCCACGCGCTTGCGCGGGCGCGGCAAGTCCACCGCCAGCACCTCACCAATGGTGGCCGCGGGGCCGTTGGTCATCATCACGATCTTGTCGGACAGCAACACCGCCTCGTCCACGTCGTGCGTCACCATCACCACGGTGCTGTGCGTGCGCGCCACGATCTCCAGCAGCTCGTCCTGCAGCTTGGCGCGGGTCAGGGCGTCCAGCGCGCCAAAAGGTTCGTCCATCAGCAGCACCTGGGGCTCCATGCACAGTGCGCGGGCAATGCCCACGCGCTGCTTCATGCCGCCCGAAATCTCGCCGGGTCGCTTCTGGCCCGCGTGCGTGAGGCCCACCAGGGCCAGGGCGGCATCGGTACGCGCCTTCAGTTGCGCCTTGCTCTCTTTGGCGCCAAACACGCGCTCCACGGCCAGGTAAATGTTGTCAAAGCAGGTCAGCCAGGGCAGCAGCGAATGGTTCTGGAACACCACCGCACGCTCGGGGCCGGAGCCGTTAATTTCCTTGTTGGCGCACAGCAGCGCGCCGTTGGTGGGCGTGGTCAGCCCGGCAATCAGGTTGAGCAGCGTGGACTTGCCGCAACCCGAGTGGCCAATCAGCGCCACGAACTCGCCCTTGGCAATGGTCAGGTGGATGTCCTTGAGCGCCGGGAACAGACCCTTGGCCGTCTTGAAGGTCTGCTCGACGCCTTGCACCTCGATGAATTTGGTGGACAGCGATGCATGGGTGCTGGCGTTCATGATTTCACTTCCTCGAATGTGAATGCGGTGGCCAGCTTGATGAGCGCAAACTCCAGCACCAGCCCCACGATGCCGATCACGAAGATCGCAATGATGATGTTCTTGACGTTCAGGTTGTTCCACTCGTCCCACACCCAGAAGCCAATGCCCACGCCGCCCGTCAGCATCTCGGCCGCCACGATCACCAGCCACGCCGTTCCCACGGCCAGGCGCACGCCGGTCAGCATGTAGGGCAGCACGGCAGGGAAGAGAATCTTGGTGGCAATCTTCCATTCGCTCAGGTTGAGCACGCGGGCCACGTTCATGTAGTCCTGCGGCACGCGCTGCACGCCCACGGCGGTGTTGATGATCATGGGCCAGATGGAGCAGATGAAAATCGTCCAGATGGCGGCCGGGTTGGCGCCCTTGAACACCAGCAGGCCAATCGGCAGCCAGGCCAGGGGCGACACCGGCCGCAGCAGGCTGATGAGCGGATTGAACATGCGCGAGAGAAAGGCAAACCGCCCGATCACAAAACCCGCCGGAATGCCCACCACCGCCGCCAGCCCGAAGCCGATGGCCACGCGCTGCAGCGACGCCAGCACGTTCCAGCCCACGCCCTGGTCGTTGGGACCATTGCTGTAGAAGGGGTTGCTGAACACCTCCAGGGCCTGCAGCCAGGTCTCGTAAGGCCCGGGAATGCTTTGCTTCGTGCTGGCCGACACCAGCGCCCACAGCCCCACCAGCAAGCCCAGGCCGCACAGTGGCGGCAGCACGTTCTGCCAGAAGCTGCGCGACAGCGCCGCCCAGTCGCGTGCCGCACGGGGCGTGGGTGCAGCGGCTGTTTTTAAGTGTTTTTGGCTTGCAGCGCTTGCTGGCTGTGCGCTAATAGCTGCATTTTTCATAGCATCCTGCGATGGGGCTGGCGTAGGCTCCAGCGGGGAATGGAAAACGGCGCTGACCATGGTGATCTCCGGTAGGTGGGGCGGTGTTTGGCTCAGCCTCTTAGGCCTTGATCTTGAAGCCGTCGGCATACTTGGCGGGGTCTTTGCCGTCCCACACCACGCCGTCGATCAGCTTGCTCGTGCGCAGCACATCCTTGGGCACATTGACCTTCATGGCGCTGGCGACCGACTTGTACAGGTCCACCTGGTTCACCTGCTTGGCCACGGCCAGATAGTCGGGGTGGCTCTTGAGCAGGCCCCAGCGCTTGTGCTGGGTGAGGAACCACATGCCATCGCTCAGGTAGGGGAAGTTCACCGCGCCGTCGTTGAAGAACTTCATGTGGTTCGGGTCGTCCCAGGTCTTGCCCATGCCGTTCTGGTAGCGGCCCAGAATGCGCTGGTTGATGGCATCCACGCTGGTGTTGATGTAAGACTTCTGGGCCACCGTCTCGGCCATCTTCAGCTTGTTCTGCAGGCTGGCGTCAATCCACCGGCTGGCTTCGAGCACGGCCATCATCACGGCGCGCGTGGTGTTGGGGTACTTCTTCACAAACTCGGCCGTGGTGCCCAGCACCTTCTCGGGGTGGTCTTGCCAGATGTCCTGCGTGGTGTTGGCTGTGACGCCAATGCCGTCCATGATGGCGCGGTGGTTCCAGGGCTCGCCCACGCAAAAACCATCCATATTGCCCACGCGCATGTTGGCCACCATCTGCGGCGGCGGCACGGTGATCAGCTTGGCGCCCGACAGCGGGTTGATGCCCGCCGCTGCCAGCCAGTAGTGCATCCACATCGCGTGGGTGCCCGTGGGGAAGGTGCCCGCGAAGGTGTATTCGCGCTTTTCCTTGGCCATCAGCGCGGCCAGCGAAGGGCCATCCACCGCGCCCTTGTCGGCCAGCGCTTTGGACAGCGTGATCGCCTGGCCGTTGTGGTTCAGGTTCATCAGCACCGCCATGTCCTTCTTCGGGCCGGCCGTGCCCAAGTGAACGCCGTACACCAGGCCATACAGCACATGGGCGAAGTCCAGCTCGCCATTCACCAGCTTGTCGCGCACGCCGGCCCAGCTCGCCTCTTTGGTCGGGATGATGGTCACGCCGTACTTCTTGTCGAAGCCCAGCACCGAGGCCATCACCACGCTGGCGCAGTCGGTCAGCGGAATGAAGCCGATCTTGACTTCCTTCTTCTCGGGTGCGTCCGAGCCCTGGGCATGGACAAGCGCCCGCAGCGCGGGGCTCACCCCCACGGCGCCCACGGTGGCGGCCTGCAGCACGGTGCGGCGGTTGAGGCTGGTTTTCAGAAGATCGGTCATGGGGCTCCCCTTGCGTCGTGAAAGTAAAAAAAGGCGTCCTCACGCTGCACACGCCAGCCAGAGGCCGCATGCGCAGGGTGGGGACGCCTTTGTCCGGTAACAGGCAGCAACCACCCGCCGTTGGGTGGCGCCGCCGTGGTGACCCTGGAGGGGGTCTGCAACTAGCAATGCAAGGCGCGTGCCAGGTTCTTTAAACTGTGGATGCTATGGAATATGGAGCTTTACACGCCCTATTTCAGGGCGCTAGAGGCCTATTTGGCTTAAACAGATGCGTGAAAGGGTGCACCGGGGTTGTGCGGTGCACCATGGGCGCGCGGGAGTGGAAGGGGCGGGCCAAATGCACGGGCCTTAATGTTCTTTCCCTGGATTCTCGGAATCAAGATGTAGAGATAGCTGCGGGTTTTCGACTGGCTCTGGCGGCGTGGATGGACTCCGAACTTCGTGTACGGCACTAACCACGTAGCCTGCGATCTCTGTATCACCGGTCTCGTCCTCGCGTTGGAGTACTTCAAGGTCACAAATAAGCATCGTCCCGTTCTGAAACTGCACTCGCTTCGAGGTCACGCTGTCACGGAATGCCTGGTCTTCAAGATCAAAGCCGATGATCTTCTTGTCGAAGATGCCGCGCCACTTCAGCCCACCAGACCGTAGCACCGGAGAAACGACTTCGATTACGATGTTTTTGTAAGTAAGGGGCTCAAGGTCGGTACGAGCCACAACAAAGTTCTGAAACTGGCGGCGCTGGATGGTCAGTTCGTTTGCCCCACGGGCATGCGATGGTGCAAAGCCAACGGCCTCGATTTGTGAGTCTTCGACCAACTGCTCATAGTAGTTTGAGCGCCTGCGCGCAATTTTTTTTCGTGACAGGAGTGCAGTCGCGATCTCTTCGGGACCCAGTGGTGGCTCCAGAGGCAAAGCCTGAGCCCTCATCTCTTTCTGCTTCTTCTCTGCCCGTTCGATTGCAGCGTCTTCTTTTTCCGCCAGTTCTAGCTTCAGCTTCTGAATCGTCAACTCATTTATTTGTGTCTGCTGCTTTGATTGACGGAGTTTGTCTCTGTAGAAGGGGGCAGTACCTAGCAGCGGAGTGAGTAATGCCATGACGACGGCAATGTGCTCTCTGTGAATCGCCCCGGGATTCGTGGAGGCCGGTTGGTTTAAGTCAGCCCACCATCATGGAGGGCTGACTGGCTAGTTGCCGGTAGTAGTTTG
>MESL01000035.1:163874-248467 GCA_001770955.1 Burkholderiales bacterium RIFCSPLOWO2_12_FULL_65_40 | reverse complement strand
AGGGTGTAGAAGAAATAAATTATCATCTCATCGTACCAACTGCACAGAAGCAATGCGATGGCAAAGACAGGCCGACCACCCGTGATTCCTGCTGCAGAGTACGCAGCCTTGCGCGAAGTGGTGCGCGACAACCCCCAGGCAACACTGCCGGAGTTGGCTTTGGCCTGGAGCGAACGCATGGGCCGCAACGCCCCCAGCGCGGTGACCATGCGTGCAGCGTTGAAAGCTGCTGGATTGCAACGGACACGGCCCAAGCAGCAACTGGCACGCGCCAAGCCCCAGCAACCGCGCACGCGTTACGGCTACAACGCTCTGCATCGCCCCAGCAACGCGTCGGGCATTGCCGGAGTCCTGACCGACGCCGAATGGGCGCTGGCCCAGGACTTATTCGAGCCAGAGCCGGGCTTCGCGTGGCAGACCAGCGACATACTCCCGGCGCAGCGTTGTCGAAGCGTGTTGCTACGTGCTGCGCACCGGCTCATCCTGGCGCAACCTGCCCACGCAGATCTATCCGCCCTGGCAGTCGGTGCAAAAGGCCTTTGTGCGCTGGGCACGGCAAGGCAAGTTCGAAGCATTGCACGAGCGCTTGCGCCAGCAATGGCGCCAACGTTTGGACAGGGCCGAGCAACCCAGCGAGGCCATCATCGACTCCCAATCCAACCGGGGCAGTCCCCAGGGCGGCACACTGGGCTTCGATGCGGGCAAGAAGGTACAAGGGCGCAAGCGCCATCTGGTGGTGGACACGCTGGGCTTGCTGCTGGCGGTGGTGGTTACCAGCGCAGCCGTGCAGGACCGAGATGCGGCTGCGCAAACTGTGGCGCAGGCATGCAAACGCACGGGTGGTTCGTTCAAGGTGCTGTGGGCCGACAGCGCGTATGCCGGGCAATGCGCCCAACAGATCGAAAAGGCGCACGATGTCAAAGTGCAAATCGTGCGCCACAGTGCCCGCCACCGTTGGGACGATGCCCAGCAACCTCTGTGGAAGGAAGAGCAGCCTGTGGTGATCGCCAAGAAGCGCTGGGTGGTGGAACGTACCCATGCGTGGCTGGAACGCAACCGCAGGCTGGTGATGCACCACGACCGCAAGCCGTTTTATGCCCAGGCCTGGGTTTGGCTCGCTCAGGCTCGCATGCTGTTGGGGCGGTTGAAATAGATTTCTTCTACACCCTCCAAGTCGGATGAAATCAATCGCTGATGGCTCCGATGGTGTTCACTTGCTGGGTGAGAACGCTATGCGACCGCCGTTTCTAGGTTGAACATTGCGGTGGATCAGGTGTCCCTGAAAATGGCCCCGGATTCCCCGGGTTTGCGCGCTTTAGCACCTGCAGTCTGCGCAGGATAATGCGGCCACACCATGAATCTTGTACCGCTCAGCATCGATTCGATCCACTTCGGCCAGCCGCTGCCTTTCGTGCTGCGTGGCGCCGACGGAACCTTGCTGGCGCAGAAAGGGTTCGTCATCCGCAACCGGGACGACCTGAATGTCTTGCTGGCGCGGGGTGTGCAACTGCACGTCGATACCGATGAATCGGGCGAAAGCCACCGCGCCTATCTGGCCGGACTGCAGAGGATGCTGATCGCCGACACCAACCTCGGCGAGATCGCCAGCATGAAAATCAGCGCGGCCGAACCCACGGAGCGCAACCGCGTGGACACCGGCCCCGCCGACTGGCCGGCACTCCAGGAGCGCGCCACGCAGCTGCTGCGCTCACCCTCGACCGGTGACTTCGGTTCGCGCTTCCAGGCGCTGCACGAGGAGCTGGTGCGCCACAGCACCCATTCGCCCGACGCCACGGTGCTGGCGCTGATCTATCTCTCGGCCCAGGAAACCCGCCTGTACAGCGCCACGCACGCCATGCTGGTGTCGTGTGTCTGCATGGTGGCGGCACGCGAAGTGCTGGCCTGGCCCGAAGCGAAGGTGTTGACGCTGGGCCGCGCCGCCCTCAGCATGAATGTGGCCATGACCGAGTTGCAGGACCAGCTGGTGCAGCAGGCGCTGCCCCTCACGGCGGCCCAGATCACTGCCGTGGAAAGCCATGCCAGCCGCTCCGAGATCCTGCTGCGCCAACTGGGGGTGGCCGACCCGGTATGGCTCGAAGCGGTGCGCTGCCACCACCACCGCATGCCCGGCCCGATGGAACAGAAAAAAGAGGCCCTGCAGATCGCCCGGCTGATCCAGCGCGCCGATATTTTCGGAGCCCGCCTGGCGCCCCGTACCGCACGCTCGCCCATGCCGGTCACGGCGGCCATGCAGGCCTGCTACTACGACGAGGAACAGAAGGTGGACCCGGCCGGCGCCGCACTGGTCAAGGCCCTGGGCATCTACCCGCCCGGCGCTTTCGTCCGCCTGGCCACCCAGGAGATTGCCATTGTCCTGCGGCGGGGCCCGTCAGCCACCACACCGCGCGTGGCCGTGGTGATGAACCGCCTGGGCATGCCCACCGGGGAGTTGATTCCGCGCAACACCGCGCAGCCCTCCTGCAAGATCACCGGCCCGGTAGCGCACAAGGATGTGCGCGTGCAGTTTCAAGTCTCCCGGCTCGTGGCCATGTCCGAGAAGATGGTGTAACCCGACGGGCTGCCTAGGCATCGTGGCCCTTGCGGCCACGCGCGTCATGCCTTGACCGGGCCACCTGCAGACCTCTCGCGCCACAGGGCCACCTGCTCCTGCAGAGCACCGAGCGTAGGCAGAACCAAGACACCGGGAATGCTGCGCGAGCGCAGAAAGGGCGCCCGCCCTCCCGCCCAGAGGGCCACCTGCGGCGCCAGCCGCTGCCGCAACTCCCGCAGTCCCGCCTGCGCGGCCTGGGCGCCCATCACGGGGCTGAAGCTCAGGGCCACGATGTCGGCACGGCAGGCCTGCGCTGCCCGGGCGATGTCGGCCACCGGGGTCTGCGGCCCCAGGGGCAGGCAATGGCAGCCCTCCAGCGCCAGCAGCGTTTCGACCATGAGCAGGCCCAGACCGTGCGCCTCCTGCGGAAAGGTGGTCAGCAGCACCCGGGGTGACGCCGACGCCGCCGGGGGCGCGACCTCCACGATGGCGTTGCGCAGCACCCCCGTGAGGCACTCGGTGTAGAGGTGCTCCTCGAACACCTGAACACGCCCCTGCATCCAGGCCTCGCCCACCGCCGTGGTCAGGGGCGCCACCAGCAGGGTGACAAAGTCCACCAGCCCCATGCGCAAAAACGCCTGCTGCAGCTGGCTGCGCAGGCCCTGTACATCGTGGCGCGCCAGCAGGTCCAGATAGGGCACCAGGGCATCGCCCGCCTCTGCCACCGCCTCCACCGGCGTTCCCTGTGCCCGCCGCTGCGGGACCATCTCCCCGCCCTGCAGTGCGTGCAGTGCCTGCGGCGCCAGACCCACGATGCGCCCCGGGCGATGCCCGGCATCCATCAGCCGCCGGATGGTGCGCAGACGCTCGACCTGCTCCGCCGGGTACACCCGGTCGCCCGCGCCATCACGCCCGGGTTGCGGGAATCCGTAGCGGCGCTCCCACACCCGCAGCGTGTCCTTGGACAGGCCGGTGTCGCGCTCCACGGCGGCAATGCTGTAGCTGGGCGCCGGGGCGCCGGAACGGTCATTCATAGAAAACGTCAGATTACTGCTGACCCGGCCCCCGGCCAATCACCGCAGACCTGCATGGGCAACGGGTGGGAGCGCTCAGCACACATGGACAAATTGTGCTTAAATTCTATCTTGTCCTAGACAAATATGGAGTTGTCTAATGAAAAATCCCGCCCGCCGCCTGCTTGCCAGCCTCGCCTGCGCCCTGCTGCTCCCCACGGCTCCTGCCCTTGCGCAGCCAGCGACCAGCGCCGGGGCCTGCCCCGCCACGCTGCAACACACCTTCCTGCGGCTGCAGGATGAAAAACCCCAGTCGCTGTGCCAGTACAGCGGCAAGGTGCTGCTGGTGGTCAACACGGCGAGCTTTTGCGGCTTCACCGGGCAGTACAAGGAGCTGGAGGCCCTGCACGCCAAGTACCAGGGCAAGGGCCTGGTAGTGCTCGGTTTTCCGTCCAACGATTTCTCGCAGGAAACCGGCAGCAACAAGGAAATCGCCGAGTTCTGCGAGAGCACCTTCGGCGTGCGCTTTCCCATGTTCGCCAAGAGCAGTGTGAAGGGGCCGCAGGCCAATGCGTTCTTCCAGCAGCTGGCCCAGCAGACAGGCCAGGCTCCGCGCTGGAACTTCCACAAATACCTGCTGGCGCGTGACGGCACGGTGGTGGACCAGTATTCCAGCCTGACGTCTCCCGACAGCCGGGCCCTGGTGCGCGCCATTGAGCAGCAGCTCGCCCTGCCTGCGCCCGGAGGCCGCCCATGAAAGCACGCCGTCCTCACAAAATTTTGCAAACCGGGGGCTGGAACTTTCTGTTTTGCACCCCACTCTATGGAGCACAGGGGTGCAGGAAGCACCCTCCCGTTTTCGTGTTGCGAAGCCTTTCGGTCCTCAGGGGGCCGATTGTCACCCTGAAGCGCTTCTCCTCCCTCCCTCTCTTCTTCGTTTCGGGACGCTTCGCAACCATTTTCTTCCCGGCCCCGGCCGACGGGGGGCGCCCATGAAGGTCGCCATCGTCGGCTCGGGCATCTCCGGCCTGGCGGCCGCGCACGCGCTGCGCGGTCACGCCCACATCACCCTGTACGAAGCGGGCTCCTATTTTGGCGGCCACACGCACACCGTGGACGTCACCCTGCCCACGCCGCAGGGCCCGGTGACCCATGGTGTGGATACAGGCTTCCTCGTCTTCAACGAGCGCACCTATCCGCAGCTCATCCGCCTGCTGGCCGAACTGGGTGTGGAGACCTCGAAATCCGACATGTCGTTCTCGGTGCAGGTGCCGGGCGCACGGCGCGGCGGAGCAATCGAATGGAGTGGCACCAGTCTCGCCACGGTGTTCGCCCAGCCGGGCAACCTGGCCAGCCCGCGCTTTCTGGGCATGCTGGCCGACCTGCTGCGCTTCAACGCCCTGGCCACCCGCCTGGCCCATAGCCCGCAGGATGCTGCGCTGATGCAACCCCTGGGCGACTTCCTGCGCCAGCACCGCTTTGGCGAGGCCTTCCGCGACTGGTACCTGCTGCCCATGCTGGGCTGCATCTGGAGCTGCCCCACCGACCAGATGCTGCAGTTCCCGGTGGCCACCATGGTGCGCTTTTGCCACAACCACGGCCTGCTGCAGGTCAGCAACCGCCCGCAGTGGTGGACGGTGACCGGCGGCGCCCGCCACTATGTGGACAAGATCGTTGCCCGGGTGGACGACAAGCGCCTCAACACCCCCGTGCGCCGCATCGAACGCGATGCCGCAGGCGTGCGCGTGGTGACCGACGGCCACACCGAACATTTCGACCGCCTGGTGCTGGCCACCCACTCCGACCAGGCGCTGGAGCTGCTGGCCGTGCCCACGCCGCAGGAGCAGGCCGTGCTGGGCGCCATCCGCTACCAGGCCAACCGCGCCGTGCTGCACACCGACACCTCGGTGCTGCCCACACGCCGCGCCGCCTGGGCCGCCTGGAACTATGAGCGCGCACCGCAAAGCGAGCGCGAATCCGCCCGCGTCTGCCTGCACTATTGGCTCAACCGCCTGCAGCCGCTGCCTTTTTCCCAGCCGGTACTGGTGTCGCTCAACCCGGTGCAAGGCATCGACCGGGCGCAGGTGCTGGGAGCCTACGACTATGCCCACCCGGTGTTCGACCTGGCCGCCATCCGCGCGCAGCCCCTGGTGGCCCGTTTGCAGGGCCAGCAGCGCACCTGGTTCTGCGGCGCGTGGACGGGCTACGGTTTTCACGAGGACGGCCTGAAATCCGGCCTGGCCGCAGCCCGCGAACTGCTGGCCAGCCAGCCCGCTCCCCTGGCGGAGGCCGCATGAACCCGGACCATCCGCTGCTCGGCTTTGGCGAGGTGCGCCACACCCGCCTGCGCCCCCGGCGCCATGCCTTTGTCTACCCCACCTTCTTTCTGATGCTGCCCATGCGCGGCCTCACCGCCACGGCCGGGCCGTTGGCTGTCAACCGGCGCGGCACCATCAGCTTTCACGACAGCGACCATGGCGACGGGCGCAGCCCCGCCGAGGGCGGCGCCCTCGCCTGGCTCGATGCACTGCTGCAGGCCGAGGGCATTGCCGACGCCACCGGCCAGGTCTGGCTGCACTGCTACCCGCGCATGTGGGGCCACACCTTCAAGCCGGTGAGCTTCTGGTATTGCCACCGCCCGGACGGCAGCCTGCGCGCCATCGTGGTCGAAGTGAACAACACCTTTGGCGAGCGCCACTGTTACCTGCTCGACGAGCCCCGCTACGGGCAGGAACTGCAGGCGCGCAAGGTGTTCCATGTTTCGCCTTTCTGCGAGGTGCGCGGCGGCTACCGCTTTCGCTTTGTGCGTGCGCAGCGCCCGGGCGACGATCGCACCATGGTGCGCATCGACCACGACGACGAAGACGGCCCGCTGCTGCGCACCAGCGTGAGCGGCACCCTCGAACCCGTGACCGCGCAGGCCCTGCGCCGCGCCCTGTGGGCCTACCCCGCGATGACGCTGGCCATCGTGGCGCGCATCCACTGGCACGCGCTGCGGCTGTGGTTCAAACGCGTGGGCTTTCACCGCAAGCCCGCGCCGCCCGCCCACCCCGTCACCCGCTGAACCACACCGTCCCATGTTCCGCTGACCCCCTCCTGCATGAAGGCCCCGCCATGAACAGCACCACCGCCGCCCCCCGCACCCTGCCCGCCGGCATTCCAGCCGCCGCACGCACCGTTTTGCAACTGCTGCAGCGCCTGCAGCACGGTAGCCTCACGATGCAATTGCCCGACGGAACGCTGCGCCACTTTGGCCCCGGCGGCAGCCCGGCAGCGGCCATCACGCTGCGCAACTGGAACGTCTGCAGCGCCGCACTGCGCTCGGGCGACATCGGCTTTGCCGAGAGCTACATCGCGGGCGACTGGACCACGCCCCACCTGACCGACCTGCTCACGCTGTTCATCGCCAACCGCCACCAGGTCGACAGCATGGTCTATGGCACCTGGGCCGGGCGCCTGCTGTACCGCGTGCGCCACCTGCTGCACCGCAACAGCCGCGCGGGCAGCCAGAAGAACATCCACGCCCACTACGACCTGGGCAACGCGTTCTACCAGCGCTGGCTGGACGACACGATGAACTACTCCTCGGCCTGGTTTGAAGGCAACCCCACCGGCGACCTGCGCCGCGCCCAGCACGCCAAGGTGCGCCGCGCGCTGCAACAGGCCGGGGTACAGGCGGGCGACCGGGTGCTGGAGATCGGCTGCGGCTGGGGCGCGCTGGCCGAGATGGCAGCGACCGAATTCGGCGCCTCGGTGACGGGCGTGACGCTCTCCACCGAGCAACTGGCCTTTGCCCGCCAGCGCATGGAGCGCCTGGGCGTGGGCAACCAGGCCGACCTGCGCCTGCAGGACTACCGCGACATCAACGACGGCCCCTACGACGCGATCTGCTCGATCGAGATGGTGGAGGCCGTGGGCCGGGCCTACTGGCCCACCTATTTCAAGGCCGTGCACCGGCTGCTCAAACCCGGCGGGCGGGCCTGCATCCAGAGCATCGTCATCGACGACGATCTGTTCGCGCGCTACATCGGTTCGACCGACTTCATCCAGCAATACATCTTCCCCGGCGGCTGCCTGCCCTGTCCGCGCGAGTTCCGCCGCGAGGCCGAGGCGGCGGGCCTGCGCGTGCAGGAAGAATTTGCCTTTGGCCAGGATTACGCCGAAACCCTGCGCCGCTGGCGCGAGCGCTTTCTGGCCGAGCGCGCGCAGATCCTGCAGCAGGGCTTCGACGAACGCTTCATGCACATCTGGGAGTTCTACCTGGCGTACTGCGAGGCCGCCTTCACCATGGGCGACATCGACGTGGTGCAGTACACGCTGGTCAAGCCATGAATATCAAAAAGATAGCTGTTAGCGCTTTACTGGCAAGCGCTACAGCCGTTTTCTCCATATATTCCTACGGCAACACCCCGGAATCTGCCGAGTCTCCGCTGCCCGGCACCCGGCTGGCGGGCCAGGGCCTGCTGCGCTACTACGGTTTCGAGGTGTACCGCGCGCGGCTGTGGGCGCCTCCCGGCTTTGAGGCCGACGACTACGCGGCCCACCCGCTGGCGCTGGAGCTGGCCTACCTGCGGGACTTCAGCGCCGAAGCCATCGCCCGGCGCTCGCTGCAGGAGATGCAGCGGCAGGAATCTATTGCGCCCGCGCAGGCTGCACGCTGGCAGCAGGCGCTGCAGGCGGCCCTGCCGGATGTGAAGAAGGGCGACCGCCTCACCGGCGTGTACCGCCCCGGCGCGGGCGTGGTGTTCTGGATGCAGGGGCGCGTGGTGGGCGAGGTGGCCGACGCGCAGTTCGCGCGCCTGTTCTTCGGCATCTGGCTCTCGCCCCGCACCTCGGAGCCCGCGCTGCGCCAGGCCCTGACGGCCCCGCGCACCGGGCCCACACCATGAACCAGGGCAGCGCATGGACGGCGCGCCACGGCCTGGCCTACGGGCTGCTGGGGCTGCCGCTGGCCTTTGTGGCGCTGCCGCTGTACGTGCTGCTGCCCGACCACTACGCACGCACCTACGGCATGCCGCTGGCAACGCTGGGCGCGGTGCTGCTGGCCGCCCGACTGTTCGACGCCGTCACCGACCCGCTGCTCGGGCGCCTGAGCGATTGGCTGTTTGCCCGTTCGACGCGCGCCGTGCTGGCGGTGGGGGCGCTGTCCTGCGCTGTCATGGCGCTCGGTCTGGCAGGGCTGTTTCTGGCCCCCGCGCTGTCGCCCCAGGCCCTGGCGGCCTGGGCGCTGGGCTTTCTGCTGATCACCTGCACCGCCTACAGCCAGGCCAGCATCGCCCACCAGTCCTGGGGGGCACGGCTGGGCGGCGGTGAAGTGCAGCGCGGCCGCATCGTCGCCTGGCGCGAAGGCGCGGCGCTGCTGGGCGTGGTGCTGGCCTCGCTGCTGCCCAGCCTGCTCGGCATTCCGGTGATGCTGGCGGCCTTTGCCGCGCTGCTGGTGCTGGGCTGGCTGACCTGGACGCGCGCACCGCGCCCGGTGACGGCCCCCGCGCATGCGCCAGCCGCCACCAGCCTGTGGCACCCGTGGCGCCAGGCTGCATTCCGGCGCCTGCTGGCGGTGTTCATGCTCAGCGGCATTGCCAGCGCCATCCCGGCCACGCTGGTGCTGTTTTTCATTCAGGACCGGCTGCAGGCCCCGCCCGCGCAGGTGCCGCTGTTCCTGGCCAGCTACTTCCTCTGCGCGGCCCTGTCGATGCCGCTGTGGCTGCGCGCCGTGGCGCGCTGGGGGCTGGCGCGCACCTGGCTGGCGGGCATGTTGCTGGCCGTGGCGGTGTTTTTGTGGGCAGCCGGGCTGGGCGCGGGCGACGGCACGGCCTTTCTGCTGGTGTGCGCGCTCTCGGGCGTGGCCCTGGGCACCGACCTGGCCCTTCCCGGCGCCCTGCTGGCGGGCGTGATAGCCGCCCAGGGCGACAGCGGCCGCCACGAGGGCGCCTACTTTGGCTGGTGGAACTTTGCCTCCAAGCTCAACCTGGCCCTGGCTGCCGGGCTGGCCCTGCCCTTGCTGGCCGCGCTGGGCTACGCCCCCGGCACGCGCGACGCCGAGGGGCTGGCCATGCTGGGCTGGGCCTATGCCCTGCTACCCTGCGTGCTCAAGCTGCTGGCTGCCGCCGGCCTGTATGCCCTGATCCTGCGGCCCGCTCCGGCGGTGCACCGCCCCACCCTGCAAGAAAGAACATGATGCAACGCCGCCTGCTCCTCGCCGCTGCCGCCACTTCGCCCCTCTGGCTCTCAGGCTGCGCCAGCCAGAACCTCGACGGCTATGCCCGCGAGCAGCCCGTGCTCGACCTGGCGCAGTATTTCAACGGCACCGTGGACGCCCACGGCATCTTCCAGGACCGCAGCGGCCAGATCGTCCGGCGCTTCACCGTGGTGATGGACTGCCGCTGGGAAGGGCCCAACGGCGTGCTCGACGAGGCCTTTACCTATTCCGACGGCAGCACCGAGCGCCGTGTGTGGCGCCTGACAAAACATGCCGATGGCCGCTACACCGGCACCGCCGGTGACGTGGTGGGCCAGGCCGAGGGCCGCGTGGCGGGCAACGCTTTTCGCTGGCAGTACACGCTGGCCCTGCCGGTCGATGGCCGGGTGATCCATGTCGATCTGGACGACTGGATGTACCTCATCGACGAGCGCGTGATGCTCAACCGCGCCACCATGTCCAAATTCGGCGTGCGCCTGGGCGAGATCACGCTGTCCTTCACGCGGCGCGGTGCATGAGCGTGCGCCGGGCCGCTCCCAAGCAAGCTCGCACCGCAGTGCGCAGCACGGAGGTTACCCAGTGAGCGCGCGCCGGGCCGCTCCCAAGCAAGCTCGCACCACAGTGCGCAGCACGGAGGTTACCCAGTGAGCCTGAACCCGCGCATCCCCACCTGGCAGGGCCGCCGCGTCTGGCTGGTGGGCGCCTCCAGCGGCATGGGCCGGGCGGTGGCCTCGCTCCTGCACGCGCGCTGCGCGCGCGTCACCGTGTCGGCGCGCAGCGCGGCGGCGCTGGACGACTTTGTCGCGCACCATCCGGGCAGCACCGCCCTGGCGCTCGACGTGACCGACCCCGCCCAGGTGCGGGCGGCCGCAGCGCAGGTGCTGGCGGACGGAGTGCCGGACCTGGTGTGCTATTGCGCCGGCACCTACCGCGCCCTGCGCGCCACCCAATTCGACCTGGCCACCATGCTGCAGCACATGGAGGTCAACTACACCGGCGCGCTCCACCTGCTCGACGCCCTGTTGCCCGCCCTGCAGGATGCCGCGCGGGCCGGTGGGGGAGGCCACATCAGCCTGGTCAGCAGCGTGGCGGGCTTTGGCGGTCTGCCCCAGGGCTTGGCCTACGGCCCCACCAAGGCCGCGCTGACCCATCTGGCCGAAACGCTCTATCTCGATCTGCGCCCTCTGGGCCTGGGGGTGAGCGTGGTCCACCCCGGCTTCGTCGATACGCCCCTGACCGCCGCCAACGACTTCCCCATGCCCGCGCTGATGTCGCCCGAGGCAGCGGCGCGGGCCATGCTGCGCGGCTGGGAGCGCGGCGCCTTTGAAATCCATTTCCCCCGCCGCTTCACGGTGGTGATGAAAGGGCTGCGCCTGCTGCCCTACCGGTGGTATTTTGCGGCGGTGCGCCGCTTTACAGGCCTGTGATGAACCTTCCCCCTCCCACCAGCCCCCACGAGGCCATCACCCGCGTGGTGTCCTTCTTCGAGCAGTTGCAACCGGCCGACCTGGCGGACCTGGGCCAGTACTACGCCCCGGACGCACGCTTCAAGGACCCGTTCAACGAAGTGCAGGGCCTGGCCGCGATCCGGGACATCTTCCGGCACATGTTTGCCACGCTGCAGCACCCGCGCTTCGTCATCACCGGCCGGGTGGAGCAGGGCGGCGAGTGCTTTCTGACCTGGGAATTCCGGTTCGCCTTCTCGAGCCATGCCCGGGGCGTCGAGCAGACGGTGCGCGGCGCCACGCACCTGGTGCTGGACGAACACCACCGCATCACCCTGCACCGCGACTACTGGGACGCCGCCGAGGAGCTGTATGAAAAGCTGCCC
This sequence comes from Burkholderiales bacterium RIFCSPLOWO2_12_FULL_65_40, assembly GCA_001770955.1. Taxonomy (GTDB): domain Bacteria; phylum Pseudomonadota; class Gammaproteobacteria; order Burkholderiales; family Burkholderiaceae_C; genus Simplicispira. Next base: position 236,873 of record MESL01000035.1, on the reverse strand, counting down.
GGCGTGGGCACGCTGATGCGCTGGCTCAAGCGCCGCGCACGGAGTTGATTCGGCGGGTTCAGCCGGGCACGGTGTCCGAAAAACTCGGGCGCTGCGCCAGCTTGTCCATCAGCTTGGCCAGGTTGGGGTAGTCGGCGCGCCAGCCGATCTCGGGGAAGCGGAACTCCAGCCAGCCCAGCGCGCACCCCACGGCGATGTCCGACAGGCTCAGGTGGATGCCGCTGCAGAAGGGCTTGTCGCCCAGGCCCTGGGACATGGCCTTGAGGCTGGCGTGGATCTTGCCCATCTGGCGGTCGATCCAGGCCTGGCTGCGCTGGCCCTCGGTTCGGCCTTCGAAGGTGTTTTCCAGGCGCACCAGGATGGCCGCGTCGAGCAGGCCGTCGGCCAGCGCTTCCCAGGTCTTGACCTCGGCGCGCTCGCGTCCGGTGGAGGGGATGAGTTTGCCCACCGGCGAGAGGGTGTCGAGGTATTCGACGATCACGCGCGAGTCGAACACCGCCTCGGCCCCTTCCATGATCAGGCAGGGCACCTTGCCCAGCGGATTGGAGGCGGCGATTTTCGTGTCGGCAGACCAGACGTTGTCCAGCACGAACTGGTAGTCGAGCTTCTTTTCCGCCATCACGATGCGCACTTTGCGCACATAGGGGCTGGTGGTGGATCCGATCAGTTTCATGGTTCTGCTTCCGTGGCTCGGGCGCCGGGGGGACTCCGGGCTGCCGATTCTATCGGGCCACGCCCACACCCGCCTGACGGGCGCGACACCTACAATATTGCGCCATGAGCCTGTCTACCATTACCGCCCTTTCGCCGCTCGACGGCCGTTACGCCTCCAAACTGGCCCCGCTGCGCCCCATCATGAGCGAGCACGGCTACATGCACCGCCGCGTGCAGGTCGAGGTGGCCTGGTTCATCGCGCTGTCGGATGCGGGCTTTCCTGAATTCAAACCCCTGAGCGTGGGCGCGCGCGCCTACCTGCTGGGGCTGGTGAAGAACTTCTCGGAAGCCGATTCGGCAGCGATCAAGGAGATCGAGAAGACCACCAACCACGACGTGAAGGCCGTGGAGTACTGGATCAAGGCCAAGTTCGAGGCCCGCCCCGAGCTGGAGAAGGCCTCCGAGTTCGTGCACTTCGCCTGCACCAGCGAGGACATCAACAACACCAGCCACGCGCTGCAGCTGCGCGCCGGCCGCGACCAGGTGGTGCTACCGGGACTGGACCGCATCGTGCTCAAACTGCGCGAGATGGCCCACCTGTACGCCGACGTGCCCATGCTCAGCCGCACGCACGGCCAGACGGCCAGCCCCACCACCGTGGGCAAGGAAATGGCCAATGTGCTCATGCGCCTGCACGGCGCCGTGGAGCGCATCGCCGCCGTGAAGATCATGGGCAAGATGAACGGCGCCGTGGGCAACTACAACGCCCACCTCTCGGCCTGGCCCGAGTTCGACTGGGAGGCCTTCTCGCGCCGCGTGATCGAGACGCACGAGCCCGAAGGCCTGGGCCTGACCTTCCAGCCCTACAGCATCCAGATCGAGCCGCACGACTACATGGCCGAGCTGTTCGACGCCGTGGCGCGCGCCAACACCATCCTCATCGACCTCTCGCGCGACATCTGGGGCTATGTGAGCCTGGGCTACTTCAAGCAGCGCCTGAAGGCCGGCGAAATTGGTTCGAGCACCATGCCGCACAAGGTCAACCCGATCGACTTCGAGAATGCGGAAGGCAACCTGGGCCTGGCCAACGCGCTGCTGCGCCACCTGTCAGAAAAGCTCCCGGTGAGCCGCTGGCAGCGCGACCTGACCGACAGCACGGTGCTGCGCAACATCGGCGTGGCCCTGGGCTACGCCACGCTCGCCTACACCTCGCTGCTGACCGGCCTGAACAAGCTCGAACTCAACGAGGAAGCCCTGGCCGCCGACCTGGACGCCTCGTGGGAAGTGCTGGCCGAGCCCATCCAGACCGTCATGCGCCGCTACGGCGTGCAGGGCGCCTACGAGAAGCTCAAGGAAGTCACGCGCGGCAAGACGGTGACCGCCGAGGCGCTGCACGGCCTGATCCGCTCGCTCGACATCCCCGAGCCCGAAAAGGCCCGCCTGCTGGCCATGACGCCCGCCAGCTACGTGGGCAAGGCCGCCGAACTGGCGCGCCGGGTCTGACCGCTTCTTTAAGCCTTTTTGGCCTCCAGCGCTTATCAAACAAGCGCTGGCAGCTATCATTTTTATACTGACAGCCCATGGCCATCAAATCCACCATCTTCAAGGCGAACCTGCAGATCGCCGACATCGACCACGGCTACTACGCCGACCATGCGCTCACGCTGGCCCGCCACCCCAGCGAGACCGACGAGCGCATGATGGTGCGGCTGGCCGCGCTCGCCATTCAGGCGCACCAGCTCAATGACCTGTGCAATGGCGATGGCCAACTGGCTTTTGGCGCGGGCCTGTCCGACCCGGACGACCCGGACGCCTCGCTGACCGACTTCACCGGGCGCAAGCGCGTGTGGATTGAGGTGGGCCAGCCCGAGGACAAGCCGCTCACCAAGGCCTGCAGCAAGGCCGACTCGGTCATCGTCTATTGCTTCAACCACGCGTCCGAGATCTGGTGGAAGGGCATTGAAACCAAGCTCTCGCGCCTGGACAAGCTGCAGGTCTGGCGTATTCCCACCGAAGCCTCGCAGGAGCTGGCCCGGCTGGCCGAGCGCAGCATGCAACTGCAGGCCACGGTGCAGGAAGGCGCCATCACGCTGAGCAGCACGCAGGGCAGCGTGCATGTGGAGCCGGTGCGCTGGAAGTAATTCCGTTTCAAAATCACCCGTGTCGTTGTTGCTTCGCCTTGCCGTGCTACAGCACTGTCTGCGGCTTCGCGCCTAGACACGAATGATTTGGAAACGGAATAAGCGGGTCAGCGCGGCATCAGGGTGCCGCAGTTCCAGCACTGCTCAAAGCCACCTTCGACGATTTCACCGCACACGCACTGCCAGCGGTGCTGGGGCAGATTGCGCAAGCGATCCAGCAAGGTTCTGGCGCGCTCCAGGTGCTCGTCGTGGCGCAGCCAGATTTCGGGCAGGCATTCGTCGGGCGGCAGGTGCCCGGCAGCGGCGCCCAGGTACTGGCGCTGCACCGTGGCGGGCATGCCGTCTTCGCACAGCAGGTCCACCCACAGGGTGGCCAGGGCCATGTTCGGGGCCTGGGTGAGACGGCGCATGAGTTGCTCTCGGGTTGATAGCTGCCAACGCTCGTCCATCAAGCGCCAGAGGCTGTTTCGGCTAAATTTTGTTGCGCTCGCTCGGCATAGCGGTTGAACCGCCAGGCCGTGCCCTGCAGGGTGATGCGCCGCCAGACGGCGCGCTTTTGCGCCGGGCTGTAGGCCGGCCAGTGCTGCACCTCGTCAAAGCTGCGCCCACAGCCCTTGCACCAGTCGTCGCCCTGGCTGGTGGAGCAGATGGCGATGCAGGGTGTGTCGGGCGTGCTGGCGTACCAGTCCAGCCAGGCCGCCATGGCCTGGGGCGACAGGGCGGCATCGTCGATCGCATCGTGCTGCCGGTACACCATCAGCGCATAGGTCTCGGCCAGGGCATCCAGCGGGGGTGCGAGTGCCGGGTCATCCCGCCAGGGGGCACGGGCCCGCCAGTGGTTGATGGCGGCTTCGATGTCGGTGATGTGGAGGGTGGCCATGGGCCGGGCCATGATAGCGCCCCCCCGCCGGCGCGCCGGTATGCGTAATACCCACATCTTGCAGCCCCCCCGGTGGCAATGGTCTAATCGGAGTCCGAAGGGGAGTAGCTCCCTCCCGCAGTGCGGGTATCGCCAGGTCGTCAATACGGAGCGTCGCACATGCTCCCGGCCTGTCGGGCAGCGCACACGAGGCGCCGCCGAGCAAGACCTTCGATCCGAACCCGCGCAGGTCTGGTCGAAGGCACACACCACGCTCTCTGGAGCCTTTTGTGCTGGCTGGCCCGCCTTGCGCATTGCTTTTTTAGGGAACCAAGAGGACTCCATGGAACAATTCATGACCCCCGAATTCTGGGTCGCTGTCGGTCAGATCATCATGATCGACATCCTGCTGGGCGGCGACAATGCCGTCGTCATTGCCCTGGCCTGTCGCAAGCTTCCGGCGCACCAGCGCACCAAGGGCATCCTGTGGGGAACGGCCGGCGCCATCGTGCTGCGCGTCGTGCTGATCTACTTCGCCCTCACCTTGCTGGCCATTCCTTTCCTCAAGCTCGTCGGCGCCGCCCTGCTGGTGTGGATTGGCGTCAAGCTCCTGGCCCCCGATCCGGATGACGACCACGGCAACATCAACGCGAGCGACAAGCTGCTGGCCGCCATCAAGACCATCATCGTCGCCGACCTGGTGATGAGCATCGACAACGTGATCGCCATCGCTGGCGCAGCCCAGGGCGCGGCCGACCACCATGAGATGCCCCTGGTCATCTTCGGCCTCGTGATCAGCATCCCGATCATCGTCTGGGGCAGCCAGCTGGTCATCAAGCTGATGGACCGTTTCCCCGCCATCATCACCATCGGCGGCATGCTGCTGGGCTGGATTGCCGGCACCATGTTCGTGTCCGACCCGGCCGTGGCCAACGCCAACACCCTGCCCTGGATGCTCAAGATCGACCAGGCCAACGACTGGATCAAGTACGGCGCCGGCATTACGGGTGCGCTGCTGGTACTGGCCATTGGCAAATGGATCGCCGCACGCTATGCGGCTGCATCCAAACCCGAGCCTGCAGCACTCTGAGCAGGCTGCGCCCGGCCTTCGCCGGGGCCGGTTCGGTTCATGCACGGGGGCTTCGGCCCCCTTTTTTTGCGCGTGCCCGGGTGCTGCGCTATGCTGAACGCATGAAACTCCTTGTCAAATGGCTGCTCAGCGCCGCTGCCTTGCTGTTCGTCGCCTATGTTTACAGCGGCGTGCAGGTGGAGAGCTTTACGTCGGCACTGATCGCGGCCCTCGTCATCGGCCTGTTCAACGCCGTGCTGCGCCCCATCCTGGTGGTACTGACGCTGCCGGTCACCATCGTCACGGTGGGGCTGTTCCTGTTCGTCATCAACGCACTGATGTTCTGGGCCGCCGCCGGTGTGCTCGGGGGCTTTCATGTCAGCGGCTTTGGCGCGGCGCTGCTGGGTTCGCTGATCTATTCGGTGCTCGGCCTGCTGATCGAATCAGCGCTCGGCGGCCTGTTCTCGAAGAAGTGATTCCACCGCGCGCAGGCGCGTGTCGATGATCGACGCTTCGACATGGTCGGCGGCCGTCCGGCTTTGCCGCGCCAGGTCCTGCCCGGCCTTGAAACGGTCCACCGCCGCCGCATAGTCGTAGCGCGCCGCATGGGCCTCGGCCTCGGCGCGCACCGCTCGCAGCGGCTGCCCCTGCGCCTGCCACACGCTGGAGAGCAACTGCCACATGCCCGCATCGCGCGGGTGCAGCGCCACCCAGGTCTGCAGTGGCCCGGCCAGATCGCCCACCTGCCCCGCGCGCAGTCCGGCCTGGGCGCGCAGCATCCGCTCGGGCCGTTGCTCTCCTGCAGGCACCAGGCGCCACGCGCTTGCGGCATCGCCAGCGGCCAGTTCCACCTCGGCGGCCAGCAAGCGGGCCTGGCGCAGTGCGGCGGTGTCGCCCTGCACGGCCTGCAGCAGGCGCGGCTGCAGTGCCCGTGCGACGGCTGGCTCGCGCAGCTGGCTGGCCGCCAGCACGGCGGCATACAGCGCGGCGGCGCGGCGCGCGGCAGGCAAAGCCGCAAAGCCACCGCCCTCGGGCTCGGCCATCCATTGGCGCAGGACCTCGACGCCCGGCTGTGCCAGCACGCGGGCCCGCGCCGCCAGCAGCGCATGTTCCAGTGTGGGCGGCGGGGCAGGCATCGCCTGGAGCTGGCGCGCCTGCACGCCGGCCAGGCGCTCGGTGGTCAGCGGATGGCTGCGCAGGTACGGCCAGGAGCCGTTGTCGTTGATACGGTTGGCCTGCTGGAGCTTTTCAAACATGGCGGCAAAGCCTTGCGGCGCAAAACCCGCCGGCGCCATCAGCCCGTAGCCCACACGATCGGCCTCGCGCTCCATGTCGCGCGAAAAGTTGAGCTGGTTCTGCACCACCAGGGCCTGCCCACCCATGGCCAGCGCCTGCGCGGCATGGGGGCTTTTGCTGGCGGCCAGCGCGCCCAGGATCATGGCGCCGATCATCAGCGGCGTCTGCCGGTTCTGCTGGGTGATCAGGCGAGCAATATGGCGCTGGGTGACGTGGCTCAGCTCGTGGGCCAGCACCGAGGCCAGTTCGTCCCGGCTGGCCACCACGCCGATCAGCCCCAGGTGCACGCCCAGGTAACCGCCGGGCAGCGCAAAGGCGTTGACGGTGCGGTCGCGCCCGAGCAGCACCTCCCAGGCAAAGCGCTCGTCCAGCTCGGGCGGAAGCTCGCCGCGCTCGCGCGCTGCCGCCAGCAACGCCTGCCAGAGCGTCTGCACATACTCGACCAGCACCGGGTCGTCGATATAGTCCGGGTCGCGGTAAAGGTGGCGGATGATGCCGTCACCCAACCGGCGCTCGGCGCTGGCCGTCATGTCGCCGCCATCGCCCAGGGCGGGCAACTGGGGCTGGGCTTGCACCGGCAGCACGGCCTGCGGCACAAATGCTATCAAAAGTGAAGCTGCCAGCGCTTTCACAGTAAGCCTTGAAGCCATTTTTTGCTTGAAACCTTGCATCAGAGAACACCCTGCCCCGGCCAACGCCGACGGCAGCGTCTGCCATGGCACATCACCGTATGATGCCCCGTTCTGCCAAAGTTTCCCCCTTCACCCGGTTCGCACCTTATGTCCGCACTCACCCACTTCGACTCCCTGGGCCAGGCCCACATGGTGGACGTGGCCGCCAAGGCCGCCACGCACCGCATCGCCGTGGCCACCGGCCGCATCGAGATGCTGCCCGCCACCCTGGCCCTGATCGAGGCCGGCACCGCCAAAAAGGGCGACGTGCTGGGCATTGCCCGCATCGCCGGCATCCAGGCGGCCAAGAAGACCAGCGACCTCATCCCCCTGTGCCACCCCCTGGCGCTGACCCGGGTCGCTATCGAATTTGAAGCTGCCAGCGCACGCCTGCCGGGCGCTATCGGCATATTTTGTGCTGCAACTGTCGAAACCGTGGGCCCCACCGGCGTCGAGATGGAGGCCCTGACCGCCGTGCAGATCGCCCTGCTCACGATCTACGACATGTGCAAGGCCGTGGACCGTGGCATGTCGATCCACGACGTGCGCGTGCAGGAAAAGCACGGGGGCAAGTCGGGAAGTTACGTGGCGCCAAGCCCGTAGGCCTGACGCCCGCCGCAGCGTTCAGTCGTCCACCGGGGCGGCGAAGGCCCGGTTGGCGCGAGACCAGCGATCGAAATCCTGCGGATACGCGACCCGGTAACGGCGCATGTGGAAGGCCACCTCATCATCCCGCCCCAACAGCGCCGCGCTTTCGATCAGTGGCTCGATCACGCGCGGCTCGGGGGAATAGTGCAGCAGGGCCGTGGCCAGCACATACATGCGCTGCGCGGTCTCCGGGTTGACGGGCGTGGTCGTCAGAATTGCAAAATCTACGGCATCGGCAAACAGCCAGGTGCCGGACACCTTGGTCAGGGTGTTCTCCCGCAGGGCTTCGGAGCGCAGATGCACCGGCTTGTACACCTGGCTCACCCGCGCGTAATCCCAGCTGGCGTAGCCCATGAATGCTATGGCAATGAGAGCTATCAGCGCTTTCCATATCTGCCCTAAAGGCGCTTTCTGCACGGAGACATCACCCTGCGGAGTGCCACGCTCGGGCGCCGGCCTGCGCCAGAGAATGAAGACCGCCAGCACCGTCACCAGCTGAAACGGCCCGTACCACAGCGGAAACTCCAGCATGCTGTGCAAGCCCACCAGCGCCAGAATCCCCCAGGCCAGTTGCCGCGCAGGGTCCGTCTCGCTCCAGGGGCGCGATGCGCCGACCCAGGCCAGCACGGCAACGCACGCCAGCGCAGCCACGGGCACCCCCAGTTCCACCGCAAGATGCAGGGGCAGGTTGTGCGCGTTGTCCAGCAGCACACAGAAGCGTTCCCCGGGAAAGAGCGTGATGTAGTGGGCGTAATCCAGCTCGCCCCAGCCCCAGCCGAGCCAGGGCTTCTGCGCGATCAGGTGCAGCACGTTGGACCACAGCACGCGGCGGCTGGTGCAGCCGGGAGCATCGCCAAAACGCGCCATCAGCCCATCGGCCCGAAAACCCGTCCATTGCAGCAGCAGATCGGGCAGCAACCAGGCCGCTACGCCATAAATCGCCAGCCCCACTAGCGCCAGCCACACCGCCAGGCGCCCAAGCGACGCACGCCACAGCGCCAAAAGCACCCCGATCACCACCCACTGCGCCAGCCCCGTACGCGATGCCGTGGCCGCACTGCCCACCGCCAGCAGGGCCAGGGCCCAGGCCATGAGCAGCCCCACCGACCACAACGGCCACGGCCGGCCGCCCCCAAGCAAGGCGACCCCGGAGTGCGCCGAGCCCTCCCCAGCCGTAGGCGCACGCAAATGCGCCTCGGTTTGCGCCACCACCCACAGCAAGGCCCACAGCCCCATGCTGAGCAAGGTGGCCTGCTGGTTGCGCTGGCGCAGGTTGCCCATGGCCTGACCGGGCTTGGAGGCATGCACCCAGGGATCGAGACCGGTGGCAGCGCCAAAATATTGCAGCAGACCGATGGCACTGGCCAACAGCGCGGCCAGCAAGAGGCCGGCGCTGAGCCAGGTAGCCATTTCGGACCTATCGGGCCAGACGTCTTTCCCAGTTTGAAGACCGCTTGGTGAGCGTGCATTCCACGCGACCGCAATCAACCCTCCGCACAACCCGGCGGCCATCAAGGGCCAGAAGTTGGTGGAGGGCGGTTGGGTGTAGGGGAATAGGAACGGAAATGCGACGCCCAGCACGGCCAACAAGGCAAAAGGCATCCGGAAGCGCATGAAAAATTGTGCAGGAAAAAATGCAGCCCCATTGATATGGAGCGGCGGCAGTCAGGTGTCAATGAATTCCTGCCGCCTGGCCTTGGCAAGGCACTCTCAGCGACATTCTGCCGGAGCGTATTTTGCAGGCAGCGTACCCAGGGTGCGGTTCGCCAGCCCCCTCGCGGTCGCGGTCGAAGCGGAGTCGCTGGCACACGCCCAATCCACGGCACCTTGTGCGCCGGCCGTGGGAGTTGCGCCCTGAATATTGGGTGAGAAGACGAGGGTTTGACCATTGAGTCCGGTGGGGATGCCGTTGCCCGCGGTAGCAGCAATGCTCACCACAATGGGCCAAGGCGTTGCCGCGCCTGTGATCTGAATGTCGCTGACATATTTGGATGCCTTCTGCGCAGCTGGCACAGCGTTATATACCGTAGCAGCTGCATCCATGCCTCCGACTCCGTTGGCTTGAAATGCCTCACTCAGCATTTCTTTGCCGGGCGCTGCAGCAACCACTGCTTCTGCTATTTTTGCCCTCACGGTGAAATCCTGGTACGCCGGCAAGGCGACTGCAGCCAGTATGCCAATGATCGCGACGACGATCATCAGCTCGATCAGCGTGAATCCTTGAATCTTCTTGTAGTAGTTGCGCATGGTTTCTCCAAAATCTGTCGATTAGTTAAACCTTTAGCAATATCTGCGCCATCTCGGTTACAAAAACCAAGCCGCACTGTAGAGCAGTGAACTTGTCCGCTTTCCGCGTTTTAGAACCCGTCCACTGGTGCGTAACCGACCACTTCCATACTCGCATCTAGCAGCGCAATCCAGTCTTTAGTCTTGCTACTGGTGAGCGGCAGGTATGTCAGCGCGTCAATCGGCTGGCCTGTTTCGGCAACAGCTTTCCTTAGCAAGAAAACGTCATTCGGGCGCCGCTGAATAAGTTCAGAAAGTGGTTTGGCATGCGCCCGCATCTCGTCGTGATAAAGGCTGATCGGCTCCCACCAGGCTGGGCGCATGGCGGGCGAAATCCCGGCCAAAGACAGATCGATACCGCCAAAAAATTCGCTGTTGTCGCGGGGCTTACGGGTTCCCACCTTTAGCAGACCGGCATTGGGCAAATCACGCAAGCCTGGCGGTGCCTTGTGGAGATCGGCGTGGTCAATTTCATTTGAAGAAACCACTGTCAGTCGATCTTTTTCGAACGCCAGCACAGCAGGTCGCCCAATCCAGACCGCCTGCATTCCATATAGCAGGGCGGCCATCTGAATCATGCCCACAAGGCTGAGGTCCAACACCATTTCACGCCGCGACTTGCGAGGACTGGCCAGCACAAAAGTGATCAGTGGACCGCAAACCACGTCCACGATGAGTATCAGCACATAAATGCCACCCACACCGAGCATTGCACGATAGGGCATGGGATACCAAAGCCCAAACACCAGGGCTGCGGAGATCAATGCAATGGCCACACTGAGCAGAGTGTGGCGAAGCGCCCAGCGCGCGGCAAAGCGCCACCGATGTTGTGTTGACTTCATGAGACTTTGAAAAACTGCACACGCGAAAAAGGGCGCCTGAGCGCCCTTTGGGATACAAGTGCGAGGCCCTGCAAAGAGCGCTCTGCACCGTTTCAGTTTAACGGCACTCGGATGGAGCGTATTTGGCCAGCAGCGTGCCAAGAGGCCGGTTCGCCAAACCACGTGCAGTTGCTGCTTGGTTTGTCGTACTGGTGCAAGCCCAATCCACGGCGCCCAGAGACGTAGCAACAGGAGTCACCCCCTGCACGTTCGGCGAAAGAACGATGGTTTGGCCATCCAGGCTGGTGGGAATACCATTGCCAGCAGTCGCCGAGATGGCCACGGAGACAATCCAGTTCGCAATAGCACCCGTAGCAGCACAGTCTGCAGCCGTTGGTGTGGTCACTGCGGCACCCACGCAATAGTTAATCACGTACTTCGATGCTTTTTGTGCAAAAGGAGTCGCGTTGATGGCAGTAGCCGCTGCCGACAGGCCGGTGATGCCATCGGACTGGAAGGCTTCACTCAACACACCCTTGGCACTGGAACCTGCAATCACAGCCTCAGAAACCTTGGCGCGAATGGTGTAGTCCTGGTAGGCCGGCAGGGCCACGGCGGCCAGAATACCGATGATCGCCACAACGATCATCAATTCGATCAGGGTAAAACCCTTTTGGAAAGAACGCTTCATATAGATCTCCTAGGAAAATTGCAGATGCGCTTAAAAAAAGCAGTTTCCGTGCCAATCACAACTGCAACAACAAGCATCTTCAAGAAACATTTACCTTATAAAAACAAGCCAAAATGTAACAATTCGCCCTATCGCTCACATAAAAATGACATTCTTGTCGCGCATCTATGTCACTCACAGCCCAACCCTTACACCTCCAGCACATCCCCCGCCCGAAGCCACCGGATATCGTGCGGCGCATCAAATCCATGGGGGGTACGCGCATCGAACTGCCGGATCTCCGCCATGATGAGCTCGGTTTCCGACGGCTTGGTGTGGGTGATGTAGATGGGACAGGGGCGCGCAGGGTTCAGTTGCGCCAGTTCCAGCGCCAGGGTGTGTGGGGCAAGATGCAGGGCGCGCTCGGCCAGGATGCTTTCACGGTTGCTGAAGGCGGTTTCGATCACCAGCATGGCCATGGGGATCTGGTTCACGCGCTGCCAGAAGGCCGGGTTGCGCCCTGTGTCGCCACTGAACACCCACCAGCCGCTGTGGCCTTGCACCGCATAGCCGACGGCGGGTACGGTATGTTCGGCGGGCAGCACTTCCAGCAGCGTGCCTGCGGCGTTCAGCGTCTGGCCCACGGCCAGCGCGGTGAAGCGCAAGAAGGGCGCGCTGGTGCTGGGGATGCGGCTGAAGTCCGGCCAGATGACGTTGTTGAACACATGAACCTGCAGGGCCACGATGGTTTCGGGCAAGGCATGCACTTGCACCGGCGTGCTGCGCAGCGACGAAACCGCATCGAGCATGAGCGGCAGCGCCGCAATATGGTCCAGATGCGAGTGGGTCAGAAAGACATGGTCGATAGCCCGCATTTCATCGAGCGTGAGATCGCCCACGCCGGTGCCCGCGTCAATGAGGATGCGCCCGTCGATCAGAAACGAGGTGGTGCGGCAACCCTGGGCAATGGCCCCGGAGCAACCGAGCACGCGGACTTTCATGGTGGATGCCGTGGTTTATTTGGTGTCGAAATGGGTCGCACCGTCCCAGTCGGGGTTATAGGGTAACACCCGCTGGGCCTGGAGGCGCTGGTCATAAAACGCCAGCAATGCCGGTGCATGGTCCGCAGCATGCAGTGCCGGCCACAGGGTATCGCACCGGGGCCAGTCTTGCGCCCGAAAGGCAGCCAGCCATTCGTGCCACACATCCAGTGCATGCTGCTGCGTGGCGGTCAATGTGCCAACGGGGGCAATGGGACGGTAAATGGCAACGGCCTGTTCTTTGCCCTTGACGCACACCCGGTCGAGTTCCTGCCACACGAAGCCCTGCGCCTGGGCGTGGGTGCTTTCACTGACCACGATTTCAACGCCGTATACCTTGCACAGCCCTTCCAGCCGCGAGCCCAGATTGACGGCGTCGCCAATCACCGTGTAACTGCGCCGGATGTCCGAGCCCATATCGCCCACGCACATCGTTCCCGTGTTCAGACCCACGCCCACGCCAATGGCAGGCAAGCCCCGCTGGCAGTGTTCCGCGTTGAGCACCTGCACCGCCTGCACCATGCCTAAGGCAGCACGCACTGCCATCGTTGCGTGCTCGGGCGTAGCCACCGGCGCGCCCCAAAAAGCCATCACGCAATCACCCATGTACTTGTCGATGGTGCCACGCTCAGCCCGGATGATCTGGGTGAGGCGGGTGAAGATGGTGTTGAGCAGGGCCTGCAGTTGCACAGGTTCCATGCGCTCGGACATGGCGGTGAAGCCGCGCATGTCGCAGAACATGACCGTGAGTTCCCGGCTGGCCGCCTGCATGCTGTATCGCTCGGGCTCCAGCACCATCTCGTCCACCAGCTCGGGTGGGACGTAGGTGCCGAACAGGTGCGCCAAGCCGCGTTTGGCCCGGCTTTCCACAAAGTAGCCGTAGCTCATGTTCAATGCATAGGCCAGCAGCACCAGTACCAGCACCGTGGCCAGAGGCATGGCCAAGCCGTGGGCCTGGTACAGCCAGCCATTGAGGCCGACCAGACTGCCCAGCACCCCGACGCTCAGCGCCACCGCCGCGCTGGCGCTGAGCACCGGCAACGCCAATGCCAGCAACAGCCCCGTACACAGGATCTGGAACACATCGAACCCGGCGGCATAGTCCGGCCGCACCGTACCCGTACCATCCAGAAAACCCGCGATGACATTGGCGTGTGTCTCCACCCCGGGGTATGCACCGTCCACTGGTGTGGCGCGAAGGTCTTGCAGGCCGGGCGCCGTGGACCCCACCAGAACGATCTGCCCTTGCAGGCTGGCAGGTGCCAACCGCCCGTCGAGGACATCGACGGCGGGAATGTAGCGAAATGACCCGCCCCGAGGGCCACCCGGCCCCCGGTAGGGCACCAGTGTCGCAAGCTGGTCATCCACCGGCAGTTGCAAAGTGCGGCCATCCTGGTGCAATTCGATGGCCTGGAGAGCCTGGGCGCCACCGGTGGCATCCGTGTGGGCAACCACCGGGTGCACCTGCGGTTTGCCGAGCAGCGTGCGAAACACCGCCAAGGCCAACGATTCGTAATACTGGCCCTGGTACTCGGCCAGCAGGGGCAGCGAGCGCACCACCCCATCGGCATCGTTCATGGCATTGAAAAAGCCCGCAACAGGTGCGGCCTGCGCGAGCAGGGCGATATTGCTGCCGTAGCCATTCCAGGTGGTGGCACGCAACTGCCTGCCTTGCAACAGGTCTGCGTCCAGCGCAGGGGCGGGCAGGGACCCACGTGCCTTGCCATCGCGGTCGCTGGTGAAGTAGTAGCCCAGCACCACGTTCTGCCCTTCGAGCACGCGGGCAAAGCGCGCGTCAAAATCCAGCTCAGGCGCCAACCGCGCGAGTTGATCAACAAAGCCCGGCTGCCCACGCAGCGGCCCTTGCGCCAACTGCCGCAGGCTTTTGAGGCCCGAGCTGCCGTCGGGTTCGGCAAAGACAATATCAAAGCCCACCACGGCGACCTGCTGGCGCTCGATCAGTTCCCGGGTCAAGCGGGCCATGGTGTCGCGCCCCCAGGGCCAATGTCCCACGCGCTCCAGGCTTTGCTCATCGAGATCGATGATGACGATGCGCTCGTCCAGCGTGCGCGGCATGGTGGCGCGCAGCCGGGCGTCGTAAATCCATTGGTCCATGCGCTCCAGCACCGGAATGCGCAAGGCTCCTGTGGCATGCAGCAACGCCAGCAGCAGAGGCAGCATGACCACCGCCATGCGCCGCCAGCGCCTGCGCAGCACGCCTGCAAAGCGTGTGCGCAGTCTCGTCAAGCCCCGATCGCCCATGGCCTGCCCCTGGCTGCACGGTGCGGGTGATCGCGCCTTCAGCTCTGGATGAACTGCATTTCAGTGCCGGCCAGCTCCAGCATGTCGCCGGTGTGCAATGGCACAGGCGCCTGGCCGATGCGCGCACCGTTGTGCATGGGTGTGTCTGGGCCCTCGACATGGGCCAGCACAAAGCCATGGTGGCGCCGGGTGATGGAGGCCACGGCCACGCCGGGCTTGCCAATGGTGGTCACCACCTTGGTCAGCGCCACCTCGCGCCCTGCGGCAGCACCGGAGAGTACGCGAATCACGGCCGACAAGGGCGCTGCGGCAGCGGCAGGTGCTGCTGCAGGCGTGGCGGGTGCCGGGCGGGGCGCAATGGGCGGCGGAACCATGCCGGGCTTGAAGATCATGGTTTTCTCGTAACCACCGTCCTCCTCTTCTTGGAGGAAGCGGATCTTGTATTTGCCCACTTCGATGGTGTCGCCATTGCGCAGCACCTGGCGCTTGATGGCCTTGCCATTGACGTAGGTGCCGTTGGTGCTGCCCAGGTCTTCCACCTCGACCTCGTGCTCGGTCATGTGCATCACGGCGTGCTCGCCACTGACCGCGAGATTGTCGATCACGATGTCGTTGTAAGGACGGCGACCGAGCATGGTGCGCTCCTTGGTGAGTTGCACCTCTTTGATAACGACGCCGTCGATCGATACGATCATTTTGGCCATGACCCACTCCAATGCATGTGAAATTGAATAAATGAACGCTATGCCTGTCGCAACAACCGCGACATGAGACTGCGTTTGCCGCCCTCGGCCGAGCCCGCCTGCACCAGAACAACACTGATGTTGTCGCGGCCCCCATTGGCGTTGGCGGCGTCGATGAGGCGCCGCGCTTTTTCTTCCAGTGAGACACTGGCTGCCGCCAGGGCCGTCAGGGCGGCATGGTCCACCATTTCGCTGAGACCGTCCGAGCACATGAGGTAGAGGTCTTGCGGTTCGACCTTGAATTCATTGATCTCGACCAGCACATGGTCTTCGACCCCCAGGGCGCGTGTGACCAGATTGCGGCTGGTGGAGAGTGCCGCCTGCTGTGGCGTGATCAACCCTGCGTCGATCTGCTCCTGCAACCACGAGTGATCGCGCGTGATCTGCTCCAGCACACCGGCGCGCAGGCGATAGCAGCGCGAATCGCCGATATGCCCCAGCATGAGCCGGCCGCCCTGAAACACACCCACCACCACCGTGGTGCCCATGCCGGAGTACTGCGGATTGGATTCGGCAGCACCCAGAATGGCCTGGTTGGCATTGTCCACACAGATCTCGATACCACGGCGCAGGTCAAATGCCTTGAGATGCTGCCCGGCCTGGGCCAGCCAGCGCGCCAGTTCGGTACGGATGAATGTGGTGGCCATGCCGCTGGCCACTTCGCCAGCGTTGTAGCCGCCCATGCCGTCGGCCAGCACCGCTACCTGGGCCTGGGAGTCCACACAGACAGCATCTTCATTGTTGGCGCGCACGCGTCCCGGGTCGGTGCGTGCATGGAACTCGTAGGCCATCTTCACCGCAGTCATCGCGCACCCGGGCCCATGGCGGAATCAGAGGCCCGCTGGACGGGGTCATCCATTACAGTTTCTTGAAAATCCGCCATTTTGTGCTCGTTGAGGTCGCTGCGCGCATCATAGACGAGTGAATGGTTCGCAGGTGCATCTGCAGACCCCGCGCGCATGCCGTTTTCCACGTTGCGCAAATCTGTCGCCAGCTGGCGGCCGGTCTGGTAGCGCTCCTGCGGGTTCTTGCGCAGCGCCAGCGCCACGATGCGGGCCAGCTCGGGCGGCACATCGGGGCGCAGGGTGCGCACATCGGGCGCGGGCGTGCGGGCAATGTTGTGCATCAGTTCGCTCATCGATGCCCCCCGCAAGGGCAGGCTTGCGGTGAGCAGCTGGAACAGCGTCACGCCCAGTGCGTAGAGATCGCAGCGCCCATCGACCTTGTGCCCCGCCAGTTGTTCTGGCGCCATGAAGCTGGGTGTGCCCAGCACCAGCCCGGTGCGGGTCTTGCTGCTGTCGGTGATGCGCGCGATGCCGAAATCCGATACCTTGACCGCACCGGTGGCAGCATCAAACATGATGTTGGCCGGCTTGATATCGCGGTGCACCACGTTCTGCTGGTGCGCGTAGTCCAGCGCATCGGCCACGGCCGCCACAATCGACACCACTTGCGCCAACGGCAGCAAATGGTCTGCCCGGGTGAAGCCGGTCAGATCCTGGCCCTTGAGCAGTTCCATGGCGATCCAGGCCAGTCCGTGCTCATCGCCTGCGTCGTAAATCGTGACGATGTTCTGGTGCTGCAAGCGCCCGGCTGATTCAGCCTCGCGGAAAAAGCGCGCGCGTGCATCCACCAGGGCGGCGCCATCAAACTCTTGCCCCAAGGCCAGCGCCTTGATGGCCACCACCCGACCGATCTTCGGATCGCGCCCCTGGTACACCACCCCCATCGACCCCCGCCCCAGTTCTTTTTCAATGTGGTAGCGGCCCAGGAGCTCGGGGGCACTTTGTGCAGACGGCGCCTGCGGCTCCGGGATGGCTCCTGCCTGCGCCGCAACTTCCGCCAGTCGCTTGACCCGCTTGCGTCGCGCCCGCGCTTCCTTGTGCTCACGATCCTGCCTCAAGACATGCTCGTAAACAGCCTGTGCCTTGTCGTACTGGTGCTTGCGTTCAAAATCTTGCGCCAGATGCATCAGGTTGTCCTGCACCTGCAGGCCCGCCGGAACGCGGCGCAGGCGCTCGAACGCCATATCAAGCTGCCCCTGCCCCTGCAAGGCCAGGCCCATCATCCGGTCTGCCTCCGTGGCGCCCTGCCCACCCTGCTGCGACATCGCCAGGGAACCCGCCTGCCCTGAGCGGGCCACATGCCACAGTGCGCCCGCCATCAGGGTGACGACTGCCAGCCCCGCTGGAAACCACTGGCCCATCAACGCCAGACCCAGCCACTGCACCCCCGCCAGGCCCAGCGCCAGCCCCAGGGCGATGCCCGCACCAGCGGCCCCACCCAGCCGGGGCAGCACCCCTGCAAGGAACAACACCACGGCAAGCCATAGCACCGCCATGGCGGGCATGGCCCAGACGGGCTGAGTGACCACATGCCCTTGCCGGATGCCCGATATCTGGTCTGCCAGCAGCTGCACGGGCGCCACCGCACGGTCGCCAGGTGCGGTAACCCAGGACTGCACCTCGGGCGCAGTGCCTCCGATGAGCACCACCTTGTTCTGCAGGCGCGCGGGCGGCACCTTGCCTGCCAGCACTTCGTGAAAAGGGATCGTCACAAAGGCGCCCGCGCCCTGCGGCGCGGCATAGTGCGGCGGGCGCAGCACCGCCTGCTCGTCGGTCAGAACGGTCAGGCCGCCGAGGCTCATGGCCCGGTCATTCAGCCACTGTACATCCCGCATTCCGAGGCGCAGGCTGTGCGCCGCGGCCAGCAGTGCCAGCGCAGGCATGCCCGCGCCGTCCTGGCGCAGCACCAGCGGCACACGGCGCACAACACCATCGGAATCCGCCAACACCTGCATGTGCCCCACGCCTGCCGCCGCCTGCCCCAGCAGGGCGATCGGGGGCCGGACTCCATCGCCACCCAAGGCACGGCTCCCCGGGTTGGGCAGGGCGCTGCGATGCACGTACGGCGGCCACTTTCCTGTCGCGCCGCTGCCCGGCGCATCCGGTTGAACGCGACTACCCAGCAGCACATTGCCGGCCCGCTGAATGCTGGAGGCCAGCCGCTGGTCGGTGTTCAGCGCCGCATCTGCCTCGTCCAGCGTGCGGCCGATCAGACCGCTCAGCGTCGCAGCCTCCGGCGCGGCCGCGCCCAGCGTGGCCCGGATGTCCCGCAGATAGGCTTGGGCCGGATAGGTTTGCGCATGGTCCAGCGGGGTGGTGTGAACAATGGTCTTGGCCCCGGCGGCGGCCAGGCGGTCAATCACCTGGGCGTGCACATCGCGCGGCCACGGCCAGGCGCCCATCTGTGCCAGGCTGGCCTCGTCGATCGCCACGATGACGACTTCGCTCAAGGCCTGGCGGTCTGGGCGCGCCAGCGCCGCATCGTAGACGCGCTGGTCCAGGCTGTGCACGATGTCCGTGGCAAAATACAGCGCAGCCATGGCCAGTGCCAGCACCAGGGCAGCCACCCCGTGCTTGCGCATTGCCTCCCGCACCTCCATGATTTGCCCCACGTGCACGTGCCTTTGGTTTTTGATGAACCTAGAACCAAGCAAGAATTGCGCCGGAGGCCTCACCCCTGCGACAGGGACATCCGGCCAGGACCACGCGCTGCATCTGCCAATTTTGTCATTCTGATAGCAAAAAAGCGCCGGTGGGCGAGCCACCGGCGCTTTCTGGAAGGGACAAAATGCCCTGGCTCAGATCAGAGCTGCGCCTTGAGCAGCTTGCCCAGTTCCGAGGGGTTGCGCGTGATGATGAAACCCGACTCTTCCATGATGGCGAGCTTGGCATCGGCCGTATCGGCACCACCGGAGATCAGCGCGCCAGCGTGGCCCATGCGCTTGCCGGGAGGCGCGGTGACACCCGCGATGAAACCGACGATCGGCTTCTTCATATTGGCCTTGCACCACAGGGCGGCTTCGGCTTCGTCAGGACCACCGATCTCGCCGATCATGATCACGGCATCGGTGTCGGGGTCGTCGTTGAAGGCGCGCATCACGTCGATGTGCTTGAGGCCATTGATGGGGTCGCCACCAATGCCCACGGCGGTGGACTGGCCCAGACCCACTTCGGTCAACATGGCCACGGCTTCGTAGGTCAGCGTGCCCGAACGGCTCACCACGCCGATGCGGCCCTTGCGGTGGATGTGGCCGGGCATGATGCCGATCTTGATTTCGTCGGGCGTGATGATGCCGGGGCAGTTGGGGCCCAGCAGCAGCGTCTTCTTGCCGCCGGCGGCTTCCTTGGCCTTCATCTTGTTGCGCACTTCGAGCATGTCCTTGACCGGAATGCCTTCGGTGATGCAGATGGCCATGTCCAGGTCGGCCTCGACGGCTTCCCAGATCGCGGCGGCAGCGCCTGCGGGCGGCACGTAGATCACCGACACGGTGGCGCCAGTCTGCGTCGCGGCTTCCTTGACGGAGGCGTAGATCGGGATGTTGAAGATCGACTCACCGGCCTTCTTGGGGTTCACGCCCGCGACGAAGCAGTTCTTGCCGTTCGCGTATTCCTGGCACTTTTCCGTGTGGAACTGGCCGGTCTTGCCCGTGATGCCCTGGGTGATGACCTTGGTGTCTTTGTTGATGTAGATCGACATGGGTATTTCTCCGGGCTTCTTACTTCACTGCCGCGACGATTTTGGTCGCGGCTTCGGCCATGGTGTCTGCCGCGATGATGGGCAGACCGCTTTCAGCCAGCAGCTTCTTGCCCAGCTCTTCGTTGGTGCCCTTCATGCGCACGACCAGTGGCACGGACAGGTTCACGGCCTTGCAGGCGGTGATCACGCCGGTGGCGATGGTGTCGCACTTCATGATGCCGCCAAAGATGTTGACCAGGATGCCCTTGACGTTCTTGTTCTTGAGCATGATCTTGAAGGCTTCGGTCACCTTCTCGGCGGTGGCGCCGCCGCCCACGTCGAGGAAGTTGGCCGGCTCGCCGCCGAACAGCTTGATGGTGTCCATGGTGGCCATGGCCAGGCCAGCGCCGTTGACCAGGCAGCCGATGTTGCCGTCCAGGCTGATGTAGGCCAGGTCGAACTTGGAGGCTTCCACTTCCGCCGGATCTTCTTCGTCCAGATCGCGGAAGGCCACGATTTCAGGGTGACGGAACAGCGCGTTGGCGTCAAAGTTGAACTTCGCGTCCAGGGCCATCAGGTTGCCCTTGGAGTCGCAGTTCAGCGGGTTGATTTCCACCAGCGACGCATCGGTGTCCATGTAGCACTTGTAGATCTTGGCGAAGATGTCTACGGCCTGGTCGATGGAAGCGCCGGTCAATCCGATGGCTGCGGCCACCTTCTTGCTCTGCTCAGGGGTGATGCCGGTCAGGGGGTCGATCATCTCGGTGATGATCTTCTCGGGCGTGGAGTGGGCCACTTCCTCGATGTCCATGCCGCCCTCGCTTGATGCGATCAGGGCCACCTTTTGCGTAGCGCGGTCGGTGACCAGCGACACATACAGTTCGTTCTTGATGTCGGCGCCGTCTTCGATGTACAGGCGGCGGACCTTCTGGCCTTCGGGGCCGGTCTGGTGCGTCTTGAGCTGCATGCCCAGGATCTCGCCAGCCAGGCGCTTGACGTCGTCAACGCTCTTGGCCACCTTCACACCGCCGCCCTTGCCACGGCCACCGGCGTGGATCTGGGCCTTGACCACCCAGACGGGGCCGCCAAGCTTTTGTGCAGCTTCCACGGCTTCTTGAACCGTGAATGCGGGAATGCCGCGGGGTACGGGCACGCCGAAATTGCGCAAGATTTCCTTGCCTTGGTATTCGTGAATCTTCATGAGGGCTCTCTCAGGAAATTGATTTCACCCGTCTACCATGGTTGGAATGTCTGGCGGCGGGCGTGGGACATGGCAGCCGGTAAATGTATCATGTTGCGACGCACCATACCTTTTCCAAAACTTACGCCGCCAGTACAGCACGGCGCCCCCATTGCAGGAGCAAACCATGTCCAAAGTTTTCATTGACGGCGAAGCCGGCACCACGGGTCTGCAGATCCGCGAGCGCCTGCAGGGCATGAGCGGGGTTGAACTGCTGAGCATTGCCCCCGAACTGCGCAAGGACCCGGCCGCCAAGCGCGCCCTGGTGGGCCAGGCCGACCTGGTGGTGCTGTGCCTGCATGACGATGCGGCCCGCGAAACCGTGGCGCTGGTGGACAGCATCGAGCAGGCCACAGGCCGCCGCATCAAGGTGATCGATGCCAGCACCGCGCACCGCACGGCGCCGGGCTGGGTGTTCGGCTTCCCTGAACTGTGCGCGGGGCAGCTCGATGCCGTGCGCACGGCCACGCGCGTGGCCAACCCAGGCTGCTATGCCACGGGCGCCATCGCCCTGTTGCGTCCGCTGGTCGATGCGGGTCTGGTGCCGAAAGATTTCGCGGTCTCGCTGCCCTCCGTTTCGGGCTACAGCGGCGGAGGCCGCCCGATGATCGAGGCCTATGAAGCCGGCAAGGCGCCGCCCTACGAGGCCTATGCGCTGGGACTGGCCCACAAGCACATCCCGGAAATCCTGCATTACACGGGCATGACACGCCGCCCGCTGTTCATTCCTGCGGTGGGCAATTTCCCCCAGGGCATGCTGGTGCAACTGCCGTTGCACCTCGATCTGCTGCCGGGTCAGCCCAAGGCGGCCACGCTGCACGACGCCCTGGCCGCCCATTACGCCCGTACCAACACGCCCGAGCAATGGGTGAAGGTGCTTGAGCCCACCGCAGACCTCAAGCTGGCCGCTGACACACTGGCCGACACCAACCAGCTGGAACTGCGCGTGTTCGCCAACGAGGAATACCGCCAGGCCGTGCTGATTGCCCGGCTGGACAACCTGGGCAAGGGCGCCAGCGGCGCGGCGGTGCAGAACCTGCGCCTGATGCTGGGGCTTTGATTGCTATTTAATTAATAGCTGCCTGCGCTTGCCTATCAAGCGCTGGAGCCCTGAAAGGCTTCAATATTTCGTATCGGTGTCGGCCTCAGGGCCTGCGCCGCCCTGCACCACGCGCCGCACCACGTCGGCCGAAAACCCGCGCGCCAGCAAAAAACGCATCTGCCGTGCGCGCTCTTTGGCATCCTGCGCGGGTGTGCCGAACTTGCGTTGCCATACCACCTGCGCACGCTCGCGCTCCGTGCCGCGCAACTGGTCGAGGGCGTGCGCCACCGTGGGTGCGTCCAGCCCCTTGGCCTGCAGCTCCTGCCGGATGCGCAAATCCCCCAGGCGTGCCGCACGGCGGTGCAAGAGCGACGCTGCCACGCGCTCCTCGCTGATGAAGCCCTTGGCCTGCAGTTCGTCGAGCACGCTCTCCAGCTGACCTGGCTCCTCCTCGTACGGCGCCAGTTTGCGCAGCAACTCGGCGCGCGAGTGTTCGCGTGCCGCCAGGCAGCGCAACGCCCGGCCCTTGAGCGATGGCTGCGGCATGGGCATGGTCGGCCTCTGGCACTGCGGCGGTTCAGCGATCAGTCGAGCCTGGGCTCGGCCGCCTTGCGGGCACGGCCTGCCGGGGCGGCCACCTCGCCATCGGCCGCTTCCACCGTGCCGTTGCCCATGGGCAATGCGGCGGGCAGCAGCGCAATGCCCAGGCTCTCGCGCACCTTGTTCTCGATCTCGTGCGCCAGCTGCGGGTTCTCGCGCAGGAATTCGCGTGCGTTGTCGCGGCCCTGGCCGATTTTTTCGCCGTTGTAGGCATACCAGGCGCCACTCTTTTCGACGATGCGCGCGGTCACGCCCATGTCGATGATTTCGCCCTCGCGCGAGATGCCCTCGCCAAACAGGATGTCGAACTCGGCCGTTTTGAACGGCGGGCTGACCTTGTTCTTCACCACCTTGACCTTGGTCTCGTTGCCGATGGCTTCCTCGCCCTTCTTGATGGTGCCGGTGCGGCGGATATCGAGGCGCACCGAGGCGTAGAACTTCAGCGCATTGCCGCCGGTCGTTGTCTCGGGGCTGCCGAACATCACGCCGATCTTCATGCGGATCTGGTTGATGAAGATCACCATGCAGTTGGTCTTCTTGATGGTCGAGGTCAGCTTGCGCAGCGCCTGGCTCATCAGTCGCGCCTGCAGGCCGGGCAGGCTGTCGCCCATTTCGCCCTCGATTTCGGCCTTGGGTGTGAGCGCGGCCACCGAGTCGATGACGATCAGGTCCACGGCGCCCGAACGCACCAGGCTGTCGACAATTTCGAGTGCCTGCTCGCCGGTGTCGGGCTGCGAGATCAGCAGGTCCTGCAGGTTCACGCCGAGCTTTTGTGCGTACTGGATGTCGAGCGCGTGCTCGGCATCGACGAAGGCGCATTGGCCGCCCTGTTTCTGCATCTCGGCCACCACCTGCAGCGTCAGCGTGGTCTTGCCCGAGCTTTCCGGCCCGTAGATTTCGATCACGCGGCCGCGCGGCAGGCCACCCACGCCCAGAGCGATGTCCAGCCCGAGCGAGCCGGTGGAGACCACCTGGATGTCCTCGATCACCTCGCCTTCACCCAGGCGCATGATGGTGCCCTTGCCAAACTGCTTTTCGATCTGGGCCAGCGCGGCCTGCAGGGCCTTCGCCTTTTCACCGTCGGGGGGCATGCTGCGGCTGATGGGTGCGTTCATGAAAATCTCCTGGAAAGGTCGGTAGGGGTGTTGTGCGCACCGGCTGCAATTAATGACAGGCTGGATGCTTGAACAGTAGTTTATCCGGGCATTTCTCCAAATTTCCAAATTATTTGGTCAGTTTGCCTTACCATTTGCCGATGGACTTCGCACCCCCCAGCGCGCCGGACAGCGCACGGCACGATGCTTGGCGCCAGACCCATCTGGGCCGCCTGATGGGCCATGCCCTGCGGCGCTTTGATGCGCGGGTGCTGCAGCTGATGGCGCGCAACGTGGATGTGCCGCTGGCGCTGTCGCACCTGGCGGCGCGCGACCAGGTCAGCGCCGCGCATGTGCACATCACGCGCCACCTGTCGCTGCGGGGCGACCGGCTGGGCGACCTGGCCGGGCGCGCCGGAATGACCAAGCAGGCCATGGGCGCCCTGGTGGACCAGTGCGAGGCCTGGGGCCTGGTGGAGCGCCGCCCCGACCCGCTCGATGCGCGGGCCCGGCGCGTGCAGTTCACGCCGACCGGTCATGCCTGGCTGCGGGCATTCCAGAGCGCGGTGGCGCAGGCCGAGGCCGAATTGCGCGCCGAAGTGGGCGACGAGGTGGCCGCCGTGGTGGCCATCGGCCTGGAGACCTACGCCAGCGGCAACAACCCGGCCTGATGCACGGCGCCGGCAAGCTCCTAAAATCATCGGAACAACCAGGAGACAGACCCCATGCGCATCCTCATCGCCGAAGACGACCAGGTGCTGGCCGATGGCCTGTTGCGCACGCTGCGCAGCTCGGGCGCCGTGGTGGACCACGTGGCCAGCGGCAGCGAGGCCGATGCCGCGCTGATGACCAACAACGAGTTCGATCTGCTGATCCTCGACCTGGGTCTGCCCAAGATGCATGGCCTGGAGGTGCTGAAAAAGCTGCGAGCGCGCGGCTCTGCCCTGCCGGTGCTGATCCTGACGGCCGCCGACAGCGTGGAAGAACGCGTCAAGGGGCTGGACTTTGGCGCCGACGACTACATGGCCAAGCCTTTCAGCCTGCAGGAGCTCGAAGCCCGCGTGCGTGCGCTCACGCGCCGGGGCATGGGCGGCACCAGCAGCGCCATCAAGCACGGCCCGCTGGTGTACGACCAGGCCGGCCGCGTGGCCACCATCGACGGAAAGATGGTCGAGCTGTCGGCGCGCGAACTGGGCCTGCTCGAAGTGTTGCTGCAGCGCGCCGGGCGCCTGGTGAGCAAGGACCAGCTCGTCGAGCGACTGTGCGAATGGGGCGAGGAGGTGAGCAACAACGCCATCGAGGTGTATATCCACCGCCTGCGCAAGAAGATCGAGAAGGGGCCGATCCGCATCGCCACGGTGCGCGGCCTGGGCTACTGCCTAGAGAAGATTCCCGGTTGAAATGGAACACCCCCCTGAGCGGCTGCGCCGCTTCCACCCGCTCTCGAAGCGCTGCGCGCTGCGGGCAGGGGGACGCCACCAGCGCACGCAAGCGAAGCGCCGCATACGCAGCTTGGCGGCCCTTGAGCGGTGGATGCTGGCCTGGGCTGCGCCAGTATCCACTCGCGGGGACGAGGCCAAGCGCCTTGCAGCACAGCCTTTTTTTGCTTCTATTTTCGTAGCTGCTAGCGCTTACCCACATTGCGTTAAATCCACTTTTCATTCAAAACCAGGGCAGCGACCTTGAAGATCTTCCAGCGAGAGCAGCGCTCCCTGTTCGGCGAAATCCTTGACTGGATGCTCACCCCGCTGCTGCTGCTGTGGCCGGTGAGCCTGGCGCTGACCTGGCTGGTGGCGCAGGGCATCGCCAACAAGCCGTTCGACCGTGCGCTCGAATACAACGCCCACGCGCTGGCGCAACTCGTGTCGGTGCACAAGGGCCAGCCGCAATTCAATCTGCCGCAGCCCGCCAGCGAGATCCTGCGCGCTGACGATTCCGACACCGTGTACTACCAGGTGACCGGCCCGCGCGGCGAGTTGCTGTCGGGCGAGCGCGAGCTGCCCGCACCACCCGACGACGAGGTGCCCACCATCGGCGAGGTGCGCCTGCGCGACGCCGAGTTGCGCGGGCTGGAAATCCGCATGGCCTACATCTGGGTGCGCCTGCAGCTCGAAGGCGCTCCGCTGGCCCTGGTGCAGGTGGCCGAGACGCGCGAGAAGCGCAGCGTACTGGCCACCGAAATCATCAAGGGCGTGATGGTGCCGCAGTTCGTCATCCTGCCGCTGGCCGTGCTGCTGGTGTGGCTGGCGCTGGCGCGCGGCATCCAGCCGCTGAACCAGCTGGAAGAGCGCATCCGCGCGCGCAGCCCCGACGACCTCTCGCCGCTGGACCACAAAACCGTGCCGATGGAAGTGGCCCCTCTGGTGGCGTCGGTGAACGACCTGCTCACCCGCCTGAACGACTCGCTGGCCACGCAAAAACGCTTTCTGGCCGATGCCGCGCACCAGCTCAAAACCCCACTGGCGGGCCTGCGCATGCAGGCCGACCTGGCGCAGCGCGAAGGCACCAGCACCGACGAACTCAAACGCTCGCTGCAGCAGATCGGGCGCTCCAGCATTCGCGCCACCCACACCGTCAACCAGTTGCTCGCCCTGGCCCGGGCCGAAGGCGGCAGCGTGCAGATGGCCCACGTCCCCTGCGACCTGGCCCGCCTGACGATGGAGGTGGTGCGCGACTCGGTGCCGCGCGCGCTCGACAAGTGCATCGACCTGGGGTACGACGGCGCCGAGCCGGGCGCTCCGGGTGTCTGGCTCGACGGCAACCCCACCCTGCTCAAGGAGCTGGTGCGCAACCTGGTGGACAACGCCATCAACTACACGCCGTCGAGTGCCGAAAAACCCGGCATCATCACCGCCCGCGTGCTGGCCGACACGTTTGGCCGCGTGCTGTTGCTCCAGGTCGAGGACACCGGGCCAGGCGTGCCCGAGGCCGAGCGCGAACTGATCTTCCAGCATTTCTACCGCGCCCTGGGCACCGATGCCGACGGCTCGGGCCTGGGCCTGCCCATCGTGCTGGAGATCGCACGCCAGCACAGCGCCGTGATTTCCGTGGAAGACGCCCGGCCCGGGCAGCAGCCCCCCGGCGCGCGCTTTACGGTGCGCTTCCCGGCGCGCCAGGCGCAGGACCCGCAGGATTGATCTAGGGATGACCTGCATAACCCTCGCGAGTCGGTGGTAGTGCGGATCGGAATGGGCCACAAGGCGTCTTTTTGCGGCCAATAGCGCCGCTATTGGCAAGAAAAGCAACGCAGTGGACCGCCCGAGGCCGTGCTATCACCGACCGCAGGGAGCTATGCAGGTCATCCCTAGGCCACTTCACACCGGCCACACAAACTTCATACCCCCCTCACCGCCGGGGAAAACACTGCCTCCACATTCACTGTGGAGGACGCCTTGAAAAACCCCTGGTTCACCAAACTGGCCGCACTGGCCGCCATTGCACTCTTGCTGCTGTTCGGCCTGGGCCTGATCGACGACGTGGTGCGCGACCGCCAGCGCTACCGCAGCCTGGCACAGCACAGCGTGGCCGGCAGCCTGGCCGGGCCGCAGACCTTGCTGGGTCCGATGATCCACAGCGCCTGCGTGGAAAGCTGGGATGCGCCCACCGGCCAGGGCGACGAGCGCCGCATGGTCGAACAGCGCCGGGAGTTTTTGCTGACGGCCATGCCGGAGCGGCTGCAGCTGCGCTCGGGAACGACCCTGGAAGAACGCGCCCGGGGCCTGCACACCGTGCACACCTACCAGCTCCAGGCCCGCATCGCGGCGCAGTGGGCGCCGCTGGCCAGCCTGCAGCCGCAGACCACCGTCAAGGGCTCGCGCATGCAGTGCGGCGCCCCCATCCTGATGCTGGCCGTGGGCGATGCGCGCGGCATCCGCACGGCACAGCTCCTGCTCGGCGAGCAGCCGCTTGCGCTCCAGCCCGGCACCTTCCACCCCAGGTACAGCCGGGGGCTGCACGCCACGCTGCCCGAGTCGGTGCGCGACCGGGCGGACGGCCTGGCCGTCACGCTGGAGCTGGAGCTGGTCGGCACCGAGCGCCTGTCCATCGTGCCGCTGGGCAGCCGCACGGAAGTGCAACTGGAGAGCCCCTGGCCGCACCCCTCGTTCAGCGGACGCTTTCTGCCGTCCGAGCGCGAGGTGCGTGCCGACGGCTTCACGGCGCACTGGCGCCTGTCGTCGCTGGCCACCACCGCGCAGCAGGACATTGCCCAGGGCAAACCGGTGTGCGAGGCGCCGGAGGGCGGCCCCGATGGCGACATGCCACCGCCGGGCGCCGCACGCGAATGCGCCGACAGCTTCAGCGTGGCGTTCATCGACCCGGTGAACCCGTATTCACTGTCGGACCGCGCCACCAAGTACGGCGTGCTGTTCATCGCCCTGACCTTCGTGGCCGTGGGCCTGTTCGAATTAATGCTGCGGTTGCGCGTGCACCCGGTGCAGTACCTGCTGGTGGGCAGCGCGCTGTGCAGCTTCTTCCTGCTGCTGCTGAGCCTGTCGGAGCACCTGCCGTTCGGCATGGCCTACGCCGTGGCGGCCACGGCCTGCGTGCTGCTGCTGGGCTACTACGCCAGCCACATGCTGGGCAGTTTGCGCCGGGGCCTGCCGTTCGGGGCAGGCATGGCACTGCTGTATGGCCTGCTGTATGTGCTGCTGCAACTGGAGCAGACCGCGCTGGTGGTCGGCTCCATCGCCCTGTTCACCGTGCTGGCCCTCGTGATGGTGCTGACGCGCCGGGTGAACTGGTACGGGCTGAGCACCCCCCTGGGCGGCACCCCTGCGCCGCAAAAGCCATGAACCGCACGCATTCTTTCAGCCCGAACACGGCCTGGGCCCGGCACCTGACGGCCCCCGTGGCAGCACCGCACACGGGCCTGTCACCCGCCGAGGCGCTGCGCGTGCAGCGCCTGCACGACCGCCTGCTGACCGCCCTGCAGGCGAACGACCGCACCGCCTTGCGCAGCACCCGGCAGGCAGTGCTGCACGCCGCCTTCACACCGGCCCAAAGCCCTGCGCAGCGCACTGCGTTGCATGCGCTGGTGTGGCGCATGGCGGCGCTGCTGCCAGCGGCACGGCGCAGAGGGCGGGGATATGAATGAAATAAGGCTCAAGCGCTTGATGGAAAAGCGCTGATAGCTATTAAAACAGGAGCGAAAATTTTGCCGCTCCTGTTTTAATTTCTGGCGAGAGGTTCTTCTGTTTGTGTTGTGAAAGTTGGCGATCTGGGTAGGCACGGATGGTGGGGGCAGGCGATCTGGATTTCGGGCTTGCCTGTGACATCAACGCCATGAGCAGCAAAGACGTTCTTGGCGAGATCGATACCGATGGTGACAATGGCAGACATGGACTTCCCCTTCCAAAAAACGAGTGAATTGATGAGAGATCGAACTTCCCATCGTGGCACTTTGATGCCGTACTTCGCAACTGTGCGGATCACTCGGGACGGGGAAGTCCCTTTCATTCGTTAGCCAAATAGAGATGACGACTATTCGCATAAAACACAAGAGCTCATATGTGACGGCTTATGTGTTCCTCACATTCATCGCAATACTACTTATTAAGTCCATCCCGAATGAAACCATAGAAAAGTCAGATCTATTTTTCATATACGTCGCCGGATGCATGGCCGCAATCAGTTGGTGGGTAAAGTTTACTCAGGCCAAGCGATGGATCGAGATCGACGCAACCTTAAACAAGGTCGTCGTTCACAGAAAATCGGTTCTGTTTTTATCAAAAATCACAGAGTACCCATTAGATGACTTTTCTGCCGTCCGCTCATTCATCACCCCAGGTCGTCACCCAATGAACCAAGTTGAGCTGGTCACAAAGTCGGGCGGTGAAGCGCTGGCGGCCGCATCATTGCAACCTACCAGCATTGCGAAGTCATTTTTTTCAGTACCACTCGACTCCGAAAGCAATGAGGCTGCGGCACTTCGCACAGAAATTGCCTCTCACACCAATTTAGCCGATCACGGTTTTCTAGGCACGCGGATGATTGGTGCACAGATAGATAAATAGGGGCTCATGAAAGGTTGCAGCGAAGTTTCGTGCCTATCTGTGCGTTCAACGTGGACGCCAACACTGGCCATGGCTTCGCCATTTTCATGGCCAGTGTTGGTGCCCTGCGCCCTTCGGGCTTCGGGCTTCGGCGCCAGTTAACTAATTCGTTAGCCATCTCATGAAGCCGTCGCTCGCTGCTCTGCTGAAGTTTGTTGGCGCCATTGCGGCGTGCGTTTGTTGTTTGTTGGCCGCCGGTGCCGGAGCAATGTGGTGGTTCGCGCGAGATATGTACGCCAATACAGTGATTCTTGAAGCTGTCGCCCCAGACCAGAAGTTCAAAGCTGTGGTCTTCGAACGAGACTGTGGCGCAACTACAGATTTTTCGACTCAGGTTTCAATTCTTTCCGCGGCCGACGTTCTGTCAAACGAATCTGGAAACGTCTTTGTCGCTGATGCCGATCACGGAAGAGCACCGCGCGGTCCCGGAGGCGGGCCAGATATTCGTGTTTCCTGGCGGTCAGATCAGCGCTTGCGCATTGCGCACCATCCTTCAGTTCGCATTTTCAAGTCTGAGCCGCTGAAAAATGGTATCGAGGTAGAGTATGTCCCCAACAACCCCAATGGCTAACCCGTCGGTCAATCCGACCGCCCAACAGCGGCGCTTTGCACCGCTGCTGGGTTCCCTTCGCTGCGCTCCGGCGGCGGGTTACCTCCAACGTTGAGCGTCTGCTTTCCCTAGCTGCCACCGGCTACTCCTGGTCAACAGCCACCGCCACGAATGACGCAAGCCAGTGTTCAGATCCATCGTGCAGATCGCAAGGCCTCAAGGCAATCGTGAGAGAAATTAACCGCCTCTTGCTACCAAAATGATAGCTATCCGCGCTGGCCTGAAAGCAAGTTCAGAATCAAACTCCTCTATACAGACCCCCCATCAAGCGCATGCAGCTATATTATCAATAGCACATCAATGCGCATGCGTTCCCTGCCCGCCCAGCTGGGTCACCAGCCCGGCATCGACGTCGGCATACGCCAGCACCGTGCCGCCGCGTTGCGCGGCGAACTGGAGGGCGGCTTTTTTGGAGGCGAAAGCGGGCAGGTTGCCCGCGCGCATGGGGCCTTTGGCCGAGGAGCCGTGCACATAGAACGCGTTGCCCGCATCGGTCCAGGTCTTGCTGGACACGTCGGTGACGTACCGGGCCACGATCTCGTCGGCGCTGCGCCCGGGGCTGTAGCGCGCCACGTCGCTCAGGTACATGAACAGGCTCAGGGGCGAGTCGAAGAACTGCGCGTCGCCATTGGCAAAAATGACCTGCGCGGCCCAGTCGGGCGAGCGCGCCGGGAACATGCCGCAGACCGGGCAGCGCACGTCGGCCGGCACCGGGCGGGCAGACTCCAGCGGCAGGCCCGAGGCCGGGTTGTATGGCGTGGGGGGCGCCACCACGCAGACATCGGGGTCGAGCACCGGGGCGGCCTCGGGCTCGAGCTGGGCGCGCAGGGCCGGCATGCTCCACCACACCGTCGCGGCCAGCACGGCCGCCACGGCCACGGCCCAGCCTGCGCGGCGGACCGGGGCGGGGGCGGTGGGCTGCCAGGGCAGGTGCATGGCGTGCCTACATCCGCGTGTCGTGCAGCGCGCCGCCGCTCAGGTCCACCATGTCGGCCTTGATGTCGCCAAAGCGCAGCACCTTGCCGCCATGCTCTGCGGCGAATTTCGTGGCGTCGGCCTCCTGTGCAAAGCTGCCGATGGTGGGGCCCATGGAGCCGTGGCGCTTGCTGCCCAGCACGAAGAAGGCGGTTTTGGCGTCGATCCAGTGGCCCTGCGGGGCGTCCCAGTCGGCTTTGCCCATGTCCTGCACGTAGATGGCGCGCGCCGCGCGCACCTGCTCGCCGGCCAGCAGGGTGCTGAACAGCTCCACCGTGTCGCAGAAGAAGCTGGGCTTGTCCTGCGCGGCGTAGTGCACCTGGGCCTTGGGGCCGGGGTAGTCAGACAGCAGCATGCCGTCGAGCTCGCAACTGGTGGAACGGTCGATCTCCACGGGCGCGAGCGATTGCGCCTCGCCGGCACGCTCGCCGCAGCCCGCCAGGGCGCCGAGCGAACCGAAGGCGGCCAGCGCTGCCAGACCCAGCCACTGGCGGCGTTCGCCACAGGTGTCGCCGGCGGCGGCATGGCGGCGGCGGCAGGAACAGGTGTACTTCATGGTTTGAATCTCCAGTTGGCCAGGCCCAGCGGCACGACGATCCAGGCCAGCATGACGGCGCCCATGGCAGCGGGGCTGCCCATCGTCGGCGGCACGATGCTGGCCAGGCCATACAGTGTGCGCACGTCTTCGAGCGAGAACACGTTCAGGATACGGAACACATCGGCGGGGTTGAGCAGCAGCAGCCAGGCGAACACCTCGCCGCCAAAGCGGCCACCCGTGCCGACCAGCGCCCCGAGCAGGAGCAGGTCGAACACCAGCACGAAGAAGAACCAGGTGGCGATGGCCAGGCCCGAGGCGCGCGTGCGGTCGCGCGCCAGCACCGACAGCAGCACCGCCAGGCTCAGAAACGCCAGGCCGAGCAGCACCGAGCTGAGCATGAAGCCGAAGTAGTGGTACATGCCGGCCCAGCTCATCTGCCGCGACAGCAGCACCGCCACCAGGCCAAAGCCCGCCAGCGTGGACAGCGTGAGCGCAGCCGCCAGGCCAAGGTATTTGCCCAGCAGCAATTCGAAGCGGGTGATGGGCAGGGACAGCAGCAGGTCGAGCGAGCCGCGCTCGCGCTCGCCCACGATGGCATCAAAGCCGAGCAGCAGCGCGATGAGCGGGATGAGGTAGATCACCAGGCTGACCAGGCTGGCGATGGTGAACTCGATCGAGCGAAAGCCCACGGCGCCCTGCTGCGCGCCGCCAAAGTAGGCGATGACGAGCGAGAACACGGTGAAGACGAGCGCCACGGCGAGCACCCAGCGGTTGCGCATGCGGTCGCGGAATTCTTTCGCGGCGATGGTGAGGATTTGCGTCAGTTCCATGGCGTCTTTCAATCGGCAAACCCGAAAAACACATCTTCCAGCGATGGCTCCAGCATCTTCACATCGAGCACGCGCATGCCGAACGGCGCCAGCGCCGCCAGCACGGCCATCTTCTGGGTGCGCGGGCAGCGCAGGCGCAGGCCGGTCGGAAGGATTTCGGGCGATGCACCGGTGACCGCCGCCAGCGCCTGGGCCACGGCGGGGGCGTCTTCGGCACCGAGCTTCAACTCGAACACCAGCGGCATCTGCGTCTGCTCGCGCAGCGCCTGCACGCTGCCCACCGCCTGGATTTTGCCGGCCGACATGATGGCCAGGCGGTCCACGCGCTCTTGCAACTCGGCCAGGATGTGCGAGGTGATGATGACCGTCACGCCCTCGGCCTGCAGGCCGCGCAGCGTGGCGTAGAAGTCGCGGATGGCCTGGGGGTCGAGCCCGTTGGTGGGCTCGTCGAGAAACAGCACCTGGGGCGCGCCCAGCAGGGCCTGCGCAAAGCCCAGGCGCTGGCGCATGCCCTTGGAATATTCGCGCACCGGCCGGTCGAGTGCGTGGGCCAGGCCCACGCGTTCGAGCACGGGCTGGCACTGCGCGCGCGGCGCATGCTTGAGCCGCGCGAAGAAGTGCAGCGTTTCCAGACCACTGAGGTTGTCGTACAGCACGACGTTCTCGGGCAGGTAGCCCAGGTGGCGCCGCGCGGCACGAAAGCCCGGCCCGCCGACTTGCGCGCCGCCGACCAGGATGTCACCCCGCGTGGCCTCCACCAGGCCCAGCATCATTTTGAACAGCGTGCTCTTGCCCGCGCCGTTGTGCCCGATCAGGCCGAAAATTTCGCCGCGCGGGATCTCCAGATCGACGCCATCGACGGCATGCAGCACGCCATAGTGCTTGCTCACGCCGCGCAGCGAGACCGCTGCGCCGTCACTGGCCGGGAAAGTGCTTGCCACGCCATTCACTCCATTGTTGGTTGGTCGGTTGCATGCGCGGCTTCGGGTCCACGACCGAGGGCACGCGCAGCACCGGAAACTGCTGGCCCACCAGGCGCAACGCCTGCACCGCCGGGCTGGCCAGCAGCAGTTTCATGCTGGGATGGCGCCAGGTCAGGCGGTCCACCATGTCGTTGGCTTCGTAGGGCACATCGCCCGTGCCATCGCCATCGCGGTCCCAGCCCAGGTAGTTGCTCCAGTGGTTGCCGCTCTTGGCGCCCCAGCGCTCATCGCGCGCGCCGACGTAGCGCACCTGCTCGCGGTTGCCAACGAAGTCGTTGCCCTCGACCTCGTTGCGCGTGGAACCGGCGGACAGGTGCACCCCCACCACGTTGTCCACCACCAGGTTGCCATTGAGCTTGATGTACTCGACGTCGTAAATGAAAAAGCCCCGGTTGTTGCCGGCCACGATGTTGTTCTCGATCACCGAGTCCTGCAGGGTGCGCAGCATGATGCCGTGGTCTGAGTTGCCCCAGGCGCGGTTGTTGCGCACCACCTGATCGCGCACTTCCATCAGCGCCAGGCCGCCCCGGTTGTAGTAGGTGTCGTTGTCTTCCCACAAGTTGTGGTAAGAATTCATGTAGTGCGTTCCGTAGCGGCTGTGGTGCAGCCGGTTGCCACGGAACACGGCATGGTGCGACACATCGACATACAGCGCATCGCGCACGAAGCTGATGTTGTTGTTCAGGATGCGCGCGCGCTGGGTGTTGTAGAGCTGCACGCCATTGCCGCGCTGCGACGAGCCGTATTCGCGCTTGCCGGTGATGGTGTTGTGCTCGATGAGCACGTCGTCGGCCTTCTCGATCCACAGGCCGAACAGGTTGTACGTGAGGTCACAGTGCCGCACCACCGCCCGGTGCGCGCCAGGGTACAGGTAAATGCCGGCGTTCTGGTTCTTGAGGCTGTCGCCCGAGTCGCGCACGATCAGGCCTTCGATCACCACGCCGGGCGCGGTGACCCGGATGGTGTCGCCCTGGTTGCCACCGCTGAGGGTGGGGCGGTCGATGCCGCGCAGCGTGAGCGGCTTGTCGATCAGCAGGTTGACGCGGTACAGCCCGCGTGCCACCTCGACGACATCGCCCGGCGCCGCCGCCTGGATGGCGGCCGCGAGATCCTGGCCCGGCTGCACTGACACGGTGGCGGCCCAGGCCGGGAGCACGGTACCCAGGCACAGCAGCGCCGCGCCTGCCATGCGCGCTAAGACACCCTTCATAGGTTCAGCAAGCCCAGCGTCTTGAGCGCCAGGAACAGGGCCGCACCGATCAGGAGATTCTTGAAACCGACGTAACTCATCATGTCCATCACGCTGGCCGCGCGGTAGTTACCGCGCCACCAGACGCCATCCTTCACATAACGGCGGCCCGATAGGCGTATCAGCACTTCGTACACGCTCCAGCCAAACCACCAGCCAATGATCGCCCCCGAGGACAGGCTGCCCATCGCGGCCATCACCCAGGCCACGGTAGCCGCCACCGCCAGCGAGAAGCCCGCCACCTGCAGCGCGCGCTGGCTGTGCCAGCCTTCGGTGCTCCAGGGCCAGACGTGGTCACGCACCTCCAGCAAGATCCACTTCAGACGGGACTCGCCCGCCGTGTGGAAGGGTGCCACAGGTTCAGTAGGCATGCGTGGGTCGGGGCCATTCGCGGCCTTGGCACTGATCTGTTCGGTATGGCTGGTGACCGGGTGGATCGGGATGAAATAGCCGTTGGCGCCAATCGGCGTGATCTCCAGGCCGTCTTTCTCGCGGCGCTTGCGTTCCTTGGCCAGGGGCGGGCAGCCCTTGGTGTCGGTGTACAGAATCATGCAGTCCAGGCAGTGCAGGCACTCGCGGTGGTCGATGCGGCCATCGGCATCAATGGCCTGCGCGCCGCAGCCCACGGCGCAGGCCTTGCAGCTGTTGCAGTCCTGCTTGCGCTTGAGGCCGAACCAGCGGAAGGTGCTGGGCATCGCCAGCGAGGCACCCAGGGGGCAGATGTACTTGCAGTAAGGGCGCTCGATGAAGATCGACACACCGAGGATGGCGGCCACGAACAGCCCATAGGGCCAGGAACGGTTCAGCACACCCACGAGGAAGGTGGTCTTGAAGGGCTCGACCTCGGACAGCTTCTCCGCCAGTCCCATGGAGAACATGGACACCGCGAGCAGGAAGAAGAAGACGGCGTATTTGATCCACTTGAGCCGGTCATGCCATTTCTGGGGCAACTGGGTCTGGAAGCGCTTCAAACCGACGGCCTTGGCGATCTTGTAAATCGCCTCCTGCAGCGAGCCGAACGGGCACATCCAGCCGCAGAACAGGCCGCGCCCGAACAGGAACACGGTCACGATGATGAAGATCCAGAACAGGAAAATGAACGGATCGGACAGGAACAGCGACCAGGTCCACTGGAACAGCAGCGCATGGAACCAGGTCAGCACCTGCGTGATGGAGGGCTGTGCCATGTAGCCAAAGCCGATCCAGAAGATGCTGATGGCCCAGAAAGCGTACTTGAAGCCGTTGACGGGCCACTTGTTCTTGTGCGTGGACAGGCGCGTGAGCTTCTCGCGGTAGGCGTACACCACGGTCACGGCCACCAGCAGCAGGGCAAACAGGGAAATCGGCAAGGCTTGCGACTTCCAGACGCGCACCCAGGGCGCATCGGGCTCGACCACCTTGGGGCGCCCGCCGTCCAGCAGGCTGGCGGGCATCCAGTATTTGGATTCGAACACGGCAAAGCTGCGATGCCCGGTGGCACGATCGACACGGTTGCCCAGGAAGGCCAGCTTCCAGGGGTACGCGGCCGAGAAGGCCGCCGAGCGGATCACGAAAACGGCCGACTCGTTGTAGCTGGGCGACCCGGCGGCCTCCAGGCCGTAGAGGTTGTAGTAATCCAGGTCACGGAAGGTGAACGAATCCGCGCCCTGCTTGACCTGCACGCGGTCATAGATGCCGCCGCGCACAAAGCCCGACCCCTTGAAGGATTCCACACCTGCGGTGCGGATCACGAAAAAGGCGCTCTCCTGCGGCTGCAGGCGCGAGCGCAGATTGTCATAACCCCGCTCGCCCAGCAGGCTGCGCCCCAGGTCCGGGTGGTTGAGGTCACCAAACCACAGTTCGATGAAGGGCTCGGGGCCGCGCGGCAGGCCGACCTGTTCGGGCTTGACCAGCAACTGCTGCACCAGGCCCATCTGGACCAGTTGCGCCCAGTCGTATCGCTGCCCATTGGCAAGAAAACGTGCGGGGTCTCGCACGGTGGGCTCGATGATGCCCGTCTGACGCGCCACGGCGGCGCCCGACATCATCATCACCTGGTTCTGCGCAATCACGGTGACGGTGGCGCCGGAAATGGCGTCCAGACCAATCACGTTTTCCTCGGGCCGGGACGGGCCGACCTCGATGGTGTCCTTGACCGACTTGCCCAGGTACTGGTTGTTGAAATTGACCAGTGCCGATTCGGGAATGCCCAGCAGCAGGATGGGCTCGGAATGCTTGAGCACCTGCACGCCGACAAAACGCCCCTGCAGGTCCATGCCGATCAGCGTCACCACCGGCTTGCCCGAGTAGGCGGGCGTGTCGGTGATGTCGGTCGAAAGCATCACATAGCCGAGCAGCTTCTTCTCGGCGGTGTCGTTGTCATAGGCCTCCACATACGGTGGCTGGCCCTTGCGCTCTGAGAAATATTTGGCCCCGGGGAAAACCTCCGTGCAGGGCAGCAACGCGCACATGTCTTTGGCCGTGGCCAGTTCCGCTGGCAACTCCGCCTCGTAGGCACCCGCCTGAACACGCGGTGCAAACAGCGACAGCACCAGAAAAAAAGCGATCCCAAGGATCGCAAACCGTTGGCCAAGCAAAGTCATCGCGCTTTCCTATCAAGGGAGGCAAGGCGCCCATGCGCCGAGCCTCCCGGTAAACCGCCTATCAGGCTTCCACGATCATGCGCGTGCGCATTTCAAGGTGGAGCGCGTGGCAGAAATGGGTGCAATAGCACCAGAACACGCCGGGTTGGTCGGCAATGAAGGTCACCGACTTGGTCTCCAGCGGATTGACGATGAAGTTGACGTTGTAGTTCGGAATGGCGAAACCGTGCGTCAGGTCTTCGATCTTGTCGAGGTTGGTCAGGATCAGCGTGACCTCGTCACCCTTCTTCAGCTTGAACTCGCGCAGACTGAAGGCTGGTGCCTGGGAAGTGATCTTCACCGTGACCTTCTTGCCATTGCGGAACACGCCGGATTCCTTGGCATCCTTCACCGCCAGCGGGAAGTCGTCCAGGTTGTACACCTGCTTGGGCTTGACCAGATCGCGCTTGAAGATGATGAAGTCATGCGGCTCGCCACGCACGGGGTGGTCGGCCAGCAGCACCATCTTGTCGCCCGAGATGTCGATGAGCTGTTCGTTCTCGGGGTGCAGCGGGCCCACGGGCAGGAAGCGGTCCTTGGAGAACTTGCAACCCACGGCCAGGAACTTGCCGTCGGCGGCGATGGTTTCGGACTGCGAGGCGTTGATGTGGCCCGGCTGGTAGTGCACGTCCAGGCGGTCCACCACATACTTGGCGTTCTTGTCGCCGGCGTGGAACTTGATGGCGGCTTCCACATTCCACTTTACCACCTGGCTGTCCAGGAACAGGGTGGTGTAGGCGTTGCCACGGCCGTCGAAGGCGGTGTGCAGCGGGCCCAGGCCGATTTCGACCTCAGCGACGATGGCGGAGTCGAGCTTTTCCAGCTTGCCGTCGAACCATTCGAGCACCTTGGCCAGTTCGATCACGGTGGCGGTGGGCGAGAGCTTGCCGGCGCAGATGAAATACTTCTGGTCGGGGCTGGCGTTCACGCCGTGCGGGTTCTTGGGCACGCTGACGTAGGCTGTCAGAGCGGTTTGAGGGTCCTTGTTGGCTTCGTGCGTGCCATCGACCACGGGCACCTTGGAGGAGCCGATGGTCTTGAACTTGCCGGCCTTGACAGCTTCTTCGATGCGAGCAATGTTGAAAAACAGGCAGGCGTCGCGCTCGGCGGACATCATGTCCTCGTACTTGGCGCCCATTTCGACGTTGTACTGGTTCGTCGCGGCAAGCTTGCCGTCAAACGAGGTGGCCACCAGGTCGCAGTTGCCGTCGATCAGCACTTGCCAGCGCACTTCCATGGTCTCGGCGTCCACGCACGAGAACAGCGAGCGGTACTTGGTGTGGTCCTCGATGCCGGTGTTGGGCAGGGGGATGCCGAATTCGCCACCGCAGAAGACGCGGGTGGTGTAGTTGATCGCGGGATCGACCGGGTCACGCTTGTCCGGGAAGATGCCGTGGAAGCCCTGCACATTGGGCAGCTGGGTGATCTTGTCGCAGACGAAGTAGTCCAGGCGGATGCGGGCGATGCGGCTGTTGATCTTGTCGTTGATCCAGGCGTAGCGGCCGTCGTAGTTGCCGTCCTTGTAGGAGGCGTGCGTGTGGTGGGTATCGGCCACCGTGTAGCGCAAAGAGCCATCGGCCTTGGTGCCCATGACAGCCTTGGATTCGTTCGTGACACCCCAGCCCACCAGTGCGTCTGGCGTGAAGCAGGGAATGCGGTGAATTTCACGGCCAGAGGGCAGACCCAGGACGCGCATGTCACCGGTATGGCCGCCGCTCCACAGGCCGTAGTAGGAGTCGAGTTCGCCGGGCTTCAGGTGCACACTGGCACCTGCATGTGCGGCCGCCGGGGCTGCCGGGGCCGGGGCTGGGGCTGCTGCGGGAGCAGCGGCAGGCTTGTCATTGCACGCGGCAACGCCCACAGCCAGACCCGCTACGGCAGCGGTGTTGATGAACCGGCGACGGCCCATGCCGGCGGTTTCGGTGCTCGTGTCTTCTCTCTTATCGCTCATGGTCATTACCTCTTTTAGGATTGGCTCAGGAAAAACGGAGGAGCCCGCGCCGGGGGTGGCGCCGCCATGGCGGCCACGGTATGCACGCAGGACAAGGGCAGGGGCTGGCGTGCCAGCGGCAGAAGTGCCGGCAACCGTGCTTGCGGGGGTTCTGGTGGAGCAGACTCCAGCAGACAAAGGGGACATTCCATGCCCTTGGCGCCGTGCTTCACGGGGCCGTCGTCGGCATGGACCACAATCTTGACGCCGCCTGCGTTCGAGCAGACGACATCCATGGCTTTGGGCTGGACCAGCGGAGACGCCACCGCCACACCCAGACAGAGCGCAAACCACGCCAACACCCACCAGCGCAGTCGGGTCATGGATCTCAGGGTTTTCATGGTTGACCAGTATAGGAGGGCAAAAGCACTTGTCCTTGACATTCGTCACGGTTGGTTGCAAGACCCCATAAGCAGCAGGCCCAATTCTTGTTTTACATTATGGGCTGCGTGATCGGCGCCGGACAACCCTTCAGGGGACGCAGTAATGACTTTCAACCCACCCGCAACACCGCCCGATCGCATCCGATTGCATGCCGTTGCAGTTCATCCGCACGGAACCGTTGCTTTCTGACCAAAGCAGCGCTTGCGCAGGCATGGCATGCTGTTGTTTTCACTTTTCCATTTCCAGAAAATCCCCATGCAAAAACGTACCTATGTCCTCGCCGTGGCCGCACTGGCCTTTTTCCTGACCGCCTGCGGCGACAAGAAGCCCGCCGAGACCGCCGCGCCCGCACCGGCACCGGCTGCAGCACCCGCCCCGGCGGCCGAGCCTGCACCCGCAGCAGCACCTGCCGCATCCGAAACGTCCGCAGCACCCGCTGCCCCGGTGGCCGACAGCGGCGCCGGCAAGAGCGCCTACGGCAAGACCTGCGCCATGTGCCATGCCGCAGGCGTGGCCGGTGCACCCAAGCCCGGCGACAAGGCCGACTGGGGTCCGCGCATCGCCCAGGGCAAGGACACGCTGTACAAGCACGCCCTGGAAGGCTTCACCGGCGCCAAGGGCATGATGCCGGCACGCGGCGGCAACGCCAACATGTCCGACGAAGACGTCAAGGCCGCTGTCGACTACATGGTCGGTCTGTCCAGCTAAACCCGGAGACGGCCATGCACCGCATGAACTCGCCCCGAGGCCTGACCAGGCGGCGCATGGCCATGGCGCTGCCCCTCCTGGGTAGCGCCGCCTGGATTCCTTCCGCGCTCGCAGCCGCACCTGCGGTGGCCGAGCGCAGCAGCCGCGCCCTGATGGGCACCCAGGTGGACATGGTCACCCACGGCCCGGACGCACGTGCGCTCCAGGCCGCCATGGACCAGGCCTGGCGGGAAATGGAGCGCCTGACAGCCCTCATGACCCGCTACAGCCCGGACAGCACCGTCAGTGCCATCAACCGCGCAGCCGGTCGGCACGCCGTGGCCGTGGCGCCGGAGGTCATGGCCGTTCTCAAGGCCGCCCAGGGCATTGCGGCCCAGACCCACGGCGCCTTTGATGCCACCGTGGGTGCACTGAAGGCATGGCGTTTTGGCGAAGGCCAGAGCACCCTGCCAGCGCCCCGGGAGATCGAGGCACAACGCCGCCTGGTGGGTTACCGCGGCCTGGTTCTGGACGAGCGCGCGCGTACCGCCTTCCTCAACCAGCACGGCATGGCGCTGGACCTGGGCGGGATCGCCAAGCTGCCGATCCTGGAAGCCGGCATGCGCACGCTGCGCCAGCATGGCGTGGACAACGCCATGATCAACGGCGGCGGTGATGTGCTGATCGCAGGCCAGCTGCATGGGCGCGCCTGGCGCGTGGGCCTGCGCGATCCGCGCGCACCCGAACGCATGATCGGCGTGCTGGCGCTCCAGGGACAGGCCATCGTGGCCTCCTCGGGCGACTATGAACGCTTCTTCATGGCGCAGGGCGAACGCCAGCACCACATCCTGAACCCGGCCACCGGACGCCCGACCCAGGGGCCGCACGGCGTGAGCCTCCTGGCCAAGGACGCGGCCAGCGTGAACGGACTGGGCACTGCCATCATGGTGCTGGGCAGCGAAGGTGCACGCGCATTGCTCAAGGACCAGCCCGCCGTGCAGGCGCTGGTGGTCAACCGCGACCACAGTGTCTGGCAGACGCCCGGCATGGCGACCCTGCTGCAGACCACCTGAACAAGCCTTCGGCTCCGACAAGGGCCCGTCCGCTCCGATGAGCGGTCGGGCCTTTTTCTTTAGGTTCTTACAGGCTGGCGGCCAGCGCCGTGTATTCGTGCACCGGCACTTCCTCAGCGCGGCGCTGCACATCGAACGTGCCCGCGAAGCCCCGCGCCTCCAGCCAGCGCCCGAGGGTGTGGCGCAGAAGTTTGCGCCGCTGGCTGAAAGCCACCTGCACCATCTCTTCCAGCACACCGGTGTCGAGCACCACGGGCGCAGCGCGCGGCACCATGCGCACCACAGCGCTGTCCACGCGCGGCGGCGGGTCGAAGCTTTCGGGCGGGACGAAGAGCACGCTCTCCATCGCGTAGCGCCACTGCAGCATGACGGACAGGCGGCCGTAGTCGCTGGTGGCAGGGCTGCCCACCATGCGGTCGATGACTTCCTTTTGCAGCATGAAATGCTGGTCCGCGATCACATCCACATAGCGCAGCAGATGGAACAGGATGGGCGTCGAGATGTTGTAGGGCAGATTGCCGACCACTCTGATTTTAGGAGCATTCAGCGCTTGTGCAACCTGCGCAAAGTCCACTTTCAGCACATCGGATTCGATCACATCGAGCTGCCCGTGCAGCCGCAGGCGGAGGGCCAGATCGCGGTCCAGCTCAATCACCGTCAGGCGCCCCAGGCGCTCGACCAGCGGCTGCGTCAGCGCCGCCAGGCCCGGCCCGATTTCGACCATGGGCTCACCCGGCTGCGGCGCGATGGCCTGGACGATGGCGTCGATGATGCCGTGGTCGGACAGGAAGTGCTGGCCGAAGCGTTTGCGCGGAATATGTTTCATGCGGCCGTTATTGCGGGGGGTCGCGAAGCTCGACGTAGGCGCGGCCCCGAACTTCCTGCACCCAGGTGGCATACGCTTCTTCGATCTTCCTCTGGCGCACGACCTGGCGCACCATCTCGCGCTGCTCGCGCGGTGTCAGCCGGATCTCGCGCCGCTCGATGAGCTGGATCAGGTGCACGCCAAAGCGCGACACCAGCGGCTGGCTGATGTCGCCGGTGTTGAGCGCATTCATGGTTTCCTCGAACTCCGGCACATAGCTGCCCGGGTTCGACCAGCCCAGGTCGCCCCCCTGTTTGGCGCTGGCATCCTGTGAGTGCTCGCGCGCCAGCGCAGCAAAATCGGCCTGCCCTGCCAGCACACGGCGGCGGTAATCGGCGAGCCTTTCGGCGGCGGCCGTCTCCGTCAGCTGGGCGCTGGTGCGCAGCAGAATGTGGCGCGCATGGCTTTGCGTCACGGTGGTCGGCATTCCCGCCCGGGTCTTGTCCACCACTTTGAGCACGTGGAAACCCGCACCCGAACGGACCGGTCCGGCGACACCGCCCACCGGCAACGCCTTGGTAGCCTCGACAAACAGGTCCGGGTAGCGGTCAGCCGGTCGCAGCCCCATCAGACCGCCGGCAGACGCTTCGGGCGCTTCGGAAAATTCGCGTGCCAG
This sequence comes from Burkholderiales bacterium RIFCSPLOWO2_12_FULL_65_40, assembly GCA_001770955.1. GTDB lineage: Bacteria > Pseudomonadota > Gammaproteobacteria > Burkholderiales > Burkholderiaceae_C > Simplicispira. The sequence goes on along the minus strand of MESL01000035.1, from coordinate 193,742 downwards.
CGCCCCGAAATCACTGCCCGCACGGGCCTTGTCGGCCACAGCCTGGGCGCGGGCCTGGGCGGTGGCCACCTGGGTGGGGCTGGCACCCTCGGGCACCGACACCAGCACATGGCCCAGCTGGATCTCGGTCGGGAGCGCCCCTGCCCCGTTCGCCTGCTCCCGCAGGAACTGATCGATCTCCGGTTCGCTCACGCGCACCCGGGCATCCACTTCGCGCTCGCGCAGGCGCTGCTGCATGAGCTGGCGGCGCAGTTCCTGGCGGAACGTATCGCGCGCAACGCCATCGGCCGCCAGACGCCGGTACACCTCGTCGGCGGACACCTCGTTCTGTCGCGCCACGCTCTGCACCGCCTGATCCACTGCCAGATCATCGACAACGATGCCGCTCTCGCGGGCCAGTTGCACCAGGGCCAGCTCCTGGATGAGCTGCTCCAGTGCCTCGCGCGCCAGCAATTCCAGAGGCGGCTGGGCACCGCCCTGGCGGGCCACCTGGCGCTGCAGGCGGCCCATGCGGGTGCGCACCTCGCTGTTGGTCACGGGCTCGGAATTGACGACGGCGACAATAAAGTCGGCCTGTCTGGGGCCTGCCGGTGCCTCGGTGCCGGGTGCGGGAAGGCGCACGCCCCCCATGCCTGACGCCCCGGGCAGACGCACCCCTTGCGCAACCGCGCCCTGCGACACAAAAGAGGCCAGGCAGACAAGGCCGATGGCAATAGCACGTGGATTCATGGTCTGTCGGTGTGCGTTAGTCGTAGTTGCTGAAACGGCTGGGGGTGCTGACCTGATCGCGCAGGTAGCGGTAGCCGGGGATATTCTGCTTGAGGCTGGACAGCGGGTTCGAGCCCAGGCTCAGGCGCGAGAAACCGACGAATTCGATCTGGAACAGCAGGCGCGTGTTGGACGTGGTCTGGCTGTTCTGCAGGCGTTCGAGCACCACCCGGCCGATCCAGCAGCAGCTGTCGTACTCGAACCCCACCACGGTATCCACCAGTTTGCGGTCCTGCAGGCTGTAGTTCAGGCGCCCGACGCTGTACCAGCGCCCTTGCGACCCGCTCGGCTTGCTGCCTGTCCCCGCATCTCCCCAGAGGCTGTTCAGCGGCCACTGCCAGCCTACATCGACCTGTTCGCTGGTGCCGCGTTGCAGGCGGTAGGCGGCGCTGACCACCCGGTAATCGCCAGGCTGGTAGCGCGCGCCGATGGTCGAGCGGATCGAGCGTCCGGTCTTCTGGTTGAACTGCACCGTGGAATCCATGCCCCATTGCGGCGTCCAATTCACGGCCGCGCCCAGCATCACGTCGGACAGGCGCTCACTCACGGCCGGGGCCCCAGGCAAAGTGACGTTCTGGTCGGAAAAGCGCAGCCGCTGCGCCACACCAAAGCGCGCGGCCTCGGCCCCGGTGGCGGGGTCGAGCAGCCGGGTGGTCGCACCCAGCGTCAGCAGGTTGTTGTCGGCGATGCGATCCTGACCACCAAAAGCGTTTTCGGTGTAGATGGTGGCGAAGTTGAAATCGTTCGCGGCAGTGTCGTACACCGGCAGCAGGCGCTGGTCGCGGTAGGGCGTGTAGGTGTAGAAGGCGCGCGGCTCCAGCGTTTGCAGGAAGGCGCGGCCGAAATACTGCGTGTCGCGCTCGAAGAACAGGCCGCTGTCGAGGCTGACAGTAGGCAACGCGCGGTTGAACGAACGCGCGCCGTTGGCCAGCACGCTGTCGAACTGGTAGTGGCTGGCGTGCAATTGCACGCGCGGGGTGATGAAGCCCTGGGGCGCCAGAAACGGCCGGCTGATCTGCGCCAGCGCATAGCTGCGCTGGGCATTGGGCTGGCCGGTGCGGCTGCGGTCCGCCTGGAAACGCGTCGCATCCAGCTCCACGCTGGCATCGAAGCCGCCGCCCAGCTGGGTGGGTGCATACCGCCATTGCCATTGCGGCAGACGGTCGTAAGGCGGCACGATGGGCGCCGTCACGTCCTGCAGGGTCTGCCATTTCAGGGTGCGCAAACGCATCGACATATCGCCCTCGGCCCAGGACAGCTGGGCATCGCCTGGCAGCAGGCGCTGCGCCAGCTGCGCCAGCTGCTGCGAGCCGCGGGCGAAATCGCGCCAGTAGTTGTCGTCGCTCACGCGCTGGATGTTGAGGTTCACCCCCAGCCCGCCCAGGGGCGAGCCGATCACGCCGCTGTGCTGCAGGCCATAGCTCCAGCGCGTGCGGTCGCGCAGGCGGTCGCTTGGCAGGACATCGGCGCGCAGCTGGCCCTGGTAGGTGGGCTCCAGGTAGCGGAACTCGCCCCCCAGCTGCAGGCCGCGCTTGGCCATGATGGCCGCTTGCAGCGTGGCGTCGCGGTTGGGCGCGATATTCCAGTAATAGGGCTGCGCGTATTCAAAACCGTTGACGCTGTCCAGGCCCACGGTGGGCGGCAGAAGGCCCGACTTGCGCTTGTCCGACAGCGGAAAGCTGATGTACGGAATGGGCAGCAGCGGCACGCCCTTGAACTCCAGCACCGCGTTCTCGGCCGAGCCGACCTCTTCGGCCTGGTCCAGGTGGATGCGGTCGGCCCGCAGCACCCAGTCCGGCCGCCAGGCCGCGCCTTCCTCGCGCGTGCAGGTCGTGTAGGTGGCGTGGTGCACATCGGCGCGGTCGCGGTCGATGAAATCCACGCGCACGGCGTCACCATGCGCGCCATTGCGCAAAAACCGGTAGCGCGCATCGGTGAAGAAGCCCTCGAAGGCATTCACGCGCAACTCCAGTGCCGCGCCCTCGTACACGTTGCCGGCGCGGTGGATGCGCACCTGCCCCGAAGCGCGGGCCATGTCGTCGGGCACGGTGTACTCCATGCGCTCGGCACGGATCACGGTGTCGCCCCGGCGCAATTCGGCGTTGCCTTCGATCTCGGCGCGCACATCGGGCTGGCCGGTGATGCGTTCGCCAAAGACGAACACCGGGAGCTGCGAGCGCACGGCCTCGGGGATGGTTTCGCCCAGCATCGGGGACGGCCGCAACGGCGTGGGCGCCTCCCAGGCGTCGGGCTGCGCCAGAGCCGCCAGCGGCCCCCCGCACAGCATGCCGACCGCCCACTGGACCACGGCCATGCGCAGCGGCTTCATCGGCGCAGCCATGCCATGCGCAGCACGGTGCGGTGCATACGGCAGGAAAGAGGGACGGTGCAGATCAGGCAAGGGGGTCATCGGTCCATGGCAACAGGCCGCGCCGGGTGCCCAGAGAGCACCCGCCAGCCACCCGCGCCAGACGGGCCGGGTTTGTAGAATCCGATTATCCATGAGCCACCCCACTTCCCCCGCTCCCGCCCCTTCTTCCACCCCTGCGTCGGCGGCCGTTGTCTGGCCCGATGCCCGGCGCCACGCCGCGTTCGACGCCTGGCTGGCCCCCCTGGCCGCCGCGCACGGCCTGCACAGCACCAGCCTGCGCCCTGCGTCCGCCGACGCCAGCTTTCGCCGCTACCTGCGTGTGGACACCTCCACGCCGGGCCAGAGCTGCATCGTGATGGACGCGCCGCCCGACAAGGAAGACTGCCGCCCTTTCGTGCAGGTGCAGTCGCTGATGCAGGCGGCCGGGCTGAACGTGCCGCAGATCCTGGCCTGGGACGAGGCGCAGGGCTTCATGCTGCTGTCCGACCTGGGCGCGCAGACGCTGATTGAAGCGCTCGACCCCGAGCGCCCCCAGGACGCCTTCGCCTGGTACCAGCAGGCCACCGACGCCCTGCTGCAGTGGCAACTGGCGTCGCGCCCCGGCGTGCTGCCGCCGTATGACGAGGCCCTGCTGCGGCGCGAGCTGGCGCTGTTCCCGGACTGGTACATCGCACGGCACCGCGGCACCACGCTGGACGCCGCGCAGCAAGCCGTGCTGGACCACGCCTTCAACCGTATCGTGGCGCACAACCTGGCCGCGCCCAGCGTGTTCGTGCACCGCGACTTCATGACCCGCAACCTGATGGTGCCCACCACGCCCGGCGGCCCGCTGGGCGTGCTCGACTTTCAGGATGCGGTCTACGGCCCCATCACCTACGACATCGCCAGCCTGCTGCGCGACGCCTTCATCAGCTGGGACGAAAACTTCGTCATCGACATTACCGTGCGTTACTGGGAAAAGGCGCGCAAGGCCGGCCTGGTGGGCGCCAGCAGCGCCAGCGGCTGGGGCGCGGACTTTGGCGAGTTCTACCGCAGCGTCGAATGGATGGGCCTGCAGCGCCACCTGAAGGTGGCCGGCATCTTTGCCCGCCTGACACTGCGCGACGGCAAGCCCAGGTACCTGCAGGACACGCCGCGCTTTCTGCACTACATCCGCACCACCACCGACCGCTACCGCGAGCTGGGACCGCTGCGCAAGCTCATCGACCAGATCGAGGGCACCGAAGTCGCCATGGGCTATGCCTTTGGGCGTGTGTGAACACACACAAAATCTTTAAGCAGAATTGGCCTCCAGCGCTTACCCTATAAGCGCTAGCAGCTATTGATATAGGACTGAATGCCGCGCTTTCACTGCCCCGCTGACCTGGCTCCCGGCCTGGAGATCGAACTGCCCCCCGGTGCCGCGCGCCATGTGCAGGTGCTGCGCATGCAGCCGGGCGAAGCCATCACGCTGTTCCACGGCGGTGCGGATGGCCCCGGCGGCGAGTTCGACGCCGCCATCACCCACATGGGCCGCAGCACGGTGCGCGTGCTGGTCGGGGCCCTCCACGCCGTCGAGCGCGAGGCGCCGCGCGCCGTGCACCTGCTGGCGGGCATCACCGCCAACGAACGCATGGACTGGCTGGTGGAAAAAGCCACCGAACTGGGGGTGGCGAGCATCACGCCGCTGCTGGCCGAGCGCAGCGTGCTCAAATTGAAGGGCGAGCGCGCTGACAAGAAGCTTGCCCACTGGCAGGCCGTGGCCGTGGCCGCCTGCGAGCAGTGCGGGCGCAACCGCGTACCGTTGATCCACCCGGCCACCAGCCTGGCAGACTGGCTGCGCCTGCCGCCCCACGACAGCACGCGCCTGCTGCTGTCGCTGCGCCCGGGCACCCGGCCGCTGCGCGCGGCAGCACCTGGCGGCGGCGCGCTGACGTTTCTCTCCGGCCCCGAGGGCGGCCTGAGCACCGGCGAAGAAGAACGGGCGCTGGCGCACGGCTTCGCGCCCGTGACCCTGGGCACCCGCGTGCTGCGCGCCGAAACCGCGCCGCTGGCCGCGTTGGCCGCGCTCACGCTGGAATAGAGGGGCTACATGCCGTAGTCGCGCTCCACGCGCGCAATACGCGTCTTGAAGCCCGCGTACCACTTCTCGTGGCCCAGGCGCTGGGCCTGCAGATGCTCGGCATTCGCCTTCCAGGCGGCGATGGACTCCAGATCGGCCCAGTACGACACCGTGATGCCCAGGCCGTCGCGCACCGACTCCACACCCAGAAAACCCGGCTGCTGCGCCGCAAGTTCCACCATGCGCTCGGCCATCGCGCCATAGCCCTGGTCGCCCTCGGTGCGCAGGTTGGTGAAGATCACCGCGTAATAAGGCGGCGCGGGGGTGTTGGCAAATTCCATTTCAGCGTCCCATCGGCATGGGCTTGATGGCGCCACAGTTCTCCGACAGCCATTTGCCGGACTGCGCCATGTCGATCTGCTCGGGCTTGCCCTGGTTCTGGGTCTTGAAGCGGAACTGGCCGGTGTAGGCCGTGGGCCCCTGCATGGTGATCGTGCCCTCGCCACTCGACGGCGGCTGGCCCTGGCCGCCCTTGCAGCTGAAGGCCACTTTCATGGTGCTGGCGTCCACACGCTGCACCTTCTGCGTGCAGCCTTCCTGCTGCGGAATGTTGTCCAGGTCCGCCTGCTCCTTCGTGATGCAAACCTTCACGGTCTGGCCCTTGGGCCCCATGCCCACGCCCTGCTGGGCCATCATCTGTTCCATCTGCTTGCGCTGTTCGGGCGGCATGCTGGCCAGGGACTTCTGCATCTCGGCCATGGCGGCCTCCATCTGGCCGCTCTGGCTCTTCATGTTGACGCTGTGCTCCCATAGGCCCGGGCGCATTTTCTGCTGGGCACTGGCACCCCCCGCCATGCCGGCCAGCAGGGCCAGTGCAGCGGTGGAGACGATCAAACGCGAAATCTGCATGGTGTTGCCTTTCCTGTAAGCCGAGCCCCGTACCGGGCATGGGGGGCGACCGGACAGCGCCACTGTACCCAATGGCAGCGCCCAAAGGAACACTATCCGCCGTGCAGCGACCGGCGGTACTGCATGGCCTCGGCGACATGCGCCACCTGGGTGTGCTGCGCGCCCGCCAGATCGGCGATGGTGCGTGCCACCTTCAGGGCACGGTGGGTGGCACGGGCCGACCAGCCCAGCCGCGCGGCAGCCGTCTGCAAGAACTGTGCGGCCGCCGGTTCGAGCAGCACATGGGCGTCGATGGCCTGGCCCTGCAGGGCCTGATTGGGCTGGCCCTGGCGCTCCGTGGCCCGCTGGCGGGCCTGCGCCACGCGCGCCCGGATCGCCGCAGTGGATTCGCCTGCAGGCGCGCTCAGCAGTTCCTGCGGCGCCAGGGCGGGCACCTCGACATGCAGGTCGATGCGGTCGAGGAGCGGGCCGCTGAGTTTGGCCTGGTAGCGCGCCACCTGGTCGGGCGTGCAGCGGCAGGCGCGCTGGGGGGCACCCCGGTAGCCGCAGGGGCAGGGGTTCATGGCGGCAATCATCTGGAAGCGTGCCGGAAACTCGGCGCGCTGGGCCGCGCGGGCAATGGTGATGTGGCCCGTCTCCAGCGGCTCGCGCAGCGCTTCGAGGGCAGCGCGGGGAAACTCGGGCAGTTCGTCCAGAAACAACACCCCGTGGTGCGCCAGCGAGATTTCGCCCGGGCGTGGTGGCGAGCCTCCGCCCACCAGCGCCACCGCACTCGCCGTATGGTGCGGACTGCAGGTGGGGCGGACGGCCCAGCGCTCCAGCGCAAAACGCCCCGCCAGACTGGCGACGGCGGCGCTTTCCAGGGCTTCGTCCACCGTCATGTCGGGCAGCACCCCGGCAAAGCGCTGCGCCAGCATCGACTTGCCCGAACCCGGCGGCCCCATCAAGAGCAGACTGTGCCCCCCGGCGGCGGCGATCTCCAGCGCGCGTTTGGCGGCGGCCTGGCCCTTCACGTCGGCCAGGTCGGCATGCACGTTGCCCGGCTGCAAGGGAGTGGCCTGCATGCGCGCCCAGCCCCCATCGTCCGCCACGGGGGCCTGGCCATCCGCAGCCGTGCCGGGTGGCAGAAACTGCTGCACCACATCCAGCAAATGCCGTGCACGCCAGACCTGGGCATCGGGCACCAGCGCGGCCTCTTCGGCGCTGCCCGGCGGCAGCACCAGGCGCACGCCCTGGGGCAGCGCGCGCAGTGCCAGGCTGGTGGCCAGCGCGCCGCGCACCGGGCGCAACTCGCCCGAGAGCGAAAGCTCCCCCGCAAATTCAAACCCGGTCAGGCGGGCCGCATCGATCTGGCCGCTGGCCGCCAGGATGCCCAGCGCGATCGGCAGATCGAACCGCCCCGAGTCCTTGGGCAGGTCGGCCGGGGCCAGGTTGACGGTGATGCGCTTGTTGTGCGGAAACTCCAGCCCCGCGTTCTGCAGCGCCGAGCGCACGCGCTCGCGTGCCTCTTTCACCTCCACGTCGGCCAAGCCCACCAGCGTGAAGCTGGGCAAGCCGTTGGCCAGGTGCACTTCAACGGTGACCGGGGGCGCCTGCAACCCCAGCAGGGCGCGGCTTTGCACCAAAGCAAGACTCATGAGCGTGTTTCTCCCCAGACAAGTGCGGTGTGCGGGCTGCGCCAGCCCGGGCCCGGGGGCGCGCACCAGTCCGGTGCATTGCAAGACCCCCCACGCCCCGTGAAATGTAGCGGCGAATGGCCCGCTGGCCCTTGCGCTGGTGCATTGAACATGCGTGGCACGGTCCGTGCTTAGAGGGTGCATCCCTTGTTTTTTTCTGACTGGAGGAACCATGAACCACGTATCTCTCAAAGCCCTGGGCGTCGCCCTGGCGGCAGCCATGCCCCTGATGGCCAGCGCCCAGCTGAGCGGCAACCTGAGCCTGACCTCGAACTACAAGTACCGCGGCCAGGACCAGGACGTCAGCAAGGTGAAGGCGTTCAAGCCTGCCGTGCAGGGCGGCCTGGACTATGCCTTTGGCGAATCCGGCTGGTACGTGGGCAACTGGAACTCCAGTGTGGACTGGCTGCCCGGCAACTCGATCGAGATGGACCTGTACGGCGGCTACAAATTCAAGGCCGGCGAATTCGACCTGGACCTGGGCGCGCTGACCTACCTCTACCCCGGCAACACCACGGGCAACACGACCGAGCTGTATGCGGCCGGCACCTGGGGGCCGCTGACGGCGAAGTACTCGCACACCGTCTCCAAAGACTATTTCGGCTGGGCCGGTGCCAAGGCAGGCTCGGGCCGCAAGGGCACGAACACGGGCTACCTGGCGTTCTCGTTCGCGCAGGAAGTGGCGCCCTCGGTCACGCTCAAGGCTTCGGTGGGCTTCACGCGCTTTGCCAGCGACATCAAGGACACGGGCGTGCCCAACTACATGGATTACAGCCTCGGCGCGGCCTACGACTTTGGCGGCGGCCTCTCGCTGGGCGCTGCCGTGGTGGGCGCCAACAAGAAGGCCTATTTCGGCCCGGCCAACAAGTCGCGCCTGCTCGTCACGCTGACCAAAACCCTTTAAACCGCAGCGGGCGCCCCCGGCGCCCCATCAGGAGGTACTGAAAATGAAAATGGTGACTGCCATCATCAAGCCGTTCAAGCTCGACGAAGTGCGCGAGGCCCTCTCCGACATCGGGGTGCAGGGCATCACGGTGACCGAAGTGAAGGGCTTTGGCCGCCAGAAGGGCCATACCGAGCTCTACCGCGGCGCAGAGTACGTGGTGGACTTCCTGCCCAAGGTGAAGATCGAGGCCGCCGTCGCTGACGACCTGGTGGACCGCGTCATCGAGGCCATCGAAGGCGCCGCACGCACCGGCAAGATCGGCGACGGAAAGATTTTCGTCTCCGCCCTCGAACAGGTGGTGCGCATCCGGACCGGCGAGACCGGCCAGGACGCCCTGTAAGCCACCCCTTCCACAGAACGCGAGAAACTGCCATGAAAAAACTGCTTGCCTCCCTCCTGCTGGGGCTGGGTCTGCTGGCCACCGGCCCGCTCGCCCTGGCCCAGGCACCGGCTGCCACCGAACCCGCCGCCGTGACGGCCCCGGCCGAACCCGCCGCTGCCGCAGCCACAGATGCCGCTGCTGCACCGGCCCCCGAAGCCGCCGCCACGGCGGCCCCTGCGGCCGAACCCCCCGCGCCCAAGCTCGACTCGGGCGACACCGCGTGGATGCTCACCTCCACCCTGCTGGTCATCCTGATGACCATTCCCGGCCTGGCCCTGTTCTACGGCGGCCTGGCTCGCTCGAAGAACATGCTGTCCGTGCTGGTGCAGGTGTTCGTGATCTTCTCGCTCATCTCGGTGCTGTGGTCGCTCTACGGCTACAGCCTGACCTTTGCGGGCGAGGGCAAGTTCTTCGGCGGTCTGGACAAGCTGTTCCTCAAGGGCATCACCCCCAGCACGCTCTCGGGCCTGCTGCCCACCATTCCGGAATATGTGTTTGTCGCCTTCCAGGCCACCTTCGCCGCCATCACCGTGGCGCTGATCGTGGGCTCGTTCGCCGAGCGCATCAAGTTCTCGGCCGTGCTGATCTTCTCCGTGCTGTGGTTCACCTTCAGCTACATTCCCATGGCCCACATGGTGTGGGGCGGTGGCCTGCTGGCCGCAGATGGCGCACTCGACTTTGCCGGTGGCACCGTGGTGCACATCAACGCCGGTATCGCCGCGCTGGTGGGTGCCTACCTGGTGGGCAAGCGCATCGGCTACGGCAAAGAGGCGCTGACCCCGCACAGCCTGACGCTGACCATGGTGGGCGCCTCGCTGCTGTGGGTGGGCTGGTTCGGCTTCAACGCCGGCTCGGCCGGCGCCGCCAACGGCGTGGCCGGTCTGGCCTTCATCAACACCGTGCTGGCCACGGCGGCCGCCACCCTGTCGTGGCTGGCGGGTGAATCGCTGCACAAGGGCAAGGCTTCGATGCTGGGCGCTGCATCGGGTGCCGTCGCCGGCCTCGTGGCGATCACCCCGGCTGCGGGCTTCGTGGGCCCCATGGGCTCCATCGTGATGGGCCTGGTGGCCGGTATCGTCTGCCTCTGGGGCGTGGGTGGCCTCAAGCGCATGCTGGGTGCCGACGATGCGTTCGACGTATTCGGCGTGCATGGCGTGGGCGGCATCGTCGGTGCCATCCTGACCGGCGTGTTTGCCTCGCAAAGCCTGGGCGGCACGGGCGGCCTGGCCCCCGACACCTTCGCCATGGGCACCCAGGTGTGGGTCCAGACCAAGAGCGTGTTGATCACAATGGTGTGGTCCGGCGTGGTGGCCCTCGTGGCCTACAAGGTGGCCGATGTGCTGGTGGGCCTGCGTGTGAGCGAAGAAGCCGAGCGCGAAGGCCTGGACATCACCTCGCACGGCGAAACCGCCTACAGCCGCTGACCTCCCTGCGTCTGCCGTGGTGTCTGGTGGCGCCACGGCAGGAGCCCGTTCTTTTTGAATCGCTCCATGGTACTTTCAGCCCGCCCGCAAGGCGGGCTTTTTTTCGCCCTGATGTTTTGAACAAAATTGGCCTCTATCGCTTATACAATAAGCGTTGACAGCTATCAAATTTAGATCAATACAAGCGCTTGCACGCTCCCCGTCCGGCGCCCTGCCGGAATTCGCTCACACGGCCCGTGCAGAAAATTCACGCCGCCGCACGCTGCAGCGCCATGCGCTGGAAGGCCCCAACGCGTACCATGCAAGGCTATGGAAAGCGCCCTTCACACCCTGACCGAACAGGTGCGCGCCGCGGCGGCGCACCCCCGCCCGCTGCGCATCCGTGGCGGTGGCAGCAAAGACTTTCATGGCACCGTGCCGCAAGGGGATCTGCTCGATACCCGCGCGTACCACGGCATCGTCAGCTACGAACCCAGCGAACTGGTGGTGACCGCACGCGCCGGTACGCCACTGGCCACGCTGGAGGCCCTTCTGGCCGAAAACCAGCAGTGCCTGCCCTTCGAGCCGCCGCATTTCGGCCCGGGCAGCACCGTGGGCGGCATGGTGGCGGCAGGCCTGTCAGGCCCGGCCCGCGCCAGCGTGGGCGCCGTGCGCGACTATGTGCTGGGCCTCAAGCTCCTCAACGGCCAGGCCGAACACCTGGCGTTTGGCGGGCAGGTGATGAAGAACGTGGCCGGGTACGACGTTTCCCGCCTCATGGCGGGCGCCTGGGGCACCTTGGGCGTGATCACCGAGGTCAGCCTCAAGGTGCTGCCCGTGGCCCCGGCCGAGGCCACGCTGCGCTTTGAATGCGATCAGGCCGAGGCCCTGCGCCGGCTGCACGCCTGGGGCGGCCAGCCGCTGCCGCTCAACGCCAGTTGCTGGGTGCACGATGCGGGCGTGGACACGCTCTATGTGCGCCTGCGCGGCGCCGTGGCCGCCGTCGAAGCCGCCTGCCGCAGCATGGGTGGCGAGCGCCAGGACCCCGCCACCGTGGCCGCCGACTGGACCGCGTGCCGCAACCAGACCCTGCCCTGGTTCGCCGCAGGCGCGGCGCAGGGCCTGGACCTGTGGCGTCTGTCGCTGCCCGCCACCACACCAGTGCTGACCCTGCCAGGCGGTGTGGCGCCGCCGCTGGTCGAGTGGCATGGCGCGCTGCGCTGGGTGCAGGCCGCCCCCGGCCACGCCCAGGCGCTGCACGATGTGGCCCGCCAGGCGGGCGGGAGTGCTTCGCTTTTCAGAGCGCATAGCGCAGACGCAGCAAGCGCTGCAACCCGTTTTGACTCCATCTCTCCCGCACTGCGCGCCATCCACGAGCGGCTGCGCCAGAGCTTCGACCCCGCCGGCATCTTCAACCCCGGCCGCATGACCGTCTGAAATGCGCCGCTTCCGCCATCTCACCGGCCAGCACCGCACGGTGGCCAGCAACCGCTTGCTGGGCCTGCTGCTGGCCTTCAACGCGGGTGCGGTGAATGCCGGCGGCTTTCTGGTGGTCAAGCTCTATACCTCGCACATGACGGGTTTTGTCTCCATGCTGGCGGACAACCTCATCCTGGGCAACATGGTGCTGGTGCTCAGCGCCGTGGGGGCGTTGCTGGCCTTCATCAGCGGCGCTGCCCTCACCGCCATTCTGGTCAACTGGGCGTTGCAGCACCGGCTGCACAGCACCTACGCGCTGCCGCTGCTCATCGTCGCGCTGCTGATGCTGGTGTTCGGGCTGGTGGGTGCGGTCACGCTGAACTGGCGCACGCCGTTTGCCGTGCCGGTCACCGTGCTGCTGCTGTCCTTCATCATGGGGCTGCAGAACGCCACGGTGACCAAGATGTCCTCGTCGCAGATCCGCACCACGCACATGACTGGCGTGGTCACCGACCTGGGCATCGAGCTGGGCAAGATGCTCTACTGGAACCGCAGCGGCCGCCCGCCCGAGCAGCAGGTGCGCGCCAACCACCAGCGCCTGCGCCTGTTCGCCGGGCTGCTGGGCATGTTCCTGGTCGGGGGCATTGCTGGTGCGGCCGGGTTCAAGTACGTGGGCTTCGTGTTTGTCGTGCCACTGGCGCTGGTGCTGTTTGCGCTGGCACTGCCACCGCTGTGGATCGACCGCGCCCGGCTGCGCGCACCCGGCCGCCGCCGCCCCGAGGACGACACCCGCCAGTCCCCGCCACCGGCGCGGCCGTCGCCCCCCTGACCTTTCGCAGCTTTTTCCCGGACGCCCCATGCAAACCCAACTGGCCCCCGAATTCCAAGGCACGCCCGAAGGCATCGAAGCCGAAGCCATCCTGCGCAAATGCGTGCACTGCGGCTTCTGCACCGCCACCTGCCCCACCTACCAGTTGCTGGGCGACGAGCTGGACGGTCCGCGCGGCCGCATCTATCTCATCAAGCAGGTGCTGGAAGGCGCGCAGCCCACGCGCAGCACGCAATTGCACCTGGACCGGTGCCTGACCTGCCGCAACTGCGAGAGCACCTGCCCCAGCGGCGTGCAGTACGGCCACCTGGTGGACATCGGCCGCAAGATCGTGGACGAGAAGGTGCCCCGCCCCGTCGGCGAGCGCGCGGTGCGCTGGGCGCTGAAGGAAGGCTTGCCCTCGCCCCTGTTCGCCCCGGCCATGAAGATGGGCCAGGCCGTGCGCGGCCTCTTGCCCGCCAGCCTGCGCGCCAAGGTGCCCGCGCCCGAGGCGCCGGGCGCATTGCCCACCCGCACACATGCGCGCAAGGTGCTGCTGCTCGAGGGCTGCGTGCAGCCCGCGATGATGCCGGGCATCCACACCGCCACCGTGCGCGTGCTCGACGCGGCGGGCATCGAGTCCGTGGTGGCGCCCGAGGCGGGCTGCTGCGGCGCGGTGAAGTTCCACCTGAACGACCAGGACGGCGGCCTGGCGCAGATGCGCGCCAATATCGACGCCTGGTGGCCCTGGGTGGAGAAGGGCGCGGTCGAGACCATCGTCATGAACGCCTCGGGCTGCGGCGTCACCGTCAAGGAATACGGCCACCTGCTGCGCCACGACCCTGCATACGCCGAGAAGGCCGCACGCGTGAGCCAGCTCACGCGCGACCTCTCCGAGCTGCTGCCCGACATCGTGCCCCAGCTCCAGGGCAAGCTGCGCGCCGTGCCCCAGGGCGTGGTGGCCTTCCACCCGCCCTGCACGCTGCAGCACGGCCAGCAATTGCGTGGCGGCGTGGAGCAGCACCTGCGAGCGCTCGGCTTCGACGTGCGCCTGACGGCGAACGAATCCCACCTGTGCTGCGGCTCGGCCGGCACCTATTCGGTGCTGCAGGCCGAACTGTCGGGCCAGCTGCGCGACCGCAAGCTCGGGCACCTGGGCGCCCTGCAACCCGTGGTCATCACCTCGGCCAACATCGGCTGCATCACGCACCTGCAAAGCGGCACCGACACCCCCGTGCGCCACTGGGTGCAGGTGCTCGACGCGGCGCTGGCGGGGTAAGGCGCACAAGACTGGCATGATTGAGGGTTTTGTTGCCCCTACTCGCTACGCCCATGACCGACTCCGTGCCCCACCCTGAACAGACCACAGCGCCCGCCGCCCCGGAGGCTGCGGCACCCGCTGCGGCGGCGGCCGTCGCCCCCCTTGCGCCCGGCGAGAGCGGCGCAGAGGCAGGCAGCACCCCGCGCCCCGAAGGCGCCTCGCGCCGGGGTGGGCGCAACCAGCGGGGCCGCAAACCTGCGGGCCAGAAGGCGGCCGCGCCCGAGGGCGATGCGCCCGCTGCGGCCACCCCGCGCCGCGCGCCACGTGCCATTCCGCCCGCACTGGAGCAACTGGCCGCGTTGTATCCGCAGCTCTTTGGTGCGCAGTTCCTGCCGCTCAAGCGCGGCATCTTTCAGGACCTGATGGCCGCCCACCCCGAGCAGTTTGAACGCGAAGCGCTCAAGCAGGCGCTGGGCATCCACACCCGCTCCACGCGCTACCTGCAATGCGTGGCTGCCGGCCAGCCGCGCCACGACCTGCAGGGCCAGCCGGTCGAAGACATGGCCCCCGAGCATGTGCACCAAGCGCTGCTGGAGGTCTACCGCCGCCGCCAGGGGCGCGGCCCGGACGACCTTTTACCGAAGCTGCGTGCACGCATCGTTCGCAACATCGAAGCCAGCGGCCTGACGCGCGAGGACTACGCCGAGCGCGTGCGCACCCGCGACGAGGCCGCCAATGCCCTGCTCGACGAAGCCCTGGCCGAACTGGCCGCCAAGCAGGCCCGCGAGGAAGCCCTGTTGCGCGCCTTCGAGGCCAGTGGCAAGAGCCTGGCCGAGTTTGCCGACATGTACGGCATGGACCCGCGCACGGTGGACCGCAGCCTGCACAGCGCGCGCCAGCGTGCAGCCGCACCGGCAGCGCCCGCAGCCGACGCCTGAGCGCCCGCCCCGGCGCGACAGCTATCTTTTTGATATCTGCCAGCGCTTATTACATAAGCCCTGGAGCCATTTTTTGCGGTAACAATTTAGAGCCAGCCCGCCTTGCGGAAGCGCCAGTACAGCACAGCCCCGGCGCTGAAGATCACCGCCAGTGCCATCGGGTAGCCAAACGCCCACTTGAGCTCTGGCATGTGCTCGAAGTTCATGCCCCAGATGCCTGCCAGCGCCGTGGACACTGCAAAAATCGCCGCCCAGGCCGCCAGGCGCTTGGTGGTTTCAGACTCTTCGATGGTCACCATCGACAGGTTGACCTGAATGGCCGTGCCAATGGTGTCTCGCATGGTGTCGATGGAGTTGTTGATGCGCGCCAGATGGTCGTGCACGTCGCGGAAATACTCCTGCACCCCGGTGCAGACTTCGGGCACGCGCCCGCCATGGAGTTTGCCCGCCACTTCCAGCAGCGGGCCCACCGCGTGGCGCAGCACGGTGGTGCGGCGCTTGAGGTCGTACAACCGCTCGATGTTGCCGCGTGAAGCACCGCGATCAAAAATCTGCTCCTCGATGCCTTCAAGCTCCAGCTCGAACGCGTCGATCAGCGGAAAGTAGCGGTCCACCACCGCGTCCATCAGCGCATAGAACACAAAGCCCGCGCCCAGGCGCAGCAGCAAGGGCTCACGCTCGCAGCGCTGGCGCACCCCCAGAAAGCCCAGCTGGCTGCGTGTGCGCACCGACAGCACGAAGTTGTGCCCGACAAACACCGCCAGCTCGCCGACCTGCAGGTCACCGCCCGCGGGTTCGACCAGGTGCATCACCACGAACAGCGTGTCGCCGTATTCCTCGATCTTGGGGCGCTGCAGGCCCTTGCGCGCATCTTCCACGGCCAGGTCGTGCAGGCCGAACTCTTCCTGCATCTGCAGCAGTTCATCCTCGGCCGGGTCCTGAAGCGCCACCCAGACAAAGGCATCGGGGCGCGCCAGCCAGTCGCTGATGGACTCCACATCGATATGGGCCAGCTTGCGCCCGTTTTCGTAGGCAATACAGTTGATGATCATGGAAGGGTCCGGGCGCAGAGAAATAAGTCGATAGCCGGGGCCATCGTACCCCGAGCACCCGGATGCACGGGCCTGGCAGCGCACGCGCAGAAAGCGCCCGTGTCCTATCATGGTCGGTTTTCTCTTCGAGCCTGCCCGTGACCCGACCTATTGATGATGACGCTCGCCTGTCCACTGACGGCACCTATCTCGCCCGCGCCCTGCGCGAGCAGCGCATCAGCATCCGCGGGGCGCGCACGCACAACCTCAAGAACATCGACCTGGACATTCCGCGCAACCAGCTCGTGGTGATCACGGGGCTGTCGGGCTCGGGCAAATCCAGCCTGGCGTTCGACACGCTGTATGCCGAGGGGCAGCGGCGCTACGTGGAGAGCCTGTCGGCCTATGCGCGCCAGTTTCTGGGGCGGCTGGACAAGCCCGATGTCGATCTGATCGAAGGACTCTCGCCCGCCATCAGCATCGAGCAGAAGGCCACCAGCCACAACCCGCGCTCCACCGTGGGCACGGTGACCGAGATCCATGACTACCTGCGTCTTTTGTACGCCCGCGCGGGCACCCCGTTCTGCCCCGACCACGGTCTTCCGCTGGCGGCGCAGACGGTGAGCCAGATGGTGGACGCCGTGCTGGCCCTGCCTGAAGAAACCCGGCTGATGGTGCTGGCGCCCGTGGCGCGCGAGAAGAAGGGCGAGTTCACCGAGCTGTTTGCGCAGATGCAGGCGCTGGGCTACATCCGCTTTCGGGTGGACGGCGCCATCTGCGAATACGAAAACCTGCCCGCGCTCAAGAAAACCGAGAAGCACAACATCGACGTGGTGATCGACCGGGTGAAGGTGCGGCCAGACCTGCAGCAGCGCCTGGCCGAGAGCATCGAAGCCGCCCTGCGCGTGGGCGGCAGCGAGGGCAACGGCCGCGTGCTGGCGCTGGAGATGGACACAGGCCACGAGCACCTGTTCAGCGCCAAGTTTGCCTGCCCGGTGTGCAGCTATTCGCTGGCCGAGCTGGAACCGCGCCTGTTCTCGTTCAACTCGCCCATGGGCGCCTGCCCGGCGTGCGACGGCATTGGCCAGCGCGAGGTGTTCGACCCGGCGCGCGTGGTGGCCTTTCCGTCGTTGAGCCTGGCCAGCGGCGCCATCAAGGGCTGGGACCGGCGCAACGGCTACTACTTTGCGATGCTCGAGAGCCTGGCGCGGCACTATGCGTTCGATATCGAGGCACCGTTCGAATCTCTGCCCGCACCGGTGCAGCACGCCATCCTGCACGGCTCGGGCGAAGAAGAAATCGCCTTCAGCTACATCATGGACAGCGGTGCCTCCAAGGGCAAGGTGCACACCAAGAAGCATGCGTTCGAGGGCATCCTGCCCAACATGGCGCGCCGCTACCGCGAAACCGATTCGGTGGTGGTGCGCGAAGACCTGGCCCGCTACCGCAGCACCCAGCCCTGCCCCGAATGCCACGGCGTGCGCCTGCGCCGCGAGGCACGCCACGTGAGGCTGGGCGAGGGCGCCCAGGCCCGCGCCATCTTCGAGGTGAGTCACGCCACGCTGAGCGACGCCCATGCCTGGTTCCAGGCCTTGCAGCTGACCGGCGCCAAGGCCGAGATCGCCGACAAGGTGGTGCGCGAAATCGCCACGCGCCTGCAGTTTCTGAACGACGTCGGCCTGAGCTACCTGAGCCTGGACCGCAGCGCCGAGACGCTGAGCGGTGGCGAGGCACAGCGCATTCGCCTCGCATCCCAAATTGGCTCGGGTCTCACGGGCGTGATGTATGTGCTCGACGAGCCCAGCATCGGCCTGCACCAGCGCGACAACGACCGGCTCATCGCCACGCTGCAACACCTGCGCGACATCGGCAACAGCGTGATCGTGGTCGAGCACGACGAGGACATGATGCGCGCCGCCGACCAGATCATCGACATGGGCCCCGGCGCCGGCGTGCACGGCGGGCGCGTGATGGCGCAGGGCACGTACGACGCGGTGCGCGCCACGGCGCAGTCCCTCACGGGCCAATACCTCTCGGGCACACGCTCGATTGCCGTACCCCGGCGCCGCACCCCCTGGCTGCCGGTACTGGAACAGGCCGCGCCGGTGGTGGAGGCGAAGGCCAAGTCGCGCTTTCCACAGACCGAGGCCAGCAAGCGCCGCGCCGAGCGCATGGCCGAGCACCACGCGCGCCAGGGCGCCCTACAGGCCCTGCGCGTGGCGGGCGCCACGGGCAACAACCTGAAGAACGTGACGGTGGACTTTCCCGTGGGCCTGCTCACCTGCGTGACGGGCGTTTCGGGCTCGGGCAAGAGCACGCTGGTCAACGACACGCTGTACGCAGCCGTGGCGCGCCAGCTGTACCGCGCACACGACGAGCCCGCCGCGCACGAAGAGATCGTGGGCATGGAGTACTTCGACAAGGTCATCAACGTGGACCAGAGCCCCATTGGCCGCACGCCGCGCAGCAACCCGGCCACCTACACCGGCCTGTTCACGCCCATTCGCGAACTGATGGCCGAGGTGAACACCGCCAAGGAACGCGGCTACGGCCCGGGGCGCTTCAGCTTCAACGTGGCCGGTGGCCGCTGCGAGGCTTGCCAGGGCGACGGCGTGGTGAAGGTGGAGATGCACTTCCTGCCCGACGTGTATGTGCCCTGCGACATCTGCCACGGCCAGCGCTACAACCGCGAAACGCTGGAAGTGCTGTGGAAGGGCAAGAACATCGCGCAGATTCTGGAGTTGACGGTGGAAGACGCCGCCGCCTTCTTCAAGGACGTGCCGACCATCGCGCGCAAGCTGCAGACGCTGCTGGATGTGGGGCTGTCCTACATCCGCCTGGGCCAGAGCGCGACCACGCTCTCGGGCGGCGAGGCGCAGCGCGTCAAGCTCGCGCAGGAGCTATCGAAGCGCGACACCGGTCGCACGCTCTACATCCTCGACGAGCCCACCACCGGTCTGCACTTCGCCGACATTGATCTGCTTTTGAAAGTGCTGCACCAGCTGCGCGACGCAGGCAACACCATCGTGGTGATCGAGCACAACCTCGACGTCATCAAGACCGCCGACTGGCTCATCGACATGGGCCCCGAAGGCGGCGCGGGTGGCGGCACCGTGGTGGCGCAGGGCACGCCGGAGCAGGTGGCGGCGCAGGAGGCCAGCTTTACGGGGCGCTACCTGCAGCGGTATCTGTAGCCCCTGCGGCCTTTGGCACACCGCTGCGGGCGCGCTGGCGATGGATCCACGGCGTCTGGACACCGGAGGAGGGCGGTGGCAGATCGCTGTCGCGCCGCGCCAGGTACCACAGGAGCCAGTCCGGCTGATCCGCCATGTCGATGTGCGTGCGACCTCCGCCAAAAAACTGCGAGGGTGAAGCTCCGTAGCACTGCGTCCAGACCTTCGAGAAATGGGCCGAATCCACAAACCCGGCGGCCTGTGCAATCTGGGTCAGCGCCAGGCCGCTGCCCATGAAGCTGGCCGCCGCACGGATCTTGATCGACAGCACGTAGCGCCGCAGGGGCAGACCCAAACCCTGGCCGAACAGCCGCGAGGCGTGGTGGGGCGACAGGTCCATCGGCCGCACCAGCTGTTCCAGCTCCGCACCCGGGTTCTCGTCCAGCAGGCACATCAGCTGGCGCACGCGCGCGTCCAGGGGCGCAGGCGCGGGAAAGGGCTGCGCAAGGGCATCAATGGCCTGGCGGGCCCTGCTGTCCAGCTCCCGCCCTTGCAGGCGGCCTGCCGCGAAAGCGCGGGCCATGTGGAGAAAGGGCTGCGCGACCCCGGTGTCCAGCGCCTGCACAGGCGGCGCACCCAGGGCATTGAGGCGCCGGTACTGCGGGTGTGTGGGCTCCAGGTCGATGAGCACCAGGGGCTGGTCGATGGCATGAATGGTTTTGTGCGCCATGGGCCGGATCAACAGCACCTGCCCCGCGATCGTCTGACCGTCGCAGCGCACATGCAGCGGCTGCGACCCCGTGGCACACAGCACGGTGGCGGCATGGCGCACGGTGATGTTCTGCATGCCAGGGCAGGCGAACACGATCGCATCGCCCATGAGGCGCACGCGCGCCTGCGGCGCTCCGTCGGCCGCAGGCGTCCAGACCGAACGCGCGCCACTGCGGCCGGAGGCATCATGGCCTGCCTCAAAAGGGCTCATGAAGGCTCATTCCCTGCCGCTTCCTCGTTGAGCCGCACCGACAGGCGCACCAGGCCGCCCGCGCGCACCACGTCCCATGCGAGTTCGTGCACGGAGGTCAGTGCCCCCATGTTGCTCTCGTCGACGACCGGCTGGCCGGGCAGATCGAGCGAGTACACGGTATCGCCCGGCCGCAGGCCTGCACGCTCGTACAGGCTGCCGGGCAGCACCGCATCAACCGTCCACCCACCCCGCGGTTCGGGTTGCAGCACCACATGGTCCAGAAAGGCGCGCGCAGCCTGGGGGCGGTGCACCGACAGGCGCGCCGGATCAATGGCCGCATTGTGCTGGCGTGGATCGGGGCCGAGCGACTCATCCGCATCCGCCTCGCCCGGTGGGCGCAGACGATCCCAGGGCGATGCGCCCACCGGGCTGCCGCCTTGCGGCTCCACGGCCGGGGCCCCCGCGCCAAACGGCCAGGCCTGCCCGGCGTGCAGCGCCTGCGGCACCGGAGCCTGTCCCAACGCCTGCACGGGGTCGGGCAGCGCAGATGGCCACAGCCACCACAGAGCCGCGCCCAGGGCCAGCAAGGCCACCGCCCCGTGGCGCCAGCCCTGCCCACGGCGCAGCGCCCTCCGCGCACGAGCGTGGGCCCCGGGCGCCATGGGCGAAGGAATGGTGTCGTGGTTTTTCATGTTCCTGCTTCTGGAGGAAAGAATTCCAGCGCCCCCAGGGCCTTGGCGCAAGAGGAAAAGCACCAAGGCCCTGCGCAGCCGCTACGGAGTGACAAAGGTCTTGAGCCAGTCCATGGTGGCCTTGACACCCCACGGGTTGCTGCCGTACTGGTAGTAGGGATCCACGGCCAGGATGCCGGAGCATTGCACACCCACCACCCCCAGATTGCCCATGAAGCAGTGGTCGGCGTTGAGGTCCGCCACCTCCAGGTCCTTGACGACGTACCAGCCGCTGCCGTTGCTGCGGAAGCACGACTGCTTGCCCGCGCATTGGAGCCCGGTGACCAGCTCGGCCTGCGAACGTGCCACCGCCTCCGTGCCGCCAACGAACATGTCGCGCTCGCCGTTGACGATGCGGATGCGGTCACCCGGCTGCGCATGCTTGCCATCGGCCATGCACGATGCGAGGTTGTAGGCGGCCGTGTAGGTGGCGCCTGTGCCCTGGCCCATGGAGGCGCGGACGCGGCTGTCATGGTTCTTGGCCAGTACCGAGATGATGGAACCCTGGCTCAGGCCGCCGGTCACGATGCCCTTGGAACAGTCGGCCTTGGAGCGCGAGCACAGCTTGGCGATGGCGCTGCTGGTGCTGGCAGCATTGAAGATTCCCTTGGCGCGGCCGTTGATGGTGGTGCAGCTGCCGAAGCTCGCGTTGTCGTACTGCACCGTGGCCGCGACGAAGCCACGCGCCACGGCTGCGTCGATGGCCGCCTTGGCCCAGGCGCTGTTGTAGGACTCGCCCGTTCCCACGGTGTGCACATACACCGGATACTTGCCTGCGGCGCTGGGCTCCTTGCCCTGGATGTTGTATGTGCTGCCGTTGCGATACGTGGTGCTGAAGGAAGTCTGCGCCTGCGCAGACAGTGCCCCCAGCAGGGCCGTGCCTGCAACAAGGAAGCTGCCAAGGCGCCACAAGGCGCGGCGGTGGGTGGTGTGGTGGGCGGGTGCTTGCACGGATCGTCTCCTGGGTTGGTATGCATTGAGAGGTCCCCCCGGCCGGGGTGGCACCTCGAAGAAGGCAGACCGAGTCTAGAAATCACGCTGTGCAACGCCTTGTACTGAAAGGCCATGGATCCCCGGACTTTCCCGGGGTGGACACGGGCAGGTGCCCGGCACGGACAACAACGCCCCGCTGGCCTGCGGGTTGTGGCCGTTGCAGAATAATAGGCATACCAACGATCTGCCCCGACTGCCATGCACTCCATCACCCTGCGCTTCCTGGCTTCCCACAACGAAGGCGAGCATGTCGCCGGCAAGATCAGTGGCGGCACCGTGCTGCGCTGGGTGGACGAAGCGGGTTTTGCCTGCGCCACCCGCTGGGCCAAGGGGCCGTGCATGACGGCGCTGGTGAGCGGCGCGCGGTTTCACCATCCCATCCTGGTCGGTGACCTGGTGGAGGTGCAGGCCCGGCTGGCCTATACCGGCACGAGCAGCATGGGCATCGCGGTGGAGGTCTTCAGCGGCAGCATTCCCACCGGCGAGCTGCGCCAGGTGCTGTACTGCGCCACGGTGTATGTGGCCACAGACGCCAACGACCGCCCGCGCCCCGTCGATACCTGGACCCCCGAAACCCCCGGCGACATGGCCCTGGCCGAGCGGGTGCGCTCGCATGTCAACGCGGTGCGCACGGCTTGAGTGACACAACCCCCTGTGGCGCTGCCCGCCTTCCCCCTTCTCTCGCGTTGCACGCGGGAAGGGGGACGCCCCCAGCGCACGCCAGTGGAACGCCGCCTACGCGGCATGGCGGCCCTTGCGCGGGGGCCGCTGGCCTGGGCCGCGCCTCTTGCATGCGCTGTGGATGGTGCGTAGCCCCCTGAGACACCGAAATGACCCACACCTCCCGCCCCATGGGCGCCGCCGACCTGCTCATGGCCCTGGCCGTGGTGGTGCTCTGGGGGCTGAACTTCATCGCCATGAAATACGGGCTGCGCAGCTTCAGCCCGTTCCAGCTCGGCGCGCTGCGCTACCTCAGCGCCTGCCTGCCCATGGTGCTGCTGGTGCGCCCGCCGCGCATCCACTGGAAGTGGGTGGTGGCCTACGGCCTGTTTGTCGGCCTGGGCCAGTTCGGCTTCCTGTTCCTGGCGCTGAAGGTGGGCATGGCGGCCGGCCTGGCCAGCGTGCTCATGCAGACGCAGGTGTTCTTCACCGCCACGCTGGGCCTAGTGCTGCTGCGCGAGCGCCCCGGCCGCGCGCTGAAGATCGGCATGGGCCTGGCAGCGCTCGGCCTGCTGTGCTTCACCATGGATTTCGTGGGCCCGTCCGGGCGCGGCGCGGGCGCCACCACGCTCGCGGGCTTTGGCCTCACGCTGTGCGCCGCCGCCATGTGGGCGGGCTCGAACATCGTCGCACGCCGGGCGCAGGCGCACACGCCCGACTACGACCCGCTGTCCTTCGTCGTCTGGAGCAGCCTGGTGCCGGTGCTGCCCTTCGTGGCCCTGTCGGCCTGGCTGGACCCCGATGCCAGCCGCTGGCTGGAATGGGCCGCCGTGGCCGAGGTGCCACTGATCGCCTGGCTGTCCATCGCCTACCTCGGCTGGGCCGCCACTGTGGTGGGCTACGCGATGTGGACGCGCCTGCTCAAGCGCCACCCGGCCAACCGCGTCGCGCCGTTCAGCCTGGGCGTGCCGGTGGTCGGGCTGGCCGCCGGGATGCTGGTGCTGGGCGAGGCGGTCACGCCCTGGCAATGGGCCGGCATCGCCTGCGTGGTGACGGCGCTGGGCTGCGTGATGCTGGGCCCCAGGCTGGGCATCAAATAAGCCTGCAGAGCTTGTACGATAAGCGCTACACGCTATCAAATACGTACCGCTTATGCCCGACACCCCCGCAACCGCTGCGCTTCCTTCCGTGCAGGACCGGCTGCGCGCCGCCCAGCCCTGCCTGTGGACCAACGCCGGCCGCGTGCCCCAGGTGCCACCGCAACTGTCGGTGGGCACGGCCCTGGTGGGCATGGACGACATGCAAGCGGCCGTGGCACGCTTTGGCCGCTTCGCGGGGCTGCTGGCCGAACTGTTCCCGGAGCTGCAGGCGAGCGGCGGCGTGATCGAATCGCCCCTCGTGCCCGCGCCCACACTGGCCCGCGCGCTCGGGCTAGGCGCCGAGGAGGGCGCACTGTGGGTGAAATGCGACCACCTGCTGCCCGTGGCCGGCTCGATCAAGGCGCGCGGCGGCATCCACGAGGTGCTGGAATTCGCTGAAACGCTGGCGCTGGAGCACGGCCTGGTGTCGCCGGGCAGCGACTACCGCGCGCTGGCCCAACCCGCAGCGCGCGCGCTGCTGGGCCGCTACCAGGTGGCCGTGGGCTCCACGGGCAACCTGGGCCTGTCCATCGGCGTGGCGGCATCAAGGCTGGGCTTTCGCGCCGCCGTGCACATGTCGGCGGATGCCAAGGAATGGAAAAAGGAACGCCTGCGCCGGCGCGGCGTGGAGGTGGTGGAGCACGCGGGCGACTACGAACAAGCCGTGGCGGCCGGCCGCACCCAGGCCGCGAGCGACCCGTTCTGTCACTTCGTCGATGACGAGCGCTCGCTCTCGCTGCTGCAGGGCTACAGCGCTGCGGCCCCTGCGCTGCAACGGCAACTGGCGGCAGCGGGCATCACCGTGGACGCCACGCACCCGCTGTTCGTCTACCTGCCCTGCGGCGTGGGCGGCGCGCCGGCCGGCATCACCTTCGGCCTGCGCCAGGTGCTGGGGCCGCATGTGCACTGCTTCTTCGCCGAGCCGGTGCAGTCGCCCTGCTTCCTGGCGCAGATGCTGGCCGGCCCGCACGACCACCCCAGCGTGTACGACTGGGGCCTGACCAACCAGACCGAGGCCGACGGCCTGGCCGTGCCGCGCGCCTCGCTGCTGGCCGCCAGCCTGATGCACCCGCTGCTCTCGGGCATCTTTACCGTGCAGGACGCCACGCTGTTCCAGCACCTGGCGTGGGCGCACGACACCGAGGGGCTGCGCATCGAGCCCTCGGCGGCGGCCGGGTTCTCTGGCCCGGCCATGCTCACCGGCACCTTGGCGGGCCGCGCCTGGCTGCGCGCACAGGGCCTGGAGGCCCACCTGCCGCGCGCCACGCACCTGGCCTGGACCACGGGCGGGCTGTTCGTGCCCGAGGCCGAATACGATCTGTTTCTGCAA
Organism: Burkholderiales bacterium RIFCSPLOWO2_12_FULL_65_40; assembly: GCA_001770955.1. GTDB lineage: Bacteria > Pseudomonadota > Gammaproteobacteria > Burkholderiales > Burkholderiaceae_C > Simplicispira. Next base: position 168,799 of record MESL01000035.1, on the reverse strand, counting down.
CGCGGGCGCGCGCAGCCACAAGCTGCCAGCGCCTGAAACCTGGAGCCTCACCATGGAACCCTTGGATTTCGTCGTCATTGGCGCGGGCATCGCCGGCGCCAGCGTGGCCTGGCAACTTGCCGAGAAAGGCCGCGTGCTGCTGCTGGAGCGCGAGGCGCAGCCCGGCCACCACACCACCGGGCGCTCGGCCGCGCTCTACATGGAGACCTACGGCACGCCGCGCATCCGTGCGCTCACGCGCGCCAGCCGGGCCTTCCTCGACCAGCCGCCACCGGGTTTTGCCGACAGCCCCATCCTCTCGCCGCGCGGCGTGCTCTACATCGCCGGGCCGGACCAGATGGACCAGCTGGAGGCCACCTGGCAGGAGCTGCACACGCATTCGCCCAGCCTGCGGCGCCTCTCGCCCGCCGAGCTGGTCGAACGCGCGCCCTGCCTGCGCCTGGAGGCGCTGGGCGGGGGCCTCGCCGAATCCGGCGCGGCCGACATCGACGTGAACGCACTGCACCAGGGCTACCTGCACGGCCTGCGAAAGCAGGGCGGCACGGTGCGCATGAACGCCGAGGTCACGGCGCTGTCGCGCGCGGACGGCGTATGGACCGTGCAGCTGCAGGACGGCAGCAGCGTGCAGGCGCGCACCGTGGTGAACGCCGCCGGCGCCTGGGCCGACGTGGTGGGCCAGCTGGCGGGCGCCGCGCCCATCGGCCTGACGCCGTGCCGGCGCACGGCCTTCACCTTCCCCGCGCCCGAGGGCCTGGACCTGCCCAGCCTGCCCGCCATCATCGCCGTGGACGAGAGCTTCTACATCAAGCCCGACGCGCGCCAGCTGCTGGGCTCGCCCGCCAACGCCGACCCGATGCACCCGCACGACGTGGTGCCCGAGGAGATCGACGTGGCCACGGGCATCTGGCACATCAAGCAGATGACCCAGTTGCAGATCCGCCGCCCCTCGCACACCTGGGCCGGGCTGCGCTCCTTCGTGCACGACGGGGACATGGTGATCGGCTGGGACGGCCAGGTCGAAGGTCTGTTCTGGGTGGCCGCGCAGGGCGGCTACGGCATCCAGAGCGCGCCGGGCTACGCCCTGCTGGCCCGCAACCTGCTGCTCGGCGAGCCGCTGGACGCGTCGCTGGTGGCCGAAGGCGTGGATGCCGAGGGGCTGTCGCCCCGGCGATTGCGCTAGCAAATCAGGAGCTGCTTGCGCTTTTTGGCATTGGTTTTCAGAATGAAATTAGTCTGAAATCCAATATCCACGTGCGCTGCCAGCTCCTGTTTTTGATGGATCTTCAGGGTAAGGGGATCGCCGCCTGCAACAGGTTGCGCGTGCGCTGCGCCTCGTGCCGCGCGGCGGCGGCGAAGTCTTCGCCGTTGCTCGCATAGAGGATGGCACGCGAGGAGTTGACGATGATCGGCCCGTCCTGCCGCCAGCCCGCGCGCACCGTGGCGGCGGCGTCGCCGCCCTGGGCACCCACGCCGGGGATGAGCAGCGGCACCTGCGGCGCGATGGCGCGCACGCGCTCGATTTCGGCCGGGTAGGTGGCGCCCACCACGAGGCCGAGCTGGCCGTTCTTGTTCCACGGCCCCTGCGCCAGCCGCGCGATGTGCTCGTACAGCAGGGGCTGGCCTTCCACGCTGGCCAGGCGCTGGTTCTGGAAGTCGTCGCCGCCGGGGTTGGAGGTGCGGCACAGCAGGAAGGCGCCCTTGCCGGGGTACTGCAGGTAGGGCTCGACCGAATCAAAACCCATGAACGGCGAGAGCGTGACCGCGTCGGCGCCGTAGCGCTCGAAGGCCTCGCGCGCGTACTGCTCGGCCGTGGAGCCGATGTCGCCGCGCTTGGCGTCCAGGATCACAGGCACATGCGGCGCGTTGGCGCGCATGTGCTGCATCAGGCGCTCGAGCTGGTCCTCGGCGCCGTGGGCGGCGAAGTAGGCGATCTGCGGTTTGAAGGCGCACACCAGGTCGGCCGTGGCGTCCACGATGGCGGCACAGAAGTCGTAAATGCGGCGCACATCACCCTGCATACCCGCAGGAAAGCGCGTGGGTTCGGGGTCCAGGCCCACGCACAGCATGGACTGGTTGCGGGTGGCCGCATCGCGCAGCATGTCGAGGAAGGTCATGGGGGGATTTTATGCAGAGCGCTCCAACTTGAACACCGCCGTTCCTGCCCGTGCATTGGGCAGAAAGCGCACGGCCTCGCCATCCTGGAGGCCGAAGGCGTCGAGGATGCGCAGATCGTTCTTGTGTGCCAGTGCCTCAAAGTCCTTGTAGGTGCCCACGCGGATGTTGGGTGTGTCGTACCACTGGTAGGGCAGGCGGCGCGTGACGGGCATGCGCCCGCGCAGCACCGACAGGCGGTTGGGCCAGTGCGCGAAGTTGGGGAAGGCCACGATGCCCGTGCGCCCCACGCGCGCAGTTTCACGCAGCATGACCTCGGCGTTGCGCAGGTGCTGCAGGGTGTCGATCTGCAGCACCACGTCGAACGAGGCGTCGCCAAACATGGCCAGGCCCTCGTCGAGGTTGAGCTGGATGACGTTCACGCCCCGGCGCACGCAGGCCAGCACGTTGGCGTCGGCGTTCTCGATGCCATAGCCGCTGCAGCCGCGTTCGCGCTGCAGGTAGTCGAGCATGCTGCCGTCGCCGCAGCCGAGGTCGAGCACGCGCGAGCCTTCGGGCACAAGCCGCGCCAGGGCTTCCATGGTGGCCTTCTCGGTCATGCCAGCTCCTTTGCAATGCTATCGAAATAGGTGCTTACGACGCCCATATAACGGGCGTCATCGAGCAAAAAGGCATCGTGCCCGTGGGGGGCATCGATCTCGGCGTAGCTCACGCTGCGGCGGTTGTCGAGCAGGGCCTTGACGATCTCGCGCGAGCGCTTGGGCGAAAAGCGCCAGTCGGTGGTGAAGCTGACCAGCAGGAACTTCGCCGTGGCGCGCGCCAGGGCCTGGGTGAGGTTGCCGGCGTGCGCGCGCGCGGGGTCAAAGTAGTCGAGCGCGCGGGTGATCAAAAGGTAGGTGTTGGCGTCGAAGTATTCGCTGAACTTGTCGCCCTGGTAGCGCAGGTAGCTCTCGATCTGGAATTCGATGTCCTGGGTGCTGTACTTGAGGTCGATACCTTCGCGCAGCTGGCGTCCGAACTTCTCGTTCATCACGTCGTCGCTCAGGTACGTGATGTGGCCGATCATGCGGGCGATGCGCAGGCCGCGCTTGGGGACCACGCCATGCCGGTAGAAGTGGCCGCCATGGAAATCGGGGTCGGTGACGATGGCGCGGCGCGCCACCTCGTTGAAGGCGATGTTCTCGGCCGTGAGATTGGGTGCGCTGGCCACGACCACGGCATGGCGCACGCGTTCGGGGTACTGCAGCGTCCAGCTCAGGGCCTGCATGCCGCCCAGGCTACCGCCCAGCACGGCGGCGAGTTGCGTGATGCCCAGGCGGTCAAGCAGGCGGGCCTGGGCGTGGACCCAGTCTTCCACCGTGACCACGGGGAAGTCGGCGCCGTAGACCTCGCCGGTGTCGGGGTGCAGGTGCATGGGGCCGGTGGAGCCGAAGCACGAGCCCAGGTTGTTCACGCCGATGACAAAGAAGCGGTTGGTGTCCACCGGCTTGCCCGGCCCGATCATGTTGTCCCACCAGCCCTCGCTCTTGTCCTGGCCTTCGTACCTACCCGCGACATGGTGCGAGGCGTTGAGCGCGTGGCACACGAGCACGGCATTGGAGCGATCGGCGTTGAGCTGGCCGTAGGTCTCGAAGGCGAGGTGGTAGTCGCGGATGGAAGCGCCGCTCTGCAGCGGCAGCGCATCCGTGAAGTGCATCGACTGGGGCGTGGCAATGAACGACATAAAAAAACCCGGTAACGCTAAAAACGGTACCGGGTCGGCTGTCGGACGGTCTTTAGCAGAATTTATTAAGCGCCCGCAAGCTGTGGCAAATCGGCGCGTCAGGCAACTATAGCAAAACCGGCGGGTTCAGACGGGTACCCACAATGCCAAAACGCCCAACACCAGGAAGATCGCGGCCGACACCATGTGCACCGTGCGCAGCGGAATGCGCCGCGTGATACGGTCGCCCAGCCAGACCACCGGCGCGTTGGCCAGCATCATGCCCAGCGTGGTGCCGGCCACCACCCACAGCCAGGCGCTGTACTGCGCGGCCAGCATGACGGTGGCGATCTGCGTCTTGTCGCCCATTTCGGCCAGGAAGAACGCCACCAGCGTGGTGCCGAACACGCCCCAGCGCGGGCCTTCGGCGGTGTCGCCGTCTTCGAGCTTGTCGGGAATCAGCATCCACACCGCCATGGCGATGAACGACACGCCCAGCACCCAGCGCAGCACCTGCGGCCCGATCAAGGTGGTGATCCAGGCCCCGGCGGCGCCGGCCAGCGCATGGTTGGCCAGCGTGGCCATGAGGATGCCCCACACGATGGGCCAGGGCTTGCGAAAGCGCGCGGCCAGCACAAGGGCGAGCAACTGGGTCTTGTCGCCCATTTCGGCCAGGGCAACGATGGAGGTGGAGACGAAAAAGGCTTCCATGGCGGGGATTTCGGTGTTCTGGCCGGACGGTGGTGCGAATGCATCGACCGCACCCCGGCTCCGGCTCAATGGACGGTGTGCGGTCAATGGTCTCGCCCATCCGTGGATTGCAGATGCCATGGGGCGTGAGGCCCCAAGTGTGTTGACATCCGCTCCCTGGCACTGGCTGCCAGGGCCGGCTACTCCCCAAAGACCGCCACATTGTAGCCAGTGGGCGCCGCCGGCAGCCGCCCGGGAAGGTCAGGCAACGCCGGTCCATGAACGCTCCAGACCGGTGGTTGCAAAAATAAAAATCTGCTTTGCTTGAATTTGATTGATAATGGCCTGGCTTTTTCGCTTTGCGGAAAGGCAGTGAGTCAGCGGTGAATGGTCAGTATGCGTCTTTGAAGTCGTCACAGGT
>MESL01000035.1:0-163864 GCA_001770955.1 Burkholderiales bacterium RIFCSPLOWO2_12_FULL_65_40 | reverse complement strand
TCACAGGTTTGTTGATTGCGTCGGACTCCATCGCGTTTTTGTGTTTTTTCAGGAGTCCTTCATGGGCAACAAACTTTACGTGGGCAACCTGCCCTACTCGTTCCGCGACAATGATCTGGAACAAACCTTCGGCCAGTACGGCTCGGTCTCCAGCGCCAAGGTCATGATGGAACGTGACACCGGCCGCTCCAAGGGTTTCGGCTTTGTCGAAATGGGCAGCGACGCAGAAGCCCAAGCCGCCATCCAAGGCGTGCATGGTCAAAACTTCGGCGGCCGTGACCTCGTGGTCAACGAAGCCCGTCCCATGGAGCCCCGCGCTCCCCGTAGCGGCGGCTTCGGCGGCGGCAATGGCGGTGGCGGCGGTTACGGTGGTGGCGGCGGCGGCGGCTACGGCGGTGGCCGCAGCGGTGGCGGCGGTGGTGGTGGCTACGGCGGTGGCCGCAGCAGCTACTGATCAGCCCGCACCGGAAGGCATTGCAGCCTTCCAGCGCAACAAAAGGAGCCCTTGGGCTCCTTTTTTTATTTCCGAGACGCTACAGATGCGCCACAGATCGTAAAAACCCTTGCTTTTTGCGCATTAGTACGGGACATAATGCGCAAGCGGGCCTGACCCGTTTTTGGTTTGCGGTGATCCTTCAGTTGCACGCATAGGGCGTCGTCGAGATGAGCTGGTTGCGTTTTCGGGACTCCATCGCTTTTTCTTTGTGTTTTTGAGGAGTCCCTCGATGGGCAACAAACTCTATGTGGGCAATCTGCCCTACGGCGTGCGTGACAACGATCTGGAGCAGGCCTTCGGCCAGTTCGGCAGCGTCACCAGCGCCAAGGTCATGATGGAACGCGACACGGGCCGCTCCAAGGGCTTCGGCTTTGTCGAGATGGGCAGTGATGCCGAAGCGCAGGCCGCCATCAATGGCATGAATGGCCAGCCCCTGGGTGGCCGCGCCATCGTGGTCAACGAGGCCCGTCCGATGGAGCCTCGTCCTCCCCGCACGGGTGGTTTTGGGGGTGGCGGCGGCGGCTACGGTGGCGGTGGCCGCAGCGGTGGTGGCGGCTACGGCGGCGGTCGCAGTGAAGGCGGTTACGGCGGTGGTGGCGGCCGTGAAGGCGGCGGCGGTGGCTACGGTGGCGGTGGCCGCAGCGAAGGCGGTTTTCGCAGTCCCTATGGCTCGGGCCCGCGCGGTGGTGGCGGCGGCGGTGGCCGGGGCAATGGTGGTGGCGGCTACGGCGGCGGCAACAGCTACTGAACCTGGCGCGCGCTCACAAGCCAGTCGAAAAAGCTCCTGCGGGAGCTTTTTTCATGCCCGCAGGCAGGCCCAGGGCTGCGGATCAGCCCCCATCCGTGGTCCGGTGCTTGCGCGGCCGCCCCGCCAACAACCGGTCAAACAGCGCGTTAGGCAGCATGCGCAGCAGTTTGGCCACCACCCCCATTTGCCAGGGAATGACGCGGTAGCTCACTCCAGCCCGCTCGGTGGCAAATGCCCGGTCGGCAAAATCCTCGGGACGCATCAGGAAGGGCATGGCATACCGGTTTTTGCGCGTCAGTGGCGTGTCGATGTAACCAGGGCTGATGGTGGATACGCCCACGCCCGTTCCGCGCAGTTCCCCACGCAGACTTTCGCAGTAGCTGATGAGTGCCGCCTTGCTCGCGCAATACGCCCCATGGCCGGGCAGCCCCCGGATGCCGGCCACGCTGGCAATACCCACCAGCCGACCACTGCCGCGCTGCACCATGGCGTTGATGAAGGGCTGAAAGGTGGCGGCTGCGCCCACCGTGTTGGTGGCGAAGACCCGGGCCATGGCGTCGAGGTCTTCACGCAGCGCGGTATCGACACCGACACTGATGCCGGCATTGGCGATGACCACGTCCGGCACACCCTGGCGCTGCAGGCAGTCCAGTCCAGCCGCCACGATGCTCTCGATCTGCGAGACATCTGCACTATAAATTTGGTAGCTGTCAGCGCTTATTCCGTTTGCTTCAGCCCATGATTCGATCTCATGAATGCGGCGTGCCACCAGCGCCAGGCGCCAGCCCGCACGGTGGTAGCGGGCAGCCAAGGCCTGACCAATGCCACTGGAGGCCCCGGTAATGAAGACAAGAGGTGCGGTCATGGCGGGGTTGTCCACCTTTCAGGTCGGGTGAAATGGGCTCAGCGCGCAGGAACCAGCACGCCGCGCACACGGCCACGCAGTTGCAGCACCTGTTCGAGGTTGTCGTATTCCATGCTGTCGGCCGTGAAACGGTCTTTTCCCCGCGTGAGCGTGACCGGCTGGTCCGAGCGGACACGCTCCAGCTGGGGCCAGGCGTGCAGGAACTCCCCCCGGAACTCCATCCGGGGCTGCGCCTTGCCCTGGATGGCCGGCGCCTCACGGACCACCACGGCATTGCCACGGAGTTGCACCTCGGAGCCATCCGCATTGCTGAGCGACCGGTCGGCCGTGGCGCGCACCAGACGTCCATCGACCGACAGTGACCGCAGGCGCACATCGTCAATTTCCAGGGTATCGGTGTCGGGGTAGTGGCGGGCCACGGCACCCTGAACCTCGCTTTGCAGGCGGCCACTGGCGTCAAAACTCTGGATCGAAAATCCCTTCATCACGTAGTCTGGCTCGTGCCGTGGGGCGCTGGCGGGGCGGGGCTCCTGCACCTGCGGGGCATTGCGCACCAGCCACCAGGTGCCCAGCGCCAGCAGGCCCATCAGCAATACCGGCAGGTAGATGGAAAGCCGGTCCCAGGCATGGCGCAGGCCCATGGTCATGCGCAATAGTGCGCCAGCAAGCTGGCGTAGCGGCCGCTGGCCATGAGCAGCAGGTCGCAGAACTCGCGTGCGGCGCCGTCGCCGCCGCGCGCCTGCGTGACGTAGTGGGCACTGGCCCGCACCTCGGCCTGGGCATTGGCCGGCGCGCAGGCCAGGGCGCAGCGGCGCATCACGGGCAGATCGGGCCAGTCGTCCCCCATGGCGGCGGCCTGCGCCCAGGTCAGGCCCAGCGTGGCCAGCATCTGCTCGGCCGCCGGGCGCTTGTCCTCGGTGCCGAAAACGGCATGCTCCACCCCCAGCGCATGCAGCCGCACACGCAGCGGCGCCGAGTCACGGCCCGTGATCACGGCGGGCACGATACCCGCCTTCTGCAGCAGTTTCAGGCCATGGCCGTCGAGGGTGTTGAAGCGCTTGAGCGTCTCGCCCGTCTCGCTGAAGAACAGGCCGCCGTCGGTGAGCACGCCGTCGACGTCAAAGAACGCCACGCGCACGTCCTGTGCTGCCAGCAGCAGTTCGGGCGCAAAGCGCAGCGCGGGCAGGGTGGTTGCCGCCATGTCAGATCACCTTCGCGCGCATCAGGTCCCCGATATGGACGATGCCGCTGAGCAGGCCCTCGGCATCGACCACCAGCACGCTGGTGATGCCGTGGCTTTCCATCATCTCGGCAGCGTCTACAGCCAGCGCATCGGGGGCAATGCTGCGCGGGCCGGGGTGCATGATTTCCCCGGCCGTGGCGCTGCGCAGGTCCGCACCGGCCTCGATGCGGCGGCGCAGGTCACCGTCGGTGAAGATGCCGAGCACCCGGCCCTGGCCATCCACCACGGCCGAGGCGCCCAGGCCCTTGGCGCTCATCTCGCGCATCAGCGTGCCAAAGCCTGCGTCGGGAGACACCTGCGGCACCTGGACTCCGGTACGCATCACGTCACTCACATGGGTGAGCAGCTTGCGTCCGAGCGCTCCGCCCGGGTGCGAGCGGGCAAAATCCTCGGCGCGAAAGCCTCGTGCATCGAGCAGCGCCACGGCCAGCGCGTCGCCCAGCGCGAGTTGCGCCGTGGTGCTGGTCGTCGGGGCCAGGTTCAGCGGGCAGGCCTCGCGCTCGACGCTGCAGTCCAGCACCCAGTCGGCATGCTGCGCCAGCGAGGACTGCAGGTTGCCGGTAAGGGCGATCAAGGGCACGCCCAGGCGGTGTAGCACCGGGAGAATGGCGGTGAGCTCGGCACTCTCACCACTGTTGGAGATGGCCAGCACCAGATCCTGGGCCGTCACCATGCCCAGATCGCCGTGGCTGGCCTCGGCCGGGTGCACGAACAGGGCCGGGGTGCCGGTGGAAGCCAGCGTGGCGGCGATCTTGCGGCCGATATGCCCGCTTTTCCCCATGCCCATGACCACGACGCGGCCCTGGGTCTGCAGCATTTGCTGCACGACCTGGGCGAAGCGGCTGTCCACCCGCTGGCCGAGCGCACGCAGCGCAGCGGCTTCGATGTCGAAGGTTTCCCGGGCCAGGCGCAGGGCCTGCTCGGCGTCAAAAGGGCGCTGGGCGCCGGTGGCAACATGCATGCGGCGATTCTATCGGCCAGGGGCGATCGGACCTCGGATAGCATTGCCATATGTCTTCTCTTGCCCTGACCTTGCTGTATCTGCTGGCCGCAGTGCTCGGGGTTGTGGCCTGTCGCAGCCTCAAGCTCCCCCCGATGCTCGGCTACCTGGCGGCCGGCGTGCTGATCGGCCCGCATGCGCTGGCACTGGCACAGAACTCAGAAAGCGTGCGCCATCTGGGAGAGTTTGGCGTGGTGTTCCTGATGTTCGCCATCGGCCTGGAGTTCAGCCTGCCCAAGCTGCGCGCCATGCGTCGCCAGGTGTTCGGCCTGGGCCTGCTGCAGGTGGTGCTGACCATGACCGCCGCCTTTGGCGGCACGCTGGCACTGGCGTCCCTGCTCGGCGGCGTGTGGGACGTGGGCTGGCAGACGGCGCTGGCGCTGGCCGGCACGCTGGCCATGAGCAGCACGGCCATCGTGGTCAAGCTCATGGCCGAGCGCGCCGAGATCGAGAGCGAGCACGGGCGGCAGATCATGGGCATCCTGCTGTTCCAGGATCTGGCCGTGGTGCCGCTGCTGGTCTTGATTCCCGCGCTGGGCTCCTCGCCGGACGATCTGCTCATGGCCCTGGGTCTGGCGCTGATCAAAGCCACGGTCCTGGTGGGCCTGCTGCTGACCGGCGGGCAAAAGCTGATGCGCTGGTGGCTCACGCTGGTGGCGCGGCGCAAGAGCGACGAGCTGTTCATGCTGAACCTGCTGCTGATCACGCTGGGCCTGGCCTGGCTGACCGATCTGGCGGGCCTGAGCCTGGCACTGGGCGCCTTCATCGCAGGGGTGCTGGTGTCGGAGACCGAATACCGGCACCAGGTGGGCACCGACATCCGGCCGTTTCACGATGTGCTGCTGGGTCTGTTCTTCATCACCATCGGCATGATGCTGGACTGGCATATCCTGCTGGAGCAATGGGCGCTGGTGCTCGGACTCTTGCTCGTGCCCATGCTGCTCAAGCTGGGCATCATCCTGGTGCTGGCCCGTGGCATGGGCGCCACCACCGGCGTGGCACTGCGTACCGGCCTCTACCTGGCCCAGGCAGGCGAGTTCGGCTTCGTGCTGCTCTCGCTCACACAGCAAAACGGACTGGTGCGCCCGGCCCTGATGAACCCGATCCTCGCGGCCATGGTGCTGTCGATGCTGGCCACGCCCTTCCTCATCATGTACAGCAACCGCATCGTGATGAAGCTGGTGGCCAGCGACTGGCTGCAGCAGTCACTGCAGATGACCAGCATTGCGCGCAAGACCATCGACACCAGCAACCACATCATCATCTGCGGCTTTGGCCGATGCGGCCAGAACCTGGCGCGCATGCTGGAACATGAAGGCATTGCCTACATGGCGCTGGACCTCGACCCCGACCGCGTGCGCCAGGCGGCCGCTGCCGGCCATTCGGTGGTGTATGGCGATGCCTCGCGCCTGCAGGCCCTGGTAGCCGCGGGCCTGGTGCGCGCCAGCGCCGTGGCCGTGACCTACATCGACATCCAGTCGTCCCTGAAAGTGCTCGCCAACACCCGGGTGCACGCCCCCCATGTGCCGGTGGTGGTGCGCACCCAGGACGACCTGCACCTGGACAAGCTGCGCGCAGCCGGCGCCACCGAGGTGGTGCCCGAAGCCATCGAGGGATCGCTGATGCTGGCCAGCCATGCGCTGGCCCTGGTGGGGGTGCCCATGCGCCGGGTGCTGCGCCTGGTGCAGGACCAGCGCGACGCGCGCTATGACCTGCTGCGTGGGTACTTTCATGGCGCCGATGATGACACCGCCAGCGAGCGCGACCAGGCACGCATGTCCACCCTCACACTGCCCCCCGGGGCGCAGACGCTGGGCAAGCCGCTGGGAGACCTGGCCCTGCATGCCATCGGCGTGAACGTGCTCAATCTGCGCCATGGCAATGGCCGCATGTCCCCCCCCCAGGATGCCACGGTGCTGGCCGAGGGCGACACGCTGGTCTTGTCCGGCTCGCCAGCCGCCCTGGTGCTGGCCGAGGACCGCTTGTTGCGCGGTTGAGCTCCTTCCGTTGGTACGCGGCCCCTTCAGCGTCCCGCCAGGAGCCCATCGGCCGGCCCCGGCCGACCGAACAGATAGCCCTGAAAGCGTTGACAGCCATTGCGCAACAGAAACTTGCGCTGGCCCTGGCTTTCCACCCCTTCGGCCACCACCTCCAGGCCCAGGCTGTGCGCCAGCGTGATGACGGTGCAGGCGATGGCCGCATCGTTGGGGTCGGTCAGAACATCGCGCACAAAGCCCTGATCGATCTTGAGCTGGTCCAGCGGCAAGCGCTTGAGGTAGCTGAGCGACGAATACCCGGTGCCGAAATCGTCCAGTGAAAAACCCACCCCCTGCGTCCTCAGCACCTGCATCTTGGCGATGCCGTCTTCCACGTCGTGCAGCAGCAGGCTCTCGGTCAGCTCCAGCTTGAGCCGGCACGGATCAGCACCGGTCTGCCGCAAAACATCCAGCACCTGCTGGACGTAGTCGGGATGGCGAAACTCCCGCGTGCTCACGTTGACCGCCACCGTCCACGACTGGCTGGCAGGCACGCCGCTCCAGCGCACCAGTTGCTCGCAGGCCGCCTGCAGCACCTGGCGCCCCAGCGGGAGGATCAGCCCGGTGTGCTCGGCCAGTGCAATGAAATCCCCGGGATAGACCATGCCGCGCTGCGGATGCTCCCAGCGCACCAGCGCCTCGGCGCCCAGCACCACGCCGTGGACATCCACCACGGGCTGGTAGTGCAGCAGAAACTCGCCCCGCTGCAGGCCCTGGCGGATATCGGCCTCCAGGGCCGAGCGGGCTGTGGCCGAGGCCTGCATGGCCGGGTCGAAAAAGCACATGGTGTTGCGGCCCTGTGCCTTGGCCTGGTACATGGCCAGATCGGCCCGCTGAAGCAGTTCCTGCGCAGCGGGTTGGGCACTGCGGAACATGGCTATTCCGATGCTGGGGGTGCTGTGCACCTCGCTGCCCTGCACGTCGTAGGGCTGATTCAGCACCCGGAGGATTTTCTGCGCCACCACTTCAGCCTCCACGGCCGCCTCGGGCTCCCGCGCATGCAGGCCCTGCAGGATCACGACAAATTCGTCGCCGCCCAGCCGCGCGACGGTGTCCGTGGTGCGCACGCACTCCACCACGCGCTGCCCGGCCTGCAACAGCAGGTGATCCCCGCATTCGTGGCCCAGCGTGTCATTGACGTTCTTGAAGTTGTCCAGATCCAGAAACAGCAGTGCACCATGGCACGCACCGCGCTCACAGGCGGCTGCAACGCGCTCCAGGCGCTCCAGCAGCAAACGGCGGTTCGGAAGCCCCGTCAGTTCGTCAAAGAAAGCCAGCCGCTGAATTTCTGCCTCGGCCCGTTTGCGCTCGGTGATGTTCCGGGCCAGGCCCCGGTAGCCGGTGAAGTTTCCCTCCCCGTCAAAAATGGGTTCACCGCTGATCGACACCCAGATGGGTGCACCGTCGGCATCCAGGCGCTGCATCTCGAAATCGTGGAAGACCTCATGCGCCTGCAACTGCGCACGATGCACCCGCCATTGGCTGTCGCTGACGATGGCATCCGGCAGTTCCCAGCGGGTGAGGCCCAGGTGGTTCGGGTTCGGCAGGCCGCTACTGTGGGCGTTCCCTTCGAACCGGACAAACCGGAACTCGGCATCCTGCTCCCAGTACCAGTCCGACGACAGCTGGGTCAGGCTGCGCCAGCGGGCCTCGACCTCTCTGCGCTCGATGTCGGCCCGGCGGGCCATTTCAAGCTGTCCCACGCTGTTGAGCAAGGGCTGCAGAAAGTGGACATCGGCGCTGGAATAGCCCCCGGCACGGTTGGCCACGCCCACCATGGCCACGAGCTGTCCGGCCGCATGAATGGGCAGGCCCATGAAGGCCGTGAGGGGCGGGTGGCCATGCGGCAAGCCACCAGAACGCGGGTCGCTGGAAGGCTGGTTGCTGATCAGCGGCTCGCCGCTGATCAGGGCCGCACCGACCAGGGATTGCGGGTTGTCAAACACCATGCCCTGTTCCGCCACCTGGGCATAGCGCGCTCGCGAGGCATCGTCCCAGCTGATATCGGTGATGGCATGCACGCGCAGCAGGGGTGCTTGTCCCGGCCGGTGTTCCACCTGACCGACGACCCCAAAGGCGCTTTGGGTCAGCACCAGCACCTCTTGCAGCAAGGCCTCGAAGGCGGCCCTCGGCGGTGCACTGGCAATGAACAGTCCCTGTGCCTGCGAAATGGCCTGCAGCAGACGGTGCTGGCGCGCCAGCATGGCCTCGGCCTGCAGGCGGGCACGCTTCTCGGTGCTTCGCTCCAGGGCGGCCTCCAGCTGGGCGGGCAGGTTCAGCAGGTAGCGGCCGTCAGCATCCCGGACTACGAAATCCACAAAACCATGGCGCATGGCCAACGCCGCGTCCGCCTCTTCGCCCTCGTGCACCACCATCAGGGTCGGTTGCCCCTGCAGGGACGCAAACACATCGTAGGCCGAGCCGTCATGCAAACGCCGCGCCACCAGCACAATGTCGATGCGCTCACCCGCCAGCAGCGCCCGGGCCTGCCCCACGGATGCTGCCCGCAGCAAACGCCAGTCCAGCCATGGATCCACCAACGCCCGGGTCACCGCCTGGGCGTGGTCCTCACTGCCTTCGATCAGCAGAACAGAAACGGGCATGGCCTGCCTTCATCCATGGAGCGCACAACACCTGCGCAACGCCCCTTTGTCGGACCAGGGGATTGGGAATGATTATGCGTGCCCGCTCCCCTTTGTGCACGGGGCGCAGGCAAAACAGGCCTCTGTGGACCCTTGCCCCGGCTGGACGCACCCCGGACAATCACCCCAGCACCCACTGACCCCAGGATCTCCATGCCGTCTCTCAGCGTCAACGAATATCTCCGCCAGCACATCCGCACCGTTCCCGACTGGCCCGCTCCGGGTGTGCAGTTCCGCGACATTACGCCCTTGCTGCAGGATCCCAAGGTGTTTCGCGTGCTGATCGATGCCTTTGTGCACCGCTACATGGACAAGAATCTGCGGCCCGATGTGGTGGCCGGGCTGGATGCCCGCGGCTTCATTCTGGGTGCCGTGGTGGCCTATGAACTCAATGTCGGCTTCGTTCCGATCCGCAAAAAGGGCAAGTTGCCGTTCACCACGGTGGAAGAAACCTACGAGCTGGAATACGGCAGCGCCACGGTGGAGCTGCACACCGACGCCGTGCGCCCGGGCGACCGCGTGCTGCTCATCGACGATCTGATCGCCACAGGAGGCACCATGATGGCCGGCAAGAAGCTGCTGGAAAAGCTCGGCGCCCAGGTGATGGAGGGCGCCGCCATTGTGGACCTTCCCGAACTGGGGGGCTCGGCCCGCTTGCGCGACCAGGGGCTGGCCCTGTTTACGCTGGTCGATTTTGCCGGCCACTGACAGCGGCGGCATTCCGTTTCCAAATCAATCGTGTCGGGCAGTGCCGCCGCAGAATAAGGCGAAGCAACGAAGACACGGGGGATCTGGGAACGGAATCAGAGGTCTCCGTACTGGGTGCTGCTGAGCGGCTGCGCACGCGAGTCCTCGGGCATCTCGGTGTCGGCAAAGTCGTTGTGCAGCAGGGGCGAGGAACGTGTCGAGGGCCCCGAGCGCACCGGAACGCCAGGCGCGGCCGCTGCGGCAGGACGGCCCGCCGAAGCCAGCGCCTGTTTGAAGGCAGCCACTTCGTCGGCCTCGATCGGATCAAAGCGCGGCGCAGCCGGGCGGGGGCTGGGGGCGACAGGCACGGCCGCGGGAGCCGCAGCCCGCGCAGGGGCCACCGGCGTCGCTGTTGGCGCAGCCCCGGCGGGACGCACGGCAGCGGGCACGGAGGCTGCAGCGGCGACCGGTGCCACCGCTGGTGGCCGGACGGCCAGCCCTTTTTGGGGGATCCCCACCGCCACATGGTCATTCAAGCGCCAGTAAACGGCGCTGACTGCAATGTCGTAACGCGTTTTGGCGGTCTGGGCGATCAAAGCCTCGATCTCGCTCAGCCGGGCGGTGTCTCCGCCGTATTCCCGGGCCAGATCCATCATCACCAGGAACTGCCGCCCCCGCTGATCCAGCGAGAGCACCTTGAACTTGTAGCTGGCCGACAGCACGGCGGCGCGCACCATGGCGTCGCGCACCACGGAGTACAGCAATTCGCGCCGCTCCATGCGCTCGTTCTTGCGATTGGCGGCATGTTCCGCTGGTACGGGCTCCAGCATCGGCTTGCCGTCGCGCCCTGGCGTGAGCGGGACAGTGGCATCGGCGTTCAGCAGCCCTGATGGCTCGGCCATCCGGTTTTTGGCTGGGGCAGGTTTGCGTGTGAACCAACTGAACAATGACATGGTTTTCTTTCTCCGGTGAGCGTCCGGGCGCTTCCGTAAAGAGTGTAACTTGCCACTATGTTCCGTCGAGGTCAACCGCTGCCTGGCCCACCGCAGGGGCCCGGAGTGTCAGGTGGACGCAACGCGGCGGCGGCGATTGCCCAGCCGCTTGGAGAGTACGGCCCCTGCCGCCATGGCCAGGCTCAGCGCGAGGGCTGGCTGGCGGTTGCTCAATTCGGTGAAGCGCAACGCTGTCAGCGCCCACAGTTTGCTCGGTGCTGCGGCCTGCACCGTGGCGCTGCGGGGCCGGTGCGAGAAAAACGCCCCCTCACCCACCACGGTACCCGGCGCCACGATGGCCATGCGCAGACGGCCTTTTTCGTCTTCGTAGTGCACGCTCAGGCTGCCGCTTTCCACCATGTAGAGCGTGCGGTCCGACGCGCCCTGGTTGAACAGCAGCTGCCCTGCAGCCAGCGTGCAGGGCTGCAGGTAGGCGGTCAGGATGTCCCACTGCTCGGGCTTGAGCGGGTTGTTCAGGCTGTCGTCGGCGTCGGACTGGGCAATGGCATTGATCAAGCCTTGCAGGTCCAGCTTGGTCGAAGAAGGTGTAACGGCGTTCATAACCCGACGAAGCTATCCGCAATGCCCCTGCTGCACAAGCGTTGTTTACCCATACTTACACAATAGGAAAACGGCGCGGACCCTACTTTCCGATGCAGAAGCTGGAAAAGATCACGCCCAGCAGATCGTCGGACGAGAACTCGCCCGTGATTTCGCTCAGCGCGTTCTGGGCCAGGCGGAGCTCTTCAGCCAGCAGATCCAGAGCCGGCCCCGGAGAGTCGAGTTGCCCCGCCGCCATGTCCAGGTGCCGTGCCACGGCCTGCAGGGCCTGCACATGGCGCTGGCGTGCGATATACACCCCCTCAGGCGCCGACTGCCAGCCCGCCACCGCCAGGAGCTGCTGGCGCAGTGGCACCAGGCCCTCGCCGGTGCGGGCCGAAAGCCGCACATGGTTCGGACGATCGACAGACCCATCCCATGGTGCGCAGTCGCACTTGTTCCAGACGTCGATCACCGGCACCGAGGCGGGCAGCCGCTCGGCCATGGCGGCCGCGATGGCGGCGTCTGCCGCCTGATACTCGGGCGTGCTGCACCGTGTCAGATCGTGCAAGAAGAGCACGGCATCGGCCCCGGCAATGGCGTCCCAGGCGCGGGCGATGCCGATGCGCTCGACCTCATCCTCGCTCTCGCGCAGCCCTGCCGTGTCGATCACGTGCAGGGGCACGCCTTCGATCTGGATGGTCTGCTGCACCTTGTCGCGCGTGGTGCCGGCGATGGGCGTGACGATGGCCAGTTCCGCTCCGGCCAAGGCGTTGAGCAACGAGCTTTTGCCGGCGTTGGGCTGGCCGGCAATCACCACCTTGATGCCTTCGCGCAGCAGTGCGCCCTGGCGGGCCCGCTGCATCACCTGGGCCAGGGTTTGCTCCAGCTTTGATAGCTGCCCACGCGCGTCTGCCTTGCGCAGGAAGTCGATTTCTTCTTCAGGAAAATCCAGCGTCGCCTCGACCAGCATGCGCAGGTGGATGAGCGCATCGCGCAAGGTGTGGATTTCCTGCGAAAACGCCCCGCTGAGCGATCGGCTGGCACTGCGCGCGGCTGCGGAGGTGGAGGCGTCAATCAGGTCGGCAATCGCCTCGGCCTGGGCCAGGTCGATCTTGTCGTTGAGGAAGGCACGCTCGGTGAACTCTCCCGGCTGGGCCACGCGCAGGCCGGGCAGGGTGGGCTGGGCCGTGGCGGGGTGGATGTGTGCAGCCGCTTCCAGGCAGCGCGCCAGCAGCATCTGCAGCACCACCGGGCCGCCATGGGCCTGGAGTTCCAGCACGTCTTCGCCGGTATAGGAGTGCGGCGCCGGAAAATACAGCGCCAGTCCCTGGTCAATGGCCTGGCCGTCTGCGTCGCGAAACGGCAGGTAGGTGGCCTCGCGCGGGCGCAGGGCTCTGCCGCACAGGGCCTCGGTCAGCGCCCCCAGCCCCTGGCCCGAGACGCGCACAATGCCCACGGCCCCGCGTCCGGGGGCCGTGGCAATGGCAACGATGGGTTCGTGGTGGCGCGGCAGCATGGGCAGGGCGCTCCTTTATCAGGAGCTGCCAGCGCTTGATAAACCATGAATTCAGATACTTTTAAATCTGAAACCCAACGAAATCAAGCGCAAACAGCTTCTATTTCAATAGCACTCCGCACCCGCCCTTACTTGAACTTCGGCAAGTTGAACTGCGGCGGCACGCCCATGCGGGTGTTGATGAGCCACTGCTGGGCGATCGACAGGATGTTGTTCGTCAGCCAGTACAGCACCAGACCCGCCGGGAAGAAGAAGAACATCACGCTGAACATCAGCGGCATGATCCACATCATCTTGGCCTGCATCGGGTCGGGCGGCGCGGGGTTCAGGGCCGTCTGCAGCAGCGTGCTGAGGGTCATGAGCAC
Organism: Burkholderiales bacterium RIFCSPLOWO2_12_FULL_65_40; assembly: GCA_001770955.1. Classification (GTDB taxonomy): domain Bacteria; phylum Pseudomonadota; class Gammaproteobacteria; order Burkholderiales; family Burkholderiaceae_C; genus Simplicispira. Next base: position 150,731 of record MESL01000035.1, on the reverse strand, counting down.
CGGCAGGATGAAGAACGGATCGGGGGCCGAGAGGTCATGCACCCAGCCGACCCAGGGCGCGTTGCGCATTTCCACGCTGGAGAGCAGCACCCAGTAGAGCGCGATGAACACCGGGATCTGGATCATGATGGGGAAGCAGCCGCCCATCGGGTTGACCTTCTCCTCGCGGTAGATGCGCATCATCTCCTGCTGCATCTGCTGCGGCTTGTCCTTGAGGCGCTCGCGCATCTCCATGATCTTCGGATTGACGGCCTTCATCTTGGCCATGCTGGCGTAGGCCTTGGCGTTGAGCCAGTAGAACGCGATCTTGAGCAGCAGCACCAGGGCGACGATGGACCAGCCCCAGTTGCCCAGAATCTTGTGCAGCTGGTCCAGCAGCCAGTACAGCGGCTTGGACAAAATGGTGAGCCAGCCGTAGTCCTTGACCAGCTCCAGCCCTGGGGAGAGCTTTTCCATCATGGTTTCGATCTGCGGACCGGCAAACAGCTGCGCATCCAGCGCCTTGCTGGCGCCCGGGGCAATGCTGTCGAGGGCCACCAGCATGCCGACCGAATACAGATTGGCGTCCACCTTGCGCATGAAGATTTCGCGCTGCGTGCCTTCGGGCAGCAGCCAGGCCGAGGCGAAGTAATGCTGCACCATGGCCACATAGCCATTGCTGCTTTCCTTGGCATGGTCGGCCTTGTTCTCCGCGATGTCCTTGAACTCGACCTTCTGGTATTTCTTGTCCTGGGTGAACACCGCAGGGCCCGTGAAGGTGGAGTAGAAAGACGATTCGCCTGGCGGCTTGTTGCCGTCACGCACCAGTTGCAGATACAGCTTGGGCGCCACGGGCGCCGTGCCGGTGTTGACCACCTCGTGCCGGACGGCAATGTCGTAGGCGCCACGCTTCACGGTCCAGGTCTTGACCAGCTTGACGCCTCCGAGGTCAGGCGACTCGAAGCGCACGCTCAGTTCGTTCTCGCCGTCCTTGAGTTCGCGGGCGCCGGGCGCCACGTTCATCACGGTCTTGTGGGTGGGGAAGGCCCCGCCAATCAGCCCGGTCTGGGCAACGTACACACGCTGGGCGCTGTCGTCGAGCAGCATGAACTTCTTGCTGCCATCGACCAGATCGGCGTGTTGCAGCAGCTCGGCATGGGTGAGCGAGCCGCCTTCGCTGTCGAAGGTCAGGCGCAGCACATCGGTACTCACCTCCACGCGCTCCCGGGATGCCGCCGTTTCCACCTGCGCAGGCACCGCAGCGGCGCCCACCGGGGCGGCCGCCGGAGCCGATGCACTGGCCGACACCGGCACCGCCGACGCCCCCGCACCCGATGCGGCGGGCGCGCTGGCCGTCACCACCGGAGCCGGGCCGGGGAAAAAGGTGGCTTGCTTGCCGTTGTGCAACTGCCATTTGTCCCAGATCAGGACCAGCGAAAAGCCAAATATCACCCACAGGATCGTGCGGCGGATGTCGTTCATGGAGACTTCTTTGGTGAGGTGGTGGAAGAGGCAGGCGTGATCAGCCGCGAAAACAGCCGCGTGGCGCGGGGCGCCTCCTGCGGTACCGGGTCATGGCCGCCGCTGCACCAGGGATGGCAGCGCGCCAGCCGCCCCAGCGTCAGCCAGGTGCCCGCCGCCGCGCCATGCTGCTGCAGGGCCTGCAGCGAATAGGCAGAGCAGGTGGGCTCGAAACGGCAGGCCGATCCCAGCCAGGGGCTGAGCAACAGGCGGTAGCCCTTGACCAACGCGATCAGCAGGCGCTGCATCATGCCGCCCCCGGGGCGGAAGCGGGCTTGCGTGCGCCCAGCGCGCGCTCAAATAGCTGTTGCAGCTCGGCACGCACGGCTTGCTTGAGCGGGTCGGAGCTGGCGCTGACAAACTGCTTGCGGTCAAACGTGGCACGCAGGCGCACCACATGGGCGGCCGGTGGCAAAGTCGGCTCCAGGGCCGCCGCCACACCATAGATCTGCCGCTTGATGGCGTTGCGCGTCACGGCGCGGCGCGCCCAGCGCTTGGGCACCATGGCGCCCAGCCAGATGTCCGGCCCGCTGAACAGGGCCTGCGCGCCGGGGCGCTCCGAGGCAGGCGCGCACTCACTCGCGCCGAGCACCAGACGGTGCAGCGCAAAATGGGCTGTGCGGGCCACGGTTTCACCGGCCATGGTGGCCTGGAATTGCGGGCGCGTTTTCAGCCGCTGCATGAAGGCGCCCCCGTTGGAACCTGCGGGCGCAAACCGGGGAGCAGGTCAAGACCCGGAAGGGCCTCAGACCGCCAGACGCTTGCGGCCCTTGGCACGGCGAGCGTTGATGACGGCGCGACCACCACGGGTCTTCATGCGCACCAGGAAACCATGGGTACGGGCGCGGCGCGTCTTGGAAGGTTGGTAAGTGCGTTTCATGGGAATTCCTCGAGGGTTCAGTAGAGAAGCGCGCCCTCACAAGAAGGCGCCGCAGGGTCAAATTACCCTGAACACATTCAGGGAAACCCGAAATTATCGCAGGCTTGGCCCCTTGAGGCAATGCCGCTCGGCGAATTGACCTTGTGGAAGGCCCTGGAACGGCCTTTTGCAACCCCGCTCCAGATTGTGGATAACTCCTTGACAAGCTACAATCCCGGGCCTTGAACCGTTCCTCCTATCCACAATAAGAATCTCCTAAATGACCGAGGAACCCGCGCGCGGCACCCCCCCCTATCACGGCAACGATGCCGGTCAGGCCCTGTGGCAGGCCTGCACCGAACAGCTCTCGCAGGACCTCCCTGCCCAGCAGTTCAACACCTGGATCAAACCCCTCACGGCACAGGTGGCCGAAGACTTCTCCAAGGTCACGCTGTACGTTCCCAACCGCTTCACGCTCGACTGGATCCGGGCCCAGTATGTGGGCCGCATTGCGGCTTTGCTGGAAGCCATCTACGGTCAGTCGATTGCGCTGGAGTTAGCGCTTGCTCAGCGCACATCCAGCACCCGCACTTATGCGCAGGCCACCAACCAGGCGCCAGCACCTTCGGTGGAACCCGCAGCGCCCGCCGCTGCGGCCGATGAGGGCGCGCGCGGCCAGCTGCGCAACCGGCTGAATCCGGCGCTGACTTTCGACACCCTGGTGGAAGGCACGGCCAACCGCATGGCGCGTGCCGCTGCCATGCATGTGGCGGGCATGCCGGGGCACCTGTACAACCCGCTGTTCATCTACGGCGGCGTCGGCCTGGGCAAGACCCACCTGGTGCACGCCGTGGGCAACAAGCTGCTGCAGGACAGGCCCGACGCCAAAGTTCTCTACATCCATGCCGAACAATTTGTTTCGGATGTGGTTAAAGCCTACCAGCGCAAGACTTTTGACGAATTCAAGGAGCGCTACCACTCGCTCGACCTGCTGCTGATCGACGATGTGCAGTTCTTCGCCAACAAGGACCGCACGCAAGAAGAATTCTTCAACGCCTTCGAGGCCCTGCTGGCCAAGAAGAGCCACATCGTGATGACGTCCGACACCTACCCCAAGGGCCTGGCGGACATCCACGAACGACTGGTTTCGCGCTTCGATTCGGGCCTGACGGTGGCGATCGAGCCGCCCGAGCTGGAAATGCGTGTGGCCATCCTGATCAACAAGGCACGCGCCGAGAGTGCCGAAATGCCCGAGGAAGTCGCTTTCTTCGTGGCCAAGAACGTGCGCTCGAACGTGCGCGAACTCGAAGGCGCGCTGCGCAAGATCCTGGCGTACTCGCGCTTCAACCAGAAGGACATCTCCATCCAGCTGGCCCGGGAAGCCCTGCGCGACCTGCTCTCCATCCAGAACCGGCAGATCAGTGTGGAGAACATCCAGAAGACGGTGGCCGACTATTACAAGATCAAGGTCGCCGACATGTACAGCAAGAAGCGCCCGGCCAGCATTGCCAGGCCGCGCCAGATTGCCATGTACCTGGCCAAGGAGCTGACGCAAAAGAGTCTTCCGGAAATCGGAGAATTGTTCGGCGGACGCGACCACACCACCGTGCTGCACGCGGTGCGCAAGATTGCAGGCGAGCGCCAGCAACTGACCGAACTGAACCAGCAGCTGCACGTGCTGGAACAGACCCTCAAAGGCTGACACCATGCTGGTGCAGTCCCCAAGGGAAACCGCCCCGCCAAGAGGGCAAAATGGCAGGTTGTGCAACAGGGAGGAGGCAGAACCCATGCCGCTGTCCGCGCACCGTACCCAAAACCACAAGAGGTTGACATGATCGTCCTGAAGGCAACACAAGACAAGGTTCTCGCGGTTCTGCAATCGGTCGCCGGCATCGTCGAACGCCGCCACACGCTGCCCATCCTGGCCAATGTGCTGATCCGCAAGACCGGCAATGCGCTGCAGCTCACCACCAGCGACCTGGAAGTGCAGATCCGCACCACCGCCGAACTGGGCGGCGACACCGGCGACTTCACCACCACCGTGAATGCGCGCAAGATCATCGACGTGCTGCGCACCATGCCGTCGGACCAGACGGTGAGCCTGGAGACCAGCCAGGACAAGCTCGTGCTCAAGGGCGGCAAGAGCCGCTTCACTCTGGCCAGCCTGCCGGCCGAAGACTTCCCGCTCGTGCAGGAGGCCGCCAGCTTCGGCCCCGCCTTCAGCGTGCCGCAGAAGACCCTCAAGCACCTGCTGGGCCAGGTGGCCTTTGCCATGGCCGTGCAGGACATCCGCTACTACCTCAACGGCATCCTGTTTGTCGCCGAAGGCAAGCAGCTCAGCCTGGTGGCGACCGACGGCCACCGCCTGGCCTTCGCCAGTGCCACGCTGGATGTGGAAGTGCCCAAGCAGGAAGTGATCCTGCCGCGCAAGACCGTGATCGAGCTGCAGCGCCTGCTCAGCGACGCCGACGGCGCGCTCGAAATGCGCTTCGCCAGCAACCAGGCCAAATTCAGCTTCGGCACACTTGAATTTGTCACCAAGCTCGTCGAGGGCAAGTTCCCCGACTACAACCGCGTCATTCCGCGCAACCACCACAACAGCGTGACCCTGGGCCGCGCACCGCTGCTGGCCAGCCTGCAGCGCACAGCCATCATGACCAGCGACAAGTTCAAGGGCGTGCGCCTGAACATCGAGCCGGGTCAGTTGCGTGTGGCCAGCAACAATGCCGAGCAGGAAGAGGCGGTGGACGAGCTCGACATCGATTACGGCGGCGACGCCATCGAGATCGGCTTCAACGTCACCTATCTGATTGATGCCCTGTCTAACATGGGCCAGGACATGGTGAAGATCTCGCTGGCCGATGGCAACAGCTCGGCCCTGCTGACGCTGCCCGACAGCGACAGCTTCAAATACGTCGTGATGCCGATGCGCATTTGACGAATTTGCTATTTATTTTATAGCTGCTAGCGCTTATCCACATTGCGCCAGAGCCCATTTTCTATTGAAGACTCCGGAAACGCCCGCGTTTCCCCCGACAGCCAAGGCCGACCATGACCGCTGAAACCCAACTGCCCGAGCCCGAAGACAACGGCAACGGCGCCCCCGCCGTGCCCAAGATTGACGCCCATCAGGCCGGCGCGAGCGAAGGCTACGGCGAAGGCGCCATCACGATCCTGGAAGGCCTGGAGGCCGTGCGCAAGCGCCCCGGCATGTACATCGGCGACACGAGCGACGGCACCGGCCTGCACCACCTGGTGTTCGAGGTGGTGGACAACTCCATCGACGAAGCGCTGGCCGGGCACTGCGATGACATCGTGGTCACCATCCACACCGACAACTCCATCAGCGTGACCGACAACGGCCGCGGCATTCCCACCGGCGTGAAGATGGATGACAAGCACGAGCCCAAGCGCAGTGCGTCGGAAATCGCGCTGACCGAACTGCACGCCGGCGGCAAGTTCAACCAGAACAGCTACAAGGTCTCGGGCGGCCTGCACGGCGTGGGTGTGAGCTGCGTGAACGCGCTCAGCAAGATGCTGCGCCTGACGGTGCGCCGCGAAGGCAAGGTGCATGTGCTCGAATTCAGCCGCGGCTTTGTGCAGAACCGCATCGTTGAAACGGTGGACGGCATCGAAGTCTCGCCCATGAAGGTGACCGGCGAGACGGAAAAGCGCGGCACCGAGGTGCATTTTCTGCCTGACACCGAGATCTTCAAGGAAAACAACGAGTTCCATTACGAAATCCTCGCCAAGCGCCTGCGCGAGCTGTCCTTCCTGAACAACGGCGTGCGCATCCGCCTGCTCGACGAGCGCAGCGGCAAGGAAGACGACTTCTCGGGCGCAGGCGGCGTGCGCGGCTTCGTGGAGTTCATCAACAAAGGCAAGACCGTCCTGCACCCCACCTCGTTCTACGCCGCAGGCGAGCGCCCGGCTGAGACCTACGGCGGCATCCCCGGCACGCACATCGGCGTGGAAGTGGCCATGCAGTGGAACAGCGGCTACAGCGAACAGGTGCTGTGCTTCACCAACAACATCCCGCAGCGTGACGGCGGCACCCACCTGACCGGTCTGCGCGCCGCGATGACCCGCGTCATCAACAAGTACATCGAAGAAAACGAGTTCGCCAAGAAGGCCAAGGTCGAAGTCACCGGCGACGACATGCGCGAAGGTCTGTGCTGCGTACTCAGCGTGAAGGTGCCCGAGCCCAAGTTCAGCAGCCAGACCAAGGACAAGCTGGTGTCGAGCGAAGTGCGCGCGCCCGTGGAAGACATCGTGGGCAAGCTGCTCACCGACTACCTGCAGGAGCGCCCCGGCGACGCCAAGATCATCTGCGGCAAGATTGTGGAAGCCGCCCGCGCCCGCGAGGCCGCCCGCAAGGCGCGCGAAATGACGCGCCGCAAAGGCGTGCTCGACGGCATGGGCCTGCCCGGCAAACTGGCCGACTGCCAGGAGAAAGACCCGGCGATGTGCGAAATCTACATCGTCGAGGGTGACTCCGCCGGAGGCTCCGCCAAGCAGGGCCGCGATCGCAAGTTCCAGGCCATCCTGCCGCTGCGCGGCAAGATCCTGAACGTGGAAAAAGCGCGCTACGAGAAGCTGCTCACCAGCAATGAAATTCTCACGCTGATCACCGCCCTGGGCACCGGCATCGGCAAGGCCGGCGGCAGCACCGGCAACGACGACTTCGACGTCGCCAAGCTGCGCTACCACCGCATCATCATCATGACCGACGCCGACGTGGACGGCGCGCACATCCGCACCCTGTTGCTCACTTTCTTCTACCGCCAGATGCCCGAGCTGGTGGAGCGCGGCCACATCTACATTGCCCAGCCGCCGCTTTACAAGGTGAAGGCCGGCAAGGAAGAGCTGTACCTCAAGGACGCCCCGGCGCTCGACAGCTTCCTGCTGCGCATCGCCCTCAAGGACGCCAGCGTGACCACCGGCGGTGCCCAGCCACAAACCCTGTCCGGCGACACCCTGGCCGAACTGGCACGCAAGCACCAGGTGGCCGAGCACGTGATTGCGCGCCTCTCGGGCTTCATGGACTTCGAGGCCCTGCGCGCCGTGGCCGACGGCGTGGCGCTGAACCTTGAAACCATGCAGGATGCCGAAGCCAGTGCCGCACTGCTGCAGACCCGGCTGCGCGAACTCTCCGCCACCGGCATCCCCGCCGAAGTGGCCGCCGAGTTCGACGCCCGCACCGACAAGCCCCTGCTGCGCATCAGCCGCCGCCACCACGGCAACGTCAAGAGCAGCGTCATCACGCAGGATTTCGTCAATGGCGCCGACTACGCCGCCCTGGCCGAAGCCGCCAACACGTTCCGTGGCCTGCTCGGCGAAGGTGCCCGCGTCCAGCGCGGCGAAGGTGAGCGCCAGAAGGAAGAAAAGGCCAGCGACTTCCGCCAGGCCATGCAATGGCTCATCTCGGAAGCCGAACGCACCACCAGCCGCCAGCGCTACAAAGGCCTGGGCGAAATGAATCCCGAACAACTCTGGGAAACCACCATGGACCCGCAGGTGCGCCGCCTGCTGCGCGTGCAGATTGACGATGCGATCGAGGCCGACCGCGTGTTCACCATGCTGATGGGCGACGAGGTGGAGCCACGCCGGGATTTCATCGAGACGAATGCGCTGCGAGCGGGGAATATCGACGTCTGATTTTTCCACTCATGCAAAAGCCCCAGGTCCAGCGATGGGCCTGGGGCTTTTTTGCGCCGCGTGCCGTGGCAACGTGCGGCGCCCTATGGGAAGGCTTCAGCGCATCATCTTGAAATAAGCCGTGGCGATGGCTACCTGCGACTCGTCCAGTGAAGTTGGCGTGGTGCTGCCAAAAGCCATACGGTCATCAATCGGCCAGATCTGCCCCGGGTTGTTGGCCACCACATTGGCCGCCATGCCGCTCTCCCGCAGGCTGCCGAAGCGGGCATCGCTGCGCCCGTCGATCTGCTGGTCCAATGCGCCGGCCAGGGAGAACGTGAGGCCCCGGATCACCATGACGTTGCGCGGCAACGCTACATAGGTACCGACCGTGGCGGCCGGCTCAGCCCACTGCACACTCTGAAAGCACACCTGCACCTCCTGAGGGTTGCCATTGCTATCGAGGTACACATAGCGGTCCTGCTGGCCTTCGGTGCGCCCGGTGGGCACCCGGATGCCTGCGGCAAGAAAGGCGTTGATCATGGGGGCGCCACACAGCTCGGCTCCGCCGGCATTGACGCGACCGGTGGGGTTCGCTGCGGTATCGCCGGGCGGGTGCCCCACCCCGTTGAAATACGCCTCGTACGCCAGTTGCCAGCCCTGGATGAAGTCCGTGGAAAGGCGCTGGTTGGCAGCCGAGCGCTGCAGATCGCGCCCTACGGCCACGGCACCCAGCACCAGGCCGATCACGATCAGGACAACGCTCAGCTCCACCAGCGAGAAACCACGCTGGCGGTGCGTCGCACGGCGGCTGGGCAGGGAATGAAGGGGGATCATGGTGCGTAATTCGGTGAGCGAAAAGGTTCAGTGGCCAATGGCATCGGCCGTCAGCGCATTCACGGCGACAGAGCGGGACAAATTGGTCATGGCCGTGGTGCGATAGGCAAAATCGCTGTACACCTGCTCGGCTTCCGCCAGTGACAGCGCGGCATCCACCACCGCATACGCGGCAGCCACATCGCTGGCCACGGCCAGGCCGATGCCCACGGCGGCCAGAGCGATCTGGAAGGCACGCACTCCTGCGGAGGCGGTCGTATCCGCCACCGCCGACACCATTTCCTTGGCGGCATCGAGCGAGCCGGCGATGGCCGAGGCCACGCCTGCGGCGGCAGCGGCCACATCGGCCCTGGCCAGCACGACGGCAATGTAGAGCTGGTCCCGGTAGTCGTACAGGGCGCGCTCCAGCACGAACGCACCTGTGGCGACGTTGAAATGCGCATGGGACACAGCGGACAATGCGGCACCGCAATGCAGCTCGGCAAAAAGCTCCGTATGGCTCGCCGCCAAGACGATGTCGTCGTAGGTATTGGTCACCGCCCGGCCGGGCGCATCGAAGGTGGGGCTGGCGTTGGTCGCCGTGGCATTGGCCCCGTCAAACGCCTGGCCATTGCCATCCGCGTCCAGCATGCCGGGCGCAGCAATCACGAACGCAGCGGTACGCCGGTTCGGCCCCACCTGGGTGGCCAGGCGTCCGGCAGGGGCCAGCAAGGCATCGCTGCCGGTGTTCAGGGCCAGGCACACGTCAATCAGGTTGACTGCGTTGTCCACGCCCAACGGGCAGGGTGGCACATTCGCTGCATCACAGGCCGCGTTGAGCGGCGCGGCGTCGTTCCCGGACTGGGTCGTGCCCAGCAGACCGGCAAATGTTGTCGGGATAGGCGGCGCATGGGGATTGGGGGCCGGGTGCGCAGGAGGTGGGGGGCTGGGGTCATCTCCGTTGCGGGGAATCGGGTTGGGGGTGCGCACGCGCAGCGGGTTCATGCGATCACGCGCGACGGCCAGGTCCTGATCCAGTGGCGCGGTGGCGACCCCCGCCGCCGACGGCGCCCGGTACACCCCATAGCGCAAGCCCCCGGCCTCCTGCCTGGGCAGGCCCAGGGACCGCCAGGGCAAAAAGCCCACCTGGCGCGTCGCTGCGCAGTCTTCCACCCCCAGCGTGTCTGCTGCCGGGCAAGGCAGACGATAGTTGGCGTGCAGGAAGCCCACCACGGCATCGCGCGACTGCTGCTGTGCATCGGTCTGCACCGCCGTCACGCGGTGTCGCTCGGACAGTTGCCAGAAGATCACGGCACCCGGCAGGATCAGGCCCAAAGCCAGCAGCACCATGGACAACTCCACCAGGGTGAACCCCCTCATGCGGTGTTTCATGGATTGAGCCCCTTCTGGTCCAGCAGCACCGCCGCGTTCAGGGACCGCGTGAACGTTTCATACAGGTGCACGACATAGGCGCGGACCGCAGCCTCCTTCTCGATGGAATCCTGCAGCGCCTGCTGGGCCGCCACCAGATCTGCCGCCGCCAAACCGACCTCGACCGCCGCAATGACCACATTCGCTGCAGCCAGGGCAATGCCGAAGATCGTGATGCCTTCGGTGTTGGACGCGGAGGCCACTGCCAGTGCAGCACTGCCTACGGCCAGCGCCATGTTCACCGCCGCCAGTGCAACGCCAGACTCGGCGCCGGACACCGCCGACTCTGCCTGTTCGATGTCAAACACCCGCAAGGACCAGTACTCCTGCACCACGCGCGCGCTGTCATAGGCGGTGTACGCCCCTTGGCCCGCTGCCTGCATGCCCCCCAGGCGGGCTGCACAGCCGATGCGGGCCGACAGGTCGCCAGGGCCCATCGCCACCGCAATGTCGTCATAGTCGAAGGCCTGGGGCCGACCCGGAAAGTCGAACCGCCAGCCGCCCACGCCTCCTGCTACGTTGCTGCCCTCAAAGATATTGTTGATGCCCGGGTGCACCAGCACAAATGCCACCGGGATGCTGGCCGTGAGATTGCCCGCCTCAAGCACCCCGGCAGCCGTGGGCTGGGCCGCAAACCGGCGCAGAGTGCGGCACCAGTCCAGGCCATTGACCTGCGCCCGCCGACTGGTGGCCGCCGTAATGGCCGCCGTGACCCCGGCGGCTGCGGTGTTGACCGTAGCATCGGTGGACAGCGCCAGCACGGGAATGGCGGGGCTGAAGTCGATGTTCAGGTCGGGCGAGACCGATGCGGGGGGAAGCGCGGCGAGATCCAGCCCCACCCCACCCCGGTTCACGCCATAGTGCAGTTGGCCAAACCGGCTGCTCAGCCCCAGAGTGCGCCAGGGAAAATGCACGGCCGTGGCGTTGCCGCAGTTCTCATTGCCATTGGTGTCTGCAGCGGCACAGGGCAGGCGATGCCGGGCCAGCACAAACCCCTCTACCGCCGCCTGTGCCTCCGCCAGCTGGCCCACGATGGCGGGCCGCTGCAGCGGCTCCCGCGTGGACGCCACCCAGCGCCACGTCAGAATGCCGATGACGCCCACAATGGCCATCACCACCCCCAGCTCCACCAGGGAAAAACCGGCCTGACTGCGATGCGTGATGCGCTTCATCCTCATCGCGTGCCTCCCTTGCGGTCGACGTCGATCAAAATGGCCTCGGCCTGGTCGGGCGTCATGGGGATCACGGCAGAACCGGTGACATTGCAGGCGGCCGGGTTGTTCACCATCTCCTGGATCTGATTCAACTGGTTCTGGGCGTTGGTTTCCCGCGTCTGTGCCGCAGCGAGTTTGGCATTCAACGCATCAAGCTCTTTCTGAATCTTGACGGGTTTGAGGTACTTCGCATCGACGCTGGGGGTGCTGCTCGCCGCACTGCCCACCAGATCATCCAGCGCACCCTGGAATGCACCCAGAATATTGACGTCACCCGAAACACACCCAGTGGTGCAGCGGTGGCCGATGACCGATCCACCGGCGTTGTAGATGGCATAGCGCCCAGCTCCGTTGACCAGGTTGGCATAGGCCGTCTGATAGCTGGTCTGCGCCGTGCTGAGACTCAGCACAGCCGCGTTGTAGGTGGCCGTGGCGGTGTCCAGGACCCCTTGCGCGGTGGCCAGCGATGCGACGGCTTTGTCCCGGGCACTTGTGAGCAAAGCAGGGTTCTGGGCCATTCTCAGCTCTGCCGCCTTGCCTGCGCGCTGATTCTCCAGGTCGGTCTTGTTGGGGGGATTGGTGGCAATCTGCGCATCGAGTACTGCGATTTCATTGGTCAATCGCACAATCGTGCCGGGAAGGTCGGCCAGCATGCCGTTGTATTTGGTGACCTCGGCGGACCACAGGTCTCGCTCTCGCGTCGCCTGGGTCACGCGCGACTGGGCTACATCGCGGCTATAGGACGCCTCCCCCCAACTCCCCGTGGCCGTAAGCAGCGGATCCACCAGGCCATCGATCTGCGAAGAGGCTCCGGGACCCCGGATGACGTTCCTCAATGTCGCAATGGCGGTATCCCGCGCAGCGATTGCCGCATTCAGTTCAATCGTCTTGTTGGTGATCTCTGCCTGGACGGCAATGCGGGCGTTGGTGGCATTGGTCAGCTCCGTCTGCGCGCTGGCCAGCATCTGGTTGAGGAGTGTCTGATCCATCGGTGGACATACATCCGCCGCCGTAGCCGTATCGTCCGCCAGCGTCAACGCGGTTCCGGCAATACCCGCGGCCACCGCATTGAGCGCCACCGCCGCAATGTTCGCGTACACCACACCACCGGCCAGCGCGATGGCCGCCGTGTGCTGCGGCGCCGCCGCACAGAAATTGACTGCCAGCCCCAGCGATGCGGCACATGCAGCCCAATCGACCGCCGCATTGCCCGCATCGGAAATGCCCTCGGCCACCGCCAGCACGATTTCCAGCGCCGTCATGATGGCCGCCAGGGACGAGAACGCCACCGCACGCCGCGCCGACTCGATGTTGTCGGCCCGCATGTCCGCAACCTGGTCGGCCACGTCATGGCCCAGGGCCACGGTGTTGATGGAGTCGATCAGCGGCTGGCACTGCAAGTCCGACTGCAGGCTGGCGAACGTGCGCTCCAGCACGAGGTCGTTGTAGAGCGCCAGCAAAGGCCTGCGGGCGGGGTCTTCCATCTGGTTGGCATTCGCCGCCGCATTGGAGTTGGCACCATCAAACAGGTCGCCATCGCCATCCGCATCGCTGGTGCCGGGGTGGGCCAGCGCGTAGGCCACTGTGCGCGCCGGGGCCGCATTGACCTGGGCCGTGGCGGGGCCCAGCGGCGTGGTGCGTGCCGTCTCCAAGCGCTGGCACAGATCGGTCAGGGTCAGGATGTCAGTGGGGTACGCGCCGCCACGCACGGCAAAGAACGTCTGCCCCGCATCGTCGTAACCCAATGGCCGCCATGCATCGGTCAACAGGGTCAGGCTGTTGGCCCCAGCCCCCCGCTGGACGAGGTAGCGCAGCTGGCCCACATCCACCCCGGGATCGACACCTGCCAGGCGCAATGTGGCAGAAGGCAGCCAGCCTTTCTGGTCTGCCGCAGCGCCACAATCTTCCAGGCCATCCCGGTTCGTGTCCGGGCAGGGAAGTCGGTTCGCCACGGTGGCAAAGGCGATGATGGCCTTGTCGGCCTGAGTGAGCGCCTGGCGCTCCTGGCGGGAAGAATCGACCACCGTACGCGCGCGCCACTGCAGATAGCCCATGCTCGCCAGACCGGCCATGACGGCGATCAGCAGCAGCACCTGCAGCAAGCCGAAGCCACGCGCACGGCGGGCCGTGGGCCGGGGCGTAGGGGAAGGCGGTGAAGTTATCGGCATGGGATTTCTTGCTACGGCAGGCTTTTGCGCAGCCACCCCGCCAGCTGGGCGGGCGATTCGGCCTCGACCACGTCATCGGACGCCAGTCGAAGCGGTGCGGAGGGGCTGGCAGCGCAGAGACTAGTCAGGGCGTGGGGCGCATCGAGCCGGTTGCCATCGTTGTCTTTGTCCTGGAGCGGAACGACCACCCAGTAGGCGGCCGCCATCACCGGGTTGGCGGCACAGTCCATCGCCCCGGCAGCACCGGCATCGCCCGTCAGATGGGTTCGCGTCGCGGCAAACAGCAAGGTGGCGGCGTTGTTGAGCGCCGCGATGAGGTCCGTCACGTCGAGAAAGGTGGCGTCTCCGGCAGCATCGCCCGTCCGCTCCCGGGCCACGGCGAGGTCGGCATCCTGCGCAGCAGTGGCATGGGCTGCGCGCAGCACCGAATACCGCGCGCGCAGCCGGTCGGTCGGCTGTTCCAGGCCCACACTCACATACGGGAACCAGCCTACCTGATTGCCCGTGGTGCAGACCCCGGCCGTCAGCGACTCATACCCGTCGGTGTTGGCGGCGGGGCAGGGAAGGCGGCCATGGCGCAGCGCAAAGGCGCGCACGACCGACTGCAGTTGCTGGGCCTCGGCACGTCCACGTTCGATCTCCTGCTGTGCTGACACGGTTTCGTAGCCGCTGAACGCGGCCCAGGACATCAACCCTGCAACGACCAGCGCCACGGAAACCTCCACGAAGGTCATTCCGGCCTGTGCCTTGCGATGGCCATGAACACGTCGGCGGGATCGGGCGCAGGTCATGGCGACTTCACCTGAGTCGGCGGTATGGGTGCATACGACTGCAGGTTGCGCGCCTCCTTACTGACCTGCTCGCCCAACGTACGCATCTCGGCAAGTATTTCCTCCCGCAGGGCTGCATCTTTTGGCGCAGTGCCTTTGGACAGCGCCTGTAGTTCATCGCTGAGCGTCTGGATCCGGGCACTGGTTTCCAGCATGTTGCGCAACGTCTGGAAATAGCGCGGATCAAAGCCAGGGGGAGAAAGTGCTTCCAGTTCGTCCACGATGGCCCGCATTTTTTCGGGCGGCGCTTTCGCGCCCTGGGCCCGCAGTGCAGTGAACTCGGCGCGCACCTCGGCTAGGCGCTTGCGACGCTCCTTCGATGTCTGCGATGAGCGCGGCTGCGACGCCGCGAGGGCCATCGACGGCGGAGCCGGCGCACCATCCCCCTGAGACACCGCTGGGTCGCTGCGAACCGGCTTGTGATCGAGGGTGGCGTCGGGCCTGGAAGAGTTTCCGGCAATCCAGAAGCCACCGGCCATCAAGGCCAGTACCAGCAGCCCCAGAGCTGCGCCAATCACTACAGGCTTACGCATTCGGCACCCTGCACTGATCAACAGACAGGCCTCGACAAAAATGAACCATGCTGCCCCCCAAGTGCCCCGGGCGCCAGCCGTTCAGATGGGTCAGCCGCATCACTGCCCACCTCCCATGCTCTGGGTGACTGACTGCCGCACCAGGTCATAGACGGGCAAGAGCAAGGCCACGATCAGGAAGAGGAAGAGCCCGCCCGCCACCAGAATGATCACCGGCTTGAGGATTTCCGCCAGCGACTTGACCAGTACTTCCAGGCGCTTCCGATAGTCTCCCGCCAGATGCGACAGCTGCTCATCCAGGCTGCCCGACTCTTCCCCCACCGAGATCATGCGCACCGCCATGGCGGGGAACCCGCCCACACGACGCATCGATGCGGACACCGAATCTCCCCGGGAGACCGACTCGGCCACCTGGATCAGCCGGGTGCGGTAGTAGCGGTTTTTCGTGGCACGCCCCAGGATGCGCAGGCTCGATACCTGATCCACGCCCGCCTTCACCAGGATGGAGAGATGCTCCGTAATGTGGGCCATTCCCGAGGACACCAGCAACGTGCGGGCAATGGGCAAGCGGTGCAGCAGGCTGTAAGTGGCCAGCTGGAAACGCTCCGATCGTTTGAACAAAACCATGCCTGCCACCACCAGCACGATGGTGACCAGCAGCACCCACGGGAGATGGGTGGAAAGCAGATGGGCAAACGCCACCAGCCCCTCGGTGATAGGGGGCAGCTTCGCCTGCAACTGCTTGAACAGTCGCGCCATGTTGGGCACGACGTAGTAGATCCAGAAGATGGCCACGCCGATGATGCTGGCAAAGACAAAGGCCGGATAGATGAGCGCCGTCTTGATGTCGCGCCGGATGTTGATCATGCGCTCCACGTGTTCGGCGGCTTCACTCAGCATGCGATCCAGCGTACCCGTCTGGTCGCCGATGGCAACGAGATTGCGCACCGTCTCGGGAAACACGTTGGGGTGGCGGTTGAACGCCTCCGTCATGCCCACCCCGGCATTCAGGTCGTCCAGCATGTTGCGCGCCACAGCGGCCATGGCGCGGTTTCCCACGCTGTTGCTCTCCTCCACCAGCGTCGTCAGTGCGTCCAGGGCGGGCACACCGGCGCGCATCATCAGGCCCAGATCGCGCAAGAAGCCGGCGAGGTCTTCGCTGCGCACCTGATTGCGAAACAGGTGCGTCAGCAGATCCGTGACCGTCGCCAGCCACTGCGGAAAGCGCCACAGCCCGATGACCGTGCCGTCGGTGTCGGCCTCCAGGCGCATGCGCGCAGACAGGTCGCGCTTGACCGCCATGCGCAACAGGCCCGATCGGACAGCCCCATGCGGAAGCAGCACCCGGTAGTAATAGGTATTGAGATTGGCCATGCAATGGTTCCGCCCAGGGGCTCAGTCCTCGCCGACCGCGCGCAGGATTTCATCCATGGTGGTTTCCCCCGCCAGCACACGATGACGGGCCAGCATGTGGATGGGTCGCATGCCCGCTGCCTTGGCACGCTCCCGCATCTCGGACCGGCTTGCATCCGAAGCGATAGCGTCGGCCAGATCCCGATTGACCGCCAGCATTTCATAAACCGGCAGGCGCCCCAGATAGCCGGTTTCGCGGCAATGATGGCAACCCGTCCCGTGGAAAACCTGCACAGGTTCCACTGCGTCGGGCTGAGCCAGCCAGCGGCGCTCATCATCGGTGGCAAGACGCGGTTTGGCACAGTGCGGACAAATGCGGCGCACGAGACGCTGGTTGATCACCGCCACCAGGTTCTCACCGATCGTTTCCGCATCCACCCCGAGCAGCTTGAGCCGGGGCATGACGCCAAAAATGCTGCCCACATGCAACGTTGACAACACGAGATGGCCGGTGGACGACGCGTCCAGCGCCGCTCGCGCTGTTTCTGCATCGCGAATTTCACCCACCAGAATGATGTCCGGGTCATGCCGCAGGAAATGCCGCATGGCATTGGCGAACTCGTAGCCGGCCCGGCGGTTGACCTCGGTCTGGCAGGCCACGGGCACCCGGTATTCCACAGGATCTTCCACGGTCAGCACATTGCGCTCGACGAGGGGCTGCATGCGCAGCGCTGCATGCAGCGTGGTGCTCTTGCCCGATCCCGTGGGGCCGGTGATCAGAATCAGCCCGTGCGGACGCGAGAACGCCTTGGCCATCACTGCCACGTCCTCTTCCAGAAAGCCCAGATCGACCAGCTTGTCCAGATTGCTGCGTTCCGGCAACAGGCGCATCACCATGCGCTCACCAAACTCGGAGATCAGCGTGGAAACCCGGATGGTGAAGGTGGACTCCATCACCTGGGCCGTGAAGCTGCCATCCTGCGGCAGCCGCTGCTCGCTGGCATCCATGTCCGCCTGGAGCTTGACGTACACCACCAGACGATCCAGTGCGGGTGACAGCGCAAAAACGGGGCGCAGCACGCCGTCCACGCGCAACAGCACCGAGCGGCTGCGCGCAGTCGGCGCCAGGTGAATGTCGGTGGCACGTTCACGCACGGCCAGATGCAGCATGTGCTCCAGCAGCCGGGCAGGGCTGTAGGCGCGATCCACATCGGCCTCCAGCTTGCGCACTTCGCTCTCGATGAGCCGGGCCGGTGGATTTTCGGCAAAGTAGTAGTGCTGCTGAATGGCCTGGCCAACCCGGTCAAACTCACCCTGGAAAAAGTGGCAACCCTTTCCCAGCTTGCGCTGCACAAGCTCCCGGACGGCGTCCGGCTGGGCATCGCCCAGCACGATCTCGATCAGTCCATCGCTGTTTTCCCGCACCGGCAGGAATCCATAGGTCAGGCACAAGGAGCGGTTGAACACCCCGGCGACCGCCGTGTCCGGTTCCGGCATTTCATCGGCGTTGACAAAACGCAGACCGCGTTGCACGGCCAACTGGCGCGCCACCTCATTGGCGCTTGAGAATCCCAGTTCGACCAGGAGGTTGCCCATGGGCACCTTTTCGATCTTCTGCTTTTGCAGCACGTAGTCGACCGCCACGGCCGACACCAGGCCGGCGTTGACCAGTGCGGCTCCCAGGGTCGGATTCTTGTCGTTCAACAACGCCAGACGATCCGTGGTGGCGGTGGCACCGGTGGGCAGCGACTGGCCGGCGGTCTCCAGCAGTGATTCAGCGGGCGGGTGCATCCTGATGCTCCAGAAGTAAGAAAGTCAGTTCGTCCGGCTGGCCCGTGGGAACCAGGCCGTGCTGTTGCTGAAAGCGGGCGAACGCCTCCCCGGTTCTCGAACCGAAAAGGCCATCAGGCTCTCGTGCATCGAGCAGGCCCATGCTCTTGAGTGTTTCTTGCACTTTGCGCGTCGCCTGCTGGGCAGCCACGATGTGCCGGGCTTCATTGCGCCCCAGCCATGCCACCCACGCCTCCTGCTGCACGGCAAAACGACAGATGCGGGGCGATGGCTTGAAGGCATAGGCCACGCCATCCGGCAGTCGCTGCACATGCAGGACATCGCCAGCAGTGGCAATGGCCTCCAGCTGGCTTTCGCAAGCACGCCGGGGAGACAGTTCGACGACCGCCGCAGCCGTCATGGCGGGAGCCACCACCCCACGTCCCGGGCCTGGCGGGGCCATGGGGGCGGCAACTGCCGCATCAGCAGCCACCACCGGTGGCGCATGTGGCGGCTGTGACACCAGGCCCAGGCTCGCCACGGCCACGGTAGCCGTGGTCGTGCCTGCCAGCACGCCTGCAAGGATCCAGGTCTTGCGGCGGCGCGATCCGGTGACCAACGAAGCGCCTGCGGTATCTTCCTCGCCCAGGACGGGCAGGTCGGCCACGGCACGCTGCACCAGCGCTGCGGTCACCACCGAGGCACGAGTACTGGCCAGGCCGTAGAGGCAACGGTCCAGCACCAGATGGATCCGGCGCAGATTGCCTTGCGTTGCGCGGTGCAGAGCCTCTGCGGCAGACGGTTCGAGGGACAGACGCCCTTCGGCGCCTGCCGCATTCACCCGAAAATCGAAGTAGCGGGTGACTTCCTCTTTTTGCAGGCCACTGAGACGGGCGTGCTTGATGATCCGGCTCTTGAGCTGGCGCAGTTCGGGTGCCGCCAGCGTCTGCTCCAGTTCCGGCTGGCCCACAAGCAGGATCTGCAACAGCTTTTCCTGACCGGTCTCCAGATTGCACAGCAAGCGCACCAGCTCCAGAGACTCGACGCTCAGGTTCTGTGCATCGTCAATCACCAGCAGGTTGATGTCTCCCACCTGGTGCCCGGCAATCAGGAACTCCGTGAGGTGGGCCAGGCCCTGTTCCACCGAGTCTGTCGGAGGCAGGCCGAAATCGGTCTGAATGGCCGACAACAACGCGCTGTCCTGCAGGAAGGTGTTCAGAATCAGGGCCGAATGACAGCTTTTTCCCTGCAGGGTATCAAGCAGGCGCCGCACCAGCGTGCTTTTGCCCAGGCCGACTTCACCCGTCAGCAGGACAAACCCTTTTCGCGCCTCAATGCAATGCACGATCTCGGCGAAATCCTCTTCCAAACGGGGCGTAAAAAAATAGGAGCCCGCATCCGGCGTCGGCGGAAACGGGTTGCGAGACAACCCCAGTGTTGCGTAGACGGGGCTGACTGTCATTGCCGGGCCGTGGGGGTGAACTGGGCCAGAGCCGCACGCAAAGCAGCCGAATCGGGTTGCAGACGTGCAGCAGCGTCCAGTGTGGAACGGGCTTCTTCAGGCTTTTGCTGGCGTGACTGGATGCTGGCAAGATTGATGGCCGCCTCTTCATCGCCGGGCATGCGTTCGAGAATCGCGCGATAGCCGCCTTCTGCGGCGGCATCCCGCCCCGCCCGCAGATCGAACCAGGCCTGGGCACGCAACAGCCCCAGTGAACCCGCTGGCAGACGCTCTCGCAGTGCCGCCAGTTCGCGCTCCGCATCGTCGGTGCGGGACTCCTTCATCGCGACGACAAAGCGGGCAAAGCGAAGCTCCACCGGAGTGTCATCCACCGCTGGCGCCGCGGCGGCGCTGTCCACCGGCGGGGTGGGGCGCACGCGCCGGACCGGTGCCGGTCGGGGCGCTGCGCGCACGGGATTTTTCTGTGCTTCGCTGCGTGCGTCTGCGACCGCCACTTGGGTAGTGGACGTGTCAGGCGCTGGCGACAGAGGCACCTGCTGCAATGGCGCTGCACCGGCCGGCGATGATGGAGCCATTGCGGCTTGCGTCTGGGTCGCCTGCTCGGTGGGCGCTGCTGCAGCCGCCAGCGCGGGTTGCACCGTTTCGGCAGGCAAGGATGGTGTGGCGACCGGCGTGGCTGCCGGATTCGCAGGCACCGCCGCGACGCGGGCCATGTCGGCCTGGGGTTGTCTCTGGCTTTGCCACAGCCACCAGCCCAGAACACCCACGCCCACCACGACGGCGAAAGCCAGCACGGCGTCAAGCCACGCCGGCCGGCCGCGTGCCGCCACCGCAGGCGCACGCACCACGGCGGGCTTCGGTTCCTGGGGCGCATCCATGGATTTCAGCGCGTCGTGGATGAGGCTCATAGCACACGCACCCGCAAAACGATCACCAGCTCCCGGCTACCGTGAACCTTGTTCTCGTTGCCAAACAGCTTGCCGAACAATGGAACATCCGACACACCTGGCGCACCCCGGTCGTTGTTGGAGGTTCGCTGGTCGATCAGACCACCCACCACCACCACATCGCCGTCGCCTACGTTCAGCGTCGTCGTCAGGCCCTTGTAGCTCACCTTGGGCAGCGACACCAGGTTGTCACCCCCTACAGAAACCAGCTGGAGGCTGGCGGGGTCCACATCGCTTTGCATCGGGTTGAGCAGCAATTCGATGCGGCCATCGTCCCGCACCATGGGGAGCACTCCCACCATCACGCCGGAAAACACGGTGTCCGTCTGCACGCTGGACGACGTGGTGGACGCCCCGCCACCCGGCACCGTCTGCGTGGATGCCGACTGAGATACATAGCGTGAACTCGTGCCCACCGACAGCAGCGCAGGCGTTCCGTTGCGTACCTGTACGTTGGGGTTGGAGAGCACCTTCAGGTTGCCGAAGGAGCGCAGCGCATTGATCACCACACCGTAGTTGCTGCCCTGATAGGACACACCGAGCGCAGGCCCGGCCACGCTGCCGATCAGCGCCGCCGGAATCGAGATGGCGCGGGCAGGATAGCCCGTTGACGCGTTGGGCAACGATCCGGTACTGCCGCCGAGCTGCATGGGCGAAGAGCCGAAACCGGCAGCCAGACGGCTGCGCAGAGAGGTCCAGTCCACCCCGAACTCGAAGTTGTCGGACAGCTGGACATCGATCAATTGCGCCTCGACGTACACCTGCTTGCCCAGCACCTTGTGCACCTGGGCCAGCATCTTCTCGACGGCACGCATCTTCGAGGGGCGGGCCTTCACATAGAGCGTGCCGGTCATCTTGTTCAGCGTGAACCCGCTGTCTTCGCCCATCGTGGCCAGGGGCGCCTGGGGCAGGGCCGCAGGTCTGCCGGTGGCGGGCCCACCCGCCCAGACAGACGACGAAAGCCCCGCAGCAGACACGCCCTGGTTCTGCTGCTGCAGTTGCTGCTGGAGTTGCAATTGCTGCTGCTGGGCGGCACGGTCCTGGGCGCTGTCGCCCAGCACCGACTTGAGCGCACTCTCCAGTTCGAGATAGGGGTCGGTGTTGGTTCCGCCCGAGCCCGACATGGTGAGGTTGCCCTGCTGTGCGCCAGAGCCACTGCCCCCGCTGCTGCCGCTGCCACCGCCGCTGCCGCCGGAGTTGCTGCTGCCGAACACATTGCCCCCCGAACCCATCTGGATGCTGGACTTGGTGTTCAGAAAGTTCAGCGCAAAGAACTTTTCTTCGGTCAGGTTCACCCGCAGTGTGTTGCCCCGGAATTCACCCGCCACATCGTAGGTGCGCAGCACTTCATTGAACCCCTCGCGCAGGGTCACCTGGCGCAGATGCATGTCTGCCAGTTGCCCGCCCTTGAGGACGTTCGGATCCACGATCAGGTTCAGATTTCCGGCATCGGCAAACGCACCCAGGATCTGGCTGATGCTGGCCTTGGACATCGCCACATTGATCAGCTTGCCCTCCAGCGGGTCAAACACGGGTGCCACCGGAGCAATCACCGGAGCCGGTGCCGGCTTGTTCATCTCGGCCAGCAGCAGTTGCTGGTGAGCCAGTAGCCGCTGCGACTCCTGGACCGCATGTTCGCGCATATGGTCTGCTGCCGTGGTGTCCGGCGGGGGCAGGCTTGAAGAGCTGCGGGGTGGCTGGTTGGCACACCCACTCAGGACCAGGGCGGCGCATACCAGGGCCAAAGGTTTGAAAAATGGGGGATGGTTCATATCGCTGTCCTCGGCGCTACTCGCGTGATTCTTGAAAGGGTCGTGAGGAAAAATTCATGCAGACACCCAACGGAATCAGGACCACCTGCACTGCCAAAAGCCACCTTTTTCACGGAAGACTCCTGATCGGGCCGGGCGGGCTGCCCGGAAGGCCCGCGCGGAACTCCTGGGTGTTGATGCTGGCCAGCGAGCCATCGGGCCAGCGCAATGTTCCCACCCGCATCTCACCCGCAGGCAGGGTCAAGGTCTGGCGGCCGAGGCGTTCCGTCACCACCGCTTCGTTGGGGCGCACCCGAACCACACGGCCTCCGCCCTCCAGACGGGCACCCTGACGGGCAAGGCGTCCATCGATCACCACAGACTGGGTCTCCGCAGCCAGATCGTCCAGATGCAAGGAGAGCGAGCGGCGCGGCATCTGCACGCTGCCCACCACATCGCTGCCCGGCACAGGCAAGGCGATCAGACTCTGCGGGTCGGTGCCGGCCCGAAAGGCCTGGGTCTGGATGCGCGACATGGCGCCGAACGATTCCACCACGCGCGCCTGTTCGTTGCGCAATGCCACGGGCAGCGGCGCCAGCTCAATGGTCAACGGTCGCACCGAAGGGGCATGGGCCTGGGTCAGCTGGAACACGCCATACAGTCCCCATCCCAGGAGAAGAATGGCAAGACCATTCAGAAGCAACGCTGCGTATTTCATGGTTTCACGTTTCCTGATGCTGTCGCTGCCGCCACCAGCTCATAGGAGAAGGCGCCGGGCACGGGATACGTGGGGTCCACGGCTTTCAGCGTCCAGCCGGCCGCCACCATCTGCGACACCCACCGCGTCACGGCGATTGAAGCACCTGGCGCCACCACGCCATCGACCCGAAAAGCGCGGGACCGCGCCTGCCCCACGGCGGCTTCCAAGCGCACCCGCTGGATGTGGATGTCCCGCCCCGATGCCGCTTTCAGAAGCGCCAGGAAAGCCACAGGATCGTGCCGGGCACCATCGTCCATCGCACGCGAAAATTCCGCCACGGGCAGAAGTTTCAGGGGCGCCTCCACCGTGGCCACCGCCTGAATGCGGTCCTGCAAAGCCGTCAGTTCGCTGCGCTGGTTCAAGCCGGCCGTCCGCTGCTGCTCGGCCATCTGGCCCACCATGACGCCCACAATCGCCAGCACCAGCCCCACCAGGGCCGTCACCACCGTGATGGGGGCCACCCAGCGCTCGGCACGCCATGCCACCCGTTCCAGTGAAGGATTGAGGGCATGACGACCAGCGGCCTCGCGCGCCAGCGCCGGCAGCACGGTGTGCACGCGCTCGCCCGCCAAGACCAGCTCCTGGTCCGGCATGGCGAGCGGTGCGCCGCCCAGCACGCTGCGCACCGCCTCCAGACAGGTGTCGCTGTCCGACGTCTGTGTGGACCACAACACCCCCCATTCGACCGCTTCCGGACCCAGGCGGGTCAGAAGTGCATTGTGGTTGGCCGTCAATACCTTGGCGGCACTGGCCATGGCCGCCGGGCCGGAACCCAGCGCCTGGGTCGCACCGAACACCATGCCCGCTTCGGTCTGGGCAAAACACATCAGCCGACGCTGGGACAGCATCACGCGCGCCTGGTCCGTGCCCACGTTGTGGCACAGCAGACCGGTGGCCATCATCACCAGGCAGTGATCGGCCTGTTCCTGGGCCCACTGCGTGCAGCGCTGCCACAGCTCCAGCGAAATGGCGGAAAAGAACGCCTGAAAGCCACGCGGCAGTTTGACCAGGCGGTGCACCACAATATGCGCAGCGCCCTCCACCAAACCCTCGGTACGCACGCGCTTTTCAATCAAGGCTGCGGCGTACTCGGACTTGCCTTCAAACCGCCATACGTCCGTGAAGACGTCATCCAGGTCGAGTACGACCAGCGCGCTGTGGGTCAGCCGGGGCCACGCTGGCACCTCCTCCACCTGGTGGCCGTGGCAATGCAGCCATCCGGTGGTCGCAATCCGATAAACATGTTCAGCGCTCATGGGGTCACCCTGGGCGATTGAGAGACAGACACCGTCTGGAAATGCAGCGTGCCGCTGACGCCGAGCGTGAGTCCCTGGTCGCCCGGCTGGGGCGGGTGGAACAGGCTGGCCCCCGGAGACACTGTGGCAATGTCAAACAGATCGGCCACAAAGACCTGACCCGCACCGCCCCGCCCGAGCTCCGCCAGAAACTGGGCGGCCTCTGCGCGGGTGGCTGGCCCCTGGGGACGGCGCAGCCTGCGCTCGCCCCACTGGCCTGGGTCAAAACCCATGCGCTCGACCTGCTGAGCCACCTCCCTGATCGAGCGCACCAGTTGCTCGCGCTGCTGCACTTCAGGCAGCAGGCGACGGGCGTTGTCCAGCTCTGACTGCAGCTGCGCAAACTGCTGGCGCTCCCGAGCCAGTTGCTTGAGCCCGCCGTGCGCCAGCCAGGCGCCGCCACCGAGCAGGGCCGTGGCCAGTGCCAGGGAGACAAGCTTGAGCGTACGGGCGCCGTTCAATTACTGCTCCATCGTCCAGTGGGCCGTCACCAGAATGACGCGGTCTTCGTCAAAGGTGCGCCCCGTGGCGGTGCCGCCCGCGTTGCCGCTGGTGTTGGTCACCGTCTGGCGCGCATCGCTGTTGGTCATCGCGCTGTTGGCTGCGGTGTTGGCAATGTTGTTGCCCTCGGTATTGTTGGCTTCCCACTGCGTACCCGGGGCATTGGCTTCGCCCGCTGCGGTGTGTGCAGGACGGCTCTGCATACGGAAGCGCCCTTCGCGCGAGTCGGGCTTGCCATCGATCACCTGGTCCATGAAACGCGCCAGATCGGGCGTCAGGCCCCGGATCACCATCACATTGCCGGCCCCGCTGGCGGTGCCCGAGGTGTTCCATTGAAAGCAGACCTGCATTTCAACGGCATTGCCATTGGAGTCGATGTACAGGAAGCGGTCTTCATGCCCTTCGCCCCGGCCGGGCGGCATGCGCACGCCCGCGCGCGTCATGAGGGTGCGCAGGTTTTGCGTCGCCAGGGCCGCATCACCCGGGCCCACCTGACCGGCCGTGTAGCCCTGGCCGCTGCAGATCTTCAAGCCGCGGTTGGCAAAATTCTCGGGAATGCCGGCCACCGCCATGGAGCCCGCGCGGGTGCAGGCATTGGTGCCCGCCGGAATCTCGGTTTCAGAGCCGTTGACCATGTAGGTCGGCGCCTGCTGGCAGTCGCCCAGCACCACGCCGGTGCGCTGGTAGTACTGGTCGTAAGACATCTTCCACTGGTAGGCAAACTTGTTGACGGCCTTCTGGTATTCGGCGTTGCGTTGCACGTCCTTGGCGATGGCCACGGCACCGATGATGAGACCGATGACGGCCAGCACGATGGCCAGCTCGACCAGCGTGAAACCTTGCTGGACCTTGCGGCCCAGCCTGCGGAATGATTGGGTTCTAGACATTCAAAAATCTCCGGCAATGTGGCGATACAGATACGGTGCGAACGGGAACGAAACGGCGAACCCTTACTGGTTCATCTTGTAGATGGCGGTCACGATGGCCACCTGGTCTTCGTCGAAACTGCGGTTGTTGTTGGTGCCGATCAGGTCGCGGTTGGTGGCCTGCCATTCCTGACCTGGCGCGTTGATGGCCCCGCCTGCGTTGTTCGCCACGCCCTGACGGCGAAACCGCCCTTCGCGTTCATCGGGCTTGCCGTCGATCATCTGGTCGAGCGAGCGCGCCAGGTCGGGCGTGAGGCCCGTGATGACCATCACGTTGCCGGCACCTTCACCCACAGCGTTGGCCGCCGACGCATCGGCCAGCGGCACATTCCACTGGAAGCAGACCTGGACTTCCTGCGGGTTTCCGTTGCTATCGAGGTAGACATAACGATCTTCCAGGCCTTCGGCGCGACCCGGTGGCATGCGGATACCAGCGCGGGTCATCAATTCGCGCAGGTTGGGATCGGTGCCTGCCGTGAAGCCCCGCGTCATCCCCTGACCACGCGCATCCCGGCAGATCGCGTTGGGCGCTGTCACACCGGTCATGTTTCGACCGGAGCGCACTCCGGCGGCAAGATACCGCTCTCCGTTGACCATGTTCTGCGGAGCGGTCTGGCTGTCACCAAGCACCACGCCGGTGCGTTGGTAATACTGGTTGTAGGCCTGCTCCCACTGGTCGATGAACTTGTTCTTGATCTTGGTGTATTCGGCGTTGCGCTGCACGTCCTTGCCGATGGCCACGGCGCCGATGATGAGACCGATGACGGCCAGCACCACCGCCAGTTCCACCAACGTGAAACCCTGCTGGCGCGGCGAAAGTGGACGGCGGGTGGGGTACTTGAATGCTTGCTTCATGATGTGGATTCCCTCGCCCTGCTTCACTGGTTCATTTTGTAAATGGCGGTCAGGGTGATCACCTGTTCTTCGTCCCGCGTCTGGCCCGCGCCCGTGGCTGTGGGAGCAGCCGCTCCACGGCCAAAGCTGTTGTTGGCGGACCACTCCACCCCCGGGCCATTGGGCGTTCCGTTGACGATGTTTCGCAGACGCAAGCGCCCCTCCTGGGCGTCGGGTTTGCCGTCAATCATCTGGTCGAGCATGCGCGCCAGGTCGGGCGTCAGCCCGGCGATCACCATCACGTTGCCGGCACCTTCGGGAGTGCCGGGGCGGTTCCACTGAAAGCACACCTGGATTTCCTGCGGCGAGCCGTTGGTGTCGGTGTAAACGTACAGGTCTTCCTGCCCTTCGGCACGACCAGGCGGCATGCGAATACCTGCGCGTGTCATATACAGACGCAGGTCGTTCGTGTTGGCCACGAACGCAGTGGCCGAACTACGTACCGCAGCGTCATTCTCCGGCGCGTGTGCGCACACTGGTGTCGGCTCGTTGCCGGCCGCAATCGTTGCACCCATATCGCCGCCCGAAACCGGATTCGTTCCGGTCGCCACATAGGCCGCCCCGTTGACCATGATGCGCGGCGCAATCTGGCTGTCCCCCACCACCACGCCGGTGCGCTGGTAGTACTGGTTGTAGGCCTGCTCCCACTGGTCGATGAACTTGTTCTTGATCTTGGCGTACTCGGCGTTGCGCTGCACATCCTTGCCGATGGCCACCGCACCGATGATGAGACCGATGACGGCAAGAACCACCGCCAGTTCCACCAAAGTGAAACCCCCTTGAGCGCCGCGGCACCCGGCGCAACTGCGCTCACGCCGAGTCGGCTGGATGGAAAAAATTGATCGCATGGGTCCCTCAAACATTGAAAAATGGCGCGCACAAAGATCACAAAACGTTGCAAATCTATACAAACGTTAATTGAAGTCAAGAAAAAAACTGGTCTTTTGCCGTAACTAGTCCAAATGGAGTAGACCCTTGCACAAGGGTGTTTTCGGGTCGTGTACAAGATGCGGCCCAGGCGCCAGAAACCCTGCTACGCGGCTGTGCGAGTGCTGCCAAAGAGGGATTTCCTGCGACAGCGTGCGACGCAGCGTGGGGCTTCCGGGACGATGCGCATGCAGCACCGGAAAGCCATTGGCGGGACTGACATGGCGCAGAGTCGGTGGCCGTCCCAGGACGCCACCGAGGCTCAATGCACGTCTAGACCATGCGTTACAGGCGCCAGCCGATGTGTAGGCGGCGCACTACCACCCACCTTCGACTTCGCACCACCAGCGGCCACGACGCCCCTCGGGTGCTCGGCGTCAGCCCGCGGCCCACACCGCCACCTGGGTATAGCCACTGATGCCCAGCAGGATGTTGAGCGGAAACGTCAGCCCGAGCGAGAGGCCCACGTAGAGCGAAGGGTTGGCTTCGGGGATGGCGTAGCGCACCACGGCAGGCACAGCGATATACGAGGCACTGGCGGCCAGCACCATCAGCAGCACGGTGTCGCCCAGGGGCAGACCCACCCCGGCTGCCAGCAGCAGTGCCGCGCCCGCGTGCACGGGCGGCGCCAGCAGGCCGTAGGCGATGAGCAACGGGGGCTGGCTGCGCAGGCCGGGCAGGTTGCGCGCGGCGCTCAGGCCCATGTCGAGCAGGAAAAAGGCCAGCATGCCCTTGAACAGGTCGCCGGAAAAGGGTTGCATAGCCTGCTGGCCGGCTTCGCCCGTGAGCAGCCCCACGGCCATGGCGCCCAGCAGCAGGAGCTGGGCACCATCGGTGAACGACTCGTGCAGCACTTTGGGCAGAGAGAACCCCTGACCACCCCCGTGCAGGGCCAGCAAGGCGGCGCCCGCTGGCCCCACCCGCACGGGGGCGGCCTGGCTGCGGCGCAGCGCGTTGGCCATCAGCACCGCCAGAATGATGGCAGGCGATTCCATCAGGGCCATGGCAGCGGCCATGTGGCCGCCGTAGGCAATGCCCTGATTGTCCAGATGGGCGGTGGCGGTGATGAAGGTGACGGCGCTGACCGAGCCGTAGGTGGCGGCCACGGCCGCCGCGTCAAAGCGCGGGATGAAGCGGCTCAGCAGCAGATAGCCAACGATGGGCACAGCCACCGCCAGCCCGATCGCCAGCCCCAGCCCGGTGGCCACCTGCACCGTCAGCCCCGACTGCGCCAGCGCAAACCCGCCTTTGAGGCCCAGCGCCATCAGCAGGTACAGCGACAGAAAGCGCGCGATGGGCGCCGGAATTTCCAGATTGGATTTGACCAGCCCGGCAAAGACGCCGAACACGAAGAACAGGATGGCAGGATCAGTGAGGGTTTGCATGGCACGAAGGGATCGTTGTGCCGCGAATGTAGGCGCCCAAATGAATAAAATAAAATCGATAATCAGTTAGATAACTATAGATATTTATCTATGAACATCACCTTCCGACAGCTGCGACTGTTTCTGGCGCTGGCCGAGACGGGCAGCGTCAGCGGCGCAGCACGCGCCATGCATGTGACGCAGCCCACGGCGTCGATGCAGCTGCGCGAAGTGACCGAGGCCGTGGGCCTGCCGCTGTACGAGGTGATCGGGCGCCGCGTGCACCTTACCGATGCCGGGCGCGAACTGGCCGCCACGGCGCGCGGCATCGTGGATACCTGGGAAGCCTTCGGGCAGCGCATCAACGCCATGCACGGCCTGACGCGCGGGCGCCTGCGGGTGGCCGTGGTCAGCACAGCCAAGTATTTCGTGCCGCGCTTGCTGGGCCGTTTTTGCGCGCGCTACCCGGACATCGAGATCGCGCTCGAAGTGCTCAACCGCGATGGCGTGGTACAGCGTCTGCGCGACAACATGGACGATCTGTACGTGATGTCTTTGCCCCCGCCCGACATGGACCTGGAAGACCACGTTTTTCTGTCCAACCCGCTGGTGCTCATCGCCTGGCAGGGCCACCCGCTGGCCAAGCGCCGCCGCATTGCGCTGGCGGACCTGCGCAACGAGCGCTTTGTGCTGCGCGAGCGCGGATCGGGCACGCGGCTGGCCACCGACCGGTTCTTTGCAGCCCAGGGTTTCGAGGCCCCGACCCGGCTGGAGCTGGGTAGCAACGAGGCCATCAAGGAGGCCGTGGCGGGCCGCTTGGGCATCGCCGTGCTCTCGAAGCATGCCCTGCGCAGCAGCGAGCTGGAGACCGACCTGTGCGTACTGCCGGTACAGGGCATGCCCATCCCGTCGCAGTGGCATGTGGTGCACCCGCGTGCCAAGCAGCTATCGCCGATTGCGCAGGTCTTCCGCGAGCACCTGCTCGCCGAGGCGAGCAACGGCGCTGGCGTTGCGCCGGGCGATCGCCCCCCGCTACAGTCGCCCCCATGACCTCCACCCCCGAACCCGATACCGCCTTGCAGGCCCTGGCCCGCCAGTTGCAGCAGTTCGCCGATGCACGCGACTGGGGCCCGTTCCATTCGCCCAAGAACCTGGCCTCGGCGCTGATCGTCGAGGCCGGCGAGCTGCTCGAGCATTTCCAGTGGCTCACCGGAGACCAGAGCCGCCAGCTCACGCCCGAACAGAAGCAGGCCGTGGCCCACGAGATGGCCGACGTGCTGCTGTACCTGGTGCAGCTCTCCACGGTGCTCGGCATCGACCTGATGGACGCGGCACGCACCAAGATGGCCCTCAACGCGCAGAAGTACCCGGTGGGCCACAACCACAAGATCGACGCGCTGTGAGCCTGCGCTACACTGGACGCTTCATGCCGTACCTCCCGTTCCACACTGCATCCGTTGCCGCCCCCATGGGTTGCATGATGCTGCCCGCCAGCGCGCGGGCGATGGGGGCACGAATGATTACCACCATTACCACCATTACCACCGCGGCCACCTGAGCACGCGCAGGTGGCCGTCCCGGCGGCCACCTGGTGTCTTCTCTCTTCTCCCCGAACGAAACGAAACCCAGCCTTGGCAGCCGGGTTTGCCTTTTTTCGTTCGGAGAAGTCCATGTACCGCGATCCTGATCCTCGTTTTGACTCCCTTGGCGGCCACCCCGTGGCCCTGCGCCCGCTGCGCGTGGGCATGATCGGCATTGGCACCGTGGGCGCGGGTACCTTCCGCGTGCTGGCGCGCAACCAGGCCCTGATCGCCGCGCGCGCGGGGCGCGGCATTGAGGTGGTAGTGGTGGCAGCGCGCAACCTCGCGCGTGCCCGGACCGTGGTGGGGCCTGACGTGGCCCTCATTGACGACCCGATGCAGGTCGCCACGCACCCCGAAGTGGACGTGCTGGTCGAGGTGGCCGGTGGCACCGGCCCGGCGCGCGGCTGGGTGCTGGCCGCCATTGCCGCCGGCAAGCATGTGGTGACGGCCAACAAGGCGCTGCTGGCCGAGCACGGCGGCGCAATTTTCGCCGCCGCGCGCCAGCACGGTGTGGCCGTGGCCTACGAGGGCGCGGTGGCGGTGAGCATCCCCATCATCAAGGCGCTGCGCGAGGGGCTCACGGCCAACCGCATCGAGTGGGTGGCGGGCATCATCAACGGCACCACCAACTTCATCCTGAGCCAGATGCGTGATGCGGGGCTGGACTTTGCTCAGGCACTGGCGCAAGCCCAGGCGCTGGGCTATGCCGAAGCCAACCCGGCCTTCGACATCGAAGGCATCGACGCAGCGCACAAGCTCGCGCTGCTGGCGGCCAACGCCTTCGGCATGCCGGTGAACTTTGCCGATGTGCAGGTTCAAGGCATCACCACCCTGCGGCAGCTGGACGTGGCCTGCGCCGAGCAGCTGGGCTACCGCATCAAGCTGCTGGCCGTGGCGCGGCGGCGCGAAGGCGGCATCGAGCTGCGCGTGCAGCCCGCGCTGCTGCCCGCCACCCACCTGATGGCGCAGGTGAACGGCTCGATGAACGGCATCCTGGTGCAAGGCGACGCATCGGGCGTGACGATGTACTACGGCGCCGGAGCGGGCGCAGAGCAGACGGCCTCGGCCGTGATCGCCGACCTGGTGGACGTGGCCCGGCTCGATGGCACGCACGCAGCGCAGCGCGTGCCGCACCTGGGCTTCCAGGCCCATGCCCTGCACCCCCTGCCGGTGCTGCAGCACGCGGCCGTGTGCACGCGGCACCACCTGCGCGTGCCCGTGCACTCGCGCCAGGACATGGTGGCGGTGGGTGCACTTCTGGCGCGCCAGGCCGTGCCGGTGGAGCGCCTGGAATGGATGGCAGACCACCCCGACGAAGCGCATCAGGTGCTGGTGCTGACCGGAGAAGCGCCCCAGGGTGCTATCGACCTCGCCCTGCATATGCTGCAGGCCCTGCCGGAGGTGGCAGGCCCCTGCGTGCAGTGGCGCGTGGAGCTGCTGGAGGGCTGACAGGCCGATCCGGGCGCCTCACTCCACGTATGACGAACATTACAAGGGGCTGGACGCCGGGCTGTGCCTCGTCACCGGGGCACGCCCATGCGAGGGCGCGCACCCGCTGTGGCACAAGCTGGGCCGCGACGACCCGCTGGACTTTGGCGCACTTTGCCGCATGCCATGGGCATGCATATTCAAGATAAATTTGGCTAAAACGCTTATCCATAAAGCGCCGTTAGCTATCAAATTGATAGTTATTAAACCCATACCAGGACCGCCCTGCGCGTCCATGCCACACTCCCGCCCCTATGTCTTCCACAGAATGGGCCCAGGCGGGCCTGCAGGCGTTTGATGCGGTGGTGCGGTCCACCGAGGGTTTCCGCAGCCGCGCGGGGCAGCGGGGCATGGCCGAGCAGGTGGCGCGCACCTTCAGCCAGGCGCAACTGGGCAAGGTCGATGAAGAAGACGGCGAACCCACGCGCGCTATTGCCGTCATCCAGGCGGGCACGGGCGTGGGCAAGTCGCTGGCCTATTGCGCACCGGCCATTGCCATCGCGCTGGCGCGCGGCACGCGCGTGCTCATTTCCACCGCCACCGTGGCGCTGCAGGAGCAGCTGGTGAACAAGGATTTGCCCGCGCTCGCGGCGCAGATGGAGCAGCCCTTCAAGTTCGTGCTGGCCAAGGGGCGCGGGCGCTATGTGTGCAAGCTCAAGCTCGAGCGCCTGGCAGGCACCGGCGAGGCGTACGGTGAGGACGATGACGACCTGTTCCCCGAAGAGGCCGCCGCCGCACGCCCGAGGCGCTCGCACCAGGAGACCGAGGCGCGCATGCAGTTCTACGCCAGCATGGCGCAAACCCTGGCACAGGGTGCCTGGGACGGCGACCGCGACAGCCTCGACACCCCGCCCGAACCCGAGGCCTGGAGCCCCGTGGCGGCCGAAGGCAGCTCGTGCACCGGGCGGCACTGCCCGGCCTTTGGCCAGTGCGTGTACTACGACCAGCGCAAGGCGCTGGTGGGTGCGCAGGTGATCGTGGCCAACCACGATCTGCTGCTGTCGTCCTTGGGCGCGCGCGTGCTGCCCGAGCTGGACAACTGCCTGCTGGTGCTCGACGAGGCCCACCACCTGCCCGCCACGGCGCTCGACCAGTTCGCCTGCAGCGCCGACCTGAGCCGCCTGGGCTGGATCGACCGGCTATCGAGCCGCGCGCTGCGCATCGGCACGCTGGTGGAGGTGACCGAGGTGGCCGACATTCCGCGCCACGCCAGCCAGTTGCGCCAGCACCTGCAAGACCTGGCCCGGCTGGTGATGGACCTGTACGGCGAGGCCCTCAAGGGCCAGAACAGCGCCTGGGGTCCGGCGCGCATGCGCGTGCCGCGCGGCGTTCTGCCCGAGGCGCTGCACGAGCCCCTGGGCCAGCTCGCGCACCACGCGGCGGGCTTTCTGGAATGCCTGCGCGCCATTTCCAAGGCGCTACGCGCCGAGATGCGCGACAAGCCCGACGAGTCGCGCCGCCTGTCGCAGCTGTATGCACAAATCGGCACGCTGGCGCCCCGGCTCGAAGAGGTGCACGCCACGGCGCAACTGCTGCTGCAGGAGGCGCCCGAGGGCGAGGCCACGGGCTTCGTGCCCAACGCCAAATGGTTCACGCTGGAGATGGACGGCGACTTCATCGTGGTGAAAGCGCACGCCAGCCCCATCCTGCCGGGCAGCACGCTGCGCAGCCACCTGTGGAGCAGCGTGCGCGGCGCGGTGCTGACATCGGCCACGTTCACGAGCTGCGGGCAGTTCGACTTCTTTTTGCGTGAATCGGGCCTGCACGGGGATGAGGCCGCCACCACACTCGAAGTGCCCAGCCCCTTCAACTATGCCGCGCAGGGCACCCTGATTGCCGCCGAAACCCACGCCGATCCGAAGAACGCCGCGCAGTTCACCACCGAAATGGTCGATGCGCTGCTCAACGACCTGGCGCGCGTGCAATACGGCGCGCTGGTGCTGTTCACGTCGCGCGAGCAGATGCGCCAGGCAGTGGACGCGCTGGCCACCGTGATGCGGCCGCTGGTGCTGGTGCAGAACCAGCTGCCGCGCACGCAGCTGCTGGCACGCCACCGCGAGCGCGTGGCAGCGGGCGAGCCCTCCATCATCTTCGGCATGCAGTCCTTCGGCGAAGGGCTGGACCTGCCCGGGCGGCTGTGCGAGTCGGTGTTCATCACCAAGCTGCCCTTCGCCCCGCCGGACGACCCCGTAGGCGAGACCCGCGCCGAATGGCTGCGCGCCGTGGGGCGCGACCCGTTCAGCGAGCTGGTGGTGCCGGCGACCGCCATCCGTCTGGCGCAATGGGCGGGCCGCGCCATCCGCACCGAGGAAGACCAGGCGCATGTGTATTGCTACGACAAGCGCCTGACGCGCACCAGCTACGGCCAGCGCCTGCTCAAGGGCCTGCCGCCGTTCACGCTGGAGCGGCGCGGCGCGCGCGGACAATAGCAGCCTGACACCACCACAACACAGCGGAGGAAATCCCCCATGCCCCACACCGTGCCCGCCTGCCCGCAATGCGGCCAAGAGAACACCTACCCCGACGGCGAAAACTACATCTGCCCCGACTGCGGGCACGAATGGCCGCAGTCCGCCGCCCCGGCAGAGGATGACAGCGCCAGCGACGGCGTGGTGCGCGACGCCAACGGCAACCCGCTGCAGGACGGCGACGCCGTGATCCTGGTAAAGGACCTCAAGGTCAAGGGCTCTTCGTCCACGCTGAAAAAGGGCACCAAGATCAAGAGCATCCGCCTGGTGGACGGTGCAGACGGCCACAACGTGGACTGCAAGACCGACCTGGGCAGCATGCTGCTCAAGTCGGAGTTTCTCAAGAAGGCCTGATAGCCAGAATCCGGGGGGTGCCCGTATCATTGCGCCATGCACATCGCTCCGTCCCAACAATCACGCATCGCAGACATCTGCCAGCGCTACCATGTGCGCCGTTTGCAGATGTTTGGCTCTGCAGCACTGGGGCAGGAGCGGCCGGACAGCGACGTGGATCTGCTGGTGGAATTCGTCCCCGGCGAGGCCCCCAGCGGCTTCGCGCTGGTGGACATGCAGGACGAACTGTCCGCCGCATTCGATGGCCGCAAGATCGATCTGGCATTTCCATCGGTGCTGGACAACCCCTATCGCCGCCGCGCCATCGAGCCTCAGTTGCGCCCCTTGTTCCAGTGACCATGAACCGCACGCCCGCGCATTTGGCTGACATGCTGCGGTTTACCCAGGAACTGCGCTCCCTTGCCACAGGGCAGACCCTGGAAACCTTCACAGGTAACCGGGTTCTTTGCCTGGCCGTGGAAAAGCTGTTCATCAACCTGGGGGAGGCGGCTTTTCGGATGGGCAGCGAATCCGCCAGTCAGTGGCCCGGCATTCCGTGGCGGCGCGTCATCGGCCTGCGCAACATTCTGGCCCATGGCTACGAACAGGTGGCGCATGAAATCCTGTTCAAGACGATCACCGACGATCTGCCTGCACTTGAAATTGCGATTGCAGAAACCCTGAGAATCTCGGAACAGGGTGATCGCAGGCATTGACTGCTACTTTTTATATAGCTTTTAACGCTTACTCCATAAGCGCTTGAGCCATTTTTCTTCATGCACTTGCCCATCGCCGTCATCGACTTCGAGACCACCGGCAGTTCACCCGGCCAGGGCGCGCGCGCCACCGAGGTGGCCATCGTTCTGGTGGAAGGCGGGCAGGTGGTGGGACATTTCCAGAGTTTGATGAACGCCGGGGTGCACATTCCGCCCTTCATCACGCAGCTCACCGGCATCACCAACGCCATGGTGGCCGATGCACCACCGGCCGCCGAGGTGATGGCGCAGGCCCACCGCTTCGTCGGCGATACGCCCCTGGTGGCCCACAACGCGCCGTTCGACCGGGGCTTCTGGCAGGCCGAGCTGGCGCGCGCCGGGTGCGATGCACCGCACCCATTTGCCTGCACGGTGCGGCTGGCGCGCCGCCTGTACCCCGAGGCGCCCAACCACCAGCTGGGCACGCTGGCACGCTTTCACCAATTGCCCAGCGCGGGCCGTGCGCACCGGGCGCTGGCCGATGCGCAGGTGACGGCGGCGCTGCTGCTGCGCATCCAGCAGGATCTGGCGGAACGCTGGGGCGTGGCCGACGCCGGGCACGATTTTCTGATGGCGCTGCAGGCCTGTGCCAAGACCCAGTTGCCCACCTTTTTGCATAAGCACGGGGCGGCTGCATGGCCGCAGCCCACCCGCTACGCCGCGCGCTGATACACCAGCAGGCGCCCCTTGTACACCGGGGCGGTGGCTGTGGCGGCGGTATCGAGCCGCTGCTGGGTCAGGCCAAAGCCGTTGTCGGCCATCAGCCGGGAAAAGACGGGGCGGTTGCCCCGGTCGGGGTCCACGATCCACACCTCGGCAGCAGGTTCCGCGTGCCAGCCGATGAACTCGGCCAGCGCCACGCTGGCATCGCGGTCATACAACAGGTCGCTGCCGATGAGCAGGTCGTAGCGCTCCCGCACCGTGGTGGAATGCGCGGTGGCGGCCGTCGTCGCAGCGGGCTGTGGGGCATCCCAGGCGCCGTGCCGGTATTTCATCGGGGCCAGGTGGTTCAGGCGCAGGTTGTTGCGCAGAAAGCGTGCGGCCAGCGGATGGCAGTCGCTGGCCGTGATGTCCATGCCCCGGCGGTGCCCCACCAGGCTGGGCAGGGCCAGGCCACAGCCGATCTCCAGCACCCGCTCGCCCGCGCGCACGGGCCGCTGGGCCATGCGCGCAGCCAGCTGCGCGCCCGAGGGCCAGAGCAGACCGAACAGCGGCCAGGTGGCCGACGAGATGCCCAGGCGCAGCGCCAGGCCCAGAGGGTCGGCAAACTGCTGGCGGTCGAGCAGCGAACGGATGTGCAGGTGCTCCACACCGGCCACGGCGATGCGCTCTTGCTTGGTTTCATAGCCGGGCATCGTCGGGGGGCGAAGCCTGCTTGAGGGGCTTCGGAAGGGGTGCGGGTCGGGCGGCCATTATGCGCCGGGCGCGCAGGGCCTTCTGCAAATTCCCGCCATCTGCCGATAATGGGCAGCCACAACTACCCCATAGGCTTTTTTCCCATGTCGATCCTGATCCTCGGACTTGTTCTTTTCCTGGGCGTGCACTCGGTGCGCATCGTGGCCGATGGCTGGCGCACGCAAACCCGGGCCCGGCTGGGCGAGGGCATGTGGAAGGGCGTGTATTCGGTCCTTTCGCTCGTCGGCCTGGTGTTGGTGGTCTGGGGCTACGGCCTGGCACGCCAGCAGCCCGTGGTGCTGTGGAACCCGCCCGTGGCCATGCGCCATGCGGCCTCTCTGTTCACTCTGGTGGCCTTCATCCTGCTGGCCGCCGCCTACGTGCCGCGCAATGCGCTCAAGGCCAAGCTGCACCACCCCATGGTGCTGGCTGTGAAGACCTGGGCGCTGGCGCACCTGATCTCCAACGGCAATCTGGCCGATGTGCTGCTGTTTGGCAGCTTTTTGCTGTGGGCGGTGTTCGACTTTCGGGCCGCACGCCAGCGCGACCGCGCCCAGGGCACCAGCTACGCCAGCGGCACGCTGGCAGGCACGGGCATTGCCGTGGTGCTGGGCCTGGTGGCCTGGGCCGTGTTTGCCTTCTGGGCGCACGCGATGCTGATCGGCATCTCGCCCATGGGCCGTTGATTTTCGAAGGAGGTTCCCATGCGAGGCAATGTGGCAGCCATCGTGCTGATCCTGGCGGGCAGCTTCATGCTGCTGACGAATCTGGGCGTGATCGACATCAGCCTGCGCGAGTTGCTGCGCACCTGGTGGCCGCTGATCCTGATCGTGGTGGGGGTGGGCCTGTTCCTGACGCCCGAGCGCATCAAGAAATAGCTGGAACGTCACTTTTGCTGTTGATTCAGTAGCTATTGGCGCATATCCAACCTGCGAAGAACGCTATTTTTATGCCCAATTTCAAGTCCGGGATGAGCCCGTCTGATCGGCCCGCACCGCTGACGAGGACGCCCTGGTATGGCCTGGGCCTGGCGGCCGCGCTGTTGCTGGGCGCCTGCAGCACCACCCCGGTGCCCGCACCCGCACCGGCGCGTCCGCTGGCGTCGTATCTGACGGACGAGCAGGCGCATGACATTGCCATCCATGCACTGGGCCTGGTGGGCACACCCTACCGCTATGGTGGCAACACGCCCGAGAGCGGTTTTGACTGCAGCGGCCTGATTGGCTACGTCTACCGCCACCGCGTAGGCACCGCGCCACCGCGCACGGTGGCGCAGTTGAGCGGTTGGGGCCGGCCGGTGGACGCCCGCGAGCTGCGCACCGGAGACCTGGTGGTGTTCGGCCCGGGCCGCAAGCCCACCCATGCCGGTATTTACGTCGGGGAAGGGCGCTTCGTGCATGCCCCCTCGTCGGGTGGCGATGTGCGCATGGACCACCTGCAGTCGCGCCACTGGTCGCGCCAGAACCCGGCCTTCCGCAGGCCTTGACGGGTGGCAGCGCGTCCGCGCGACAATCGGGGGCATGACCCATGCCCACCGCCCCGCCACACCGCTGTCCACGCTGGACACCACCCGCATCGACGACACCCGCATCAAGGCCGTGCGTCCCCTGATCACCCCCGCATTGCTGCAGGAATGGCAACCTGCCCCGGCCGCCGCCCAGGCGCTGGTGGAGAGCAGCCGCGCCGCCATCTCGCGCGTGCTGCAGGGCCAGGACGACCGGCTCATCGTGGTGGTGGGGCCGTGCTCCATCCACGACCACGGCCAGGCCATGGAATACGCGCGCCAGCTCCAGACGCACGCCGACGCACTGCAAAACGACCTGCTCATCGTGATGCGTGTGTATTTTGAAAAACCGCGCACCACCGTCGGCTGGAAGGGCTACATCAACGACCCGCACCTCGACGGCAGCTTCGCCATCAACGAAGGACTGGAGATGGCGCGCGAGCTGCTGCTCGACGTGCTGGCGCTGGGCCTGCCCGTGGGCACCGAGTTTCTCGACCTGCTCTCGCCGCAGTTCATCAGCGACCTGGTGAGCTGGGGCGCGATTGGCGCACGCACCACCGAGAGCCAGAGCCACCGCCAGCTCGCCAGCGGGCTCAGCTGCCCGGTGGGCTTCAAGAACGGCACCGACGGCGGCGTGAAGGTGGCTTCCGACGCCATCCAGGCCGCGCAGGCCTCGCACGCCTTCATGGGCATGACCAAGATGGGCCAGGCCGCGATCTTCGAGACGCGTGGCAACCAGGACTGCCATGTCATCCTGCGCGGCGGCAAGCAGCCCAACTATCAAAAGGCCGATGTGGATGCGGCCTGCGCCATCCTCAAGGCGGCAGGCTTGCGCGAGCAGGTGATGATCGACGTAAGCCACGCCAACAGCAGCAAGCAGCACCAGCGCCAGATCACCGTGGCGGGCGAAGTGGCCCAGCAGATCGCGGCCGGAGATGCGCGCATCACCGGCCTGATGATCGAAAGCCACCTGCAGGAAGGCCGCCAGGACATCGTGCCCGGCCAGCCGCTACAGCATGGGGTGTCGGTGACGGACGCCTGCATCAGCCTGGCGCAAACCGTGCCGGTGCTGGAAGATCTGGCGGCTGCCGTGCGGGCGCGGCGCACACGGGGCTGACGACCGCGCGGTGGCTGACTACCGCAGTGCGGCGGGTTCATTATTGCGCGCCGTGGCCAGGAGCGTGGCACACAGGGTTTCCTGGCCGTTCCCGTCCACCGCAAAAACGTCAGCCGCACAGACGGTGAGCAACCGCCCCGCATCCACCACACGCCCGCGTGCACGCAGGCAAACGCCCCGAGCAGGCGCCACAAGTTTCACGGTCGCGTCCACCGTCGCATTGGTCCAGCCTGGCGGCAACACGCTGCCCGCTGCCGCCACCGCCGCAAAGTCGGCCACTGCAAACACGGCCGTGGCCTGCAGCTGGCCGGGGCGAAAACTGAAGGCCTCACTCACCGGGATTTCCATCTCGACCCGGCCAGGCTCGGCATGGACAAAGCGCAGCCCGAGCGTGCGGGCCATGGGCATGGCCCGCACAAAGGCCTGCAATGCGGCGATGGAGGCAGCGGGCAAGGGGGATGGCGAAGGCGAAGTCATGGCGTTTTCCTGGGGGGTGGGGTTGGGGAGGGGGACTTGGCGGATGTCCTGGGCCGCACACGCGGCCAGGTGCCGGGTGGCTTGCGCTGGCGCGGCTGTTGCTTCTTGAGCCACGCCTGGTGTTCAAGCACCACCTGCTTTTGGGCCTGCAGCTGGCTGATCTGCTGGTCCAGCGCGGCCACGCGCTCCTGCAGGGCCCACACCATGTCGTCAATGCCCAGCGTGCCGGCACGGTAGTCATCAAGCCGCCGGGCAATCTGTGGCAGTGCAAAGCCCAACTGGCGCGACATGGCGATGAACACCACCTCGCGCTTGATGCTGGCGGGATAGTCCCGGTATCCGTTGGTCCGGCGGTGCGGGCGAATCAGCCCCAGGCGCTCGTAGTGGCGCAGGGCGTGGACGGACACGGACGCCTGGCGGGCAAGTTCAGAGATCTGCATGGCACACAGGCTAGCAAGCCTGGTGCTGCACGAAGGTTGCATGGGTGACTCTGGCAGGCGGCCCCACGCGGTGTAGCATTGCTGCTTTACAAGTTGTCACCCGTCGCCTGCGCCCTTGCGCCGGTGCCGGGCCGTTCGACATGTGCCGCTTTACCGACCACACCCTGTGTTGATACAGCCCAAGCCCTTCTGCAACGCTCCGCAGGCCGCCAGGCGACGGAAGGTTGGCTGCATCATGCCCACAGGCCAGGACGGGGCGTGACCATGCTGCCTGCCCACGCATCCCAAGAGGCCGCGCGGCTCCAGGCACTGCAGTCCTACGCCATTCTCGACACCCCGCCCGAAGAGGCCTTCGACCAGCTCGCCCAGCTGGCGGCACATATCTTTGATGTGCCCATCGCCATCGTCAACCTGGTGGACCAGCAGCGCCAGTGGTTCAAGGCCGTGGTGGGCCTGCCCCTGCGCGAAACAGAGCGTTCCGTGTCGTTCTGCACCCACTGGCTCGACGGGCGGCGCAGCCCGGTGGTGGTGCCCGACACCACGCAGCACCCTCTGTTTGCCACCCATCCGCTGGTGCTGGGGCCGCCCCACATCCGTTTTTACGCCTGCGCCCCACTGGTCACTGCCGAAGGCCTGGCCCTGGGCACGCTGGCGGTGATGGACACGCAGCCGCGCACGCCCGGGCCCGAACAGTTGCAGGCCCTGCAGGCACTGGCCCGCCAGACGCTGGACCAGATCGAACAGCGCCACCAGCGGCAGCAGCTGGCCCATCTGGCCCGGGAGCGCGAAAGCATCCAGGCGCGGCTGCAGGACCAGGCCGCCACCCTGCGCCGCAGCGAGGAGCGCTTCGAGCAGATCTCTCGTGCCACCACCGATACCGTGTGGGACTGGGACGTGCAAACCAACGCCCTGTGGTGGG
This sequence comes from Burkholderiales bacterium RIFCSPLOWO2_12_FULL_65_40, assembly GCA_001770955.1. Classification (GTDB taxonomy): domain Bacteria; phylum Pseudomonadota; class Gammaproteobacteria; order Burkholderiales; family Burkholderiaceae_C; genus Simplicispira. The sequence continues at coordinate 109,314 of MESL01000035.1, read as the reverse complement.
GCGGCACCTTCCGGGAGCTGCTTCACATGCCCCCGCAGGCCAGTATCCCGACCCCGGAAGCCTTTGCCGAGCGCCTGCACCCCGACGACCGCAAGCGGGTCATCCAGTCCATGCTGGCCGCCACCCGGGGCCAGGAAAGCACCTGGCAATCCGAGTACCGCATGCGGCGTGACGATGGCCGCTACATCTGGATCCACGACCGCGGTTTCGTCATCCGCGATGACACGGGCCAGGCACTGCGCATGGTGGGCGGCATGTCCGACATCAGCGATCGCAAGCAGGCCGAGCTGGCGGCCCGGCATGAAGCCCGCACCCATGCCGAACTGGTGCGCGTGCAGCAGCAGATTTCATCGCTGTCGGTCACGCTGCCCGCCGTGCTGGAGCTGGTGGCCCAGACGGCCTTGCAAGCCACCGGCGCCAGCGGCGCCATGGTGGAAATGCTCGAAGGGGACCGCCTGGTGTCACAGGCTTCGGTCGGACTGATGGTGCGCCCGCAGGGTGCAGCGCTGCCGCTGCAGGACAGCCTGCTGTGGTCCGACCTGAAGGAAGGCCGCGCCGTGCTGTGCAACGACACGCAAGGCGAGGGCTGGACCATGGGCGAGGCCTACCAGCGCCAGGGGGTGCGCGCTGCCCTGGCCGTGCCGCTGCGCGTGGATGGCACGGTGGTGGGTGCCCTCAAGGTCACCTCCAGCCAGGCCGGATATTTCAGCCAGCGCGACCTGGCCCACCTGCAGATCCTGGCGGAATCGCTGGGCGCCGTGGTGCAGCTGCGCCAGGTGGCCACGCGTCTCCAGGCATCCGAGCAGCAATACAAGCTGCTGTTCGATGCCCACCCACAGCCCATGTGGGTGTATGCGCAGGACGAAAGCCTGCGCTTCCTGGCCGTCAACCAGGCCATGCAGGCACTGTATGGTTACAGCGCCCAGGAACTGCTGCACATGAGCGTGCACGACCTGTGGCTACCGGACCAGCGCACCCAGCTGCACCACGAGATCCGGGCCATTGCACGCGAGAAGCGGCGCGACAACATCATGGGGAGGCATCTGCGCAAGGATGGCTCGGAGATGGACATCGAGATGTCCTCGCGCGGCATCCTGTTCAACGGTCTGCAGGCGCGCCAGGTGATGGCCACCGACGTCACCGAGCGGCTGCGCACGCAGCGCGAACTGGCGCGCATGGCCCGCGCACGCCACATGCTCAGCAGCTGCAACGAAACCCTGGTGCGCGCCACCTCCGAAGCCGCTTTGCTGCAGGCGGTCTGCCGCATCGTGGTGGACATTGGCGGGTACCGGCTGGGCTGGGTGGGATTTGCCCACGACGATGCGAAAAAAACCATCGAAATCGTGGCCCATGCCGGCGACCACGGCGATCATCTCGACACCCTGCGCGTGTCCTGGTCCGGAACCGACCCCGAGGGCCAGGGGCCTGCAGGCGCCACCATCCGTTCGGGCCAGCCGACCATCGTGCGCGATGTGCAGACCGATCCGTCATTTGCCAACCTGTCCGAGCGCATGCGCCGCCAAGGCTTTCATGGCGTGATCAGCCTGCCGCTGCGCGCGGCCCACCACACCTTCGGCCTGCTGTACCTGTACGCCCCCGAGGTGCTGCACATCGGCCCGGAAGAAAGCGAGCTGCTGCAGGAACTGGCCAACGACCTGGCCTTCGGCATCATGAGCCTGCGTGCACGCAAGGAACAGCAACAGCTGCAGGCCTCGGTGCTGAAGATGGCGGCCGCCGTATCGGCCGCCACCGGGACCGAATTTTTTATCCAGCTGGCGCGCAACATGTCCGAAGCCCTGGGCGCCCAGGTGGGGGCCGTGGGCCGCCTGCTGCCTGCACAGCCCGGCGGAAAACCCCGGGCGGTTTCGCTGGCCCTGGTCATCAATGGCGAGCTGGTGCCCAATGTCGAATACGAACTGGATGGCACACCCAGCGAGCACCTGCTGACGCAGCGCCAGTTCGTCGTCACGCACGGTCTGGCGCTGCGCTACCCCCGGTCTCCCATCGTCTCGCGCCTGCAGGCCCAGGGATTTGCCGGACAACAGCTGTGCAGCAACGCGGGCGAACCCACGGGGCTGATCTTCGTGCTGTTCCGCCAGCCGCTGGCCAATGCCGATTTCGTCTCGACGACACTGCAGATTTTCGCCGCACGTGCCTCGGGGGAAATCGAGCGCCAGGCCACGGACGCACGCATCCGCCGCCAGGCATCGCTGCTGGACAAGGCGCAGGACGCCATCGTGGTGCGCGACCTGCAACAGCGCGTCACCTACTGGAACCAAAGCGCCGAACGGGTGTATGGATGGTCCCAGCAGCAGGCACTTGGCCAGCCCATCAATGCGTTGATCTACCCCGACACGGCCGCCTTCCAGCGTGCCACCGAGGCGGTGCTGGCGCATGGTGAATGGGCTGGCGAAATCGTGCAGCACCATCGCGAGGGCCATGCGATCGACATGGAAGGGCACTGGACCCTGGTGCAGGACGAGCACGGGCAACCCGAATCGGTTCTGGAGATCAACACCGACATCCGCCAGCGCAAGGCCACCGACCGTGAGATCCAGCGTCTGGCGTTCTTCGACACCCTCACCGGCCTGCCCAACCGCATGCTGCTGCTCGACCGCATGCACCAGGCCCTGGGCAACGCCGAGCGCCAGCACCAGGGGGGCGCGCTGCTGTTCATCGACCTGGACAATTTCAAGCAGCTGAACGACACCCTGGGCCACGACAAGGGCGATCTGCTGTTGCAACAGGTGGCCCAGCGCCTCAATGGCTGCGTGCGCACCGTGGACACGGTGGCGCGCCTGGGGGGCGATGAATTCGTGGTGATGCTCGAAGCCCTGAGCCCCGACCCCGACATGCTGGCCATCGAGGCCCGCAGCGTGGGCGAGAAGGTGCTTGCGGCGCTGTCGGTGCCTTACGACCTGGCGGGCTTCCACTACCGCAGCACACCCAGCATCGGCGTGGCCCCCTTCCTGGGAAACCAGACGCGCGTGCTGGACTTGCTCAAACAGGCCGACCTGGCGATGTACCAGGCCAAGACCGCCGGGCGCAGCACCCTGCGTTTTTACGACCCCCACATGCAGGCCGTGGTGTCGGCACGGGCTGCACTGGAATCCGACCTGCGCACCGCGTTGTCGGAGCAGCATTTCCTGCTGCATTTCCAGCCCCAGGTGAATGCATCCAACCAGTACGTGGGGGTCGAAGCCCTGGTGCGCTGGCAGCACCCCGAGCGCGGTCTGGTATCGCCCGTTCAGTTCATCCCGCTGGCCGAAGAGACCGGCCTCATCCTGACTCTGGGGCGCTGGGTATTGCACATGGCCTGCAAGACGCTGGCGCAATGGAAAACCGACCCCCATCTGCGCGGCCTGACCATGGCCGTGAATGTCAGTTCACGCCAGTTCCGCAACAACAGCTTTGTGGATGACGTCGCCCATGCCCTGGCGTTCAACGAGGCCCCCGCCCACCGGCTCAAGCTGGAACTGACCGAAAGCCTGCTGGTGGAGGACATGGACGAGGCCATCGCCACCATGACCGCACTGCGCCAGCTGGGAGTGGGCTTTGCGCTGGACGATTTCGGCACGGGGTACTCGTCTCTGAGTTACCTCAAGCGCATGCCGCTGAGCCAGCTCAAGATCGACCAGAGCTTCGTGCGCGACCTGCTGACCGATCCAAACGACGCCGCCATCGTGGACACCATCATTGCCCTCAGCCGCACCCTGAAACTGGATGTGATTGCCGAGGGCGTGGAAACCGCAGAGCAGCACGCCCTGCTGCTCAAGGCAGGCTGCACCGCCTTCCAGGGCTACCTGTTCGGCAAGCCCATGCCTGCGGGCACCCTGGAGCGCCTGTTGCGCCAGCCTCGGGAGTGAGCGCCGCCTTGCGGCCGCACCCCATGCGGTAACGCTCCCAGCCGCAGCACCTGACTGTCTTCTCTTTTCTCTTATATATCCATAGTAGTAGTAGTAAGCACCGGGGGCTGCTGTGGACAAGCCGTTTTTTGGCTTGCCTGGCAAGGACTTGGCACCCGGCACATGCTGTGCGCAACCGCGGTACTGGAAAGATCCGCCTGCAGGGATAAAACCACAGGAATCTCCTGTCTTGTGGATAAGTCGCAGGTTATGCCAGCACCATCCACAGCTTTGTCCTGCCCCCTTGGGGTACGTTGAACGCACGCAGCCCGCTCGTGTGAAGGCAGTCAATGCCGCCAGAGGCCCAGCAAGGCCATCGCGACCCCTGTGGCACCCCTCCCCATCACCCCGCGCCTGTCACCGGGCCTGGATGCCTCTGCCAACGGGTTTGCAGGCACCTTGAAGTCCGAGGGACCTTTGCGGCGCGTGCCATTGCAGGCGGCCGGAAAAAGCGGCCTTGCCATCGGGCGCCAGAGGGCCTTGGGTTGTTCTCTAAGGTCTCTATATTTCAATAGCAGTAGTAGTAGAGCAGGCCCTTTTTTGTGGATAAGGCGGTTTTATTCCATGGTGACAGTCGCTTGCGTTCCGCCAAAGGGTGTGGGTGGATGGGTTTTTCTGTGGCGCCCTCGAATGAACAACCTGGCGCGACGGAATTAATCTGTGGATAACTGCCAATTTGTTCCAGAAATTCACACAGGTTTATCCACAGGGTGCGGGTGGTGCATGAAAATGGGCCGCGCAGCAGTACCACCCCGTGCTGGCGGGTGTGGTTATGGGGTGGCAGGAGATGGATCGGGGCGCCGGTGCGTGCGGCGTGCCCCGGGGGTCAGAAATGCCGCGCGTAGCGCAATTGCAGGAAGTTCTGACCCGGGTTGGGTTTCTTGAAACCGCCGTTGGAGCTGTGCTGGATCCGCAGTTGCCATTCATGCTCGCGCTGTGCACCATGGCTGTAGCCCACGGCCACATGGCTGGCAAAGTTGAAGCGGGTGCTGAAGGCCTTGTGCAATGTCACGAAACGGGGCTTTCCGTAGTTGGCTCCCAGGCCCCCTTCGAGAAACCAGGCGCTGTGGCCGGTGTTGGGTCTCCAGCGCAGGGTGGGACTGACACCCAGCACCGTGCTGTGCATACGGCCCGCCGCGCCGTCGGCGCTCCACTGGCTGGCGTAAAAGTCCCAGTGGCCACGCACCTGACCACCCCACCATTCCTTCTGCCAGCCATTCCAGGGCAGGGTGGCGCCGATGGTCAGGGCCTGGGTGTCCTCCCGGGCGGCCCCGGCCTGCAGGTACAGGCTGGAGCTTTCGTCTTGCGCCAACGCGGCTGGTTGTGCCTGCACAGGAGTCTGGGCGGCGAGCATCAGCAGACAGGCTGCGAGGGCGCGGTGCGCAAGGGCTGTGGAGGGCGTCAATGGCATGGTTCGGGCTTCCCTGGGGGCAAAGTCACTTTGCCTTCCAGTGTAGACCCTGGAGCACCGGTTGGCTGCAGGCGCGTGGACGCCTGCAGCCGTGTTTCACGGCATGCGGTGCATGCCGTGGTGGTGCATGCCGCCATGGTCACCCCGGCCCATGTGCCTGCCCTCACCCATTCGGTTGCCCTTGCGGTGGTGGCGCAGGGTTTGCTCGTCCATGGTTTTTTGCTGCGCCGGGGTCAGGGCGGCATACAGCGCCTTGGTGGCATCGCCGTGGCGGTCGGCTTCGGCGGCGCGTTCGGCACGCAGGGCCCGCATGCGGTCGATGCGCTCGGGCGTGGTCAGCTGGGCCATGTCCTGGCGGTTCATACCCGGGGCCCGCTTGTGCGATTGCACCGTGTTGGCGAATTCGGTCCACACGCCTTCCTGGGCGGGTGTGATCTGCAGACGGGTCTTGAGGTCGGCCAGATGCTGCGTCATGCGCTTCTGCATGCGCATCTCTCGGCGTTCCTGCATGCGGGCGGGATCACGGGCCTGGCGTGCTTGGGGCGCGGCGGAGGTGGTGGCGCTGTTTTCGCCAGCGGGAACCGTGGACGCGTTTTGCGCCAGGACGGGCAGGGCCAGGGCGGCGATGAAGGCGGCGGTGGCCAGGCGGCGGGGAATGAATGCCATGGAGGTGTCCTTTCGTTGCAGTGAATCCGCCGGTACAGTGTTCAGGCGGCAGGGTTTCAGTGTGCTCTGGCACTGTATCGCCGCCATGCCTGTTGGGTGAGACTGTGTAAAGTTGCGACAAAAAGCAGGGCCTTTTCGGGGCCCGTTTTTATGCACGAAAATAGGCTTTTGCGCTTTTAAAATAAGCGCTTTAAGCTATAAATAATATAGCAATCCCCGAAGAAGCCGTGCAGGGCTGACCGACAATGGCGGTCCAAGGCCGTTTCGGCGGGTTTTACGTAAAGGGTGTCCGTTGTTCAAGAACATGATCGTGTACCGCATCGCGCCGCAGTGGCAGGTGGGTCTGGAGCAGGTGGAAGAGGCCCTGAACAAGGCGCCATTCATGGAGTGCGGTGCGACGCAGGAGCGATCTTTCGGTTTCGTGCCGCCGCGCGGCGAGGCGCATGGCCCGCTGGCCGAGTCCGTGGGCGGGCAGTGGATTCTGCGCTTCATGGTCGAGGCCAAGGTGCTGCCTGGCTCGGTGCTGGCGCGCCGTGTGAATGAAAAAGCCGAACGCATCGAGCAGGAAACCGGTCGCAAGCCCGGCAAGAAGGAAAAGCGCGACCTCAAGGACGAGGCCAAGCTCGACCTGCTGCCCATGGCCTTCACCAAGCAGGGCTCGACCTGGGTGTGGATGGATCCGCAGGCGCGCACGCTGGTGCTCGACACCAGCAGCCAGGCGCGCGCCGACGAGGTGGTGAGCACGCTGGTCGAGCTGCTGCCGCCCGGCTTTGCAGTGGCGCTGCTCAGCACCCAGACCTCGCCGCAGGCCGCCATGTCGCACTGGCTCAAGGAGCAGGAGCCGCCCGTGGGTTTCACGGTGGACCGCGAATGCGAGCTCAAGGCCGCCGACGAGGAAAAGGCCGTGGTGCGCTATGCGCGCCACCCGCTCGACATCGAGGAAGTGCAGGCGCACATTGCGGCGGGCAAGCTGCCCACCAAGCTGGCACTGACCTGGGATGACCGCGTGTCGTTCATGCTCACCGAGGGGCTGCAGCTCAAGAAGGTGTCTTTTCTGGACACGGTGTTCGAGGACAAGGCCGCAGACGACGGCGGTTTTGACACCGACGTGGCCATTGCCACGGGCGAATTGAGCAAGCTCATCCCCGACCTCATCGAGGCGCTGGGCGGCGAGGCCGAGAGCGGCATTGCCAGCGCCGCCGCTGCGGTGGCTGCGAGCGCCTCGGGCGGTGTGGTCACCGGACCGGCCACGGCGCCGGTGGACACCGACCCCGATTCAGCCCCGTTCTAAACCGTTGACCGACAGGAAAATTTCCGTGACCGAAGCCACGACCCCCGCCACCGAACGTCCCGCATTGCCCGACCGCCTCTCGGTGGACCCGCGCAGTCCCCACCATGTCCGCGCCGTGTTCGACCACGACATCGGCATCCGCATCAACGGCAAGGAACGCACCGATGTCGAGGAATACTGCGTCAGCGAAGGCTGGGTGAAAGTGCCCTCGCCCAAGACGGTGGACCGCAAGGGCAAGCCGCTGATGATCACGCTCAAGGGCGCGGTGGAAGTCTTCTACCGCTAGTCAGCGTCCCAGCAAGGAACGGGCGACGAGTTCCTTCATGATCTCCGACGTGCCGCCGTAGATGCGCAGCACGCGCGCGTCTGTCCAGAAGCGCGAGATCGGGTACTCGGCCATGTAACCGTAGCCGCCAAAAAGCTGCAGGCAGGCGTCGGCCACGCGGCTGAACAGCTCGGTGGTGTGCAGCTTGAGCGCGCTCACGGCCTCTGGCGTGAGCTGGCCCTGCTGGTAGGCGGCCACGCTGGCGTTCAGGAAGGCCTCGGCGGCGGCGATGTCGCTGGCGCATTGGGCCAGCGTGAAGCGCGTGTTTTGGAACTGGCCGATGGGCTGGCCGAAGGCCTGGCGCTCCTGCACGTATTTGAGCGTGGCGTCCAAAGCCCCCTTGGCGCCGTGCACCGCCTGCACGCCGATGATGAGGCGCTCGCGCGGCAGCTCGCGCATCATCTGCACGAAGCCCTGGCCTTCCACGCCGCCGAGCAGGGCGTCTGCCGGCACGCGCATGTCGTTGAAGAACAGCTCGGAGGTGTCGCCCGCGTGCTGGCCGATTTTTTCAAGGTTCTGGCCGCGCGTGAAGCCGGGCGTGGCCGCGTCCACCAGGAACAGGCTCACGCCCTTGGCGCCCAGGGCCGGGTCGGTCTTGGCGGCGAGCACCAGCAGGTAGCAGTTCTGGCCGTTGCTGATGAAGATCTTGCTGCCGTTGATGACGTAGTGGTCGCCGTCGCGTTTGGCGGTGGTGCGGATGGCCTTGAGGTCGCTGCCCGCGCCGGGCTCGGTCATGCCGATGGCGGCGATGGCCTCGCCGCTGGCCATGCGCGGCAGCCAGTACTGGCGCTGCGCCTCGGTGCCGCAGTGCAGCAGGTAGGGCGGGATGATGTCGTTGTGCACCTGCAGTCCGCCGACAAAGCCGCCGTAACCCCGGCGAGAGAGCACCTCGACCACGGCGAACGAGAAATGCACGCTGGCGCCCGGGCCGCCGTAGGTGTCGGGCACATCGGCGCAGAGGTAGCCGTTCTCGCCCATCTTGCGCAGCAGTTCGCGCGGCACGCGGCCGGCCTTTTCCCAGGCGCGGTAGTGGGGTTCGATCTCGGCGTCGCAGAAGCGCTCCAGCGACTCGGTGAAGAGCTGCAGTTCGGCCTGCTCGTCGGCGCTGAGGAAAGGGTTGGGAAGCATGGCAGTGAATTGTTTGCTATTGAAAATAGAGCTGCCAGCGCTTTCTAGATATGCGCTGGAGGCCAAAATGACTCAAACCCGTTCAAAAATGGCCGCAATGCCCTGGCCGCCGCCGATGCACATGGTGACCAGCGCGTAGCGCCCGCCCGTGCGGTGCAGCTCGGCAATCGCCTTGGTGGTGATGATGGCACCGGTGGCGCCTACCGGGTGGCCGAGCGAAATGCCAGAGCCGTTCGGGTTGACCTTGGCCGGGTCCAGGCCCAGCTCCTGCACCACGGCGCAGGCCTGAGCGGCGAAGGCTTCGTTGGCTTCGATGACGTCCATGTCTTGCACCTTCAGGCCGGTGCGCTGCAGCACCTTCTGCGTGGCGGGCACCGGGCCGATGCCCATGTAGGCCGGGTCCACGCCGGCGTGCGCGTAGCCCACCAGGCGGGCCAGGGGCTTCACGCCCAGGGCCTGCACGCGGTCGCCCGCCACCAGCACCACGGCGCTGGCGCCGTCGTTGATGCCCGAGGCGTTGCCAGCCGTCACCGTGCCGCCGTCCTTCTTGAACGCGGGCTTCATGCCGGCCAGCACGTCGAGCGTGGTGGCGGCGCGCACATGCTCGTCTTCCTGGAACAGCACGGTGCCCTTGCGGGTGGCGATTTCGACGGGGACGATCTGCTCCTTGAAGTAGCCGGCGGCGATGGCGGCGGCGGCGCGCTGCTGGCTGGCCAGGGCGAGCTGGTCCTGCATCTCGCGCGAGATTTTGTAGCGCTCGGCCACGTTCTCGGCAGTGATGCCCATGTGCATCTTCTGCCAGGGGTCGTGCAGGATGCCGAGCATGTAGTCGATGCTCTTGGCGTCACCCATGCGCGCGCCGTAGCGCGCGGCGGTATCGAAGTAGGGGCCGCGGCTCATGGACTCGGAACCGCCGCCCACGGCCACGTCGCAGTCGCCATAGCCAATGGCCTGCGCGGCCGAAATGATGGCCTGCAGGCCCGAGCCGCACAGGCGGTTGACGTTGAAGGCGGGCGTCTCGATGGGGCAGCCGGCGTCGATGGCGGCCACGCGGCTCAGGTACGCGTCCTTGGTGTCGGTGGGGATCACGTTGCCCATGACCACATGGCCCACGGCGTCGGGTGCCAGACCCGAGCGGGTAATGGCGGCCTTGACGGCGGTGGTGGCGAGCTGGGTGTTGGGAATGTCTTTCAGCGTGCCGCCGAAGGTGCCGATGGCGGTGCGGGCGGTGCTGACGACGAAGACGTCACGGTGGGTCATGGGGAAGGCTCCGGAAAGATGAAACAAGGAAAGAGGTTATTCCGTTTCTAAATCATTCGTGTCTAGGCGCGAAGCCGCAGACAGTGCTGTAGCACGGCAAGGCGAAGCAACAACGACACGGATGGTTTAGAAATGAAATTAGCGGCCCTGGAAAGCGGCAGGGCGCTTGGCGTGAAAGGCTGCTATGCCTTCGGGTAGGTCGGCGCTGCGCGCACAGGCTACGAAGGCCTCGGCCTCGGCGGCCAGTTGCGCAGGCAGGTCGTGGTCGAAAGCGTTGCGCATCAGGCGGCGCATGTGGCCATAAGCCAGGGTGGGGCCGCCGGCCAGGCGCTGGGCGAGTTCCTGCACGGCGGCGTCAAGCTCGGCGGCGGGCACGACGCGGTTGACCAGGCCCAGGCGTTCGGCTTCGCTGGCGCTGTAGGTGTCGCCGAGCATTGCAATCTCCAGCGCGCGGCGCAGGCCCACCAGGCGCGGCAGGGCCCACGAGGCGCCCACATCGCAACTGGTGCCGAGGTTGATGTAGGCCAGGTTGAAGCGCGTGCCCTCGGCGGCCAGCACGAAGTCGGCCTGCAGCATGAGCGAGAGGCCCGCGCCGGCGGCCACGCCGTGCACCTGGGCGATGACGGGGGCGTTCAGTTGCGCCAGCAGCGCCACGGTTTCGTTGAGCGGTTCCAGCAGGTCGCGCGCGCCCTGCACGGGGTCGGCACGCAGGGTGGCCAGGTCGCCCCCGGCCATGAAGCCCTTGCCCGCGCCGCACAGCACCACGCAGCGCACGCTGTCGTCCTGGGCCAAGGAGCGCACGGCGGCCCGCAAGGCGGTGGCCATGGGCACGTCGATGGCGTTGAGCGCGCCGGGGCGGTTGAAACGCAGCGTGGCGATGGCGCCGTGGCGCTCCAGCAGCAGGGGCGGTGGCGTGGTGGCGGTCATATTTGCTCCTGAAACAAGAGCGGCCAGCGCTTGCTGGTAAAGCGCTGGAGCCCTGAAAACCTTCAAATTCAGCGGTACAGCGCCTCGATCTCGGCCGCGTAGGTCTTGTAGATGCTGGAGCGCCGCACCTTCATGGTGGCGGTGACTTCGCCGTCGTCGTGGTCCAGCTCCTTGGTGAGCATATGGAACTTGCGGATCTGCGCCACCTGCGCCAGCTTGGCGTTGCCGGTGGCAATTTCGGCGTCGATGAGCTGGCGCACCTGCGGCGTTTCGACCAGCGAGCGGAAATGCGTGAACGGGATGCGCTGGGCCTCGGCCCATTTGCCCACGGTCTCGTAGTCGAGCATGACCAGCGCGCCGACGAACTTGCGTCCCTCGGCGACGATGACGCACTCCTTGATGTAGGGGCTGGCCTTCATCGTGTTCTCGATCTCGGACGGCGTGAGGTTCTTGCCGCCGGCGGTGATCATGATGTCCTTGAGGCGGTCCACGATCTTGATCTGGCCGTCTTGCAGGCGCACCACGTCGCCGGTGTGCAGCCAGCCGTTGACAATGCTTTGCGCCGTGGCCTCGGGGTTCTTGTAGTAGCCCGCGAACACCATCTCGCCCTTGATCTGGAACTCGCCGCCCAGGTCGTCGTCACTGCCCTTGGCAATGCGCCACTCCACGCCGCGCGTGGGCACGCCCACGGTGCCCACCACCACATGGTCGAGCGGGTGGCCTGTGACCATGCCCGTCGATTCGGTCAGGCCATAGACCTCGACCAGCGGCACGCCGAGCACGCGGAAGAAGCGCACCACGTCCGGCGGAATGGGCGCCGCGCCCGTGAGCGCCACTTTCGCCTCGCGCAGGCCGATGAAGTTCTGCAGCGCGCGGAACACCAGCCAGTAGCTGGCGGTGAAGGTGAACATGTCGCCGATGCTCCATTGCGCACGGGGCTTTTCGGCCAGCGGCTGGCAGGCGGCGTAGGCCTTGCGGAACAGCGCGCGGCGCAGGCCGCCGGTTTCCTGCAGCTTGATGCTGATGGCGGCGTGCATCTTCTCCCAGATGCGCGGCACGCCCAGGAACATGGTGGGTGCCACCTCGCGCAGATCCTCCTGCACGGTGCGGATGGATTCGCCGAAGTTGACCTGCGAGCCGACGTAGACCGGCACGAAGGTGGTGAGCATCTGCTCGGCCACGTGGCACAGCGGCAGGTAGGACAGGTGGGTGGTGTCCTGCGAGAGCTGGAGCCGGTCCACGATGCCGGGCACCACGCCACGGATGTTGCGGTAGGACACCATCGCGCCCTTGGGTTTGCCCGTCGACCCCGAGGTGTAGATCATCAGCCCGATGTCGTCCAGCTGCTGGCGGGCCAGCGCGGCCTCCACGTCCTGCAGCTTGCCGCTTTGCGCGCCCAGTTGCTCCACCTCGTCGAAGGGGACGATGAGGCCGCGCACCTCGGGCGCGAAACTGCGCAGGCCCTTGGTTTCCATGACCACGATCTTCTTCAGGCGCGGCAGATCGTCCAGGGCTTCGAGCACCTTGTCGGTCTGTTCCTGGTCCTCGCAGACGATGATTTCGATGTCGGCATGGCCCACCACGTAGGCCACTTCCGAAGAGGGGCTGGTGGGATACACGCCGACGGTGACGGCGCCCACCAGGCCCGCACCCATCTGCGTGAGTACCCACTCGATGCGGTTCTCGGAAATCACGCCGACATGGCCGCCATCGGGCAGGCCCAGGGCGCGCAGGCCCAGGCCGAAGTGGCAGGCACGCTCGAAATACTGCGCCCAGGTGAAGGGCTTCCAGATGCCGAAGTCTTTTTGCCGGATGGCGACACGCTGCGCATCCTGGCGTGCGCGTTCGCGCAGCATCTGGGGCAGGGTGAGTTCGGGAAGGGCTTGCATGTTCATTACGACAACCAGCGCTTTCTACGCTTGTAGTGCTTGATGTCTTTGAAGCTCTTGGCTTCGCCGCCGCCGCCCATGCCGAGATAGAACTCGCGCACGTCGGGGTCGTTGGCCAGGCGTTCGGCCGTTCCGTCGATGACGATCTTGCCGTTCTCCATGATGTAGCCGCTGTGCGCCACGGCCAGGGCCACAGTGGCGTTCTGCTCCACCAGCAACATGCTGGTACCACGCTCGGCGTTGATGCGCGCGATGATGGTGAAGATGTCTTCGACCAGCTTGGGAGAGAGGCCCAGCGAGGGTTCGTCGAGCAGGATGAGCTGCGGCTGGGCGATGAGCGCGCGGCCGATGGCCAGCATCTGCTGTTCGCCGCCCGACAGATAGCCCGCCAGGCCTTTGCGGCGCTCGTGCAGGCGGGGGAAATAGCTATAGACGATGTCGAAGTCGGGCTTGGGCGCCTCTTTGCGGCCCGTGAGCGCGTAGGTGGCGGCGACCAGGTTTTCCTCGACCGTCAGGTCTTCAAAAACCCGGCGCCCTTCCATCACATGCGAGAGCCCGCTGCGCACCAGTTGCTGCGGTGCCAGCGCGGCGGTGCTCTGCCCGTTGAAGAGGATGCTGCCGCTCTCGAGCTGTCCATCCTCCAGCGCGAGCAGGCCCGATACCGCCTTGAGCGTGGTGGACTTGCCCGCACCGTTGCTGCCCAGCAGCGCCACGATCTGGCCGCGCGGCACGGCCAGCGACAGGCCTCGCAGGGCCTGCACGACCTTGTTGTAGATGACCTCGATGTTGTTGACTTCGAGGACGTGGTCCGTGGCTTTCTGGGTCATGGCAACAGCAGTATCAGAGCTTGATCCAGTCGGAGGCGGCCACCATTTTTTGGGCTTTCATATCGGCCTTGTAGACGCGGCCCACGGGGATGGAATTGCCCCGGATGGTGATTGGCACGCCGATCAGGCCGCCGGTGTCGAAGTCCTTGATGGAGTTGAGCGCAGCCTTGAGGTTGGCGCCCGTCATCGGCTTGTTGGCGTCGAGGCAGCGCTTGGCCGATTCGAGGAACAGCATGGTGGCGACGAAGCCCTGGATGTAGGCCGTGCTCTGGTATTCCGGGCGCATGGCGCGGATTTTTTCCAGCATGGGCGCTTTTTCGGTGTCGTAGTAGTAGCGGAAGGGCATCACGCCCATGAAGCCGTCACCGTCCGGGCCCATCTTCATGACAGTGGAGCTGTCCATGGTCCAGAAGGTGCCCATCCATTTGCTGGTCATGCCCTGCTGCTTGCCCTGGGTGATGAACTCGGGGATGGGCGCGAGGATGTAGCCGTGGAAGATCGTGTAGTCGGGCGCGGCGCGGCGCAGTTTGATGACCTCGCCCGAGACGTCCACGCTGCCTGGGGGCGTCATGATCTTCACGACCACGTTCAGGCCGAGCTTCTTGGCCTCGGCCTCGCTCTCGTCGATGGGGTCGCGGCCGAACTCGGAGTCGGAATACACGAAGGCCACCTTGGCACCGGGCTTTTCCTTGGCGATGTGCTTGAGCAGGATGCCGAACATCTCGGTGTAGTCGGGGCCCACCAGGAACTGGTTGGGGTATTTCTGCGGGTTGTTCAGCTCGGTGGCGAACGAGGCGCCTGCCATCAGGATGTTGCCGTTGCGGTCCAGCTCGGGGTTGATGGTCTTGGCGAAGCCCGTGGAGTCGCCGTAGTAGACGTTGACCTTGTTCTGGCTGGTGATCTTCTTGAACGCGGCCACCGACACATCAACCTTGTAGCCTGTGTCTTCGGGCACGTACTTGACCTTGCGGCCCTTGATGCCGCCCGCGTCGTTGACGATCTTCACGTAGTCCTGGATGCCGGCGTTGATGCCTACGCCCGCGAAGGCGAACACGCCCGTCATGGGGATGGAACCGCCGATGACGATGTCTTCGGCGCCCTGTGCGAGCACCGACAGCGGGTGCGTGAGCGCGGCGGCGCCCGCGGCGGCGGCGCCCAGCATCAGGTTGCGGCGTCGGGTGAAAATGCGTTGCTGGTCCATGCGTGTCTCCTTCGGTGGTTGGTGTGGTGGCAGGAAAGCGGGGTGTGGCTGAGAACAGGTTCTTAGTTGCGGAAGGGCCACAGGTGGAAGAAGCGGCGGATGCGCCGCCACACTTCGGCCAGGCCATGTGGCTCGAACACCAGAAAGCCGATGATCAAGAGGCCGAAGATGATGGTGCGCACAGGTGACAGGAACACCGTGTATTCGGTGCTGTTGGGCAGCAGGTCGAACACCAGCTTGAGCAGCTCGGGCACCATGGTCATGAAGACGGCGCCGAGGATGCCGCCGAGGATGCTGCCCATGCCGCCGACGATGATGGCCGCGAGGAAGAAGATGGACATGAGCAGCGGAAAGCTCTCGGGCGTGACCACGCGGAAGAAGTAGGCCCACAGGCCCCCGGCCACGCCGGCATAGAACGACGACAGGCCGAACGACAGCAGCTTGTAGCGCAGCAGCGGAATGCCCAGCACCTCGGCCGAGATGTCGCGGTCGCGGATGGCGATGAAGGCCCGGCCGATGCGCGTGCGGAACAGGTTGGCCGCGCCCAGCAGCATGAGAATGGTGACGGGCACGATCAGCCAGTAGAGGCGAAACGAGGTGTCGAGCGGCACGCCGAACAGGCTGGCCGGCGGCACGCTCAGGCCCCCCGTGCCGCCGGTGAACTGCAGGTTGGCAAACAGGAAGTGCGCGATGAACGAGGCCGCGATGGTGGCAATCGCCAGGTACAGCCCCTTGACGCGCAGCGAGGGCACGCCCACGACGATGCCGCCGAGCATGGCCACCACGCCGCCCGCCAGGATGTTGAGCAGGAAGGGCGTGCCCACCTTGGCCTGCAGGATGGCCACGGTGTAGGCGCCCAGGCCCATGAAGGCGGCCTGCCCCAGGCTGACCAGCCCGGTGTAGCCCGTGAGGATGTTGAGCCCCGCGCTGCTCGCCACATTGATGCTGACCAGGCAGGCGAGGTAGAGCCAGTAGTCGCTGGCCATGAAGGGGAACAGCACGAGCAGCGCGGCGGCCACGGCCAGCCACGCCTTTTGCGTGCGCGAGTCGAACAGCGCCGCGTCGGCGATGTAGGTTTCCTTGAGGGTTCCGATGCGCATCAGAGTCTTTCGATTTCGTGCGTGCCGAACAGGCCGTAGGGGCGCACCATGAGGATGCCGACCAGCACGATGAAGGTGGCGAGCAGCTTGTATTCGCCACCCAGGTAGGCGCCGGCCAGGGCTTCGACCAGGCCGATGCACAAGCCGCCGATGAGTGCGCCGAGCACGCTGTCGAGCCCGCCGACGATCACCACCACCAGCACCGACAGGCCGAACACGCCCATGCTGGACGAGATGCCGCCGATTGAGCCGACGATGATCCCGGAGATGGCCGCCAGCATGGCGGAGGCCACCCAGGACAGCGAAAACACGCGCGGCACGTTGATGCCGACCGAATACGCGGCGGCCTGGTCGCTGGCCGTGGCACGCAGCGCCACGCCGCCGCGCCAGAAGCGGAACACCAGCAGCACGGCGGCGATGAACACCACCGCGATCACCGCGCCCCAGAACACCTTGGGCGCCAGAAAGGCGTCGCCCACCATGATGGGCTGCGTGGGCATGAAGTCGGGCAGGCGGCGCTGGTCGGCGCTCCAGATCATCTCGACCAGACCCACCAGCACCGAGGCCAGGCCCACGGTGACCATGAACACCGAGATGGGTGGCTCGCCCAGCAGCGGGCGGATCATGGTGCGCTCGATCACTGCTCCCAGGAGGCCGGTGCCGAGCACGGCAGCCGGGATGGCCATCCACAGCGGCAGCGCCATCATCGAGGAAAAGGTGAAGAACAGGTAGGCGCCGACCATGAGCATTTCGCCAATGGCGATGTTCACCACGCGGGTGGCCTTGTAGACCATCACGAAGGCCAGTGCCGCCAGGGCGTAGAGGCCGCCGCTGGCAATGCCCGTGAGGCTGATTTCAAACAGATAGGCCCAATCCATCATGCGGCTCCCTGTGCGCTGGTGGCCCCGGCCTGTAGCTTGCGGCGCAGATCTCCCACGTCGCCCGAGCCGAGGTAGGCGCGGTTGACTTCAGGGTCTGCCTGCACCACTGCGGGCGTGCCCTGCGCGATGACCTGGCCGAAGTTCAGCACCACCACATGGTCGGACAAGTCCATCACCATGCCCATGTCGTGCTCCACCATCAGCACCGTCACGCCCCATTCGGCGCGCACGTCGAGGATGAAGCGCGCCATGTCTTCGGTCTCCTCGCGGTTCATGCCGGCCACGGGCTCGTCGAGCATCAAAATTTCGGGTTGCATGGCCAGGGCGCGCGCCATCTCCACGCGCTTTTGCAGGCCGTAGGGCAGGGCCGCGACACTGGCGTGGCGGATGTGGTCGATTTCCAGGAAGTCGATGATGCGTTCCTCGATGTCGCGGCGCAGTTCGGCTTCTTCCTTGCGGGCGCGGCCCAGGTAGAACAGCGCATCGAACACATTGGCCTTGAGGTGGGCGTGGCGGCCGAGCTTGATGTTGTCGAGCACCGTCATGCCGCGAAACAGCGCAATGTTCTGAAAGCTCCGGCCCAGGCCCATGCGGGCGCGCTGCGGCGCGGGGATGCGCGTGATGTCCTGGCCCTTGAACCGGATGCTGCCCTGTGCGGGCCGGTAGAAGCCCGAGATGGTGTTGAACAGCGAGGTCTTGCCGGCGCCGTTGGGCCCGATCACGGCGGTGATGGAGCCCGGCTGCACGCCAAAGCCCACGCCGGACAGCGCCTTCACGCCGCCAAAGGCAAGCGTCAGGCCATCGACCTGCAGCAGGGGAGCGGCGGGGGTGCCGCCGGGGTTGTGTGTCGCCATCGCTCTCTACGGGTTTGTGCGAACCGAAAAATGTCTACTTTTACGTAGACTGTTTACTCATGAGTAGATTCTGGGCGCCACTCCCTATCCTCGCATTGGTGTTTTCCCGGTAAAAGACTTTCTAATAACGCCCCATGACCAAGACAACCGCCGCCAGAAAGACCCGAACCCCGTCTGCTGCCGCGTCGCCCTGGGCCGCAGCGCCCGACCGCGAGCAGCAGCGTGAGGCCAAGCGCCAGGCCGTGCTGCAGGCGGCGGCGGAGCTGTTCAACGAGCGGGGCTTTCACGCCACCTCGCTCGATGACATCGCGGCACGGCTCAACGTGAGCAAGCCCACGCTGTACTACTACGTGAAGAACAAGGACGAGATCCTGCTGCAGTGCGTGCGCCAGGGGCTGGAGATGACGCTTGAAGGTATCGAGGCCTCGCGCCAGGCGGGAGGCAATGCGGTGGACCAGTTGCGTGCCTGCATGCAGGCGTATACCGACATCGTCATGCAGCCTTTTGGCATGTGCCTGATTCGCGTCGGTGACGAAGAGGTTCCCGAGCCCAGCCGCACGGAGCTGCGCCGCATGAAGTCCGAGATCGACCACGCTTTCCGGCGCCTGGTGGCTCAGGGCGTGCAGGAAGGATCGCTGCAGCCGTGCGACCCGAAGATGACCGCCTTCGTGATCGCAGGTGCCCTCAGCTGGATCGGCCGCTGGTATCAGCCGGGCGGCGAATACACCCCCGAGCAGATCGCGCAGCAGTGCATTGCCACGCTGTGTGGCGGGGTTCTGCGGCGGGTGGAGGCGCCCGCACCCCGGAGGCCGCGCAAGACAGCTTCCAGAATAGGAGCGTGAGCCGTATGATTTTCGCCGATTTCAGGTTGTTTTTTGCCTGAAGTGCTTATTTCATGAGCGCTGGGCGCTCACTTTTTTGAGGCAACGACCGTGCTCGCCAGGTCGTCCAGAATGGGACAGTCGGGCCGCTGGTCGCCATGGCAGCATTGCACCAGCGACTGCAGGCTGCGTTGCATGGCCTGCATGGCGGCGATGCGGGTGGCCAGGTCGTCGATGTGGGTCTGGGCGATGCGTTTGACCTGGCTGCTGGCACGCTGCTTGTCTTGCCACAGGCCGAGCAGTTCGGTGATTTCGTGCATGGCAAAACCCAGGTCGCGGGCGCGGCGGATGAAGCGTAGCGCGTGCACGTCGGCCTCGGTGTACTGGCGGTAGCCGCTGTCGGTGCGGCCCACGGGGGGCAGCAGGCCTAGCGATTCGTAGTGGCGCACCATGCGCGCCGACACACCGGCGCGGCGCGCGGCCTCGCCGATGACCACCGGCCAGCCCTGCGCGGTGCTCATGGCGCGACCGCGTAGCCTTCTTCGGCGATGGCGGCGGCCAGGGCTTCGCGCGGCTGGCTGCTGTCCACGTCCACGCGGTTTTGCGAGCGGTCGATGCGCACCTGGGCCTGGGGGTCGAGTTGCTGGATGGCGCTGGTGACGGCGCGCTCGCAGTGGCCGCAGGTCATGCCCTGGACGTTGAACTGGTATTGCATGGAATGTTCTCCGGATGAAAAGTGGATGACGGATGCGATGATGAACCTTGACGCCGTGGCAGGGTCAAGCCGATGCCGCATCATCGCCCTGTTGGCGCCAGGGTGGAATACCTGCGGCGCTTGACCTTGCCATGATGTCAAGGATTACGGTAGAGCCCATGAACACCTCCCTCCCCACCCCCTCCGAGCCGCACGCGCTGGACCTGTCCATCGGCGGCATGACCTGTGCCAGTTGCGTGGGCCGCGTCGAGCGCGCGCTGCGCAAGGTGCCTGGCGTGCAGGACGCCACCGTGAACCTGGCCACCGAGTCGGCGCGCATCCAGTTCGCCACGCCCGAGGGCGGCGACGCGGCCATGGACGCGCTCTTGCGCCGGGCGGTGCGCAACGCGGGCTACGAGCCGCTCACGCCGGCCGACAGCGCGGCGCGTGAGGAAGATGCCTCGCCCTGGGCGGGCTTTGCGCCGGTGGCCATCGGCCTGCTGCTCTCGGCGCCGCTGGTGCTGCCCATGCTGGGCGACCTGTTTGGCGCGCACTGGATGCTGCCGGCCTGGCTGCAGTTCGCGCTGGCCACGCCGGTGCAGTTCATCTTGGGCGCGCGCTTCTACAAGGCGGGTTGGCACGCGGCCAGGGCGCTGAGCGGCAACATGGATTTGCTGGTGGCCATTGGCACCAGCGCGGGCTGGGGGCTGTCGGTGTGGCTGTGGCTCACGGCGCACGCGGGGCACACGCCGCACCTGTATTTCGAGGCCTCGGCCGTGGTGGTCACGCTGGTGCTGCTGGGCAAGTGGCTCGAAGCCCGCGCCAAGCGCCAGACCACGGCAGCCATCCGCGCACTGCATGGCCTGCGGCCGGATGTGGCGCACCTGCTGGGCAAGGGCGGCGAAGTGGATGTGCCTATCGCCGAGGTGATGGTGGGCGACCGCCTGGTGGTGCGCCCGGGCGAGCGCCTGCCGGTCGATGGCGTGCTGCTGGAGGGCCAGACGCAGGTGGACGAATCCATGCTCACCGGCGAGCCGCTGCCCGTGGCCAAGGAGCCGGGTGGGCTGGTGACGGGGGGCTCGATCAATGGCGAGGGCCGCATCGTGCTGGAGGTGCGCGCCGTGGGGGCTGAGACGGTGCTCTCGCGCATCATCCGCCTGGTGGAGGACGCGCAGGCCGCCAAGGCGCCGATCCAGCGCCTGGTGGACCAGGTCTCCAGCGTATTCGTGCCCGTGGTGCTGGTGATTGCCTTGCTGACGCTGCTGGGCTGGCTGTGGGCGGGCGTGGGCATGGAGACGGCGCTGATCCGCGCCGTGGCGGTGCTGGTGATTGCCTGCCCCTGCGCGCTGGGGCTGGCCACACCCGCGGCCATCATGGCGGGCACGGGGGTGGCGGCGAAGCACGGCATCCTCATCAAGGACGCGCAGGCGCTGGAGCTGGCGCACCAGGTGGACACCGTGGCCTTCGACAAGACCGGCACGCTGACCGTGGGCCAGCCCCGGCTTGCCGCGCTGGTGGTGGTGCCGGGGCTCGACGACGCCGCCGTGCTGCGCGACGCCGCCAGCCTGCAGAGCGGCAGCGAGCACCCGCTGGCGCGCGCCGTGGTGCAGGCCGCGCGCGACCGGGCCCTGGAGCTGCCCGCGCCCGACGCCGTGCGCGCCGTGCCGGGCCGGGGCAGCGACGGCGAGGTGCAGGGCCGCAGCTACCTGCTGGGCAGCCTGCGCTGGATGGAGGAACTGGGCGTGCCACTAGGCCCGCTGGCCGAGCGCGCGCGCGCGCTGCAGGACGGGGGCGCCACGGTCTCGGCCCTGGTGCAGCGCACCGGGCAGGGGCTGGCACTGCAGGCGCTGATGGCCTTTGGCGACGAGCCCAAGCCTGGCGCGCGCGAGGCATTGGTGGCACTGAAGGCGCGCGGCATCCGCACCGTGATGATCTCGGGCGACAACCGGGGCGCCGCCCTGGCCATGGCGCAGCGCCTGGGGCTGGACGCTGCCGACGTGCGCGCCGAGGTGCTGCCGGGCGACAAGGCCGCGCAGGTGGTGGCGTTGCAGCAGGGCGATGGCGGCGTGCACCGAACGGTCGCCATGGTGGGCGACGGCGTGAACGATGCGCCCGCGCTGGCTGCTGCCGACGTGGGCATGGCCATGGGCAACGGCACCGATGTGGCCATGCATGCGGCCGGCATCACGCTGATGCGTGGGGACCCGAAGCTGGTGGCGGCGGCGCTCGACATCTCGCACCGCACCGTGGCCAAGATCCGGCAGAACCTGTTCTGGGCCTTTGCCTACAACGTGGCCGGCATTCCGCTGGCGGCGCTGGGTTACCTGAACCCGGTGGTGGCAGGGGCGGCGATGGCGCTGAGTTCGGTCAGCGTGATGACCAATGCCTTGTTGCTCAAACGCTGGCGGATGTGACAAATACGTAGCGAGCTGCCGCGCGGGTCTGGCAAACTGCAACGTCTTGTTGCACATGCCGGCCTGCGGGCGCGAGGGTGCAGCGCCAATGATTTCAGCAGATCCAGGGAGGAAGACACGCCATGTCGCTTTTTTCACTCATGCGGATGTTCACCATTCGTTTTCGCATGCTGGGGGCCATCGCGGTGGTGCTGTGTCTGCTCGGGATGCTGGGGGGTGCCGGGATGTGGGGCATGCTGCGCATCCAGACGATGACGGCAGATTTCATGGCCCATGAATTCAAGGAAGTGGGCACCATGGGCGACCTGCGCGCCGTGCTGGGCGCGATCCGCCAGCATGAGAAGGACATGATCATCCAGTACGAGAAGCCCGAGGCGGTGAAGCAGGCGCATACCCAGTGGCTGGCCAGCCTGGAGGATGCCAAGAAGGTGGCCAACCGTTTTCTGGAAGGCGCAGAGGACGAGGACAACGCCATTGCGCGCGGCTTGGTGCAGCGGCTCGACAGCTACCGCGCGCAATTCGAGCATGTGGCCCGGCAGCTGGAGGCCAATGGCTACGACTCGGCCACCATTGCCAACCGCATGAGCGGCAAGGCCGTTGCCGAGTTCGAGGCCGCTGAAAAACTGGTGCAGCAGCTCGATGCCCTCTTGCATGCCGAAGTGGAAGCCTCGGGCAAGGAGCAGGCGCAGGCCGGCACCCAGACCAAATGGCTGTTTGCGCTGGCGGTGCTGGTCACCATCCTGGTGGTGGCGCCACTGACCTGGCTCAACATGATTGCCATCTGCAAACCCCTGGCCGAGGCGCAGCGCATGGCGCTGGCGATTGCCGGTGGCGACCTGTCGCAGACCATCCACACCAGCGGAAAGGACGAGGCCGCCGACCTGCAGCGCGCCCTGGCCGAAATGCAGCGCGGCCTGGGTGCGCTGGTGGCGCAGGTGCGCGACGCCAGCGGCAACATTGCCACGGCCAGCCACGAGATCGCCAGCGGCAACCAGGACCTGTCGCAGCGCACCGAACAGACGGCCAGCAACGTGCAGTCCACGGTGAGTTCGCTGGAGGAGCTCACGGCCACGGTGCAGCAGACGGCGGCGTCGTCGCAGACGGCCAACCAGTTGTCGGCCTCGGCTTCGGGCGTGGCCTCGCGCGGTGGCGCGGTGGTGCAGCAGGCGGTGGCCAGCATGCACGAGATTTCGGCGTCGAGCCGCAAGATCGGCGACATCATCGGCCTGATCGACTCGATTGCCTTCCAGACCAACATCCTGGCGCTGAACGCCGCCGTGGAGGCCGCGCGCGCGGGCGAGCAGGGCCGGGGCTTTGCCGTGGTGGCCAGCGAGGTGCGCAGCCTCGCGCAGCGCTCGGCGGCGGCGGCCAGCGAGATCAAGGGCCTGATCAACACCAGTGTGGCCGCCGTCGATGGCGGCGTGCGCCATGTGGAGGATGCGGGCGCGGCCATGAAGGAAATCGTCGATGGCGTGCAGCGCGTGGGCGACATCATTGGCGAGATCAAGGCGGCCGCGACCGAGCAGTCGGCCGGCATTGGCCAGGTGAACCAGTCGGTGGGCGAGATAGACCGCATGACGCAGCAGAACGCAGCCCTGGTGGAAGAGTCTGCCGCCGCTGCCGAGTCGCTGCGCGAGCAGGCGCAGCGGCTGTCGCAGGTGGTGCAGCAGTTCCGCCTGGCCGATGGGGTGCAGGGTCAGCCGGGCGCGGGCAACCCGCGCCTGTTGTCCTGACCCTGATTCAGCCCGTCAACGTGGGGTAGTCGGTGTAGCCCTGGGCACCACCACCGTAGAAGGTGTCGCGGTCGGGCGTGTTGAGCGGCGCATCGCGCCGCAGGCGCTCGACCAGATCGGGGTTGGCGATGAACGGGCGCCCGAACGCAACGATGTCGGCGCCCGCTGCCACGGCCGCTTCGGCGCGCGCCTTGTCGTAGCCGTTGTTCACCATCCAGGCGCCCTGGCCGCCGCCCTTGCGGTAGATGGCCTTGAGCGCGGCGTAGTCGAAGGGGCGGTCTGGCAGTTCACGCTCGCCGCCGGTGGCGCCTTCGATGACGTGGATGTAGGCCAGCCCCAGCGGGGCCAGGTGGTGCAGCAGGTAGTCAAACAGCTGCTGCGGGTTGTCATCCACGATGTCGTTGGACGGTGTCACGGGCGATAGCCGGATGCCCGTGCGCCCGCCGCCGATTTCGTCCACGATGGCGCGCACCACTTCGAGCAGCAGCCGGGCGCGGTTGCGCACGCTGCCGCCGTAATCGTCCTGGCGCTGGTTGGCGCCGGTCTTGAGGAACTGGTCGAGCAGGTAGCCGTTGGCCGCGTGGATCTCGACCCCGTCAAAACCGCTGGCAATGGCATTGCGGGCCGCGTGGCGGTAGTCCTGCACGATGCCGGGCAGCTCGCCCACGTCCAGGGCGCGCGGCTCGGACGTGGGGGTAAAGGTGGGCACGCCGTCCTTGATGAGCACCGTTTTGGCGTGCGCCCGCAGGGCCGAGGGGGCCACCGGCGGGGCATTGCCGGGCTGCAGCGCGATGTGCGAGATGCGGCCCACGTGCCACAGCTGGGTCACGATTTTTCCGCCCGCCTGGTGCACGGCGGCCGTCACCTTCTTCCAGCCGTCGAGCTGCTCGGTGCTGTAGAGGCCGGGCACGTCGGCGTAGCCCTGGCCTTGCGGGCTGATGGCCGTGGCCTCGGTGATGAGCAGGCCCGCGCTGGCGCGCTGGCGGTAGTACTCGACCATCAGGGCGTTGGGAAGCGCGCCCGGGGCGCGGTTGCGTGTGAGCGGCGCCATGGCGATGCGGTTGGCCAGGGCCAGCGCGCCCGCTTGGGTGGGTTCGAACAGGGACGTCATGGCGGGCTTTCAGGCGGTGTGCGCGGACGCGATGCCTGCAGGGTACTGCCGGGACGACCCCCGTGGCAATGCATGGCGGGCCCGTCCGGGCGGGGGAGCGCGCCGAAATCTGCATGGAATGGCCGTTTTTCCCAGTCCTGGTGCGCGGCATCTGCTAGCAAAAAAAGTCGCCGACACAGTGGGGCGGAGAGCCCGCCATCGCCGGGTCATGGAAGGGGGTGCGGCACAATGACCGACCATGCACAACCGTCTTTCTCCGGAGCCGTTGGCGCGCACGCAGGCGCTGTGGCTGGCGCTGGCGTTGTCCATGGGGGCGGCGGTGTCGCTGGGCATCACGCGCTTTGCCTATGCCCTGCTGCTGCCGCCCATGCGCGAAGACCTGGGCTGGTCGTACACGCTGGCCGGTGGCATGAACACCATCAATGCGCTGGGCTATCTGCTGGGCGCCCTGGCAACGCCCCTGCTGCTGCGCCGCCAGGCCCCGGGCACACTGCTCTTGGGGGGCGCGGTGCTGGCCACGCTGTTCATGGGGTTGTGCGGATTCTTTCTCGATGCGCCCTCGCTGCTGTTGCAGCGCCTGCTGGCCGGTGTGGCCAGCGCGCTGATCTTCATTGCGGGTGGCCTCATGGCGGCGCGCCTGGGCGCGCTGGATGCGCCGCGCAGCGGCCTGCTGCTGGGGCTGTATTACGGGGGCACGGGCTGGGGCATCAGCCTCTCGGCGCTGCTCGTGCCCGCCGTGCTGGCTGCCGCGCCGGGGCCCCACGCCTGGACCTGGGCCTGGTGGGCGCTGGCACTGGCGTGCGCCGTGGCCACGGCGGTAATGGTCTGGCCCGTGCGGGTGCTGCGCCGTCTCGATGCTGCTGCCGCAGCACCCCTGCCCGCCACGGCCCCGGGTGCGCCACCGGCCGATGCGCGGGCCGGTCGGGTCTTCCGTGCCCGGGACTTCGCACCCGCACTGGCGGGCTACGCCATGTTTGGCGTGGGTTACATCGGCTACATGACCTTCGTGGTGGCGCTGCTGCGCGCGCAGGGCGTGGGGGGCGGTGCGGTGACGCTGTTCTATGCGCTGCTGGGGCTGGCCGTGGTGCTGTCCTCGCGCATCTGGGCCGGTTTGCTGGACCGCAGCCGGGGCGGCGGGGCGCTGGCCCGGCTCAATGCCCTGCTGGGTGTGGCCACGGTGCTGCCCGCGCTGACGACAGCGTGGCCGGTGGCGCTGCTCTCGGGTCTGCTGTTTGGCGGTGTCTTTCTGTCGGTGGTGGCGTCCACCACCGCGCTGGTGCGGCACAACCTGCCGCCATCGCAATGGGCGGCAGGCATCAGTGCGTTCACCGTGGTGTTTGCTGCCGGGCAGATCGTCGGGCCCACAGTGGTGGGACTGATTGCCGACGGCGCGGGCGGTCTGCCGCGGGGCCTGGTGTTTTCCGCCTGTGCGCTGTGGCTGGGCGCACTGCTGGCGTGGCGGCAGCGGCCGTTGCCGTAGGCTCCGGCAATCCGGGAAAACCCACTGGCCGAACAGGGGTTTTGCGTTACATTTGTTGCAATTGACCGTTCGACGCTGGGTACCGCTGGGCTTGCGCCGTGTTCCTGGGCCCTTGCGGGGGTCCGTTCCTGCGAGATGCAGACCATGAATCGCTTTTCCTTTGTTTTCTGGCTGCGGTCGGCTGCGCTGCTGCTGCCGATGCTGGCCCCGTTCGCGCAAGCCCAGACGGTGGATGCCGAGGCCGCCGAACACCTGGCCCGCAAGAGCCATTGCACCAAATGCCATGCCCCGGCCAGGGAGCGCACCGGCCCCTCCCTGAAAACCATTGCCGAGAAGTACCGGGGCCGGGACGATGCCGTGGCGGTGCTGGTCAAGCACATCACCACGGGGCCCAGGATCATGATCGACGACGAGGAAGAGACGCACAAGACCGTCCGATCCGAGGACGAGGCACAGATTCTCAATCTGGTGCGCTTCATCCTGTCGCACTGAGTTTTTCCGTGGGCATGCGCCCCTACCCCGATTTCCATTGCCCGCCGAGAAAGGACCTTCCATGAAATCCCGACTGCTGATGACCCTGGCCTGTGCGACTTTTGCCCTGCCGGCACTGGCCAACGATGTCACCTACCGCAAAGACATCCAGCCGCTGATCAAGGCGCAGTGCAGCGAATGCCACGGCAGCGATTCCCCGACCCTGGCGGAATTCCTGCTGGACCAGGAAAAGTACAAGAAGGACAAGCTCGGCCCGCGCCTGGACAGCTATGCCGACCTGCTGCAACTGATCGGCTGGCCCGACACCGGCGCCTTCATGCGCCGCCTCGACGACGGCAGCAGCACCGCCGACAAGAAGCCCGGCAACATGTACAAGGAGCTGGGCTCGAACGACGCCGAGCGCGCGGCCAACCTTCAGCGCATCAAGGCCTGGGTGGGCGAGGGTGGATGGAACCTGAACCGCTGGAGTGCGCGGGGCGACGTGCCGGCCATCACCAAAGAGCAGCTGGACAAGCTGAAGCTCAAATACTGATACGGTGCGGTCTTCCATCGGATAACGTCGTTGAGTCGCCTTGCCGTGCTACAGCACTGTCTGCGGCTCCCCGCCTAGTTATCCGATGGAATGCAAACCCGTATAAGCAGGTCTTATCCATCCAAAAAGCCGCTGGATCACAGCGGCTTTTTTTGTGGGCGCGCCCCGGGTTTACTTGAGCAGGCCTTCGGCGCGCAGCGCGGCCTGCACGGCGGGGCGTTGCTCCATGCGCTGCTGGAAAGCGACGATGTTTGCCAGGCCCGAGAGGTCCACCCCCACATACTGGCCCCAGCGCGATACGGTGTAGAGGTAGGCGTCGGCCACGCTGAAGGAGCCCAGCAGATAGTCCTTGCCCGCGAGCTGCCGGTCCACCCAGGCAAAGCGCTTGGCCAGTTGCTCGCGCACCTGGGGCTTGTAGTCCTCGGGCGTGCCGGGCGCGAACAGCGGGCCGTGGCCTTTGTGCAGTTCGGTGCCGATGAAGGTCAGCCACTCCTGCAGGCGGTAGCGCTCCATGGTGCCGTTGGCGGGGGCCAGGTTCTTGCCGGGCACCTGGTCGGCCAGGTACTGCACGATGGCCGGGCCTTCGCGCAGGCGCTCGCCGTTGTCCAGCTCCAGCACGGGCACGTAGCCCAGTTCGTTGATGGTGTAGAAGTCGGTGCCGTCCTGCAGCTTCTTGGTCTTGGTGCTGGCCAGCACGGCGGTGAAGGGCAGGCCGGTTTCGTGCAGCACGATGTGGGGCGAGAGCGAGCAGGCGCCGGGGGAGTAGTAGAGCTTCATGGTGACCATTCAGGGGTTGGAGAAATGTCTTGCCCGCTATCGTATGCCGCCTGCAATGGCTCTGCCCGTGCAGGGGTTCAGGGCCCGGGCCGGGTCAGGCGTTCGAGCTGGTCGAGGTAGTGCAGGGCATGGTCGCGCGAGGCGCCGCACATCTCGGCCGAGGGCTGGAGCTGCGCGCAGACGGCGGGGCGATCGGGGTGGCCGAAAATGCGGCAGCGTTCATCGTCGCCCAGCTGCACGCAGCGCACTCCGGCCGGCTTGCCCTGCGGCATGCCGGGGATGGGGGAGCTGATGGAGGGCGCGGTGCAGCAGGCTCCGCAGTCAGGGCGGCAGTCCATATGCTATTGAGTTAATAGCTGGAGGCGCATGCTGCATATGCGCTGGATGCTGATTTCATTCAAAATCATCAGCCCTGCAGGCGCCCGGAGGCCCACAGCACCTGTTCGATCACGCCGTGCACGCGCTCGCGGTGGGCGTCCTGCACCAGGGCGCCGTTGTCGTCGAAGGCGCTGCCCGCCTGGCCCAGGGCGAAGGCCTTGGGCGCGAGCCAGCATTCAAGGTTGATGAGCAGCGGTGCCAGGTGGCTTTGCGAGCGCAGGCCGCCCAGCGCGCCGGGCGAAGCGCTGAGCATGCCCACCACCTTGCTGCGAAAAGAGCGCGTGCCATCCTGCCAGACCGGGTCGCCCTTGACGGGGCTCGATGCCCAGTCGATGGTGTTCTTGAGCAGCGCGGTGTAGCTGCCGTTGTACTCGGGCGAGCAGATGATCCAGGCCGGGTGGTCGAACAGCACCTGCTTGAGGCGCAGGACATCGGCCGGAGTGCCGCGTGCTTCGAGGTCGGCGTTGTAGAGCGGGATATCGAAGTCGGACAGCTCCAGCAGCGTGACCTCGGCACCGGCATCGCGGGCCATGCCGGCGGCGGCATGGGCCAGGCGGCGGTTGAAGGAATGCTGGCGGGTGCTGCCCGCGAAGACGAGGAGTTTGGACATGCGGAGATTGGAGCACAGGCCTGCTGCAGGATTCCTGCGGCTGCAGCAAAACCCTGGCTGTGGGCGGTGTTCCACGTGAAACAGGCCGGGTTGGCCGCATGGCGGGAAGGGCCGCCCCCGGCGTCCGTGCCGCAAAGGTGGGAAAATCACCCCCTTGCCTCCACGGGCGCCGGTTCGGTGCGCCGCAGCGGGGCGGGCGATCCTCGCCGCTGTTTTTGACCATCGGCCCGTGCGGGCCCGGAGCCTTTCATGTTGTACCCCCAGGAATTCGATGTCATCGTTGTCGGTGGCGGCCATGCCGGCACCGAGGCGGCGCTGGCCGCAGCGCGCATGGGCAGCCGCACGCTGCTGCTCACGCACAACATCGAGACGCTAGGGCAGATGAGCTGCAACCCCAGCATCGGCGGCATCGGCAAGGGCCACCTGGTCAAAGAGGTGGACGCGCTGGGCGGTGCCATGGCGCTGGCCACGGACGAGGGCGGCATCCAGTTCCGCATTCTCAACAGCTCCAAGGGCCCTGCGGTGCGCGCCACGCGGGCGCAGGCCGACCGCATCCTGTACAAGGCCGCGATCCGCCGCATGCTGGAGAACCAGCCCAACTTGTGGCTGTTTCAGCAGGCGGTGGACGATCTGATGGTGGAGGGCGACCGCGTGGTGGGCGCCGTCACGCAGGTGGGCATCCGCTTTCGCAGCCGCACTGTCGTGCTGACGGCCGGCACCTTTCTGGACGGCAAGATCCATGTGGGCCTGAACAACTACGCGGCCGGCCGGGCAGGCGATCCGCCGGCCGTGTCGCTGTCGGCCCGGCTCAAGGAACTGAAGCTGCCGCAGGGTCGCCTCAAGACCGGCACGCCGCCGCGCATCGACGGGCGCAGCATCGACTTTTTCAAATGCGAGGAGCAGCCCGGCGACGGCATGCCGGGTGGCGTGAACGAGGGCCAGGTACCCGTGTTCAGCTTCATGGGCAACGCCGCCATGCACCCGCGCCAGGTGCCGTGCTGGATCACGCACACCAACGAGCGCACGCACGAGATCATCCGCAGCGGCTTCGACCGCAGCCCCATGTTCACCGGCAAGATTGAGGGCGTGGGCCCGCGGTACTGCCCGAGCGTGGAAGACAAGATCAACCGCTTCGCCGACAAGGACAGCCACCAGATCTTCCTTGAGCCCGAGGGCCTGACCACGCACGAGTTCTACCCCAACGGCATCTCCACCAGCCTGCCGTTCGACATCCAGTACGACCTGGTGCGCAGCATGCCGGGGCTGGAGAACGCGCACATCCTGCGCCCGGGCTACGCCATCGAATACGACTACTTCGACCCGCGCTCGCTCAAGAGCAGCTTCGAGACCCGCCAGATCCAGGGTCTGTTCTTCGCCGGGCAGATCAATGGCACCACGGGCTATGAAGAGGCGGCAGCGCAGGGCCTGTTCGCCGGCCTGAACGCCGCGCTGCAGTGCCGGGGCGACGCCCCTTGGCTCCCGGGCCGCGACGAGGCTTACCTGGGCGTGCTGGTGGACGACCTCATCACCAAGGGCGTGACCGAGCCCTACCGCATGTTCACCAGCCGGGCCGAATTCCGCCTGCAGCTGCGCGAAGACAACGCCGACATGCGCCTGACGGAAGCCGGGCGCCGCATGGGTTTGGTGGACGATGCGCGCTGGGAGTCTTTCAGCCGCAAGCGCGATGCGGTTTCACGTGAAACAGAGCGCCTGAAAGCGACCTGGGTGAACCCGCGCAACCTGCCTGCGGCAGAGTCCGAGCGGGTGCTGGGCAAGAGCATCGAGCACGAGTACAACCTGTTCGAGCTGCTGCGCCGCCCGGATGTGGGTTATGCCAGCCTGATGACCCTGGATGGTGGCAAGTATGCGTCGCCCGATGTTTCACGTGAAACGCTGGGCGAGCTGAGCGCGCCGGTGGTCGAGCAGGTGGAGATCGCGGCCAAGTATTCCGGCTACATCGACCGGCAGAAGGGCGAGGTGGAACGCGCCGCGCATTTCGAGAAACTGCGCCTGCCTGACGAGCTGGACTACCTACAGGTCACTGCGCTGTCGATCGAGGTGCGGCAGAAGCTGCAGAAGCACCGGCCTGAAACGCTGGGCCAGGCCTCGCGCATTTCGGGCGTCACCCCGGCAGCGATCTCGCTGCTGATGGTTCACCTGAAGAAGGGTGGTTTCAAGGGCTTTGCCCGAGCCGATGACGGGGTGGCCGCATGAGCGATGTGCTGATGGAGCGCCTGCGTGCAGGGGCCGAGGCGCTGGCACTGGGGCTGGGCGACGCGCAGCTTGCCCGCCTGATGGAATTCTTGGCGCTGCTGCAGAAGTGGAACAAGGTCTACAACCTCACGGCCGTGCGCGACCCCGAGGAGATGCTCACACACCACCTGCTCGACAGCCTGGCCGCCGTGGCGCCGCTGCGCCGCCATGTGGCGCAGGCCGGGCTGCCCGCGCCCGTGCGCCTGCTCGACGTAGGTTCAGGCGGAGGCCTGCCCGGCGTGGTGTTTGCCATCTGCTGTCCCGAGGTGGATGTGAGCTGCGTGGATACCGTGGGCAAGAAGGCCGCCTTCATCCAGCAGGCAGCGGTGGCGCTGAAGCTCCCCAATCTGCACGGCGTGCATGCGCGCGTGGAAACCTTGACCACGCCGTTCGATGTGGTGAGCTGCCGCGCCTTTGCCTCGCTGGTGGATTTCACCCACTGGTCGCGCAGCGCGCTGGCGCCGCACGGTGCCTGGCTGGCGATGAAGGGCAAGCACCCGGAAGACGAACTGGCTGTTCTACCCCCCGAAATCGATGTGTTTCACGTGGAACAGCTCCAGGTGCCGGGGCTGGAGGCCGAGCGTTGCATCGTCTGGATGCGGCCTTCCAGACAGACCGGCGCAGGGCAGGGCGGATCGGTCGCGTAAACTCGGGCTCCGGGTCGCAGCAGAATTGCGGTCCATCCAGTCTCCAGGGGAATCCACATGTTCGGCATTGCAGACTACGGCGCCTTCGTGGCCGCCATCGTGTTGTTCCTGGCCATCCCCGGTCCGGGGAATCTGGCGCTCATCACCTCCACCAGCAAGGGTGGCGTGCGCGGCGGACTGGCGGCCACCTTCGGTGTGATCGCGGGGGATCAGGTGCTGATGTGGGCCGCGGTGGCGGGTGTGGCGGCTTTGCTGGCCACGCACCCGGCCGCGTTCAATGCCGTGCAGTGGCTGGGTGCGGCCTACCTCGCCTGGCTGGGCTTCAAGATGCTGACTGCCAAGCCCGGAGCCAAGCCCGTGCTGCACATCGAGCCGCGCCACTATTTCAAACAGGCGGGGCTCATCACCCTGCTCAACCCCAAGGCCATCGTGTTCTACATGGCGTTCTTCCCATTGTTTGTCGATCCGGCGCGCCACCAGGGACTGCTCACCTTCGGCGTGATGGCCGCGACCATTGCGCTGCTCACCTTTGCCTACGGCTTCATCGTCGTCATGCTCACGCACCGCCTGGCCGAGCGCATGCGTGCCAATCCCCTCATCGCCCGCGTGCTGGAAAAAGTGGCGGGCGTGTTCCTCATCGGCTTCGGCATCAAGCTGGCGGTCTCTAAATGAACCATCCAATGACAACCATGCACGCGAACGATCAGACTGGTTTTGCCGCCAGGCCGCCCCAAGGCAAAACGCGGCCCCCTCGGGGGGCAGGGAGTGACACGCAGTGCACGACCGTGGGGGCAACATTCTGATGGCCAAGATTTTTTGCGTTGCCAACCAGAAGGGCGGTGTTGGTAAGACCACCACCGCCGTCAACCTCGCCGCAGGTCTGGCCAGGATCGGCCAGCGCGTGCTGATGGTGGACCTGGACCCGCAGGGCAATGCCACCATGGGCTCGGGGGTGGACAAGCGCCAGTTGGCGTTGTCGGTGTACGACGTGCTGCTCGAAGAGGCTTCCATCAAAGAGGCTGCCGTGCTCTCCGACAAATGCGGCTACTGGGTGCTCGGTGCCAACCGCGAGCTGGCCGGTGCCGAGGTCGAGCTGGTGACGCTGGAACACCGCGAAAAGCGCCTCAAGGCCGCGCTGCTGCAGGCCGAGGGCGACTTCGATTTCGTGCTCATCGACTGCCCGCCGTCGCTGAACATGCTCACCCTCAACGGCCTCTGCGCCGCCCATGGCGTGATCGTGCCGATGCAGTGCGAATACTTCGCGCTCGAAGGGCTCACGGATCTCGTCAACACGATCAAGCAGGTGCATGCCAACCTCAATGCCGATCTGCAGATCATCGGCCTGTTGCGCGTGATGTTCGACCCGCGCATCACGCTGCAGCAGCAGGTGAGCGACCAGCTCAAGGACCATTTTGGCGACAAGGTGTTCCACACGATGATCCCGCGCAACGTGCGCCTGGCCGAGGCACCGAGCTACGGTCTGCCCGGCGTGGTGTTTGATCCGTCGGCCAAGGGCAGCCAGGCTTTCGTGGAATTCGCCCAGGAGATGGTGGTCCGCGCGCAGCGCATGCCCACGACCGCGAAATCTGAAGCCAAATTGGCCTCTAGCGCTTGATGGATAAGCGCAAATAGCTATATAAATAATAGCAAATGAAGTCCTCCAACATCCTGCTGCTGCCCGGCTGGCAGAACTCCGGTCCGGAGCACTGGCAAAGCCGCTGGGAGCAGAGCCAGGGCTACCAGCGCGTGGAGCAGCACGACTGGATGCGCCCGCTGCGCGGTGATTGGACGGCGCGGCTCGAAGAGGTCGTGGTCGATGCCGACGGCCCCGTGGTGCTGGTGGCGCACAGCCTGGGCTGCATCCTTACCGCGTGGTGGGCCGCGCACTCGCAGAACACCACCAGGGTGCGCGGCGCCCTGCTGGTGGCGCCGGGCGATGTGGAGCAGCCCGACGTGGCCGGCTACCTGCCCGGCTGGGCACCCGTCGCACGCCAGCGCCTGCCATTTCCCGCCGTGCTCGTGGGCAGCCGCGACGACCCGTACTGCCGCTTCGAACGCGCCCAGGCCCTGGCCGATGCCTGGGGCGCACGCTTCGTCGACCTGGGCGCACGCGGCCACATCAATGCCGAATCCGGCCTGGGCGACTGGCCCGAGGGTCGGGCCCTGCTGCAAACCCTCGTGAAAGATTGAAGAACATGGTCACCAAGAAACCCAAGGGCCTCGGCCGCGGACTCGAAGCATTGCTGGGCCCCAAGGTGGCCGAGGTGGTGGAGCAGGCCCAGGCGGCCGAGACGGGCCTGCCCAGCCAGTTGCGCCTCGACGAGATGGTGCCCGGCATGTACCAGCCGCGCACGCGCATGGACGAGGGCGCACTGTACGAGCTGGCCGAATCCATCAAGGCCCAGGGCATCATGCAGCCGATCCTGGTGCGCCGCCTGGCCGAGGGCGAGAACGCGGGCCGATACGAAATCATCGCGGGCGAGCGGCGCTTCCGTGCGGCGCGGCTGGCGGGGCTGGAAAGCGTGCCCGTGCTGGTGCGCGACGTGCCCAACGAGGCTGCGGCCGCCATGGCGCTGATCGAGAACATCCAGCGCGAAGACCTGAATCCGCTCGAAGAGGCGCAGGGCCTGCAGCGCCTGATCCGCGAGTTCGGCCTCACGCACGAACTGGCCGCGCAGGCCGTGGGCCGCTCGCGCAGTGCGGCCAGCAACCTGCTGCGCCTCTTGAACCTGGCCGAGCCGGTGCAGACCATGCTCATGGCCGGCGACATCGACATGGGCCACGCGCGCGCGCTGCTCTCGCTCGACCGCGCCGCGCAGATCACTGCGGGCAACCAGATCGCGGCCAAGAAGCTCTCGGTGCGCGAGGCCGAGGCGTTGGTCAAGCGCATCGGCGCCGAGTTCAGCCTGGTGCCGCAAAAGCCCCAGAAGGAAAAGTCGCGCGACATCAAGCGGGTGGAAGAAGAACTGTCCGACCTGCTCATGGCCGAGGTGGAAGTGCGCGTGAAGAAGCGCGTCAAGCGCGCCGGGCGTGTGGAGGACATGGGCGAGCTGGCCATCCAGTTCGGATCACTGGATGCGCTCAACGGCCTGATCGATCGCCTGCGCGGGCACTGAGGCTTTCCGTGGCGCACCGGCCACGCCCAAAGTCGGCAGCGCGTGACATTGCGCACGCCGCAGGCCACGGCGTGGGGCGCTGCAGCGTGCGAAGCCTATCGACGGACCTACACTGCGTTTTTGCCAATCGCCCGCAGGGACACCCACCGGGGCCGCGCAAGCGGCACTGCGGCGTGCTGTACCCGTGTCCGGGCGTCCGTTCGTACTGGAGATCCCCGTGACCGTCACCCGTGCCCTCACCCATTCCACTGTGCCGCAGCGCCACCTGAGGCACTGACTCCATGGCCTGGCTGTTGCGCCCCCCTTGGCCCCTGCCCGCGCTGCTGGCGTGGGGGGGTGCGTGGCTGCTGTTTTTCGCGCTGCAGCGCGTCACCACCCCGGTACTGGCCTTGCTGCTGGCGAGCATGGTGGCGGTTGCTGCCAGTGTGCTGGGCAGCACCTGGTGGCGGCGTGGGTTGATTGCCGCCGGGTTTCCGCTGGCGCTGGCCTTCACGGGCCTGGCAGCCGTGCCAGCCTGGGCCTGGCTGGTTCCGCTGCTGCTGTTGCTGGCGGTCTATCCGCTCAACGCCTGGCGCGATGCGCCGCTGTTTCCGACGCCCCACGACGCTTTGCAAGGTCTGGCCGCCCAGCTTCCACTGGCGCAGGGCGCGCGCGTGCTCGATGCGGGTTGCGGCCTGGGCGATGGCCTGCTGGCGCTGCGCCGCGCCTACCCCGGCGCACGCATCGAGGGGGTCGAGTGGAGCTGGCCGCTGCGCCTGCTGTGCGCGCTGCGTTGCCCCTGGGCGCATGTGCGCCGGGGCGACATGTGGCGCACCGACTGGAGTGGCTACCAACTTGTCTATCTGTTTCAGCGGCCCGAAAGCATGGAGCGCGCCGCTGCCAAGGCGCAGGCTGAAATGGCACCGGGCACCTGGCTGGTCAGCCTGGAATTTGCCGTGCCCGGCGCCCTGCCGCAAGCGCAACTGCGTCTGCCCGGTGAGCGTGTGGTGTGGATTTACCGCATGCCCCTAAGCGCCAAAACGCTGGACGGGGAATGAGGTTGAGCACTGGATTGATTAATGTCAAAAAATGTTGCATTTACTGCATTTGCACTCGGCTTTTGAATCACGGCGAAACCATCATGGAATGAAATCGTGCGAAATTCCGCTTAGCGTACAGATCGCAAAAAGTTCGGCTGCTGATTTAGAATCATTTGTGCTATCGTGATTCGCAACTGTAAATCGACGTAAAAAAATGAGCCAAAAAGAAACGGGGGAGTTACTGAAATCTTGGCCGCTAGCATCAGGAACCTGGATGCAGAGCGGTGAGGTTCCAGGGTTTGCACTGGTGCTGAGTGCCTTCGGTCGCCCCGTCTCTAAAGCGCTCAATCCAGCTGACGTTGCATGGCTGCTGGAGGCGGGGGTAGAGGATGCTGCGCCCCAAAAACTTTTTCCCCCAGAGTTCAAGTTTTGCACAATTTCCGGGACCCTTCTATTACGACAGAAATCCCTGCCATTTACCTCCCCATGGATCCCGCCTTTTGGTGCTCTGCCTGCTTTCCAACGTGGCAACCGTCTCGCACGTGGCCTGCGACAGACCGTTATTCCCATGGTGTTGGGCCACCGTTCGCAACGTCGACCTGACGGCGATCCGGATGCGGTGCTCGCATTGCCGCCGCACGGCAATTACGAGTTCTTCTCTATCCAGGCAGAAACCCGCGCCCCCATGCTTTTGGCCCTGGATCCTGACAAAGGGATGGTTTACGGATGGCTGCCGGCATCCCAGCGCTGGGAGCCACTGGAGCATATCACTGGTGGCATGCTGGCTGTGAGCAGCCTTCATCGTGCTGACTGGCGTTGTGAAGTGGCCTGCGAAGATCGCCGCAGTATATTTTTCCTGCCTACTGAAGAGGGGTTGGCCTGCTTTGAACCCGATGGCATGGGTTTGAATTTTCGGGTGCATTACCTCGGAGGGGCGCCGGTTATTGGAGCACCGGTGCAGTTCGGCGAACAGGTGTGGGTGCCGTTGCGTACGGAAGATTCCTCGCTCCGGTTTATAAGCGTCACCCAGAATGGGGAATTGGGTGCCACTGTCGAACTTCCGACGGACGCGCAGGGCCGATTTCATGCCCCGCTGGCCGATGGACGCATGGCGCTGTGGCCGGGAGATGCGGGGCAACTGGTCTTGCGCAAGCAAGCCAGCGGTGCGCTGGAGGCCAGGTTTATTGCTTGGCCAAAAGGTGTGCATCCGGAATTCGAGTTTGGCTGCCCTTTTTTGGAGAGGGACGGTGGTCTGTGGCAACTGTGTTTTGATTCGCAGCGGGAAAGGTATGTCTATCTACAGCTGGGCGTCGACCAGCCCGAGTCCCATGCTGCCACGGTGCCCCGCCTTTCTACCGGCAGTTTTAATTTCAGATTTGCGGCGAAATACAAGAGCCCGCCTTGGCACGATCCCGAGCATGGTGATGACAGTGGCACAGATGAGGTGGTGTTGCCCATGCTTGAATCCACGACCAGTTCGGCTGTATTGGGTTTAAAGCTGGCGACGACAGTTGGTCTGGCCGATGTGATCAAGTCAAGCGAACGCATGCGAGTCGAATTGGTTCTGGACGATGACACGAGCCAAACGGTCTTTTACACAGTTTCCGTCACTGAACCTCGGCGCGTGCGCGTCTTCATGCACGACGGCCGTCTTTGGCTTTACCACCCTTTGCTGAACAGGCTTGATGGATGGGATCTCCGAGCATGAAGATGATGCAGCTACCTTGCTTTAAGACAAGGCTGAACAAAACGCTCGCGTGCGCCGCATCGCGTGGACTCATTCGGCATGGCCTCAACATGGTTTCCGTGGTTTTGGTTGGGCTCTCTTGGGGAGGCGCCGTACATGCTGCTGGTATTCAGCAGGCATTTCTGGTGCAAAACTCAGGGTGGATGGAGCCCTTCTACACTGACCCCATCTCGCAATTCAAGCCCTTGGTTGCGGCCGTGGCGCGTGCGACCACTACTCCCGAGGATACGGTGTACACGCTGGCATTCAGTCAAAGCAGCGGCAGCCACAAATCGCCGATGTTGCTATCCAAGAGTCTTGGCGGAGCCGATGTGGCGAAGTCCATTGCTTCGTTGGCCGT
Organism: Burkholderiales bacterium RIFCSPLOWO2_12_FULL_65_40; assembly: GCA_001770955.1. Lineage (GTDB taxonomy): Bacteria > Pseudomonadota > Gammaproteobacteria > Burkholderiales > Burkholderiaceae_C > Simplicispira. The sequence goes on along the minus strand of MESL01000035.1, from coordinate 71,485 downwards.
TGCTCGCAAGAGCCCGGGGGGGGGGATGGCGGACACTGACTTCAAGGAAGCAGTCACCAAGGCGATCACCGGGCCTTTCAACGCGGAATCGGGCATTCTCTGGATATTCACGAACAACAAGAACAGCCCCAATAACGATTCGCAAACGGCGGACAGGAACCGCGATTTCTATCGTCTGTTGCACCTTGAGCCCTCCATCACCAAGACTCTGGTGTTCCCTCTCAAGATGCCAGTGCAAGGCAAGCTTTTCAAGGCTACGGGTCTCATGGTCTATGCCTTGGCTTACGGTCAGCCTGCGGCTGCAGCGCTCGATCGCATCATGGCCGAGGGCCGTCTGAGTAAGGTGCTTACGCACGAGCCAGCACGGCTCAAGCCTGTCGACCAGGATGCAGCGCGCCTGGTTCCAGAGGGGGTCAAGAACAGCGCAAATGTGCGAGTGAGTCTGGGTACTGACCAACGTACCCTCATTCTGGACGTCGGGGCAGATGGCTTGGTTCCGTCGGTGACCTTACAGGCATCAATAGAGAATCTTCTTTATCCTTATGTGATTAGCAAAGCGGAAGTCGAGGCAGCTTTGCTAGTCGGCGACCGGCGATCAGCCGTCAAAGTGACCCCCTCGGTTATTCAGGATTTGCGGCCTGGCGCCAAGCAGTCTGTAGAAGTCAGTTTCACTTTGCCGATGGCCCAGGTGCCGTCGCCTTGGTCTGCTCAGGCTCTTGCAGCGATGGGAAAGCAGGTACAGCTGCCGCTGGTAATCCAGATGGGCTTGGCAGGGCAACAGCTAGCGCCATCGGAAGCCTTCACGGTCCAGTTGCGCGAGCTTTTTCCGGGCGACCCGATTTCTGAAATTTTCACGCCACCGGAGAGCGTGCGCGCATCACAGACACGGGTTCCCCTGCTTTTGCGCATTCAGTACCCGCTCACACCGGTGTTTGCCATATTGGGCGGCATTCTACTTCTGATCGTCGGAATCATTGCCATGCTCGTAGTCTTGCGGACCGATAAACGCTACGAGGTGATGGTGGATGGCGTAAAGCGAAACTACGTTCTCAGGCCATTTACGACAATTAGTATCAAGGACAGTGACGGCAATCCAGTCGGTGAGATAAAGCGTGGATTTGGTCGGCCACAGGTATTGAGTGTGATAGTTGGGCGTAGCCTTAGCATAATCAGCCGTTGAATTGTTTTACAAGAACTATGTTGTGAATAGGACCACTAAAAATGACACAAACCTCTCAGGCCAACACAGGCTTCGCACTGCCTACACCAGTGGAAGTCCCAGCGGCTTCCACTACCACCGCCACCGTTCTTCTGCCTCCGGGAGAAAAATTCGAGGGCACCTATAACGTGGTGTCCGATACGTCCTCCCGAGATTTGGCGATTGGTGGCGGCATTTTACTGGTGTTATTTGTGGCTTTTTTCTTCGCCAAGAACGCTTATGCCAACACACTGGTGGGCAAGCGAGTGCCCCCCAATAAAGCGAATGCTGCGGGGTGGTGGTTATTCTTCTTTTTGGCCAGTGCGGCTACCGGTGTGGTGCTGTTGGCGATAAATGCAGCCCAGTTCATGACGCCACTGTTCCTTGGCCCCGTTGGATTTGTAAGCTTGCTCTCGCTCTTTTTGATGCTCAGCACCGGCCGTAAGTAAGCAACGAAGATAAAAAGAAGGGGGCTCAGGCCATGGCGGATAGTTTCAATCAGACAATTGGTAACGGGGTTGATTCAGTACCCAAGCAAGAGGCAAGTATCGATCTGCGCCCGACGCTTTTCATTGGCGTCGGTGGTACCGGCATGGAAGTATTGATGCGCGTACGCAGGCGTATCCTGAATACGCTGTGGGGTGGCTCCGGTACGCGAAGCCGGGTGGACAGCCTGGCAGACTTTCCGATTGCGCAATTTATACAGTTCGATTTGGACAGTGGAGCCGTGATTGACAGTGGCCGTGCTCAAGCAGAAGACCTGCAGTTTGATCAGGTGAAGTTCAGCGATGAGGACAAAATTGTCGAATCCTTCGACATGGATAAATATAGCCGCGATGATGATGCGTTAGAGCGCTATCCGCACATCAAAGACTGGCTGTCACTGACGCCGAAGAAGATTCGAGAACTCGGCATTGATCCCGCGAAGGGGGCTGGTCAAATACGCGCCATTTCACGACTGTATTTTTTCGACAAATACGTAAAAGTCCGCGACAAGATACGCCTGAAGCTAAAAAATTTGAAAGCAGGCCTTTCCCACGAACGCCAACTTAATCAGTTGGGGCTCAAGATGGAAAGTAGCAAGTTCCGTATCGTGGTGGTTGGTTCCGTGGCGGGTGGCACGGGATCTGGGGCCTTTCTGGATATGGGTCTGCTGGCGCGTTGGTTGGCCAAGACGGAGGTCGGAAGCGCCGATGTGGAATTAATGCTATTTCTTCCCACCGGTTTTGCTGGCGCCAATAAAGACCGAACCGAGGCAAATGGCTACGCTGCGTTGATGGAGCTTGAATCGGCCATGATGGGGAACAAAGGTTATTTGGGCCGGTGGGATGCTTATGACCAGCCCGAGCTGCCGCGCGAGCCGTACAACGAGGTTTACCTGATCGACTCCGGCAACTTAGCGCAGCAGCATACCAAAGACGTCACGGATGTCTACCACATGGTGGCGGATGCATTGTTCGAGGACTTTGCCTCAGGCGATTTTGCGCGTCGCAAGCGTTCAATTGCAGTTAACCAGGCTCAGCACAAGAATTTTCTGCACGATGCGCTGGTACCCAAGAACCGCTTCCCTGACATGCGCTTGTCATACTCCAAGCGATTTTCGGCAATGGGCCAAGCGGTACTGGACACGCGCCAAGAGGCACGTCGGGATGAGCAGTCGCATCGTTGGGCAGGCGAGATGCTCAAAGCGTTTTTTGGTGTGGGAGGGGCTGATTTAGGGGCCAATCGCGCCACAGACAAGCAGCGCGATGAGTTCATGGCGAGCCATGTGAATTTGCGTGTGTCCATCTTCAGTGATTTTCCCGAGTTTTCGGACAAGTCTATTGAACTCAAGCGAAGCTCAGGCGAGTTCCAAGACTACTTTGTAGTTGACGATCTGTTGCAAGATAAAAATGGCTTGCTGCTGGCGGGTGTCGAGCAGCGCGTCAATAGCCGTGTAGATGAGATTCGCACCGGTTTTGACCGCAAGGAGTGGTCGGTGCAGGTGCGCGAAGCCGTCAAGCAACTGGAGCGCGATGCCGTGCGCGACCAAGACTCGACGGCCGACACCACAGAGGACAGGGTAGCCAAGCGTCGGCGCGAGGTGCTGGAAAGGATCAAGAGAACCGTGCGTGACCAACTCTACACGTACCTCGACAACAAGGAATTTGGCGGGCTTGAGTATGTGCTTTCCTTGGTGGAACAAATCAAGGATCGTCTTGAGGCTACGGGCAGTGGAGTGATCGCAGCACTCATGCTCAATGCGGAGCGCTATCGGGAGATCAAGGAGGCTGTGCGCAGCCGTGAGGTTGAGCGACTTTTAACAAATTTGGAGCAGACCAAAGGAGGTCTCTTTGGCGGCGGGGAAAAGCAAGCCGTCATGGTCATGGATCAACTGCGCACCGAAATTGCCAATGGTATTAAGTTTCATCTGCGTGCAAAGGCCGCAGATGAAGCGGCTGCGCTGATGGGCGAATTGTCCTCCTGGATGGGGCGTAAGACTGGGGTTGATGCCCATGGCCGTGCGACTTGGAGCGGGCTGGTCGGTGAGTTGCAAGCGGGCCGCGAAGCGGTGATGACAATGCTTGAGCAGCTACAGCGGGCAAATGCCATCCTCCAGTTGGAGTTGAAGAAAGATCACGCAACGCTTATCAACATTCCCGTGCAGGATCGAAAAGTGCCCATGCCCGGCGCTGCCCAGTTGCGGGAGTGGGCTGACGAAGCTTTTAAGGATCTGGGTGGCTCCAAGGTGATGTTCCCGATGCTGGCGGAGGCCGAGGAACGTGGCCAGATTTTGGTCAAGGTCAAGCGCATGGCTGAGCGCCAATTGGCTGTGGCTGGCAGTGATGCTGCTGCTGAAGCCATGGCGGATCCCCTGACAGAAGCGTTGGAGCAAATGAGCCCGGTTGCCCGTCAGGATGCGTTTCGCAAGCTACTGGCCTGCGCAATGCCTTGGATAGACGCTAATTTATCTGGTGACTTTACTGTGCGTGCGGATCAGTACAAGTGCTTTATAGGCGTGGCTGGCGCAGACGAATTCAAGCGCAAGTACGAACACGAGCTTAATGCCTGTATGCCGACCCATGCAGGCATTACCCCCGCCCAGCTCTCCATCGTTGAAACCGGCGTACCGGGCAGAGCGGTCTGCTATTGCGAGTTGTCTGGCGTACCGCTGACAGTGCTCCGTGGGCTGGAAGGCTGGCGTACAAGCTATCGCAAGGAATCCGAGCGCAGCCCTACACACACGCATATCGATTCCACGCAATTCAGCCATCCTATTGCGCCAGCTGCAGACGAAATCAACCGCCTTGCGGAGGACTTTAAATATTTTCTGATGGCGGTAATGACCGGGGTGTTGACACGTTCGACGCAGCGTTCTGTGCCGCCGGGGCAATATCAATTCGCTGTAGCTCGCGGTGATGTACGGCGTATTGGCAACGAACGCGCTATCCGTCAGAACGGTCTTCCGATGGCCTATCGCGAAGCTATCGTCGATCGCGTTCAAGAGCACATCGCCGAAGCAGGAACGTTGCAGCTTGCAGCACTCGTCGCACTTAGTGAATATTACGAAACGGCGGTCTACACCGCCAAATTGGTGTCCGATGCCACTGGCGCTGAACAGGTGCGAAAGGGTTTCGCCAGCGCAATTGCGGCTGAGGCTAAGCAGGATCTGTGTGACCGGGCTAGACGCAAGGGGCTTTCCGAAAGGGAGCTGAAGCAGGCCGTGACTCGGCTATTGAACGACCTCCGGCCCTGGGCGTCGGTCATTGGTGATTCCGATGCCGATGCCTATGACTGGGAGGTGCGCGAGCCCGGCGAAGATGGTCAACCACGGCTGAAGTACCTGATTAACGCGGAGATGATAAAACCCGGAGGACTTGACGCGCTACTGACAGTACAGCCTGCGACAGTCGGACTATCGACGCAGACCACCGCGACTGACACTGGGGTCTACCCTGCCACAGCGCCCGGCGTACCCCCTGCCATGTCTGGGATCATGCCTCCGCCGCTGGGTGGGATGCCACCGCCTGTCGATCACCAGTATCATCTCGGCGTCAACGGGGTCCAGTACGGCCCTTATGGTGTGCAGCAACTGGTGCAGATGCTTGCTGGTGGCCAAATCAGTCTGGCGGGAACCAAGGTTTGGCGCCAAGGGCTGCCGATGTGGATGGAGCTGAGTCAGTTGGCAGAACTCACGCCGCTACTTCAGAGACAGAGTCCTTCGCACATGCCTCCGCCCCTAACCTGAAGAATCAGTGAGAACTCTTGGAAGTGTCTTTCAACTGCCACCGCTGTAACGAGCGCCTATACGAAACGGTCGGATACTGTCCATATTGCGGCTGCGCTGCGATAGCCGCGTCTGTCGCAGCCGATTACCAGTCAGTGTTGGAGTCTTCCACGACTCTGACGGATCAGGCCGAGCCCAATGCTGAGCAACCGCCGGTTGATACAAGGCCCGGCGCCGTTCCCGTATCGCCAGCCGTTTCGGCGCCAAAGTCTGATTCGCCGACTAACCCCGCCAAACCGTCTCCGCCCGCGCCATCCGGAAAAGCCACGCCCAAGGAGCGCGCGCCATTGCCTTCGCCCGAACTTGGCGTTCAAACGGGAGTATCAAACAGTGGCAAGAGCAAGACAGGAAAATGGGTTTTCTTGGTGCTTGGTATCGTACTAGTGGCTGGCAGTGGGCTGTACATCCAGAACAATTCCGGCCGGGAGCCGGATCCTTGTGAGCAGGCACTGAACAAAGCGGCGAGCTTCATGACCGGCGGTGACGCCGCCAGTGCGCGCAACCAGACCATGATGGCCATGGCGGCGTGCAATGGGGAGGCACAGACCAAGGCACGGCACATGCTTGCAGTTGCAGACAAGGCGATCGCAGCCCGAGCTGCTTGTGAGCGCAGTGTTCGGCAGATAGGAAGCATGATTGTTGATCGCCGCCTCACGAGCGCGCGCAATGCCATTGATCAACTGGGAAGCACCTGCGTCGATGGCGCCGTGGGCAGTGACTTGCGCGGTCAAATCAATGTCGGCCTGGCTAGCGCTGCTTCCGCTGACGCGGAGGCACGGAATTTCTTGGCGATGGGCGACCTTAAATCAGCGAGAGAGGCGCTGGACAAGGTCGTAGCGAGTAACCGCGAGTTTTCGGGTCTGACAGCCCTGCGCCAGGAGCTGCAGACAGCCCTTAGAACGCAGGAGCGTCCACCACAGCCGACCGTCGTTTCATCGTCTCCCTCTGTATCGCAAAGCGTGCCACCTGTCACAAAACCTCATCATGTGGCACCTTTACCACCGGTGTCGCCGCCTGCGGTAAATGTCCAGTCGGAAATGGCGCAAGGTTTCCTGCGCGATGCTGAGGCCGCGCTGCGCCAGATGAAATTTGACACCGCCAAGACCTATGTCGAAAGCGCCCTCCGTGTCGATCCCAAAAATTCCCAAGCGAACGTACTCTCACGCCGCATCAGAGAGCGCGAATTACAGTATCTCAACGAGGAAACCTCGATCAAGTGACGTCAGTGTGAATCGGAAATTCAAGTATTCGAGCCTCAACAAACCAATGATCTAAATGAAAACCTTTCAACGCACCTTAATTTACATGACGGTCACGGCTCTGCTGGTTGCTTGCGCAAACACCCAAGGGCCAGTAGGGAGTCAGCAAAGTGCTGCCGATAGTGATCCATGCAGTGTGGGTCAGAGTGCTGCAGCTGGTGCGGCTGCGGTAGCCCTTATTACCGTTCTCTCTGGTGGACGTGGTAGAGATGCTGCAAAGGGGGCGGTAGTGGGCGCTGCCGTGGGTGCAGCTGTTTGCTTTGCCATTAACTTGCAGTCGAGACAGACAAAAACGGCAGCCCAGGCGGAGCGAGACTATATTCGTACCAGTAGCGCATTGCCGGCGGAGCCGGTGGTTACCGTTTACTCATCTCGATTGCAAAAGGAAGTAGTGCAGCGTGGGCAGCCGATAAACGTTAACTCGACGTTGGAACTGGTCAACGGCAGTCGCCAGAAGGTTAGCGAAGTTCGAGAAGAGTTGGTGGTTTTTAGCCCTGACGGCACTCCATTCAAGACTGGCAGCAAGTCTTTTTCCTCGAATTCTGCGGGTCGTTTCGAGAACGCCTTTGAACTCAAGCTTCCTCAAGGTGCACCACAAGGCAAATACGCACTCAAGACCAATGTTTATGTCAATGGGAAAGTCGTTGCCACGCGCGATCTGAGCACTCAAGTGGTATGGGACGGTACAACAGCGACTTTAGTAGCCTCGCGCTAAAAGAGGCCGAGGGGTTGATTCGTAGCATAACCTATGTCGATGCTGGCACACTCGGGCTGCAGCCTGCGTTGCGCTTGGTCCACCGCAGCCGTTGCGCTAAAACCTGTGGCAGACGGACCTTGAAGGGCTGGCGCGCCAGCCCGGCGATGGGCTTTGCGCGCCCTTGCAGCGTTGACCCTCCCTATCCCGTGGGGCTTTTGCCCGGCCGGATCAGCGACACCACCAGCGTGATGACCGTCAGCGGAATCACAAAACTCATCATCACCGTGGAATAGGTTTCCAGGGCAGCATGATGCTGGGCGGACAAAATGAGGTAAGTCACATAGGCCACGTAATAGCCCAGGAACACGAAGCCTTCCCAGCGGGCAATCTCGCGGCCCGACAGGAAGATCGGCAGGCAGGCCAGCGCCACGGCCAGCATCACCCAGATGTCGAACGCCAGCAAGGCAGGCGCCACGGCCAGGCCTGCGCTGCCTGCCACCAGCCCCGAGAGTCCCAGGCAACCCAGGATGTTGAAGGTGCTGCTGCCCACCACATTGCCCACGGCGATGTCGCGCTCGCCCTTGAGGGCGGCGGCCACCGACGTGGCCACCTCGGGCATGGACGTGCCCGCGGCCACGATGGTCAGGCCAATCACCAGATCGCTCACCCCCAGCGCCTGGGCAAATGCCACCGCAGAGGTGACCAGCCAGTCCGACCCCAGCACCAGCAGCCCGAGCCCGGCCACGATCAGCGCGATCTGCACCGGCAGGCGGGCATCCCAGGCCCCGGCCGGAGGAGCGTGAAGTTCGGCGTCGAACTCTGCCTGGGCGGCCTGCGTCTCACGGCGCGATTGCACGACCAGAAACACCGTGTAGGCCAGCAGCAGGCCGAAGAACAGCCCGCCGTCGAGCAGGCTGATGCGCCCATCGAGCGAGAGAATCAGCAACAGCAGGGAAGCGCCAATCAGGATGGGCACCTCCTGCCGGATCAGCTGCACATGCACCACCAGTGGGGCAATGAGCGCGCTCAGCCCCAGGATGAACAGCACATTGAAGATATTGCTGCCCACCACATTGCCCATGGCCAGACCCGTCTGTCCATTGAGCACCGCCCCGGCCGACACCGCCATCTCCGGGGCGCTCGTGCCAAAGGCCACGATGGTCAGCCCCACCACCAGGGGCGAAATGCCGAACGACAGCGCCAGCCGGGAAGCGCCGCGCACCAGAATGTCGGCCCCCACCACCAGCGCGGCCAGCCCTGCGGCGAACATCAAAAAATGCATCACGGAAGCACCCGTTTCATAGATCGAATGGACCCAGTGTGCCTGCGCTGGAACAGGGCCGTGGTGTGTGGGGAATTGGCCCGGTTCAGCGCGGACGGTGCATGCGGAACAATTGTTCCGGCCCCACCGTGAAATAGTCGGCCGGTCCTCCACCGCGCAGGATATGCCCGGCGCCCGCCGTGTCGTACACGCCATCTTTGAGCAGCGCCTGGTCGATGTGCACGGCCACCACCTCGCCCAGTATCAGCCAGGTGGGCACTGCTTCACCGTCGATGCCCTGCAACTGCAGGATCTGCGTGCTGCGACATTCAAAGGTGACCGGGCTTTCGGCCACGCGGGGCGGGCGAACGCGGGTGGAGGGCAGGGGCGTGAGGCCGGTCAGGTCGAACTCGCTCACCTCGGGCGGCACGGCGGCGCAGCTCTGGTTCATGGCATCGGCCAGCGAGCGCGTGGCCAGGTTCCATACAAACTCGCCCGTGGCCTCGATGTTGCGCAGCGTGTCTTTGGTGCCAATGCTGGCAAAGCCCACGATGGGCGGCACGTAGTTGAAGGCGTTGAAGAAGCTGTAGGGCGCCAGGTTCAGCGCGCCCGCGGCATTCTGCGTCGAGATCCAGCCGATGGGTCGGGGCCCCACGATGGCGTTGAACGGGTCGTGCGGCAGGCCGTGGCCGCTGCGGGGTTCGTAGCTGTGGAAGGTGCGAAGGGGGGGTGTGGTGGTCATGGGGCGCTGCGCGGAGAGAAGCCTCCACCTTAGCGGTACCGGAAGGGGGCTGCAGGCGCCCGGCGTCATTTGGCTATTGATTTCATAGCTGTAGACGCAAACACAGCAAGCGCCAGACAGCGATTTTGCTGAGATTTTCAAGAAGCACCGGTTCAGCGCGGCGAGGGGCCCTCCAGATGAACCGATGCGGGCTGCAGCCTACTTCTGGAACAGCACCAGCTGCGTTTCCGTGGCTACCATGCCATCCCTGCCAGCGGTCATCGTCACCTCGTAGCGGGTGCCGGGCAGCGGCACCTGCGAGGTGAAACTGAACGAGAAGTCTCCGCTGCGATCGGCCTGTACACGCTGCTGCATCAATTCCTGGTTGAGGCCAAACACGCCCACCAGCGTGCCCACCGCATTCACCTTGACATCCACCACCGCGCCCGGCACGGTGCGGCCGCGCACGACCACGGCGCCTCGGTCCACCGTGGCATTGTTGGCGTGGCTGGTCACCTGCAGCTGCACGGTGGTGGGCGCAGCGTTCACTTGCGAATCGACGTTGAAGGTCCAGTTCTGGCGCATGCCATTGCCCACCATGTCCCGGGCGGTCACTTCCACCGGATACCGGCCGGCGGGCAGGTCTGCGCGGTAGGTGAAAAACTGCGCAGTGATCTGTGCAGCGGACGTGACATCGCGTCCCGCGATCACGATGCGAACGCTTTGGGGGTCCACACCGACACCGCCGGCATCGTCAAAGGTCGCGGACACCGCGGTGGCCCCGCTGCGCGGGACCGTCTCGCCGTCGCGCGGCGACACATGGCGAATCACCGGCGGACGGGCATCGGTGATCAGGGGCTGGGTCAGGGTCGAAGAGACCGTGCGCTCACCGACACGCAAGGTGGCCACTGCGGGCCGCGACGGCGCCAGGTTGTCCATGCGACGGATGGTGTAAGCGCCTTCATAGACACCGGGCTGCACCTCGCGCATCGGCACGTTGTCGATCACGCCGGGAATGTCGAAATGGGCCCTGCCGCCCGGCGCGCCGTTGAGCGTGAAGCGCAATTCGGCGCCGGGTTCCATCTTGTCAATGGGAGCAACGGAAAAACGGTCGATCTTCAGGCCGGGTGGCGGCGCTGTGGGCGCGGCCCCGTCTCGCCGGCCGATGCCCACTGGAAGCGCGTAGTTGTTCGTGATGCTGCGGTTGCGCACCTTCAGCGTGGCGCGCACGGCGCTGCGTTCATTGATGCGGTCCTGGCGGCGGATGGTGTAGCTTCCCGTGTACACCCCCCGTTCTGTTTCTTGGAGCACGATGCTGCGGGGCACACCCTCGATCTTGAGTTGCACCCGGCCGCGCGGCGTGCCCTCGATGGTGAACTGCAGGTCGGCGCCGGCCCGCAGACCGTCGTCTGTCTCCACCTGCAGAGATCGCAACTCGGTAGCGGTGGGCTGCGCCATGACCGTGCCCGGAGCGACCAGCAGTGCGGTGGCGGCCGGAAGCAGCAGAAAAAGGGCTGCGACCTGGTTGCGGATGTGTCTTGTCATGATGTTCAAACCCAGTCTGTGAGATGGGCCCACTGTGACTCAGACAAAGGAATTTGAACGTAGGCGGGCAGCGACAACTGCCTAGGACAAGACGCCGATCGCCTGTCGGGAGAACGCCCGGCCCCGCCATTTCCAGGCGGTCGCAGCGGCCCCCTTGCACCTGCCCTGCTTACTTCTTGGAACCGGCGCCCGGGTCCTCGTTCATCTTGCGGCGCACCACCACGGCAAATGTCACAACGCCGATCAGCATCATGGCGATGCCGGTAATGCTCATCAGGCCGTAGTTGGTGGTGAAAAGGTCATTCAAGAGTTTCATGCGGCTTCCCCAGGTTAAATACACAAACTGATTGTGGTTATTCTGCGGAAGGGGCGCCGACGGGCATTGATGCAAGTCAACGCCAAGGCCTGCACCAGAAAAGCAGGGCTGTCGGCCTGGGGCATCCGCCCGCAGGGGGTTGTCAGACTATCGACAACGCGCTGCGCCGCATCTGCCTAAGATGACCCCATGACAGCAACCACCGCCAGCGCTCCCGGACCCACCCCCCTGCGGCAGGACGCCCGCACCATCGGCCTCATCGGCCTGGCGCATGGCAGCTCGCACTTCTTTCACATGCTGCTGCCACCGCTGTTCCCGTGGCTGATTGGCGAGTTCGGTTTCAGCTATTCCGAGCTGGGCCTCTTGGTGTCGGTGTTCTTTGTGGTGTCGGGCGTGGGCCAGGCGCTGTCGGGTTTTCTGGTGGACCGCGTGGGTGCGCGCCCGGTGCTGTTTTTTGCGCTGTCGAGTTTTGCCACCGCCGGCCTGCTGGCGGGCACGGCGCAGGGCTATGCGGGGCTGCTGCTGGCGGCGGCGCTGGCGGGGCTGGGCAATGCGCCGTTCCACCCGGTGGACTTCACCATTCTCAACAAGCGCGTGTCTCCGCAGCGCCTGGGCCATGGCTTTTCGGTGCACGGCATCAGCGGCAACCTGGGCTGGGCTGCGGCGCCGGTGTTCATGGCGGGCATTGCCACGGCCACGGGCTCGTGGCGTGCGGCCTGCCTGTGTGGGGCGCTGCTGGCCCTGCTGGTGCTGGCCGTCATGGTGTGGAACCGCGACGCGCTGGACGACCGCCAGGGCGCCTGGGCGCACCAAGCCCCTGGCGCCAAGGCAGTGGCCGACGAGCACCCCATGGCCTTCCTCAAGCTGCCGTCGGTGTGGCTGTGCTTCTCGTTCTTCTTCTGGAGCACCTGCGCTTTGAGCGCCATCCAGAGCTTTGCCAGCCCCGCGCTGCAGCAGATGTATGGCCTGCCGCTCAGCGCCACGGCCATGGTCGTCACCGGCTACATGCTGTTCGGTGCGGCGGGCATGGTGGTGGGCGGCTTTCTGGTGGGCCGCGTCGAGCGGCTGGAGAAGGTGATCGGCATCTGCCTGCTGGGCTCGGCGGGGCTGCTGGCGCTGGTGGGCAGCGGCTGGCTGCCCGGCGTGGCGGCACTCGCCGTGGCGGCTTTCGCCGGCCTGGGCACGGGCCTGGCCGGCCCTTCGCGCGACATGCTCATCAAGCGCGCCGCGCCGCCTGGCGCCACGGGCCGCGTGTACGGCACGGTGTATTCGGGGCTGGACCTGGGCTTTGCAATGTCTGCACCCGTGTTCGGTGCACTGCTCGACCGGGGTCTGACCGGGGGCATCTTCCACGGCTCGGCCCTGGCACTGGCGCTGGGCGTGGTGTCGGCTGCGCTGGTGGGAGGCGGGCTGGCCCGGCGTACAGCAGGGGTTTTCAGAACATAATTGTTTTGGCTTCAAACGCATGGTAGACAAGCGTTACACGCTATCAAAATAGGATTGAGTGGCGTGGAGCAGGCGCGGCCAGTGGCCGACTTCTTGCCGTGTTTTTGACCTATGGCTCGGGCATGGGGCGCGGTCCGAAGCCATCCGTTGCAAGATCGAGTGCGTTGAGATTGGTTCTGTATTTGGAACGGTGAGTTGGAAAATTGGTTATTTATCAATCATTCACAACAATTTACAGTTGAGTCCATGGTGAAGACGCAGCAACACAGCGCCTCCGCCACGGTTCATTCACCTGTTATTTCTTACCTACCAAGGACCCGCCATGACCTCCATCGCACGCACCCTCACCATCGTCGCTGTCACCGCTTTCGCCTCGCTGGGCGCCCAGGCCGGCGAACTGTATGGCAGCCACATCGAAGCCAGCTTCCAGTCCACTCGCACCCGTGCCGAAGTGCAGCTTGAGGCGGCCCAGGCGGTCACGCAGTTCAAGAACTACGTGGTGGTGGAGTCGAATGCAACGCCTTCCACGGTGGACCGCGCCACCGTGCAGGCCGAGGCTGTGCAGGCCGCGCGCCTGAGCCAGATCGCCGTGGGCAACCGCAGCTGATCGCTAGCAACGCAGCCGCCGCCCGCAAATCGGCCCATGACGCCCAGAGCCTTCACGCACCTTCCCGAGCTGGCGGGCCGGCTGACGCCGGCGGACGCTTCCGGGCTGCGCCTGACCGATGAGGTGCTGGCGGCCTGGGACGCGCAGGCGCGCGAGCAAGGCCTGCCGCCCGACTGGCGCCTGCCCGACGAGGAGGTCGAGCGTTCGCGCCAGGCCGTGCTGGCCGGGCGCGACGGTGAAGACCTCTGGGTGTTTGGTTATGGCTCGCTGATGTGGAACCCCGGCATCCACTTCCGCGAAGTGCGCCGGGCCCGGCTCGACGGTTTTGCACGCCGCTTTGCGCTGGCCACCACGATCGGCCGGGGCACGCCCGAATGCCCCGGTCTGGTGCTCACGCTGCGGCGCCAGGCTGGGGCCTGCCACGGCCTGGTGTTCCGCATCCACCACTCGCTGGTCGAGACCGAATCGCGCCTGCTGTGGCGGCGCGAGATGATCCGCGGCGGCTACTGCCCGGCCCTGTTGCCGCTGGACACCCCGCAGGGCGGAGTCGAGGCGCTGGTGCTCACGGCCAACACCGCCCACCCGCAGTACTGCCACGACCTCTCGCTGCAGGACACCGCCGCCATCATCGCCAGCGCCTGCGGCAGCATCGGCAGCAACCGGGACTACCTCGGCCAGCTGAACGAGCAACTCGATCTGCTGGGCATCGAGGACGGCCATGTGCGCGAACTCTCGGACATGGTGCAGAGCAAGGTGGCGAAAGCCCGGCACGAAACCAGAGATCGGCCTACCATGACCGAGGTCTACGCACCGTAGATGGGCGGGCCCAGGAAGAACGCTCGCCCTGCGCCGTACCTGCCGTTTTGCAGGCCTTCACCTCACGGAGAAACGCTCATGTCCAAAGTCCTTGTTCTTTACTACTCGACCTACGGCCATCTGGAGACCATGGCGCAGGCGGTTGCCGAAGGCGCGCGTTCCACCGGCGCCACGGTGGACGTCAAGCGCGTGCCCGAGACGGTGCCGCCGGACATCGCCAAGAATGCCCACTTCAAGCTGGACCAGGCCGCCCCCGTGGCCACCGTGGCGGAGCTGGAGCACTACGACGCCATCATCGTCGGCGCCCCCACCCGCTTCGGCCGCATGCCCTCGCAGATGGCCAGCTTTCTCGACCAGGCGGGCGGCCTGTGGGCGCGCGGTGCACTCACCGGCAAGGTGGGCGCGGCCTTCACCTCCACCGCCACCCAGCACGGTGGCCAGGAAGTCACGCTGTTTTCCATCATCACCAACCTGATGCACTTCGGCATGGTCATCGTGGGGCTGCCCTACAGCTTCCAGGGCCAGATGACGCTCGACGAAGTGGTGGGCGGCAGCCCCTACGGCGCCACCACCATCGCCGGCGGCCAGGGCCAGCGCCAGCCCAGTGCCATCGAACTCGACGGTGCGCGCTACCAGGGCCGTCTGGTGGCCGAAACCGCCAACAAGCTGTTCGGCGCCTGAAGTTGTCCGGGCCTGCGCGCGGTCAGCGCGGCAGCGCAAAGACGGGCAGCTGCAGGTCGAACGCGATGGCGGCCAGGCGTGTGGCGATGACCGTGAACAGGCCCGCCGCAAACGCCCCGCCCGTGGACATTTTGGCGGCCCGCAGCAGCAGGTACACCGCAATGCCAGCGATGGCTGCCGAGGCGTAGATGTCCTGGCGCAGGATGAGCGGCACCTTGGCCGAGAGAATGTCGCGCACCACCCCGCCGCCCGCGCCGGTCAGCGTGCCCATGAGGATGGTCACCAGGGGCTGGCAGCCCGCCTTTTCTGCCACCTGCGCGCCTGAGATGGCGAACAGGCCCAGGCCCAGCGCATCGGCGATGAGCAGGGCATCCATCGGGATGGGCAGGAAGTGCACCCACACCAGCGTGGCGGTGACGGCGGCCAGAATCGTGTAGATCGGTCCGGAGTCCTTGATCCAGAAGATCGGATAGCGGCCCAGCAGCACATCGCGCAGGGTGCCGCCGCCCACCGCCGTGATCGATGCGAGCACCACGATGCCCAGCAGATCGAGTTGCGCACCGATGCCCGCCAGGGCTCCGCTGGCCGCGAAGACCGCCACACCAAACAGATCGAGTGCGTAGAGGAGCACGGGTAGAAGGCCAGGAGCACGCCACAGAGCGCGCGCCGATTTTGAATCAAAAGTGCCTGCAGCGCAATGAAATCGGGCGCTCGCAGCTATCTTTGCGATAGCGTTCTGTGCTCAGAGGGCGAAGATCTTCCCCGGGTTGAGAATGTTTTTCGGGTCCAGCGCCTGCTTGATGGCGCGCATCATGTCCACCGTGCCCTGGCCGGCCTCGTCGAGCAGGAAGCCCATCTTGTGGATGCCCACGCCGTGCTCGCCCGTGCAGGTGCCGCCCAGGCGCAGCGCACGCGCCACGAGCTGGTGGTTGAGCTGCTCGGCCGCTGCGCGCTCCTCGCTGCTCCCGGGGTCGATCAGGTAGCCCATGTGGAAGTTGCCGTCGCCCACATGGCCAACCATGAAGTAGGGGATGCGGCTGGCCTCGGCCTCCTGTACGCTTTCGAGCACGGCCGTGGCCAGCTGCGAGATCGGCACGCAGGCGTCGGTGGTGATGGCGCTGCAGCCCGGGCGCGTCTGCAGGCCTGCGAAGTACGCCATGTGGCGCGCGCTCCACAGGCGCGAGCGTTCCTCGGGGGTGCTGGCCCACTCAAAGGCATTGCCGCCGTGTTCGGCTGCCAGTTCCTGCACGGTTTCGGCCTGTTCTTTCACGCTGGCGGGCGAGCCGTGGAATTCCATCAGCAGCATGGCCTCTTCGCGCAGGTTGAGCTTGGAGTGTGCGTTCACGGCGCGCACGGTGTTGGCGTCGATCAGCTCCACGCGCGCGATCGGTACGCCGAGCTGGATGATCTGGATGGTGCAGCGCACCGCGTCGCCCACCGAGGGAAACGAGCAGACGGCCGCCGAGATGGCCTCGGGCAGCGGGTAGAGCCGGATCGTCAGCTCGGTCATGATGCCCAGCGTGCCCTCGCTGCCCACCATCAGGCGTGTGAGGTCGTAGCCTGCGCTGCTCTTCTTGGCGCGCGTGCCGGTGCGGATGGCATCGCCGCGGGCCGTGACCACTTCCAGTGCCAGCACGTTCTCGCGCATGGTGCCGTAGCGCACGGCGTTGGTGCCGCTGGCGCGCGTGGCGGCCATGCCGCCAATGCTGGCGTCGGCGCCGGGGTCGATGGGAAAGAACAGGCCCGTGTCCTTGATGGCGTCGTTGAGCTGCTTGCGTGTGATGCCGGGTTGCACTGTCACCGTGAGGTCTTCGGCGTCAACGCTGAGCACCCGGTTCATGCGGTTCACGTCGATGCTGATGCCGCCCTGCACGGCCAGCAGGTGGCCTTCGAGCGAGGAGCCGGCGGCGTAGGGGATCACCGGCACGTCGTACTGCGCGGCCAGGCGCACGGCGTCCTGCACATCCTGTGTGCTCTCGGCAAACACCACGGCTGAGGGCGGCGGCGCCTGCAGCGAGCCCTCGTCGCGGCCATGCTGCTCGCGCACGGCCAGGGCCGTGGAGCACTGCGGGCCAAAGCGCTGCGCCAGCGCATCGAGCAGGCCCTGCGGAACGGGCCGCAGGGCCAGGGTGGGAAGGAGGTGCGAGGGGGCGGCGGGGGCGTTCATGGCAAAAAGAATACCACCAGCCCCCGGACGCGTCCCCCCGCCTGTCATGTGCCCGTCAGGGACGCGAGGGCCGCGTCAGGACTTCGCGCCTTCGTCGAATTCCGCACGCGAGAGGAATCCGTCGCGGTTCTTGTCCAGCTGCTCGAAACGGCTGCGGATGGCGGGCAGGGCCTCGGCTTCCTTCGTGCTGAGCTGGCCATCGCGGTCGGTGTCGGCGCGATCAAAGGCCGAGGTGGCGGCGGTCGGCGTTGCCAGCGGCGAGGCGCTTGCGGGGCCGGCAGAGAAAGGGTTGGCCTTGGCGGCTTGAGGGGGTGTGGAGGGGCTGGTGGGGCCGAAGGGTGCGGCCGATGCCGTGCTGCCCGCCGGCTGGGTCTGCGCCTGGGCGGACGAAGCGCCGGTCAGCGCCATGGCCGCGATCAGCATGACGCTGCGGGTATCGAAGGAGAGCTTGCGGTGACCAGAAGTCTTCATGGGGTGTATCCCTTGAGGAGTTGAACAAGGCTTCATTGCACCGCAGCAAAGGGCCTGGTACCAGCACTTTTGCCTGCTGTTGCCTGCATCAACATTTCGGTGCGCCGCGTAAAAACCTGTTCTGGTGGGGAACTTGGGCCTTGGCGCACAATTCGGGCCTGATCCGCACCTTCACAAAGCAGCCACCATGGGTAAACGACTCACACAGATCGCCACGCGCACGGGCGACGACGGCACCACCGGCCTGGGCGACAACACCCGCGTGCCCAAGAGCCACCCGCGCATCGCGGCCCTGGGGGATGTGGACGAGCTCAACTCCCACATCGGCCTGCTGCTGTGCGAGCCGCTGCCCCAAGACGTGCGCGAGCTGCTCATCGATGTGCAGCACCAGCTTTTCAACCTGGGCGGCGAGCTGTCGATCCCGGGCTTCGAACTGCTCCAGGAGTCCGCCGTGCTGCAGCTTGACCAGGCCCTGGACACCCACAACGCCACACTGCCGCGCCTGGAGGAATTCATCCTGCCCGCCGGCACCCGCGCTGCCGCGCAGGCCCATGTGTGCCGCACCGTGGCGCGCCGCGCCGAACGCTCCGTGGTCGCCCTGGGCGCGCAGGAGGCCGTGCGCGAGGCCCCGCGCCACTACCTCAACCGCCTCTCGGACCTGATGTTCGTGCTCTCTCGCGTGCTCAACCGCATGGATGGCGGCGACGATGTGTACTGGAAGAGTGAACGTCTCGCCCGCGCGCAGCAGGCATAGCACAAATTCTTTGATAAGCTATTAAATCAATAGCTTGCGACGCTGTATTGGCGGGCGTAAAACCCGGTTCTGGTTTCAATTTTCCATCCTGCCGCAGCAGGCAGGCAACAGCCCCCGTACTTCCTCTGGTAAGCGCGCCACGGTGGCAATCGTCACGAAAACAGGCCAGAATCATCTGTTTACAAACGGTTGCCGGAACGGGGGGTTGTATGCGGATGAGCGATTTGAGGATTGGCACGCGCCTGGGGCTGACGTTCGGTCTGCTGATCGTGATGATGCTCGCCATCGTGGTGGTCGGGCTGGTGCGCTTTGGTTCGGTGGCCGATCTCAACACCCGCATCGTCGAAGAGGACTGGGTCAAGGCCGAAGCGGCCAACACCATCAACGTGACCACGCGCGCCAATGCGCGCCGCACCATGGAACTGGTGCTGGCCACCGAGCCCGCACAGCTCCAGGCCATCAAGGCGGACATCGGTGTCAACAAGAAGACGATTGACGAGGCGCTCGCTTTGCTGGACCGCAAGGTCCACCTGCCCGAGGGCAAGGCCCTGCTGGCACGGCTCAAGGAGTCTCGCGTCCAGTATGTGCAGTCCTTTACCCGCGTGGCCGAGCTGGTCGATGCGGGCAACCGGGAGGGTGCGGTAGCCTTGCTCCGATCGGAGACGCTGCCCGCTCTCGATGCGCTGCAGGAGCCCATCAACGGCCTGACGGCACTGCAGCGCAAGCTGGCCGAATCGGATGGCCAGCAGGCGCTGGCCGATATTCGCGGTGCACGCACCCTGATGCTGGCGCTGGGCATCGCGGCGCTGGTGCTCGGGGCCGTTCTGGCCTACGGCATCACCGTGTCCATCACCCGCCCGCTGCGCCGTGCCGTGGTCGTGGCGCAGAGCGTGGCCGCCGGTGACCTCAGCAGCCAGATCGAGGTGACCGGGCGTGACGAAACCGGCGAGCTGCTGCAGGCGCTGCGCGACATGAACGACAGCCTGGTGCATATCGTGGCCGATGTGCGCCGGGGCTCCGAGGCCATCGCCACCGCCACCAGCCAGATCGCGGCAGGCAACATCGACCTGTCCTCGCGCACCGAGGAACAGGCCAGCGCGCTGGAACAGACGGCCGCCTCGATGGAGGAGCTGGCCGACACCGTCAAGCAGAACTTCGCGCACGGCAAGCATGCCAACCACATCGCGGAATCGGCCTCGCAGGTGGCCGTGAAGGGGGGCGCTGTGGTGTCGCAGGTGGTGCAGACCATGGAGCAGATCAACACCTCCTCGCGCAAGATCGCCGACATCATCGGCGTGATCGATTCCATCGCCTTCCAGACCAATATCCTGGCGCTCAACGCGGCCGTCGAGGCGGCCCGCGCGGGCGAGCAGGGGCGGGGCTTTGCCGTGGTGGCCAGCGAGGTGCGCAGCCTGGCCAGCCGTTCGGCTGAAGCGGCCAAGGAGATCAAGGGCCTGATCGACGCCTCGGTCAGCAACGTCACCGAGGGCTGCCAGCAGGTCGAGCGCGCCGGCAGCACCATGGACGAGATCGTGGTCAACGTGCGCCGGGTGACCGACATCATGGGCGAGATCACCCTGGCCAGCCAGGACCAGACCTCCGGCATCGACCAGATCAACCAGGCGATGGGCCAGATGGACCAGGTCACTCAGTCGAACGCGGCGCTGGTCGAACAGGCCGCCGCCGCCGCGCAGTCCCTGGAGCAGCAGGCACAGGGCCTCGTGCGCACCATCAGCGTGTTCAAGCTCGGCCAGCGCGGCGAGCCCGCCCTGACCTACCAGGGCTGAACGCCCGGCACACGGAGAACAGACAGTGGCTTATTTCGAATGGGCGGACGACATGGTGATCGACCAGGGGCCGATCGACCAGGACCACCAGACCCTGGTCCGGCAGGTCAATGACCTGCACACGGCCACCAGCGAGGGACGCGGCCATGAAGTCGTGGCCCGCTTGCTGGAGGAGCTGGTGCGCGACACCGTCGAGCACATCCGCCGCGAAGAAAAGTTCATGGAGTCCGTCGGCTACCCGCAACTGGCCCGGCACAAGGAAGGCCACGACAGCTTCGTGGACGAGCTGCGCAGCCTGCAGGACCAATTTGCGGCAGGCAGCATCACCGTGGCGCCCCGGCTCTCGATGCTGCTGCGCGACTGGCTCTCGCTGCACATCCGGCGCTACGACAAGGACATCGCCGTCTTCCTGCGCAAACAAAAGCGCGAAGCGGCGCGCACTCCCCCCCGGCCCCGCGCCTGAACTGCCCCTAGCCGTTGCCCATGCATGGGGCGCGGCCCAGGCCAGCGACCGCCGCGCAAGGGCCGCCCCGCCGCGCTGGCGGTGTCCCCCTTCCGCAGCGCACAGCGCTGCAAGAGAAGGGGGAAGCGGCGCAGCCGCACAGGGGGTTGTGCGCTACCTCGGCGCCAGAATGGCCATGGTGATGCGCGAGACGCAGGTGGTCTCGCCGGCCTCGTTCACCATGTCGATCTGCCACACCTGCGTGGTGCGGCCGATGTGCACGGCGCGTGCCGTGCCCGTCACCCAGCCGCTGGAGGTGGCGCGGATGTGGTTGGCGTTGATGTCCAGGCCCACGCCGCGGTGGCCTTCGGGGCAGGCGTAGAAGGCACCGATGGACCCCAGTGTTTCTGCCAGCACCACGCTCACGCCGCCATGCAGGATGCCAAAGGGCTGGCGCGTGCGCTCGTCCACGGGCACACGCCCGCGCAGGAAATCGTCGCCGACTTCGGTGATTTCGATGCCCAGGTGGGAGGCGGCGGTGTGGGCGTTGGTGTCGCGCAGGGCTTGCAGCGAGATGGGTTTTTTCCAGATCGACATGGTGGCTCGGGTAGCGGTCGGGTCAGAGAATCGGGCGCAGCAAGGCCGCGCCGCGCGGCTGTCCCCATTATCTGGTGGTGCGCGGCGCACCCCCCGTCGCTGGGGCGACGCTCGTCCGCGCCCCGCGCTCAGGCCTTCATGCTGCCCGTCTTCACGTAGCGGCTGTGCCAGCCCAGGGCCTCGTCGAGCAGGTGCGGTGTGTGCTGGCCGGAGCTGCTGCGCTTGGCGCGCGCCACGTAGTCGCGCAGCGCGTCGCGGTAGTCGGGGTGGGCGCAGCGCTCGATGATGATGTCGGCACGCTGCGAGGGGGAATGACCGCGCAGGTCGGCCAGACCCTGTTCGGTCACGAGAATCTGCACGTCGTGCTCGGTGTGGTCCACGTGCGAGGCCATGGGCACGATGCAGGAGATGGCGCCGTTCTTGGCCAGCGAGGGCGTCATGAAGATCGACAGGTAGGCGTTGCGCGCGAAGTCGCCCGATCCGCCAATGCCGTTCATGATGCTCGTGCCCATGAGGTGGGTGGAGTTGACGTTGCCGTAGATGTCGGCCTCGATCATGGCGTTCATCGAGATCAGGCCGAGGCGGCGGATCACCTCGGGGTGGTTGCTGATCTCCTGCGGGCGCAGCACGATGCGCTGGCGGTAGAAGTCGATGTTCTCGTTGAAATCGGCGGCGGCCTGTGGGCTCAGCGACAGCGCCGTGGCCGAGGCGCTGCGCAGCTTGCCCGAGCGCAGCATGTCGAGCATGCCGTCCTGCAGCACCTCGGTGTAGGCCGTGAGGTTCTCGAACGGCCCGCTGTTGAGGCCCGCGAGCACCGCGTTGGCGATGTTGCCCACGCCCGACTGCAGCGGCAGCAGATCCTTGGGCATGCGCCCGATCTTCACTTCGTGCAGCAGGAACTCGATGATGTGGTCGGCAATCCGCTGCGAGGTGGCGTCGGGCGCGGTGAACGCCGGGTTGCGGTCGGGCGCGTGGGTTTCGACCACGGCGATCACCTTGGCCGGGTCACAGCGCAGATAGGCTTCGCCAATGCGGTCGTCGGGGCGCAACAGCGGGATCGGGCGGCGGTTGGGCGGCAGGTCGGTGCCGTAGTAGATGTCGTGCATGCCCTCCAGGCCGGCGTTCTGGCGGTGGTTGACCTCCAGGATCACCTTGTCGGCCAGGTCCAGCCAGGTCTTGTTGTTGCCCACCGAGGCGGAGGGGATGAGCCGCCCGTCGGGCAGGATGCCCGCCACTTCGACCACGGCCACGTCGAGGTGGCCCATGAAACCGAACCACACGAACTGCGCCACGTGCGAGAGGTGGATGTCCATGTACTGCATCTGGCCGGCGTTGATGCGCTGGCGGCAGGTCGGGTCGGACTGGTAGGGCATGCGCATCTCGATGCCATCGACCTTGGCGAGCGCGCCGTCGAGTTCGGGGCCGGTCGAGGCGCCGGTCCACAGGCCGATCTTGAAGCCCTTGCCCTGGGCGTTGAGGCTCTCGATGCGCCGTGCCAGCGCCTGCGGCACGGACTTGGGCGACCCCGAGCCGGTGAACCCGCTCATGCCCACGTTGGCGCCCGCCGGGATCAGCGCGGCGGCCTCGTCGGCCGACATGATGCGCTGCTGCAGGATGGGGTGGTGGATGCGGGGGGTCTCGGACATGGACAAACTCCTGGGAAGCCGTGCGGTGCATGGCGGGACAAGTCCCGGAGTGTATCCGGGACGCCCCTGATTCCTAGGGTTTACCCTGATGCTCGGCTGACGCCGCTCCGTCGCCCCGGTTGAGCAGCGCGTAGAGCACGATGGCGCCGAACGTGGCGGTGCCGATGCCGCCCATCGCAAAGTCGCCGAACTTGAGCGTGAAGTCGCCCGTGCCCAGGATGAGCGTGATGGCGGCCACGATGAGGTTCTTGTTCTGCGAGAAGTCCACCTTGTTGTCCACCCAGATCTTGGCCCCGGCCACGGCGATCAGGCCGAACACCACGATGGACACGCCGCCCATCACCGGCAGCGGGATGGTCTGGATCACGGCACCGAACTTGGGCGAGAAGCCCAGCACCACGGCAATGAGCGCAGCCACAAAAAACACGGCGGTGGAATAGATCTTGGTGGCGGCCATCACACCGATGTTCTCGGCATAGGTGGTCACGCCGTTGCCGCCGGAGGCGCCGCTGACCATGGTGGCGATACCGTCGCCAATGAAGGCGCGGCCCATGTACTGGTCCAGGTTCCGGCCCGTCATGGCGGTGACGGCCTTGATGTGGCCCAGGTTCTCGGCCACGAGGATGATGGCCACCGGGGCGATGAGCAACATGGCCGGGCCGCTGAACACGGGTGCGGCAAAACCGGGCAGGCCGAACCAGGGCGCGTTGGTCAGGATGGTGAGGTCCATGGGCTTGCCCAGGCCCAGGCCGTTGGTGAGCACCGCGTAGATGATGCTGGCCACGATCAGGCCCACCAGAATCAAGAGGCGCTGCACCATGCCGCGCGTGAGCACGGCCACCAGACCCACGCAGACGAAGGTCACGGCCTGCATCCAGCTGTCGAAGTTGCTCGCCGCCATGTTCTTGATGGGGATGCCTGCCAGGTTCAGGCCGATCACCGCCACCACCGAACCCGTGACCACGGGCGGCATGAACCGCTCGATCCAGCCCGTGCCCGCCATCTGCACGATGGCGCCGATCAGCGTATAGACGAGGCCGCAGGCAATGATGCCGCCCAGCGCCACGCCGATGTTGGCATTCGGCCCCTTGCCCGCATAGGCCGTGGCCGCGATCACCACGCCGATGAAGGCGAAACTCGAACCGAGGTAGCTGGGCACCTTGCCGCCGGTGATGATGAAGAAGATCAGCGTGCCGATGCCGCTCATCAAGATGGCCACGTTGGGGTCAAAGCCCATGAGGATGGGCGCGAGCACCGTGGCGCCGAACATCGCGATCACGTGCTGCACGCCCATCATGGCCGTCTGCGGCCACGGCAGCCGCTCATGTGGCCCGATCACGCCGCCTTGCGCCAGCACGTCGGCACTCTTTTCCTGCCAGTCGAACATACCCATGGTGGTTCCCTCGATGAAATGAAGGCCGCGATGCTACGCGAAACAGGCCCAAAGCGTGCCAGGCGCCTGATGTGCGGAACCCGCCCCCCGGCACTGCGGCTACCATCGCGCCCGTACCCGTTCTTTCGGTGTGTCCGCATGTCCTCCAGCCCCCGCATTGCCTGCCCTTCCTGCCGCCAGTCCATGGAGGTGCACCGCTTCACCGCCCATACGGGCCAGGCGCTGGAGATCGATGTCTGCTACGCCTGCCAGGGCCTGTGGCTGGACCACAGCGAGAACCTGCAGCTTCCGCCCGCTGCCGTGGTGGAGCTGTTCCGCCTGCTGCACGCGCACCGCAGCGACCAGCGCCACCCGCTGCAGGCCCGCATGGACTGCCCGCGCTGCAGCCGGACGCTGGCGCAAGGCTTTGACGTGGTGCGCAGCGGGCGCTACATGACCTATCGGTGCGCATCACGCCACGGCCGCTTCAGCACCTTCTCCTCGTTCATGGTCGAGAAAGGCTTTGTGCGCCACATGACACCGATCGAGGTGCAGGACCTGGCCAAGCGGGTCGGCGCCGTGTACTGCACGAGTTGCGGCGCCCCGGTGGACATTCGCAAGGACCACGCCTGCCCCTACTGCCGTGCCGCTTTCTCGCTGCTCGACCCGGACGCGGTGCGCAAGGCCCTCGACGGCTACGCCCGGCCCCACAGCCCCGGCGCCCCGGTGCCCGCCACCGTGGATATTGCCGACGCGCTGATCACCATCGAGCGCGACCGCAACCGGGCTGAGCGCGAACGCCTGCAGAAAGGCAGCTTCGGCCTGGGGCGCAACGATGCCGAACTGACCGGCGACCTGCTGGCGGCGGGGGTGGAAATCATCTGGAAAGTGCTTTTCAAATAGGCCCTGCGGTCTGCGCTGTCTCCACGGCGACAGGGTGGCCGACACAAAACGGGTGCGCCGTGCGGCCGGGGGCGCTACGCTAGACCACCATGACAGCGCCCTACCTTCCCCAACTCCGCCTGTACCAGGACTGGCTGCGCACGCAGCGTGGCTTGGTGTTTGATGATTACGATGCGCTCTGGCGCTGGTCCACTACCGATCTCGATGCCTTCTGGCAGAGCATCTGGGACTATTTCAACATCCAGTCGCCCACGCCGCACAGTGCCGTGCTGGCACACAACACCATGCCCGGCGCGCAGTGGTTTCCGGGTGCCCAGGTCAACTACGCGCGCCAGGCGCTGCGGCATGTGGACGCCGCGCACGCCGCAGGCTTTCCGGCCATTGTCAGCAGCAACGAAAAGCGCCAGCACCGCGAGATGTCGTGGCCCGAGCTGCGCCGCCAGGTGGCCTCGCTGGCGCTGCACCTGCAGGCCCAGGGGGTGGAGCCGGGCGACCGCGTGGCCGCCTACCTGCCCAACGTGCCCGAGACCATGGTGGCCTTTCTGGCCACGGTGAGCATCGGTGGCGTGTGGAGCCTGTGCGCGCCCGACATGGGTACGAACGCCGTGCTCGACCGCTTTCGCCAGATCGAACCCAAGGTGCTGATCGCCGTGGACGGCGTGAGCTACGGCGGGCGCGACCACGACCGCCTGGGGGTGCTCGCCGAGTTGCGCGCGCAGCTCCCAAGCGTGCAGCACACCCTGCTGCTGGGGAATCTGGATGCTACGGTTTCGGTAGCTGATTGCGCAAACTGGACGAGCGCTACAGGCCAAAATGACTATGAAACGGATGCGTTCGAGCCGCTCTGGCTGCCGTTCGACCATCCGCTGTGGATCGTCTATTCGAGCGGCACCACGGGGTTGCCGAAGCCCATCGTGCACGGCCATGGTGGCATGGTGCTGGTGATGCTGCAACTGGGCGCGCTGCACAACGACATCGGCTGCAGCTACGCGCCCAACAGCTGGGGCGAGCGCTACCACTGGTACAGCTCCACGGGCTGGGTGATGTGGAACGCCCAGGTGGGCGGCCTGCTCGCTGGCACCACCTGCGTGATCTTCGACGGCAACCCCGGCGGCAGCAAGGAGCGCCCGGACTGGGCCTCGCTCTGGCGCTTTGCCTCCGAGACCGGCGTGACCTTCTTCGGCGCGGGCGCGGCCTTCTATGCCAACTGCATGAAGGCCGGCATCACGCCCGCGCAGTGCGGTGACCTGTCGTATCTCCGCGTGTTGGGTTCGACCGGCTCGCCGCTGTCGGCAGAGGTGCAGCAGTGGGGCACCGACTTCATGGCCCAGGCCGGCGTCGAGAACATCTGGTGGTGCAATATTTCGGGCGGGACGGACTTTGCGGGCGCCTTCATCGGCGGCAACCGCGAACTGCCCCAGACGCCCGGCAAGATGCAGTGCCGCATGCTCGGCGCCGCCGTCGATGCCTGGGACGAGCAGGGCCGCCCGGTGCTGGACGCCGTGGGCGAGCTGGTCTGCACCCAGCCCATTCCGTCGATGCCGCTGTACCTCTGGGGCGACGACAGCGGCACGCGCTACCTCGCCAGCTATTTCGACATGTACCCGGCGGGCCACGGTCGCAAGCCCGGGGGCGGCGATGGCCCGGCCGCCATGGGCGCCGTCTGGCGCCACGGCGACTGGATCCAGATCGGCACGGGCGAGGCGGCGGGCTGCGTCATCTACGGCCGCTCGGACGCCACCATCAACCGCCACGGCCTGCGCATGGGCACGAGCGAGGTGTACCGCGCGGTGGAGGCCCTGCCCGAGGTGCTCGACAGCCTGGTGGTGGACCTCGAATACCTGGGCCGCGAGAGCTACATGCCGCTGTTCGTGGTGCTGCGCGAAGGCTGCACGCTCGACGACGCACTGCGTGCGCGCATCCAGGGCGCCATCCGCACGGCGCTCTCGCCGCGCTTCGTGCCTGACGACATCTTCCCCGTGGCCGAGGTGCCGCGCACCCTCAGCGGCAAGAAGCAGGAATTGCCCATCAAGAAGCTGTTGCTGGGCCAGCCTATCGAGAAGGTGGTTAACCGCGACGCCATGGCCAACCCGGGCTGCCTGGACTGGTATGTGGATTTTGCCGCCCGGCGCGCACGGAGTGAAGCAACCCCCTGAGCGGCTGCGCGGCTTTCCCCTTCTCTCGGCTTCGCCGGGAAGGAGGGCCCCTCCAGCGTGGCGGGGCGGCCCTTGCGCGGGAGTCGCTGGCCTGGACCGTGTTGTGAGCGCACCTCGCGTTGTCCTACCCTACCGGGGCGGTGGCTGGCCATAATGGAAGGCCACCCACCGCCTCCGCCGCTTGGCACCGCACCCACCCTGAACCGGTGCCTGCGGCGTGCGGCCCCGGCTTTGCCACAGGAGTGCCGTTGATGTCGCCCCCTCTCCCGCCCAAGCGCTTTTCGATGATCCGCGAGTTCCAGCTGGCCGACTGGGTCACGCTGGGCAACGCCGTGTGCGGCACCGGCGCGCTGTTCTCCGTGCTGTCGTACCTGCAGAACGGCGCCGTGAGGCATCTTTACTTCGCCTGCGCCCTGGTGCTGGCGGCGCTGGTGTTCGACGTGCTCGATGGCAGCGTGGCGCGCTGGCAGCACAAAAGCTCTGCGCTGGGGCGCGAGCTTGATTCGCTGGCCGACATCATCTCGTTCGGCGTTGCGCCCGCGCTCATCGCCTATGGCTGCGGCATGCAGGGTCTGTACGACCGCATCGTGCTGGCCTACTTTGTGGCTTGCGGTGTATCGCGCCTGGCGCGTTTCAATGTCACGGCCGAGGCGCTGTCGGAAGGAGGCGACAAGGTGAAGTACTTCGAAGGCACCCCGATCCCTACTTCCATCTTCCTCGTCGGCCTGCTGGCGCTGGCGGCTTCGCAGGGCGCAGTGGGCGCGCACCTGTGGGGCGGCAGCGTGCGGATGGGTGGCTTCACGCTGCACCCGCTGGTGCTGCTGTTCGCCGTGTCGGGCTCGCTCATGATCAGCCGCATCCGCATTCCCAAATTCTGAACACCCCCCGAGGCGCTGCGCGCCTTCCCCTTTCTCTCGCCCCGCTGCGCGCGGCGTGCCGCTGGTAGGATGGCCCTGTTGCGCGGCGGGGCATCCCCGCTGGCCCGGTTGTGATTTACCCAAAGAGGAGAAGAAGCGATGAGTGGTCAGACCAAGTTCCTGCTGCAAGAAAGCCAGATGCCCAAGGCCTGGTACAACCTCCAGGCCGACCTGCCCAAGCCCCTGCCGGCCGTGCTGCACCCCGGCACGCACCAGCCCGTGGGCCCGGACGATTTGGCGCCGTTGTTCCCCATGGAACTGATCCTGCAGGAGGTGAGCACCGAGCGCGAGATCGACATTCCCGAGCCCGTGCGCGAGATCTACCAGCTCTGGCGCCCCGCGCCGTTGTTCCGCGCGCACCGCCTGGAAAAGGCCCTGGGCACGCCCGCCAAGATCTTCTACAAGTACGAGGGCGGTAGCCCCGCCGGCAGCCACAAGCCGAACACCGCCATTCCGCAGGCGTTTTACAACCAGCAGGCCGGCATCAAGCGCCTGACCACCGAAACCGGTGCGGGCCAGTGGGGCACCTCGCTGTCGTTCGCCGGCTCGCTGTTTGACCTGGAGGTGCTGGTGTTCCAGGTGCGCGTGTCGTACGACCAGAAACCCTACCGCCGTGCCGTGATGGAAACCTACGGCGCGCGCTGCCTGGCCTCGCCGTCGAACGAAACCCAGTATGGCCGCAGCGTGCTCGCCGAGCGCCCCGACCACCCGGGCAGCCTGGGCATCGCGATTTCCGAGGCGGTGGAGCTGGCCGTGCAGCGCGACGACACCAAGTACGCGCTGGGCTCGGTGCTCAACCATGTGCTGCTGCACCAGACCATCATCGGCATCGAGGCCATGGAGCAGATGCAGATGGCCGACGCCTGGCCCGACGTGGTGGTGGGCTGCACCGGCGGCGGCTCCAACTTTGCCGGCATTGCCTTCCCGTTCATCGGCCACGGCCTGCGCGGCGGCCCCAAGCCCCGCATCGTGGCCGTGGAGCCGGCCGCCTGCCCCTCGCTCACGCGCGGCAAATACGCCTACGATTACGGCGACACCGGCCACATGACGCCGCTGACCAAGATGCACACCCTGGGCAGCACCTTCACGCCGCCGGGCTTTCATGCCGGCGGCCTGCGCTACCACGGCATGGCGCCGCTGGTTTCGCACGTCAAGGAACTGGGTCTGCTGGAAGCCGTGGCCTACACGCAGAACCAGTGCTTCGAGGCCGGCGTGCTGTTCGCGCGCAACGAGGGCATCGTGCCTGCTCCGGAAGCCAACCACGCCGTCAAGGGCGCCATCGAGGAAGCCCTGCGCTGCAAGCGCGAAGGCAAGAGCGAGACCATTCTGTTCAATCTCTGCGGCCACGGTCACTTCGACATGGTGGCGTACCAGAAGTACTTCGCCGGCGAACTCAAGGAAGAGGCTTACGACGAGAAGGAGCTGGCCATGGCACTGTCGGGCCTGCCGAGCGTCGTCGAACCTGTGTGAGCGGGCAGCCGCAAGGGGCCAGGCCCCTTGCGCTCCAGGCCGCTGCCTGTTCAGGGCAGCGGCTTTGCTATTGATAAAGTAGCTTTTGACGCTTGTGGATAGGGCGCTGCAGGCTGTTTTACGGGTGTTCTCCGCTCAGCCAGTTGGCGCTGTTCAAACGCGGTCGTGCGGTCGACGCCCTCGAGCATGCGAGAGATATCGACCGCAGGCAGGGCCTTGGCGAAGTGCCAGCCCTGGTAGCTCTCGCAGTGGTTGCTGTGCAGGAACTCCAGTTGTGCGACCTCTTCGACGCCTTCCGCCACCACTGGCAGGCCCAGGGTGTGGGCCATCCCGATCATGGCGCGCACCAGCAGCGCATCGTGGTGGTTGTGCATGACCTGGCGGATGAACTCGCGGTCGATCTTCAGGCGCGACACCGGCAGTTGGCGCAGGTAGGACAGCGATGAGTAGCCTGTCCCAAAATCGTCCAGCGCAATGCTCAAACCCAGGGCACATAGTCTTTCGAATACCTGGCGTGCCGTGTCGGGGTCGGCCATGGCTTCGGTCTCGGTGATCTCCAGTTCAATCAGCTCAGCGCGCGTGCCGTACTGGGTGAGCAATTGCTGCAGCCTTGCTGGGAGCTGCGCTTGGCGAAATTGCTGGGCCGACAGGTTGACCGAAACGCGCACCGGTGTTCCGCGGGCTGCCCATTCGGCCGCCTGGCGGCAAGCGGTCTCCAGCGCCCAGTCGCCCAGTGCGTGGATCAGGCCGGTGGACACCGCGACGGGGATGAAACGATCGGGCGATACGTTCCCCAGCTCGGCATCGTGCCAGCGCAGCAGCGCCTCCACGCCCACGATCTCTCCGGAGTTCACATCCACCTGGGGCTGGTAGTGCAGTTCGAGGGCCTGTGTTTCGACGGCACGCTTGAGCCTGTCGTGGATCTGGCTGCGCTCGCCCAGGGCTTCGCTCATTTCGGGCCGGTAAACGGCCTGCGTGCCCCGTCCCTGGGCCTTGGCCGCATACATGGCCATGTCCGCAAAGCGCATCAGCGTTCCCGAATCCTGTGCATCGTCAGGGAAGGCCGCAATGCCGATGCTGGCGCTCAGGCTGACTTCCACCATCTTGATCTGGCAGCGCGCCGACAGGCTGTGCTGCAGCTTCTGTGCGATCTGGAGCACGTGGTCCACAGAGGGCACGTCGGGCAGCAGCACCGTGAACTCGTCACCCCCCAGCCGGGCAATCACATCGCCCGTGCGCAAACTGCTGCGCAGCCTGCGCGCCATCTCGATCAGCACCTGGTCGCCCGCCGCATGACCGTGGGAGTCGTTGACGTCCTTGAACTCGTCGAGGTCGAGCAGCAAAAGCGCCATCATCTGGCCACTGCGCCGTGCCCGCTGGATGCCGTGCTCGAAATGCTGCATGAACATCCACCGGTTTGCCAGCCCGGTGAGCCCGTCGTGCGTGGCCTGATAGTGCAGGTCTTCCTGCAGGCGTTTCATCTCGGTCATGTCGCGCACGTACACCACCGCCGTCGGGCGGTCGTCCATGGTGCAGTGACCCAGCGCGATGTCGATCGGCACCGACTGGCCATCCTTGCGCAGCAGTTGTAACTGACGGACCATGCCCATGGGCCGCGAAACCGGGTGCAGAAAAAAGCTTTGGACCAGATGGTCGTGCTTGCTTCGCATGTGCTGGGGCAGAAACATGCTGACCGATTGGCCTGTCAGTTCTTCGGGACAATAGCCGGTCAACAATTCGGTGGCCGGATTGACTTTGAGGATGGTGCCGGTGTCATCCACGATCAGGATGCCATCCGGCGCGGCGTCCAGTGCCGCCATTGCGAGGGCTTGTTCGTTGGATGTTGGCCGCATCTCACCCCCTGTGCTGGAATGCTGCCAGCGGGCCGCCTATCGACACCGTGCCTGCGGCGCTGCCCAGCCACCATGCCGCCAACTCCAGACGCATGCGCTTCCACCTGGAAAGCGACACGAAGCGCCAGCGCGTGTCCCCGCTCATCAGGCTCTTGCGCAATACCTGGTCCGAGGCATTCTGCAGCTCGGCGACGGAGAGCTTTTTCATGGCATGGTTGGTCAATCGGTACGGGAAAACACACCCTACCAAAAAACCATGATCAGGACATTGTTTTTATTGCCACCCACCCGGGCGGGGGAAAGCCTTACGGAGTTGCGCGTTCGACAGCCGACCGCCGCTTCCGGCAGGGCGCGCCCCGGGGTGCTTGCCTCCATCCCGTTGGGACGGGGCATGGGGCCCAGTCGTCGTGCAGACACTGTTCCGCCACTGGCACAGCATTGCGCTGGTCCGGCCCATGCGAAAGACAGAGGCACCCCTTGGCATGCGATACACGCCAGAGGGGCTTGAAATTCAGACCGCCGCAGGCTTGCGGTTCACCAGCACGATCCCCGCCGCCACCAGCGTCAGCGCCACCAGCAGCCCGGGCGTCACGGGCTCGCCCAGCCAGCCGGCACCGGCCAGCAGCGCGAACACGGGCGTGAGGAAGACGAACACCGAGATTTTCGTGGCCGGGTAGTGCGCCAGCATCCACATCCAGGCCAGGTAGCTGGCAAATGCCCCCAGCAGCGCCTGCACCAGCAGTGAGACGGTGGCGAAGGTGCTGAAGTCAAAGCTCCAGCGCTCGCCCAGTGCCAGCGAGAGCAGCGGCAGCACCGCCGTGCTCACCGCCACCTGATAAAGCAGTTGCTTGGCCGGGGCCACATGGCCCAGCGGTGTGGTGCGGATGACCACCGTGGTCAGCGCCCACAGCAGGCCCGCCAGCAAGCCCAGCAGGTCGCCCAGCCAGGCGCGCGGCAGCGCGGCGTTGGCCGGGCCGAACAGGCCGTCGCCCATGGCCAGCCCCACACCGGCAAACGCACCGGCCAGGCCCAGCCACTGCCAGCCGCGCAGCCCTTCACCGGGCACGAAGCGCGGCAGCAGCAGCGCCACCCAGAACGGCGAGCAATACAGAAACACCGTCAGCCGCGAGGCCGTGGTGTATTGCAGGCCGATGTAGATGCAGGCGAATTCGCTGGCAAACAGCGCCCCGGCCAGCAGCCCGGCGCGCGCCGCGCCCACGGGTTCGCCTGCGCTGCCCAGGCGCACGCCCCGCCACAGGCACCAGGCCATGATGGCTGCCAAGGCGATGGCAAAGCGCACAAAGGCCTGGAACACCGGCGCCACCTCGGCCACTGTGGCCTTGACCAGCACCTGCTGAGCGCCCCAGAGGATGCAGCAGGCCAGAAGAATGGCAATGGCGAGGGGGTCGAGGTGGTTCTTGCGGGGAAAGGGCATGGCGCATTATCGAAGGCGGCATCCGCGCCGGTGCGGCACCCAGGCGACATACCTGCAGGGGGCTGGGTTCAGTGTGCGGGCCGGTCCGTGCCGGCGGCCGCCAGCAGCCACTGCGTGGCGGCGTTGTGCGACAGCGGGCGGCTGAACAGGTAGCCCTGGCACATGTCGCAGGCGAGGCCTGCCAGAAAGTTGCGCTGGCCCGGTGTTTCCACCCCCTCGGCCACCACGGCCAGGCCCAGGTGGTGCGCCAGGCTGATGGTGGCGGTGCAGATGGCGGCGTCGTTGGGGTTGGTTTCCAGGTCGCGCACGAAGGTGCGGTCGAGCTTGAGGTAGTCCAGTGGCAGCCGCTGCAGGTAGGCCAGCGAGGAGTAGCCGGTGCCAAAGTCGTCCATGGCCAGGCGTACGCCCAGGGCTCGGATCTGTTCCAGCCGCTGCACGCTGGCCTGCGGGTCCTGCATGGCGACCGATT
Source organism: Burkholderiales bacterium RIFCSPLOWO2_12_FULL_65_40 (assembly GCA_001770955.1). Taxonomy (GTDB): domain Bacteria; phylum Pseudomonadota; class Gammaproteobacteria; order Burkholderiales; family Burkholderiaceae_C; genus Simplicispira. The sequence goes on along the minus strand of MESL01000035.1, from coordinate 38,232 downwards.
CGGTCACTTCCAGGGTCAGCGCACCGGCGGGCAGGGCGTGGGTCTGCAGAACCTCGGCGATCTGCGCGGGCAATTGCGGGTTGCGCAGTTGCACGGCGCTGAGGTTGACTGCCAGGGTCAAATGGTTCAGACCCTGGCGGTGCCATCCGGCCAGGGCCGCGCAGGCGGTGTGCAGCACCCATTCGCCCATCTGGTTGATCAGCCCCAGCTCTTCGGCCAGCGGTATGAAGTCCAGGGGGGCAATCCACTGGCCTTCCGAGCGTTCCCAGCGGATCAGCGCCTCCAGGCCGAGCACCTGGCCGCTGCGGCCATCGATCTGGGGCTGGTAGTGCACGTCGAACGCCTGCTGCGCCACGGCCTGCTTGAGCGCGCGCTCGAGGTTCGCGCGCCGGGCAGCCACCTCCATCATGCTGGCGTCAAAGCAACGATAAACCCCCTTGCCCATGCTCTTGGCCTGGTACATGGCAATGTCGGCGCTCTGCATCAGGCTGCCCCGATCCTGGCCGTCCTGCGGGTAAAAGCAGATGCCGATGGAGGTGGAGGCATTGAGCTTGTGCTCTGACAGCTCGATGGGCTGCGCCAGGCGATCCAGCAGCTTGGAGGCCACACACAGGGCGTGCTCGGGCTGGTGCACCTCGGGCAGCACCACCACGAATTCGTCGCCCCCGAGGCGCGCCACGATGTCGTTCTCGCGCACGGTCTCGCGCAGGCGCTGCGCGGTGATGCGCAGAAACTCGTCACCCACGCCATGGCCCAGGCTGTCGTTGATGCCCTTGAAGTTGTCCATGTCGAGAAACAGCACCGCCAGGCGTCGGCCGTGGCGCCGTGCGTCGGCCACAAGCTGGTCCAGGCGGGCTTCGAGCGTGTAGCGGTTGGCCAGGCCGGTGAGGGTGTCGTGGTGCGCCAGCCGTTCGATGGCCTGGGCGGCCTGCCGCTGCTCGGTGACGTCGGAATAAATGGTGACAAAGCCCCCATGCGGGATGGGCGCGCCCACCAGGTCGATCACCACGCCGTTGGGCCGCACACGCTCCATGTGGTGGTGCGTGGGATGCAGCGCCTTGGCCGTGAGCTCGGCCACGAAGCGCTCGACGTCCACCGCGCCGTATTCACCGCGCTCGGCGTTGAAGCGGGCCAGCTCGGAGAAGTGGGGTCGCTGGTCCACCAGCTCGCGGGTAAAGCCCAGCAGGCGGATGGCCTCGTCGTTCATTAGTACTAGGTGCAGGTCCTTGTCGAAAATGCTCACGCCGCAGGGCAGGTTGTCGGCCAGGGTCTGCAGCAGTTCGTTCTTTTCGGCCAGGGCGGCTTCGCGCGCCTTGTTTTCGGTGATGTCGGTGTAGCTGGTGACAAAGCCCACGATGCGTCCGTCGGCCTGCATGGGGCGGCCCTCGACCAGGTGCGTGCGGCCCGTGGGCCGGGTGCGTTCCAGGCGGTGGGGCTCAAAGCGCAAGGCCCACTCGCGGCGCTGCTGCACGTAGGCCTCGGGGTTGCCCGGGCCAAACTCGCCGCGCCGCGCCGGGTAACGGATCAGGTCGTCAAACGGCACGTCGGGGTACACCCCTTCGGGGGGCAGGTCGAGCACGTCCAGCAGCTTGTCGTTCCAGCATTTGAGGCGCAGCTGGTCGTCAAACACCGAGATGCCCTGGGGCAGATGCGCCAGCACGCTGCGCAGGTAGAGCGTCTGGTCGTGCATGGCCGTGGCATTGTGTTCGCGCTCGGTGATGTCGGTGTAGATGCTGACGAAACCGCCACCCGGCAGCGGGGCGCCAATGACTTCGATCATGGAGCCCCCCGGGCGCTGGCGCACGAAGCGATGGGCTTCGCGCTTGCGGGCCAGGTCCATGCGCTGGCGTGTCAGTTCATGCGGGTCGCCCGGGCCATACTCGCCACGGCAGGCATTGAAGTACAGCAGGTCTTCCAGCGTGGGCATCTGGTCGGTGAAGAGCGACAGCGGAAACTCCAGCATCGCCACCGTCAGGTGGTTGATGGCCAGCAGCCGCAGATCGGGATCGAACAGCGCAATGCCCACGGGCACATGTTCCAGCATGTCCCGGAACAGCCGCAGCTCCGCCTGAAGGTCCAGGGCGCTGAAAAAATGCGTATGCTGGGTCAAGGTCCTCTCCCGGTGGACGGACGGTTTCTGCAAGGGCGGAGAAAGGTCGTCTGTGCACCAAGCTTTCGCTTGTGTCATGGTGACAGAATTGCATCGCCCCCGCGTCCTAGGGTTTGCCCCAAGCCCTGCCGCTGAACGCGTCGCAAGGCCGATGGGCCCGGTGCCGGACGACGGGATCCACGGCATACCCGGCGCCATGGGGGTGGCACGGTACACTTCGCGGCTTCGGGAGAGCGTTCCCACTGTCTCATTATCATCCCCACTTCATGGCCGTTGACACGGCGGGCCACGCCCGCACCAGCTTTGATCTCAAGAGCGCCTCGTTGCCGGTGGTGGCCGTGGTGCTCAAGACCACCGACGACGCCGTGCTCGCCGCCGATCTGGCCGAGCACCTGGCAGGCAATGCGGATTTTTTCGACAACGACCCCGTGCTGATCGACCTGGCGAGCGTGCGCGACGCGCCCGAGCCGATCGACTTTACCGCCGTCACCGCGCTGCTGCGCCAGCACCGCACGCTGCCGGTGGCCGTGCGCGGCGGCAGCCCTGCGCAGATGGAGGCGGCGCACGCCGTGGGGCTGGTGGCCGCGCCCGAGGCGCCGCACGCGCGCGCCGAGGGGCCTGCACAGGAAGCGCGCACAGGGGTGCGCGAAGTGGTCCGCGAGGTCGAGGTGGTGCGCGAGGTGCCCGTGGCCGGGCCCGCCGCGGTTGTCGTGGACAAACCCCTGCGCTCGGGCCAACAGGTCTATGCGCGCGGAGCCGACCTCGTCGTGATGGCCGTCGTAAGCTTCGGGGCCGAAGTCATTGCCGACGGCAACATCCATGTCTATGCCCCGCTGCGGGGCCGGGCCATCGCGGGGGCGCGCGGCAACACCGAGGCGCGCATCTTTTCCACCTGCCTGGAGCCGCAGCTCGTCTCCATCGCGGGCATCTACCGCACCACCGAAACCGAACTGCCCGACAACGTGCGCGGCAAGCCGGCCCAGGTGCGGCTCGATGGCGAGAAGCTCCTGATCGAGCCGCTTGCCTGATCCTTCATTCGTACCAACCCCACAGGGAAACAGCATCACATGGCCAAAATCGTCGTCGTGACCTCCGGCAAGGGTGGCGTGGGCAAGACCACCACCAGTGCCAGCTTTGCCTCCGGCCTCGCCCTGCGCGGCCACAAGACTGCCGTGATCGACTTCGACGTCGGCCTGCGCAATCTCGACCTCATCATGGGCTGCGAGCGGCGCGTGGTGTACGACCTGATCAACGTGATCCACGGCGAGGCCAACCTGAACCAGGCCCTCATCAAGGACAAGCAGTGCGACAACCTGTTCGTGCTGGCCGCCAGCCAGACGCGCGACAAGGATGCACTCACCCAGGAAGGTGTCGAGAAGATCCTGAACGACCTGGCCGGAATGGGGTTTGAGTACATCATTTGCGACTCGCCCGCCGGCATCGAGAGCGGCGCGCTCATGGCCATGCACTTTGCCGACGAGGCGCTGCTGGTGACCAACCCCGAGGTGTCTTCGGTGCGCGACTCCGACCGCATCCTGGGCATGCTGGGCAGCAAGACCAAACGCGCCATTGAAGGCGGCGAGCCTATCCGGGAGCACCTGCTCATCACCCGCTACAACCCCAGCCGCGTGCAGGACGGCCAGATGCTGAGCCTGGAGGACATCCAGGACATCCTGCGCATCAAGCTGATCGGCGTGATTCCGGAGTCGGAAGTGGTGCTGCAGTCGTCCAACCAGGGCACGCCCGCCATCCACGCCCAGGGCAGCGATGTGTCCGAGGCCTACAAGGACGTGATAGACCGCTTCCTCGGCGAGGACAAGCCCCTGCGCTTCATCGACGCTGAAAAACCGGGCTTCTTCAAACGCCTGTTCGGGAGCAAATAAGCCATGGCATCCTTTCTGTCCTTCCTGCTCGGCGAAAAGAAAAAGACCGCTAGCGTTGCCAAGGAGCGCCTGCAGATCATCCTGGCGCACGAACGCAGCGGCCGCAACGCCGCCGAGCCCGACTACCTGCCCGCGCTGCAGCGCGAACTGGTGGCCGTGATCTCCAAGTACGTCAAGATCAACCCCGAAGACCTCAAGGTGCACCTGGAGCGCCAGGACAACCTGGAAGTGCTCGAAGTCAAGATCGAGCTGCCCGAGGCTGCGCGCTGAGGTTTTTTGGATCAAATCGACTTCTAAGGCGCATGCAACATGCGTCGGAAGCTATCAAAAACGAAGCCGTCGAGGTGTTTCATCGCGTTCCCGACGCATGAAGCGGGTACGGCCCAGGCCAGCGGCCACCGCGCAAGGGCCGCCCCGCCGCGCTGGTGGCGCCCCCTTTCCGCATCGCGCAGCGATGCCAGAGAAGGGGGAAGGCGCGAAGCGCTCAGGGGGTTGTATCCGTTCAACGCGCGTGCTTGGCCCACTTTCCGGCCAGGGCCTGCGCAATGCTCAGCCCGCGCTGGCCCGGCTGCAGCCAGGCGGTCTGCCCAGCGGCAATCGTCCCGGGCTCGTCGACGGCCAGGTAGTAGCCGCAGTGTCCTGCCAGCGCCATGGCGCGCCCGGCCCGCGCAAAACCCATCACGGCATCGAACTTGTAGCAGGGCTCGCGCGGGGCCGTGACGCGCAGCACGCAATCCGGAAAGTGCAGGCGGTCGCCCACGAACACCTCGTGCTCCAGCAGGCCCTCGACCGTGAGGTTCTCGCCCATGAACCCGGGCGGAAGCACTTCGTCGAAAAGGCTCACACCGCGTTCGCGGCGCTGCGCCTGCCAGAAGGCGTAGTGCACGGCGGGGTAGGCATACACCGCCTTCTCCAGACCCCCATGCACGCTCGGGTCGGCCTGCTCGTCACCGTCCAGTCCCATGCGGCCAACGCGCACAGGCCCGGCCACAGGGGCTTTGCCGATGGCGGTCAGAATCCTGCGCTCTCCGATGCGCAGCGGGCGGGCCGTGCCCACGTTCACATGGTGCAGCACGAGGCGGGGGGCGGGGGAGGGCATGGGCAGGATTTGCGAATGAGGGGATGGAGCCAAGGAGTGTTCCGTGGGGCAGATCGGCCAAAGCGGCCGCCTCTGCGCGCCCGAACGAATCTCATGAACAGTGCGTGATGCGATTGTCACAGACCGCTGCACAGCATCCGAACGCATTGAAATGGCGCTGGCGTGGTGCACGTTATGTCCCTGTTTTGGCTGGGGTTTTGGATCATTTTTCATGCCGATGAAATAAAGCCCTGACTAAGTAATTTCCGCGATGGTGTTCGCGGAATCGGTCGATAACATCGCCTGCACAAATCAAAGGAGCAAACCACCCATGAGCCACAAGCTTTCACTCACCGTCCTGGCCATCGCCTCCTGCCTGGCCTTCGGCGCCAGCGCGCAGGATTACCCGTCCAAGGACAAGGTCGTCACCATCGTCGTGCCCTTTGCCGCCGGCGGCCCCACCGATCGTGTGGCCCGCGATCTGGCCGAAGCGCTGCGCAAGCCGATGGGCGGCGTGAGCGTGGTCGTCGACAACACCGCCGGTGCCGGCAGTTCCATCGGTTCTGCCAAGGTGGCGCGCGCCGCGCCCGACGGCTATACGCTGCTGCTCAACCACATCGGCATGTCCACCATGCCCGCGCTGTACCGCAAGCTGCCGTTCAACGTGGCCAACGACTTCGAGTACCTGGGCATGATCAACGATGTGCCCATGACCCTGATCGCGCGGCCCAGCATGCCCGCCAGCAACTTCAAGGAACTGACCGGCTGGATTGCACAGAACAAGGGCAAGATCAACCTGGGTAACGCAGGTCTGGGGGCCGCCTCGCACCTGTGCGGCCTGATGTTCAAGAGCGCCCTGCAAACCGAGATGACCGACGTGCCGTACAAAGGCACGGCGCCCGCCATCACCGACCTGATCGGCGGCCAGATCGACCTGCTGTGTGACCAGACCACCAACACCACCCCCCAGATCGAGGCCAAGAAGGTCAAGGCCTACGCCGTGACCACCACCAAGCGCCTGACGACCCCGGCCCTCAAGGACCTTCCCACACTGGCCGAGTCCGGTCTGAAGGATTTCAACGTGAGCATCTGGCACGGCCTGTACGCGCCCAAGGGCACGCCCGCAGCGGTGGTCGGCAAGATCAACGAGGCCCTCAAGGCCGCGCTGAAAGACCCCGATTTCATCAAGAAGCAGGAAGGCCTGGGCGCCGTGGTCGTCACCGACAAGCGCATGGAGCCTGCCGAGCACAAGAAGTTTGTGCTGTCCGAAATCGAAAAATGGGGCGCCGTCATCAAGGCCGCCGGCACCTACGCCGACTGAAGCCCCTGCAAACGATGGCCGGGCGCTCCCCGGTCTGCATGGCCGCCGCCACCCCACGGGTGCGGCGGCTTTGTTTTGGGGGGTGCGCCGCGCCCCGGGCGCTCAGAGCGGGTGCTCGGTATAGAAGCGGCCACCGTGGTACAGCAGGGGCGAGGCTCCGGCGCGGTGGTTGCAGCGCTCCACTTCGCCCACGAAGATGACATGGTCACCTTCTTCGTAGCGGCTGCGGTTGAAGCATTCGAACGTGGCGGCGGCACCGGCCAGCAGCGGCGCGCCGCTGATGCCTGGTTGGTGCTCCACTCCGGCCCAGCGGTCGATACCGCGCGCGGCAAACTGTTCGGCCAGGGCCACCTGGTCGGATGCCAGCACGTTGATGGCGTAGTGCGCCCCGGTCGCAAACACGGGCAGCGAAGCCGAAGCCAGCGCCAGACTCCACAGCACCAGCGGCGGGTCCATCGAGACGGAATTGAACGAGTTGGCCGTGAGCCCGACCAGCTGGCCTTCGGCGCCGCGCGCCGTGACCACCGTCACGCCCGTGGCGAACATGCCCAGGGCCGTGCGGAATTCGCGGGTGGAAAAGCTGGGGGGACGGGGCTGGAGAGGGCGCAACACGGGAAGGGGCAGATCGGGCGGGATATTATCGTCCGGGTCCTCATATCCTGCAGTCCTACGGGTTTGTGCTCCGGTGCGGCCCCTTGCATGCGTTCCATGTCCCTGATTCCTGTTTTCTCCGCTCTGGGCGCCGGCCCCACCGTGCTCTTGCTGCACGACGCCGATGGCGGGCATCGCACCTTCGCGCCCCAGGTGGAGGTGCTCGCCGGTTCCGGCTACCGTGCCGTGGCCTGGGACATGCCGGGCTACGGCCGCAGTGCACCCATGGATCCCTATGCGTTCAAGGGCCTGGCCGAGCGGTGTCTGGCGCTGGTGGAGGCACTGCAATGCGGTCCCGTCACCCTGGTGGGCCATGGCATGGGCGCCATGCTGGCGCTGGAAGTGGCTGTGCGCCAGCCCGCGCAGGTGGGCCGGCTGGTGTTGTGCGCGGGGGGCCCCGCGCTGGACGCGCAGGCCCGCCAGGACTGGGTGCAGCCCCGCCTGGAGGCGCTGGCCAGCGGGCAGACGATGGCACAGGTGGCGCAGCAGCTGGTGCCCCGGTTCATTGGCAGCGGCGCCCTGCCCGAAGGCGTGCGCCTGGCAGACCATGCCATGGCGCAGGTCTATCCGGGCACCTACCGCCGGGCGCTGGAGGCCCTGGCCGGGTTCGATCGCGGCGCGGCCGCCTTCAGCCACCTGCACATGCCGGCCTTGCTCATCAGCGGCGCGCTGGACCGCTGCGCACCGCCGGCGGCCATGCAGGCGCTGGCCCAGGTGCTGACCGATGCGCGCCACGTGTGCCTGCCCCATGTCGGGCACTGGCCCCAGCTGGAAGACCCGGACGGGTTTGACGGTGCGCTGCTCGATTTTCTGGCCACGTCACGGGTGCTGCATTGAAAACCGATCTGCCTCTCGCCGCACGGGCACCGATGGGGTGGGCACGCACACTGGGCGTTGCCGTGCTGTGCGCCCTGGGTTCTTTGCAGTCCGCCGGTGCCACCACGACGCCCGTGCTCCCGCTGCCCGGCCCCCGGCCCGGGGGCGCCGCCTGCGAGCTGTTTCTGCACCGCCTGCCGGGCGTGGGGCCTGCCTTGTGCCAGTCCGCGCAACTGGTGCCCAGCGGCAGCCGGTCGCAGAAAGGATTGCCGCTGTATTGGCGGGACGTTCTGCCGCCTTCCCTGCCGCAGGAGGGCGCCGGCCTGGCGGCGCCCCTGCGCGTGCTGGTGGTGGGGGCCATGCACGGGGATGAGCTCACATCGGCATCGCTGGCGCTGCACTGGATTGCGCTGGCCCAGAAGGCGGGCCAGCCCGTGCACTGGCGCTTCATCCCGGTGCTCAACCCCGACGGACTGCTGGCCCGGCGCCCGACCCGCGTGAATGCGCGCGGTGTGGACCTCAATCGCAACTTCGATACCCCCGGCTGGGAGCACGATGCGCCGCGCCACTGGGAAAAGCGCACACGCAAGGACCCGCGCCGCTGGCCTGGCACGGCACCCTTGTCCGAGCCCGAGTCGCAGTTCCTGCACGCGCAGATGGACGAATTCCGCCCGCAACTGGTGGTAAGCATCCACGCGCCCTACGGTGTGCTCGATTTCGACGGCCCGCACGACCCGCCCCAGCGCCTGGGCCGCCTGCGGCTGGACCGGGTGGGCGTGTTCCCCGGGTCGCTGGGCCACTACGGCGGCGTGCAGCAGGGCATGCCGGTGGTGACCATCGAGCTGGACCATGCGCTGCGCCTGCCGCCCGAGGCCGAGGTGCGGTCCATGTGGCGCGACCTGCTGCGCTGGATGGATGTCCGGCTGCTGAAAGACGGGGCGCTCGGGCAGGCTAAAAAATAGGAAAAACAAGGCTTTTGCGCTTTATGGGTAAGCGTCTAAAGCTACAAAAATAATAGCACTTTGGAGGAGCACCCGATGAAAGACCCTGCATGAACCCGATGAAGCGCAAGGCGGCGCTGCGCATCGCGATGGTGACCCTGACCATGGCGGCGCTGGCCAGCCCGCTGGCGTGGTACGTGTCGCGTCAGAACGCCGAGGAAGCGGTGGTGGCGTTTGCCAAGGAAGAAGTGCGGCGCGTGGTGGAGCATGCGCAGGCCCTGCGCCTGGACGGCCCCGAGGCGGGCGCGCACGCCGAGCTGGCGGCCCGGCAGCTGGCTGGGGGGTTGTTCGACACTGCCGAAATCTACGGACCCGACGGGCGCAAGCTGGCCGAGGCCGTCACGTCGCAGGGCGAACAGACCGAGTCCCACCTGCCCAAGCACGGTGCGCCGATGTATCGCAAGGCTTTCTACGAGCGCCTGGTACTCAAGGACGGCGCGCCGGTCTTGCGCGTGTTCGTCCCCCTGCGTGAGGGAGGGGAGGGGAACCCCATCACCGGCTATTTCGAGGGGGTGCGCGTGCTGCCGCAGTGGCAGACCGACCAGATCTTTTCCAACGCCCTGGTCGTCGGGCTCATGGTGTGCCTGGCCGCACTGGTGTGCGGCGCCGCGATGTACCCGGTGGCGGTGCACCTGGCCAGCGAGAACGAACACAAGGCGCGCGAGGTGCTGGAGTCGCACATCGCCATGATGGAAGCGCTGGGCCGGGCGATTGCCAAGCGCGACTCCGACACCGGCGCGCACAACTACCGCGTGGCCTGGGTGTCGGCCCGTTTGGGCGAGACGCTGGGCCTGCAGGGGGCGGCGATGCAGTCGCTGATTCTGGGCAGCTTTCTGCACGACGCGGGCAAGATCGGCATTCCGGACGCCATCCTGCTCAAGCCGGGCCGGCTCGACGAGGAGGAAATGCGCACCATGCGCACCCATGTGCGCCAGGGCGAGGAAATCGTCACCGGCGCCGGCTGGCTCGACGGCGCGCGCGACGTGGTGGCCTGCCACCACGAGAAGTGGGATGGGTCGGGCTATCCGCGCGCGCTCGCCGGCGAGGCCATTCCGCTGGCCGCGCGTATCTTCGCCGTGGCCGACGTGTTCGACGCGCTCAGCTCGCGCCGCCCCTACAAGGAGCCCCTGCCGCCCGAAGAGGTGCTGCGCATTTTGCAGGAGGGGCGTGGCAGCCATTTCGATCCGGTGGTTCTGGATGTGTTCGTCCCGATGGCGGAGCGGCTGCGCCGGCAACTCGACGGCCTAGACGAGAACGCCGTCAAAGCCCTGATGGAGACCATGGTGCTGCGCCATTTCGACACCCTGTCGGCCTGACGACCGGCTGACGGTGGGCCGCCCGGGCAGGGAAAATGCGGTGTCCCTGCGCCGGGGCTGGCGACTAAGCTGCCCGCTCACCTTGCAGGAGCACCCCCCCACATGACCCCCGTTCGCAAATGGATGGCCGCCGCCCTTGGCGCAGTGGCCCTGGCCACCTCTCCCCTGCTGCAGGCCCAGCAGGGCAGCAGCAACACCCTCCAGGTGGGCGTGATCGGGCCGTTCAGCGGGCCGTCGTCCGACTTCGGCACGCCCATGCTCCAGGGCATCCAGATGGCCGTGGACGAGATCAACGCCGTGGGCGGCTACCTGGGGCGGCCGCTGGCGCTGGTGGTGAAGGACGACAAGGGCGACCCGGATGCGGGTCTCAAGGCCGCCCAGGAGCTGGCGGCGCAGAAGGTCGTGGCCACCATCGGCTTCTGCAACACCGGTGTGGCGATGAAGGCGCTGGACGTGTTCCAGAACGGCCGCATGCCGCTCATCGTGCCGTGCTCCACGGGCTCGCCGGTGACGGCCAAGTACCCGGCGCCCGAGAGCTACATCTTCCGCAACGCCGCGCGCGACAGCATCCAGGCACCGTTCGTGGTGAACGACATCGTCAAGCGCGGCTGGACCAAGGTGGCCATCTTCGCCGACACCACGGGCTACGGCGAAGCCGGCCTCAAGGATGTGGAGGCGGCGCTGGAGGCGCGCAAGCTCAAGGCTGTCCATGTCACGCGCTTCCCGCTGGGCGTGGCCGATCTGCGCACTGAGCTGCAGGCCGCACGCGACGCCGGCGCCAACGTGGTCTTCAGCTACACCGTGGGCAAGGAGAACGCCGTCATCGCCAACGGCCGCAAGGACCTGGGCTGGAAGGTGCCGCAGGTGGGCGCCTGGCCGCTGTCGTTCCCGTTCTTCATCGAGGGCGCCAAAGACGCGGCCGATGGCGCGCTGATGGCGCAGACCTTCATTGCCGAGCCCAGCAATGAGCGCCGTGCCGCCTTCCTGAGCGCCTTCACGCGCAAGCATGGCAAGCGCATGGCCGTGCCCATGGCGGCGGCGCAGGGCTATGACGCCGCCTACCTGCTGACCTACGCGCTGTTTGGCATCCGCGACGGAAAGCTCGACGGCCCGGCCATGAAGTTCGCGCTGGAGAACATCCGGCGTGTGTACTACGGCGTGGTGGCCACCTACGAGCGGCCCTTCAGTCTGGATGACAAGGACGCCCTCACCGAAAACATGCTGGTGATGGGCAAGGTGCAGGGCGGGGCCGTGACCTTTGCCTACCCTGAAGATGCCAAGCGCAACCTGATCGTGCAGCGAAAAAAGTGAGACATCCCCCTGAGCCGCTGCGCGGCTTCCCCCTTCTCTCGGCTATCGCCGGGAAGGGGGACACCGCCAGCGCGGCGGGGCGGCCCTTGCGCGGCGGTCGCTGGCCTGCGCCGGGCCAGTGGCGTAGATAGCGCGCCTTGCCAAGGGCAGCAGGTAGCGGTGGCGCAGGCGGGGTGCTGTCAGGCGCGTGCGGGATGCATGCGCGTGGTTTCGGAGGTGCGATCGAACCCGTAGAACCCGAAGTCCATGCCCGGGCGCCGGCCGTCGATGAGTTCGGCCAGCGCCAGGCCCGAGCCCGCGCCGTGCGTCCAGCCCAGCGTGCCGTGGCCGGCGTTCACCCAGAGCCTGCCCAGGCGCGTGCGGCCGATGAACGGGATGTTCGTCGGCGTGGCCGGGCGCAGGCCAGTCCAGTACTGCGGGTCGCCGCCCTGCTCGGGCGTGCGCGTGTCGCAGACACCGGGGAACACTTCCTCGATGCGGCGCGAGAGCATGTGGCAGCGGGCCTTGGCCACCGGGGTGTCGAGTGCCATGTCGAAGCCGCCCAGCTCGATGGTGCCGGCCACGCGCAGCTGGTCGCCCAGGCGGCTGATGGCGATCTTGCGGCCGTCGTCGAGCGCCGAGACCGTGGGAGCGGCCTCGGGGCGCAGGATGGGGAAGGTGGCGCTGTAGCCCTTGCCGGGGTAGATCGGCAGGTCCACGCCCACGTTGCGCAGCAGCGGCGCGCTGTAAGAGCCGCATGCAACAACGATGGCGTCACCCTGGAGTATTTGGTCTTTTTGGCCTTCAGCGCCCGGCTGGTTTGCGCGAACAGCTACGGATTCAATAGCGCCGCCCACCTTGTTCAGGCGCAGCACATCGTGGCCGTAGAGGAACTGCACGCCGCGCGCGGCGCAGCGCTCGGCCAGCTGCTCGGTGAAGGCGCGCGCGTCGCCGCTCTCGTCGGTGCTGGTGTAGGTGCCGCCGACGATGCGGTCGCCATAGGCGCGGAACGCCGGCTCGATCTGCAGCAGTTCGTCGCGCGTCACCAGGCGGCGCTGCACGCCGTGCTTGCGCATCAGCTCTACGGCCAGGCCGGCGTCGTCGAACGATTTCTGGTCGGCGTAGAAGTGGGCAATGCCGCGCTCCAGGCGGTGGTATTCGATGCCGGTGCTGCGCACCAGCTCCTTGAGCGCACGGTGGCTGTAGGCGCCCAGCGCCACCAACTGCTGCACGTTGCGCTCGAAGGCCCTGTCATTGCACTGCGCCAGGAACTTCAGGCCCCAGCGCCATTGCTGCCAGTCCAGCTGCGGGCGGAACAGCAGGGGCGCTTCCTTGTCGAGCATCCACTTGAGCGCCTTGAGCGGCGCCTCGCGGTTGGCCCAGGGCTCGCAGTAGCTGACCGAGATCTGCCCCGCGTTGGCGAAGCTCGTCTCCAGCGCTGCGCCGGGCTGGCGCTCGACCACAATAACCTCGTGGCCGCGCTCGCGCAGGTGCCACGCCGTGCTGATGCCGATGATGCCGGCTCCGAGAACAATGGTTTTCATGGCTGCGCAGTGTGCGCGACATTGCCAGCAACTAAAAGCGAAATTAAACTTCGTCGAAAAACATCAGCGACGCTAATATTTTCGGACCGGTTCGACGCCGGTTGTCACCATGAGCACCTACGATCCTGCCGCCCTGGAATGCCTTGCTGCCATCGTTGAAGAGGGCGGCTTCGAGCGCGCTGCCCAGCGGCTCAATGTCACGCAATCGGCGGTGTCGCAGCGCCTGCGGGCGCTCGAAGCCCAGGTGGGCTCGGTGCTCATCGTGCGCAGCCGGCCGCTGCGTCCCACCTCGGCGGGGCAGTTGCTGCTCAAGCACACCAAGCAGCTGCGCCTGCTGCGCGCCGACCTCGAGCGCGACCTGCAGGAGCTGGCGCCCAGCGCGCATGGCGGCGGTCGCGAGGAGGAGCGCATCTCCATCGCCATCAATGCCGACAGCATCGCCACCTGGGCGCTCAATGCGCTGCACGACCTGGTGCGCCAGCGCCTGCCGCTGGAGATCATTGTCGATGACCAGGATTTCACCCAGGAATGGCTGCGTTCGGGCCAGGTGCTGGGCTGCGTGACCACCCTCAAGCAGGCGCTGCGCGGCTGCAAGATGGTGCCGCTGGGTGCCATGCACTATGTGGCCGTGGCCTCGGTCGCCTATGCCGAAAAGTACCTGCCCGGCGGGCTGACGGCACACAATTTCCGCGAGGCGTCGTACCTGTCGTTCAACCGCAAGGACGACATGGCGGCCGAATTCGTGGCGCGGGCCTTCGGCCTCAAGCGCGTGGCCCTCAACCACCTGTTCGTGCCCAGTTCCGAGGGCCAGTTGCATGCCGTGAAGGCCGGCTGGGCCGTGGGCGTGCTGCCCGAACTGCTGGTGCGTGCCGGGCTGGCCGATGGCTCGCTGGTGGACATGGCGCCCGGACGGGTGCTGCCCATCCAGCTGTACTGGCACTGCTGGAACCTCGAATCCGAGGTGCTCGATACCCTGACGCAGGCCTTGACCGAGGCCGCCGGGAGAACGCTCGAAGCCTGATGTTGCACCGGATCAGTGATTCGTCGGAAAATGAACGCCGTGGTTGCGAAACAACTCGGTCATTTATTTTTCAACTGTAGTGCATAAGATGGCAGCTATGCAGACCCCGCACCCCAAAATTTCTTTCAAGGAGCAGATGCACCAGGCGCGTGAGAACGCGATCCTGCAAAGCACCTGCCGGCTGCTGGGAGAGAAGGCCTTCGACGCCATGACCATGGACGACGTGGCCAACGATGTCGGCATTGCCAAGGCCAGCCTCTACAAGCATTTCGCCAGCAAGGAAGAACTGTGCTGTACCGCCATGGTGCAGATTCTGGAGCGCGTGCAGGCCTACCTGCAAAGCCTGCCAGACACCATGGAGCCGGTGGACAAACTGCGTGCGCTGGTGCGCTGGTCGCTCGAACGCCTGATCAGCGACGAAATGCCGCTGCTGCCCAGCCGCAACTCGTCGCTGCGCGCCGTGCTCATGGCCAACAAGCAGTACCTTGACGGACTGATCACCGTGAGCGACCAGATCGGTCACTGGATCACCGAGGCCCAGGCCCAGGGCCGCATCAATCCGACATTGCCGCCGCTGGTGGTGCTCTACACCCTGTACGCCCGGGCCTGCGACCCGGTGGTCAGCTTCCTCAAGGAAGGCGGGCAGTATGCGGACGCCGAAATCGTCGAACTGGTGCTGCGCACCTGCTTTGACGGGTTGGCGGCGCGCTGAGCCTTCGCACCATGAAAAAAGCCCCGGCCATGGCTGGGGCTCGCGAGGGGTGCGCAGCCGGTCAGCGCACGATGAGCACCGGCACCTTGCTGTGGGCCAGCACCTGCGTGGTGACCGAGCCCATGACCAGCGTGGCCAGGGCGCCGTGGCCATGCGAGCCCATCACCAGCAGCTGGAATTTGCCTGCATCGGCCACCTTGCCGATGGTCTCGCCTGCCGGGCCCACCTTGACGATGCGCTTGGGGGTCACGCCATGGCGCTCGAGGAACTTGACGACCGGGTTGAGTACCTTGTCGGCCTCGTCGGCGTAGTACTGGTTCACTGCGTCCTTGCCCAGCGCGGCGCGCGCGCGCGGCGGCAGCGCGGCCTGCACCGTGATCACGCTGTAGTCGTGGGAGGCACCCAGCAATTCGTCATGCGTTGCAAGATAAGCCAGCATTTTTTTGGTGTAGGCGCTGCCATCGACAGCAAGCAGGATATTCATGCAATTCTCCGGGTGAGAACAAAAACAACCGGTCGGGTGAACCCAGATTTCCCATGAGGGCTTGGGATGGCAGCGAGGGCAGTTGCGAGGCAGTTTAGACCCGACTGAGGAGCCCATAGCCGGTGCTATGGGCAACGAAGAGGGGCCGAAATGACCGCAAATGCACCGCTGACGCCCAAGCAGCACCGAAGGTGCGCCTCATGGGAAATCTGGGTTGAACCCGCCAGACCTGCCTGCATCATAAGGTGATGCAGCATTGCGGGCGGAAAAATGCCTGCTCGTTCTTGCGGGCATAGCCCAGCGGATTGGCCACCACGCGGCATTGCCAGGGCGTGCCGTCGGCCTGCTGGCCCTGCACGGTGTAATCGCTCGGTGCATGCAGGTGTCCGTGCAGCCACAGCGTGGCGCGCGGCAGCAGATGGTCCAGGGCGTTGCAAAAGCCCGCCGTGCCGGGCGCCAGGCCGTAGCGCGGATCGGCGCTGCGCAGGCTGGGCGCGAAGTGGGTGATGGCGACCGTGGCGCCATCGAAAGGCCGGGCCAGCGCATCCTCCAGCCAGGCCATGCAGGCCAGCGCCTGCTCGCGCATGGGCTCGGCCAGCCACGGAGTGCCCGCGCGCGAGGTGCCGGTCTTCGCGAGGTAGAAATTGGCAGCGCGAAAGGCCTTCTGCCGCAGGCGCAGCCGGCGCGTGAGGTCGGTGCACTGCTCGTGATCGGCGAGGGCGTCAAAGTCGCTCCACAGCGTCGTCCCCACGAAGCGCACCCCGCCCAGCACCAGCGTCTCGCGTTCCAGCCAGAGCAGCCCGAGCCGGTCGCAGGTGCGCCGCAGACGGTCGTGGGCGGCGTCGAAGTCCTGCATGTCGTACTCGTGGTTGCCGGGCACGAAAACCACCGGGGTCGGCCAGCCGCCCCATTGCGGCAGGGGCGAGAAACGCTCCAGGCCAAAGTTGTCACCCGCGACCTGCGCATCGTTCTGGTACGACCCGATATCACCCGCCAGCACCAGCAGGTCCGCATCCGGCGCGGGCTCGGGCACGAACTGGGGGTGCACCTCCAGGTGCAGGTCGGACAGCAACTGGATCTTCATGGGGGCGCCCGTCCAGGTTCAAAGCGGGGCTGCGTCGGCCGTCGCAAAGCGACAGCGCCTACTTTTTGCCCTTGGCGACGAAAGCGTCAATGGCTTCGGCCATGGCCAGAAACTCGGCATGGCTCAGTGTCAGGTCGCGTGTATGCCCGGACTGGGCGGTGATCTGGAAGGCCCATACCCGGCGCTCGCCGGGCTTGTAGGCGGCAGCCGCCTGGCGCAGCGTGTCCATGTCGATGTGGAAGGCCACGGTTTCCTGGTGGGTGCACTTGCGCTCCAGCAGGTCGCGCAGATTGCAGATCACGTTCTGGTCCAGGCGGGTGACTTCGACGCTCCGGGGGCCTGCGGCAGAAACAAACTTGGCGCTGGTCGGGTTGCGGTAGCTGAAGTCGATGTAGGTTTCCTTCACCACGATCTGCACCGTGGGCTTGAGCGACTGGCGGTCGATGCTCGCCCGGAGGTGTTCCGTGCTGGGATAGCTCTTGCTCTCGGGTACGTGGGCCGCTGCAGTGCTCAGGGTCACGGCGGCAGAGGCAGGGGTGTCTTCGATGGCGATCCGGCCTTTGTAGAAGCCCGGTGCGTGCCGCGCGGCAATGGCATCGAACGATTCCCGGCTCTCCAGCGACTTGAAGTGGTAGTCGCCATGCTTCCACGAGCCCATTTTCTGGAGCAGGTTGTAGTTGTGCGGCTCGCCGTTGGCGAAGAAGGTGAAGTAGCTGCTCTTGACGGCCGGTGCGCCCGGTTCGGTGATCTCGGTGGCCATCGTGCCCTTGCAGGCGTTGGTCTTGTCGGAGTCTGCCTTGGGCAGCAGGGCGATTTCGGCCGTGCACACGCCGTCGGCGTTGGTGGTGCACGACCACTGGGTTTCCACCTTCTTGCCGCCGAAAAACGCCCCGTCATCCGACTTGCACGCGCCCCGCAGGGTCACGCCCACGAACGGCTCGTCGCGCGATTTCATCAGGATGAAGTGGGCCTGGCCCTTGTCGGGGCTGGCGGCCAGGGCGGCGGGTGCCAGCAGCAGGGAAGCGGCCGTGGTCAGAGCGAGTGCCAGTGAGGTGTTCATGGGGAGCGCGGAAGGCATGGGCAAGGGGCGGGGCGGGTGAAACGGATCGTGCCGGCGTGGCGCCCAAAGGGCACACGGGGTGGGCACGCAAACCCCAGGATCGTACCGCGTCACCCTGCCGCGCCTGCCATGGGCCTACCGCTTGTGGGGGTGGGCGCTGCACCGACCGTAAACCTAAAAACGGCAGTTGACCGCTTTGTATCCCTTGCCAAGCCTCATGAAATCGAGGTTTGATGGCTCCGATGGCGTTCACCCGATGGGTGAGAGCGCTATGCACCCGCCAGCACCGCGCTCGGGGCGCCATGCGGCGTTGCTCCTCCTTGCGGGCAGGAGCCCGCAGCGTCGTCGCGTCTTGCCTGGCGCCCCGATCACGGCACCGGCGGGCGCATCCAACTGCCGTTTTTAGGGTAAAAAAGCCGCCGGGCTCGGGCGCCGGGCGGCTTCGGTGGCCAGGAGCACGCGGTGCGTGCCCTCGGGCGGCTTACAGGGCCGCCAGGCGCTGCTCCAGCGCGGCCTTGGTGTCGATCAGTTCCTGGGGCATGTGGTAGGACAGCAGTTCGAAATGGGCGTCGTGCGACTTGAACTCTTCTTCCCAGGCCGCCTTGTCGATGCTGGTCACGGTCTTGAACTGCTCGGGGGTGAAGCTCAGGCCGGTCCAGTTGAGTTCGGAATACTGCGGCGCGATACCGATCATGGTTTCCTGGCCCATCGCCTGACCTTCGATGCGGTCGATCATCCACTTGAGCACGCGCATGTTGTCGCCGTAGCCGGGCCAGACAAACTTGCCGTCGTCGCCCTTGCGGAACCAGTTCACGCAGAAGATTTTGGGGAGCTGGTGGCCGGATTCTTCGAGCTTGTGCTCCATGTCGAGCCAGTGCTGGAAGTAGTCGCTCATGTTGTAGCCGCAGAACGGCAGCATGGCGAACGGGTCGCGGCGCACCACGCCCTGCGCGCCGAAGGCGGCGGCGGTGGTCTCGCTGCCCATGGTGGCGGCCATGTACACGCCCTCCATCCAGGTGCGGGCCTCGGTCACCAGCGGCACGGTGGTGGAGCGGCGGCCGCCGAAGATGAAGGCGTCGATGGCCACGCCGTTGGCGTCGTCCCACTGGGCGTCGAGCGCCGGGTTGTTGGTGGCGGCCACGGTGAAGCGGGCGTTGGGGTGGGCGGCCTTGGCACCGGTTTCCTTGGCGATCTGGGGCGTCCAGTCCTTGCCCTGCCAGTCGATCAGGTGGTCGGGCATCTTGCCCTGGTCCTTCTCCATGCCTTCCCACCACACGTCGCCGTCGTCCGTCAGGGCCACGTTGGTGAAGATCACGTCCTTGTTCAGGCTGGCCATGCAGTTGGGGTTGGTCAGCGTGTTCGTGCCGGGGGCCACGCCGAAATAACCGGCCTCAGGGTTGATGGCGTACATCTTGCCGTCGGCATGGGGCTTGATCCAGGCGATGTCGTCGCCGATGGTCGTGACCTTCCAGCCCTCGAAACCCTCCGGAGGCACCAGCATCGAGAAGTTGGTCTTGCCGCAGGCGCTGGGGAAGGCGGCGGCGACGTGGTACTTCTTGCCCTGGGGGTTGGTCACGCCCAGGATTAGCATGTGCTCGGCCAGCCAGCCCTGGTCGCGGCCCATGGTGGAGGCGATGCGCAGGGCCAGGCACTTCTTGCCCAGCAGGGCGTTGCCGCCGTAGCCCGAGCCGTACGACCAGATCTCGCGCGTTTCGGGGTAGTGCACGATGTACTTTGTGGTGGGGTTGCAGGGCCAGGAGGTCTGGTCCTTTTCGCCTGCGGCCAGCGGGGCGCCCACGGTGTGCATGCAGGGCACGAACTCGCCGTCCACGCCGAGCACGTCGTACACGGCCTTGCCCATGCGGGTCATCAGGCGCTGGTTCACGGCCACGTAGGCGCTGTCGGTTAGCTCCACGCCGATGTGGGCAATGTGGCTGCCCAGCGGGCCCATGGAAAACGGCACCACATACATGGTGCGGCCGCGCATGCAGCCATCAAACAGTGGCTGCAGCGTGGCGCGCATCTGGGCCGGCTCCATCCAGTTGTTGGTCGGGCCGGCGTCTTCCTTGGCGGCCGAGCAGATGTAGGTGCGGTCTTCCACGCGGGCCACGTCCGACGGGTCGGAGCAGGCCAGGAAGCTGCCAGGGCGCTTGGCGGGGTTGAGTTTCTTGAAGGTGCCGGCCTGAACGAGCTGCTCGCACAGGCGGTCGTATTCTTCCTTCGAGCCGTCGCACCAGACGATGCTGTCGGGTTTGCACAGGGCGGCCATATCGGCCACCCAGGCCAGCAGGCGGGCGTTCTTGACGTAAGCGGGGGCACTGAGGTTCAGGCCCTGCATGGCGGGTGCGTTCATCGGGAGCTTCCTTAAGTTGAAAAACGTTTTTTCAAAGGAAGCGGGCGAACAATGTCACTGCGAGGCCTGCGCTGGTGCGGATGCTGAGCGCTGCCTTTGAAAAAACGGCTTGTGTGCTCAGTCGGCGGGCGGGTGCATGGGGGCGCCACCACGGGATGGAGGCTAGGCCACGGAATCCGCGGGTCGGCTGGGATGACGATTTTATGAATCTGCCGCCCGCTTGTCTGTCAGACAGAGGCAAGATTCATGCAAAAAAAGCATCACGTTATGCGTTGCATGTTTTGCCACCGATCAAAACCGCTGCGCCGCAGCGCGCAGGCCGGGCAATGGCCGCAGCCGTGGCCCCAGGCGTGGAGCGCGCCGCGCTCGCCGAGATAGCAGGTATGCGACAGGCTGATGATGGCGTCCACCAGCGGCGCGCCGCCCAGCGTGCGCGCCATCTCCCAGGTCTGCGCCTTGTCCAGCCACATCAGCGGCGTCTCGATGGTGAAGCGCCGCCCCATGCCCAGCGACACCGCCACCTGCAGCGCCTTGAGCGTGTCGTCGCGGCAGTCGGGATAGCCCGAAAAGTCGGTCTCGCACATGCCGCCCACCAGCGTATGCAGCCCGCGCCGGTAGCCCACCGCTGCGGCCAGCTGGAAGAACAGCAGGTTGCGCCCCGGCACGAAGGTGTTGGGCAGGCCAGCGGCGTCCATTTCGATGGCGGTCTCGCGCGTCAGAGCCGTGTCGCTGATCTGGCCCAGCACGGACAGATCGACCATGTGGTCTTCACCCAGGCGCCCCTGCCATGGGGGAAAGCCTGCGCGCAGGGCGGCCAGCACCTCCTGGCGCGCCTGCAGTTCCACATGGTGTCGCTGACCATAGTCGAAACCGATGGTCTCCACATGCGCGAAGTGCTGCAGCGCCCAGGCCAGGCAGGTGGTGGAATCCTGGCCACCGGAAAAGAGAACAAGGGCGTGGCCGCTGCGCATACAGACCTCCAAGGGCAGAAAAAGAAAAAGCCCCGGCAGGCGGGGCTGTCCGGGGCTGCTGATTGTGCCTGTGACCAGGCGCCAGAACCCGATCAGGCCATGGTGACGGCGATCATGGCCAGCAGAAAGATGATGATGCCGCCCACCACGG
Organism: Burkholderiales bacterium RIFCSPLOWO2_12_FULL_65_40; assembly: GCA_001770955.1. Taxonomy (GTDB): domain Bacteria; phylum Pseudomonadota; class Gammaproteobacteria; order Burkholderiales; family Burkholderiaceae_C; genus Simplicispira. The sequence goes on along the minus strand of MESL01000035.1, from coordinate 17,386 downwards.
GCAACACCACGGGCATGTAAGGCACGACGGCTTCCACAGGGTCGTCAGACGGCGTGGCCGGGGTGTGGTGGGTGCTGGATTGCGACATGGTTCAGGTCTCCGAAAAGGGCGGTTTGACCAAAATTCTAGCGGCTGGGGCCATAACGTGCTGGCGTGCGCCCTGCGCCCCTATATTTTGGCCGCCGTCATGCCCACCGCGTGCAGGTGTCCGATCACTTCGTCCACATGCGCGTGGCTGCGTGTCTGCAGCACCAGTTCGATCTCCACGTTCTGCGCCGCCAGCATGGTGAAGGCGCGCTGGTGGTGCACTTCCTCAATATTGGCGCCCACCTCCGCCAGCGCAGCGGTGATGCGGGCCAGCGCACCGGGCACGTCGCGCGCGCTCACGCGGATGCGCGCCAGCCGCCCCGAGCGCACCATGCCGCGCTCGATGATGGCCGCCAGCAGCAGCGGGTCGATATTGCCGCCGCTCAGCACCAGCCCCACCCGCTGGCCCTTGAAACGCTCGGGGTAGCGCAGCAGCGCGGCCAGCCCCACGGCGCCCGCGCCCTCCACCAGCGTTTTTTCGATCTCCAGCAGCATCAGCACGGCCTGCTCGATGTCGCCCTCGTCCACCAGCAGCAGGTCGTCCACCAGGCGTGCCACCACCTCCTGCGTGATCTTGCCCGGCGAGCCCACGGCAATGCCCTCGGCAATGGTCGATGTGCCCTGCGGGTGGTGCGTGCCCTGCACCGCGTTCACCATGGCCGGGAAGCGCGTGGTCTGCACGCCCACCACCTCGATGCCCGGCTTGAGCGCCTTGGCGGCCGTGGCCACGCCCGCAATCAGTCCGCCTCCGCCCACCGAGACGACCAGCGTGTCCAGGTCGGGCACAGCCTGCAGCATCTCCAGCGCCAGCGTGCCCTGGCCTGCAGCCACGGCCTCGTCGTCGTAGGGGTGCACGAAGGTCAGGCCTTGCGTGTCGGAGAGCATGTAGGCGTGCGCGCGCGCTTCTTCCAGCGTGTCGCCGTGCAGCACCACCTCGGCGCCAAAGCCGTGCGTGCGCTCCACCTTCACGCCGGGCGTGAAGCGCGGCATCACGATCACGGCGCGCAGGCCCAGCCGCTGCGCGTGGTAGGCCACGCCCTGGGCATGGTTGCCCGCGCTCATGGCCACCACGCCGTGCGCGCGCTCCTCCTGCGTGAGCAGCGTGAGCTTGTTGCAGGCTCCGCGCTCCTTGAACGAGGCGGTGAACTGCAGGTTTTCGAACTTGAGGAACACCTGCGCGCCCACGATCTGCGAGAGCGTCCGGGATTCCACACAGGGGGTCTCCAGCACCTGGCCTTGTAGGCGCAGTGCGGCGTCCTGGATGTCTTGAAGGGTGATCATGCCCAGCATTGTGGCAACAAATGCCGCATAGCGGAATGCGTTTTTGCGGCATGCGCCGCTGCGCAATTCATTCCCCCGTTCCGGCGGGCGGCGGTGTAGAGTAACCAGGCGTATCGTGGCGCGTGCCTTGCAGAGGCCATGCCCGCTTTCCGGAATGTGCCCGACCACCAGGATTTTCAGCACCATGCACCCAGATCGCCAGCGCAAGATTCGCGAACTGTTCGACGAGTACATCGAGATGTACGCCGGGCGGGACGACCGCCTGACCGCGCGCTTCAGCCAGAACTTCAGCGGCTACCCCGGCAGCGGAAGCCAGCTGATCCACGACCGCGAGGAATGGATCCGCATCACCCGGCAGGACTTTGCCCAGGTGCCCGGACGCATCCGCTCGAGATGCTCGACATCGCGCTGCAGGACCTCAGCGAAGACGTGGTGGTGACCACCGCCTTCTTCCACATCCACCTGCCCAGCGGCGGCCATCAGCTGTCGAGAGAAGTGGCGCGGCTGGTGCTGATCTTCCGCCTGGAAGGCGCCGAATGGATGATCGTGCACAGCGGCATCTCCATCCCGTACCAGAGCGCGCAGGACGGCGAGGTCTACCCCCTCAAGAGCCTGCAGGAGCAGAACAGCGCCCTGCAGGCCCTGGTGGCCGAACGCACCCAGGTGCTGCACGACAGCCAGGCCCTGTACCGCCTGCTCACCGAAGATGCGCAGGATGTGCTGTGGCGCACCGACGCCCACCTCGTCATCACCTACATCAGCCCGGCAGACGAACGCCTGCGCGGCTTTCGGGCCGACGAGGTGGTGGGCCGCCATGTGTTTGACATGTTCAACGGCGAAGGCGTCGCCGAGGTGAAAGCCATGATCGCGCGCCGCGCACAGGACGAGGCCTCCGGCACGCCGGTCGGGTTTCTCAACTTTGAGGTGCAGCACCGCTGTAAGGACGGCCGCCTGATCTGGGGCGAAGTCATGTCCAAGCCCGACCGCAACGCGCAGGGCGACATCATCGGCTACCACGGCATCACGCGCGAGACCACCGAGCGCAAACGGCTGGAAGAGCAGGTGCGCCAGCTCGCCTTCCACGACCCGCTCACCCATCTGGCCAACCGCCGCCTGATGCTGGAGCACCTGGACCAGGCCATGTCGGCCAGCAAGCGCAGCCACCGCCATGGCGCGCTGCTGTTTCTCGACCTCGACAACTTCAAGCCCCTCAACGACGCACATGGCCACGGTGTGGGCGACCTGCTGCTGATCGAAGTGGGCGAGCGCCTGAAAACCTGCGTGCGCGAAGCCGACACCGTGGCGCGCTTTGGCGGGGATGAATTTGTCGTGCTGCTGTGCGAGCTGGCCACGCAGCACGACGAGGCCACCGCGCAAGCCGCCGCCGTCGCGGAGAAAGTTCGCACCCGCCTGGCCGAACCCTATGTGCTCCAGGCCGCACCCTCCGCCCCCGCCATCGGACACCAGTGCACCGCCAGCATCGGCGTGGCGGTCTTCCACGGGCGCGACGAAAGCCAGAACGCCGTGATCGACCGGGCCGACGCCGCGATGTACCAGGCCAAGGAAGATGGCCGCAACCGCATCCGGTTCGCGCCCGGTTCTGCCGAGGCGGGCTGATCCGCATGCGGCGCAGGCACGTGCCTTCCGGAGGGGGTTGTCTAAAAATGATAGCTGCTAACGCTTTATGGATAAGCGCTATAGCCGAATTTTGTTTACACCATGAATTGGCGAATCGAACCGCAGACCGAGAGCAACTGCCGGTCGTCCATGCGGCCGATGATGTTGCGGATCACCGTGCCCATCACCTTCTGCACCCCGGACAAGCCCAGTGATGCAGACTGCTGCACCACAAAATTCGCCTTGGTGGCTTTGAGCGATTGCAGGAAAAACTGATCCATGCCGGCATCCGTCAGCTCCAGAATCAGGTCCGTGAGGCGCCCGGAATGCTCGGTCGGCTTGTCGGCGTTCTCCACCGTCTCCAGCAGTTTCAGCGTCTTGGCCCGCAACGGCGCCGAATGGTGAAAGCGCAGGAAGGGCTTGGCAGCCGATGCGGCGGGTTTTTTTGGTTTTTGTGGGGCGACGACGGGGGTGGCCGTTTTGGGTTTGGTGGGCATGGCTCGGACCTTGGTGCGGAGAGAGCTTCATCGTACGCGGCGCCGGGGTAGGTGGTGGCTTGATAGGTGGACGTTAGAGATGGATGCCAACAAAGTCCACTGCGCCAGCGTTGTGAGCAGCTGGGGAAGTGCTTCTTCGATTGGTTGATTTGAATTGCCCCGAGATTGAATCGCCCCGGTTGAACTAGACACCTTCGAGCCTCAAACCTGAGGCCCAATAGGAGGTGCACAAGACCCGGCAGGTCAGTGCATTCTTGGCCGAGCATCCGACGGTTCACATGCACTGCACCCCGACCTATTCGTCCTGGCTCAATCAGGTCGAGTTGTGGTTCGCCAAGATCGAGCGGGAAGTGATCGCAAGGGGCGTCTTAACCGTCGCTGACGGACCTCAAGCGCAAGCTCATGCGCTACATCCGCCAGTACAACAAGCAGCCCAAGCAGGTGAAGTGGAAGTACTTTGATCCAACTCGGCGCATCACTCCCGATTCAATCGTTACAGCCCACTAGTTGGTGAGATGGCAACTGTCCAACTTCTGGGGTTCAGTTGAATCCCGCGGCGATTTAGATCATTGCGCCACTGAGGCGCACAGTGCGTCTTGATTAACCGGAAATCATCTCAAGGAGCCTACGACGGTAGCCGCCAGTTCGGCTATGTGCTGACGCAGCATGGCAGGGTCGGCTGGGCTTTCGGCATCCTTCAGCACTATGCCAGTGCCCATGTCGGCTGAAGTTGCCAAGCGATTGACCACTAGCGAATGATCATTCATCACCGAACCACTCGCGGTCAGCGGCCTACCTTCTCCGGCGTTCACGCTGTAGACGAAGAGGTGGCCTCGCAGCAGTTGGCCCCGGCTGTCGATACGTACACACAACACGCCACCGGCCAGTTCGCCGTGTACCTGCTGCTCGCAACCGAAGGTTCCATCTGCTGTTGCCATAACACCATTTCCGCTGCTGGTGCTGGACTGAAGCACGCTCAGGCGCACGACATCAGTGACGATACCTTGAGGGCCAAATGACACAAAAGACCAGATCCCGCGCAGACTCGCCGCTGTGGCCGGATAAGCGAAGTTGAAGCGTGAGATCGCCTTTTCCTGCTCTCCCGGAAAGGTTACAAAACCCGAAATTCCACTGGTGAATCGCAGCATCGCCGTACCAGGGCTACCCGCCGCCACGCCGGACTGTGCTCCGCTGCCGAAGTACCGTCCGCCGGTGTAGCGCGTGAGGGACAACGACGCGCGGTCGTTTTGCAGCGTTCCTACACCTAGATAAAAAGTGGGTTGCCCGCTGCTCTCATAGGCGTACATTTGCATTACAACCATATTGTCCTGCACATCGATAGCCATACCGCGCCCAGGTCGCCCATCCAACTCTGACGTCACGACCCATGTGCCTGTTTGCGGAACCATTGATTGCGCAGCCAAACTAAGGCACATCGCAATGCTGGCTACTAGTTGTTTGAACATGGTGTTCCTTTCAATTCGTGTTTCTAGCTGCGCATGACGAAACCCATGCAAGGACATGATATTGCACTTTGTTGCAAAAAATTGCCGAATATTTGTGTGGGCGACCTCCGTCACACCACCCGATTCCATTCCAGCGCCCGTGAGCGCCAGTGCGCATCAATCGTCTGCGTGAAGTCCGCCCGCACCAGTTTGGCGCGGTTCTCCAGCCAGTCGGCGTTTTCGCGGCGCACCACGATGCCTTCGAGGTGGCCCTGGCGGAACTGGCTGTCGTGGGCGTGCACCCAGTCGCGCAGCTGGTCCAGCGTGACCTCGCCCGCGTACAGGCAGGGCACGGTGTTGAAGCCCATCTGCGCGGCCCAGGCGTTGCGGCGGGTAGTGCTCCAAAAGCGCTGCTCCTGGCGGTCGTACACGTCGAACAGCATCCACCAGTCGGGCAGGGTGGCGTAGTCGAGCGAGTGGCGCGCGGCGCACCATTCGCCAAAGGCCACCAGGTGCGTGCCCAGGGCGTCGAACAGCTTGTCTTCGTGCGCGGCCAGCCAGGGGCCCAGGCGGGCGAACTGGCCGTGGAAGGGTTGGGGCAGGTACTGGCCCCGGTTCTGGGCGCGCAGCACGCCGTCGGGCGAGACCGAGAAGCCCAGGTTGGCGCCGTCGAGCTTTTCCTCCAGCACCACGGGGCCGCTGAGGATGTCCTCGGCCTCGGCGGGCGAAAGCACTTTGTCGTCGCGCGGCTCGCCCGTGGCCAGCCAGGCGATGTGGGGGGTGTGGGGGAAGCGGAAGAAATCTTCGGACATAAGTGCCTCTATTTTGCGCGCCGCGCGGGCGGGTGTTTCTGGCGCCAGCGGGCTTGCAACCAGTCGGGCAGCAGGTTTTCCACCTCCAGCCCCACGGCGCGCAAGGCCTGCTGGCAGTCGATCCAGTCGGTGTCGGCGGCGTTGGTGATTTGGGTTGCGTGGCCTGCGTCCAGCGCGGCGAGGGCGGCGGCCACCATCTTGCGGTCGGCCAGGTCGGTCACGGCCTCGGCCAGCTCGGGCGGCAGCACGGCGTTGCCGTCCTTGTCGAGCAGCACATCGACCCACACCACCTCGCCGCGGTCGATCTTGTGCATCATGGCCAGCCAGCCATAGTCCTGCTCGGTGAGCTTGTGGTGGTATTCGCCGCAGACATGCCAGTCCACATCAAGCACGGCGTGGCGCGCAGGGTCGGCTTCGAAGGCTTCGAGCCAGTCGAAAACCCGTTGGCGCAGCGCGGCTTCTTCGACGGGCGTTGCGTCGAGTCGAAAGGGCGAGCCCTCGTCGACCGCGCTGGCGACGATGAGCACATTGGTGTCCACCAGGCGCGCCTGCATGGCGCCTGCCTCAGCCACCGGCGGCCTCCCTTAAACGCAGTGCGCGGGCCCGGGCCTGTTCGCGTGCCTCGCCCATCGCGTCGCCAAAAAAGCGCGGCGGCCAGTTGCGCACGGCGCCGAATTCGTCCACGTCCAGCGGCACCAGCACGGCATCCGCTCCCTGGCGCTCGACGAACAGCATGCGGCACTGCGCGGAGCTGGCCTGGCGCCGGGCAATCAGCGTCTGCATGCGGCGAAACAGGTGCTCGGAATGCGTCTCGACGAGAAACTGCACCTGGCGCTGTTGGCTCACCTCGGCAAACATTTCGGCCAGCACGGCCTGGGCCAGCGGGTGCAGGTGGATTTCGGGCTCTTCCAGCAGCACGGTGCTGCCCGGGGGCGCGCAGTAGGCCACGGCCAGCACCGGCAGCACCTGCGACACACCCACGCCCACGTCGCGCAGGTTGGCCACTACGCCGTCGTGGTGCACCAGCACCTCGTAGCGGCCCGAGCGGCCCACGGCGCGCACGCTGAGCTGCTCGGCCATGCCCATGCGCTGCAGCCAGTGCGACACGCTGCGCAGCACGCTGCCCTGGTGCTCAGACGGCAGCAGGGTGTTGGCCAGCAGCGCGTCGATGGCCTTGTGGCCGTCGCTGCCCACCTCGCCGGGCGCCGTCTTGTTCCACACATAGTCGCGCTCGGGGCGGCGGCGCAGCGGGCCGAGGTAGACGATGCCCTCCAGCTCGCGGCGCAGGGCCAGGCTCAGGTCCTGCAAATGGGCGCCGTCGCTGCCCAGCAGGGCCAGGGCCTCGGCGCTCAAGGCGATGGAGCGCTCGGGCGCCAGCTGCGGCCCCTTGCCGCGCGGCTGGGCCTCGTCATCGACGCACAGCGAATAGGCGCCGCGCTCGCGCCGCACGGCCCGAAAACGCCGCGCCACGGTGGACAGCTGCAGCTCCTGGATGGCCACGGCCCCGCTGGCCGTCTGGCCGTAGCTGCAGGCAAAGCGCCCGTGGCGCACGCGCTCGCCCTCGGGCCGCTGGAAGGCCAGCGCGATGGAGAACTGGCGCGGCGCGGCCACGCCGCGCGACAGCACCGCGTCAAAGCCGCCAAAGTGAAAGTAGTCGTTGGCCTCGTCACCGCCCAGGTTCAGGTGGATGGTGCGGTCGGGCGATGCCACGGTCTGCTTGAGCAGCAGCAGGCTTTGCAGCAGCGTGGACTTGCCCGACGAGTTGGTGCCCAGCAGCATGGTGACGGGCGCCAGTTGCACCGGGCCGCTGTCGCGCCAGGCCTTGAGGTTCTGCAGGTGGAGTTGGTCGATCATCGCAAGGGCATCTTATCCGGTGTTTGAAGCAAAAAAGGCCTTCAGGGCAATACAGTCAAGCGCGAGCAGCTATTGAAACAATAGCTAACTCTTGAGCCCCAGCCGCCGCGCCAGCTTGTGCAGGTTGCTCGGGTCAATGTCGAGCTGGCGCGCCGCGCGCGCCCAGTTGCCTTCGTGTTGCGCCAGAGCGGCCTCGATGCTCTGGCGCTGGCAGGTGTCGAGGGCGTCGCGCAGGGTGGTGGGCGCCAGGGCGGCAGGTATGGGTGGTGCCTCGGGCGCCCGGCCGGCCAGCGGTGCGGGCGGGGCGGAGGCTTGCAGTTCGTCCAGGTCGAGCAGTGCGGGCTCCAGCGTCACGATGTCGTTGCGGCTGGCGCCCCGACTCAGGGCCTTGAGAGCGGCGCGGCTGATGACATGCTCCAGCTCGCGGATGTTGCCCGGCCAGTGGTAGTGGCGCAGCGCCGCCTGGGCCGCGCTAGAGAGGCGCAGGCTGCGCAGGCCCAGGCGGGCGCGGTTTTGCTCCAGAAAGCGCCCGGCCAGCAGCAGCACGTCGTCGCCGCGCTCGCGCAGCGGCGGGATGGGCACGGGGTAGACCGAGAGGCGGTGGTACAGGTCGGCGCGAAAGCTCCCGTCACGCACATGGTCGCGCAGGCTGCGGTTGGTGGCGGCCACCACGCGCACGTTCACGCGCCGGGGCTCGTCGGCGCCCAGGCGCTGGATTTCGCCGTTCTGCAGCGTGCGCAGCAGCTTGGCCTGCACGGGCAGGGGCAGTTCGCCCACCTCGTCGAGGAACAGCGTGCCGCCCTCGGCCGCCTCGAAGCGCCCGGGCCGGTCGGTCACCGCGCCCGAGAACGCGCCCCGGCGGTGGCCGAACAGTTCGCTCTCGGCCAATGATTCGGGCAGCGCCGCGCAGTTCACGTGCACCAGCGGCTTGCCCCGGCGCGGCGAGTGGCGGTGCAGCAGGCGTGCGAACAGCTCCTTGCCCACGCCGGTTTCGCCCAGCAGCAGCACGGGCAGGTCGGAGCCGGCCACCACCTTCACCTCGTGCTGCAGGCGCAGCAAGGCTTCGCTCTGGCCGACGATCTCGCTGTCGTCCAGGGCGCTGCGCAGGGCCGGGTCGTCGTGCGGCTCGCCTGCGTGCGCGCTGCCGGCGCGGCCCAGCACCTGCACCTGCTGCTCCAGCCGGGTGATGCGCACGGCGGCCTCCACATGCACGGCGCAGTCGGCCAGGTCGGCACGCGCGCGCTCGTCGAAGGTGCCGGTCTGCAATGCGTCGAGCGTGAGCACGCCCCAGGGTCGGCCGTCGATGCGCAGCGCCACGCCCATGCAGTCGTGCACCGGCAGCGGCTCGCCCACCAGGGTGTCGAGCAGGCCGTCGTAGGGGTCGGGCAACTGGCTGTCGCGGTCAAAGCAGGTGACCTCGCCGCGCGCCAGGATGGCCGCCAGGCGGGGGTGCTGGCGCACGGCAAAGCGCCGGCCCAGGGCCTCGCTCACCAGGCCGTCCACCACCACGGGGCACAGGTGGTCTTCCTCCAGCCGCAACAGCGCCACCGCGCCGCAGCAGAAATGCGCGCGCAGGCCGCCCATGAGGCGCTGCAGGCGCACGTTGGCGGGCAGTTCGGTGGCCAGGTCGGCCAGCCAGGGGGCTTCGATCAGGGTATTCATGACCCTTCAATGGTACTTTAAACCCTGAAAGCAGATGGTGAAATTGACCCTGATGGGTGTAAACCCTTGATTTGCTTGGGGCGCAAAGCTGGCCCGGACCGTGCAAAGGTTCATATGTAATTCATTTTTACAAGAGGAGCTCCATGCACACCGTCCCCGCGATTTCCCACCGGCCCCACAGAGGCTGGTTCGCCCCCGTCCCCCAGATCCGAGCGCGCCGCGCGCACGGCCAGGAGGTGTGCCATGGGTAATTACCGCAAGCTCTGGTTCGCATTGATCGGCGTGATGATCGTCTGCTTCAGCCTGCTGGGGTACTACGGCGTCGAGGTGTACCGCACCGCGCCGCCCATTCCGCAGACCGTGCAGACCGAGGACGGCCGCGTGCTCTACACCGAGGAAAGCATCCTCGACGGCCAGACCGCCTGGCAGTCGGTGGGCGGCATGCAGCTGGGTTCCATCTGGGGCCACGGCGCCTACCAGGCGCCCGACTGGACGGCCGACTGGCTGCACCGCGAACTGCTCGCCTGGCTGGATCTGGCCGCGCAGCAGGCGTACGGCAAGCCTTTCGACCAGCTCGACGCCGACGGTCAGGCCGTGCTGCGCGCGCGCCTGAAGAAGGAATACCGCACCAACACCTTCGACGCCGCCACCGGCACCATGACGGTATCCCGGCTGCGCGAGCAGGCCATTGCGCGCAATGCCGCGTACTACAGCCAGCTGTTCAGCGACGCGCCGGAATTCCAGAAAACGCGCGAGCACTACGCCATGAAGGAGAACACCCTGCCCAGCGCCGAGCGGCGCGCGCAGATGGCGGGCTTCTTCTTCTGGACCGCCTGGGCGGCCGCCACCGAGCGCCCCGCCAACGTGGGCGGCGGCACCGGCGCCACCTACACCAACAACTGGCCGCACGAGCCGCTGATCGGCAACCAGCCCACGGCAGAAAACATGATCTGGTCCGTCGTCAGTGTGGTGCTGTTGATTGCGGGCGTGGGCTTTCTGGTGTGGGCCTGGGCCTTCCTGAGCAAGCACGACGAGCAAGACCCCGTGCCGCCGCAGCACGACCCGCTCTCGCGCGTGGCGCTGACGCCCTCGCAGCGCGCGCTGGGCAAATACCTGTTCCTCATCGTGGCGCTGTTCTCGTTCCAGGTCATGCTGGGGGGCTTCACTGCGCACTACACGGTGGAGGGGCAGAAGTTCTATGGCATCGACGTGTCGCAGTGGTTCCCCTACGCGCTGGTGCGCACCTGGCATATCCAGAGCGCGCTGTTCTGGATCGCCACCGGCTTCCTGGCTGCGGGCCTGTTCCTGGCGCCGCTCATCAACGGCGGCAAAGACCCGAAGTTCCAGAAGCTCGGCGTCGATGTGCTGTTCTGGGCGCTCTTCGTCGTGGTTGTGGGTTCGTTCACCGGCAACTACCTGGCCATCGCGCAGATCATGCCGCCCGAGTGGAACTTCTGGCTCGGCCACCAGGGCTATGAGTACGTGGACCTGGGCCGCCTGTGGCAGATCGGCAAGTTTGCCGGCATCGCCTTCTGGTTGGTGCTGATGCTGCGCGGCGTGGTGCCCGCCCTGCGCACGCCCGGTGGCGACAAGAACCTGCTGGCGCTGCTCACCGCTTCGGTGGTGGCCATCGGCCTGTTCTATGGCGCGGGCTTCTTCTACGGCGAGCGCACGCACCTGTCGGTGATGGAGTACTGGCGCTGGTGGGTGGTGCACCTGTGGGTCGAGGGCTTCTTTGAAGTGTTCGCCACCACGGCGCTGGCCTTCATCTTCTCCACGCTGGGGCTGGTGTCGCCGCGCATGGCCACCACGGCCAGCCTGGCCTCGGCCTCGCTGTTCATGCTGGGCGGCATCCCCGGCACCTTCCACCACCTGTATTTCTCGGGCACCACCACGCCGGTGATGGCCGTGGGCGCCTCCTTCAGCGCGCTCGAAGTGGTGCCGCTGGTGGTGCTGGGCCACGAGGCCTGGGAGCATTGGCGCCTGCAGCACAAGGCGCCGTGGATGGCCAACCTGAAGTGGCCCCTGACCTTCTTCGTCGCCGTGGCCTTCTGGAACATGCTGGGCGCGGGCGTCTTCGGCTTCCTCATCAACCCGCCCATCGCGCTGTACTACCTGCAGGGCCTGAACACCACGCCCATGCACGCACACGCCGCGCTGTTCGGGGTGTATGGCTTCCTGGCGCTGGGCTTCACGCTGCTGGTGCTGCGCTACATCCGCCCCGACCTCGTGTTCAACGAGCGCCTGATGAAGACGGGCTTCTGGTGGCTCAACGCCGGCCTGGTGCTGATGATCGCCACCAGTTTGCTGCCCATCGCCCTGTACCAGTTCCACGCCAGCGTGAGCGAAGGCCTGTGGTACGCGCGCAGCGAAGCCTTCATGCAGCAACCCTTCATCCAGAACTTGCGCTGGGTGCGCACCATCGGTGACGTGGTCTTCATCGTCGGCGCGCTCGCGGTGGCCTGGCAGGTGGTGATCGGCGTGTTCGGCACGCGCGCCCCGGCCGCACCCGCTGGCGCCCGACTGGCGGGCGCACGCCGCTAACCCCCAAGGCATGGGGCGCATGCCCCGTGCCGCTTCATCAAAGAGGAGCAGGCATGAACATCGACAAATTCAAACACCAGCATGTGGACATCCTGGAAAGCATCGACACCTTGCGCAACCTGGCCAAGGCCGGAGCGGCGAACAACGCCACCGAGATCGCGCGGCTCATCGTGGCCATGAGTTCCACCATCAAGCTGCACCTGGCCGTGGAAGACCGGGCGCTGTACCCGGCGCTGCAGCGCGGCACCGACGTCGATCTGGCGCGCATGGGCCAGCGCTACCAGCAGGAGATGGGCTCCATCGCACGGGCCTACGAGGGCTTCTCGCGGCGCTGGAACCGGCCCGAGAGCGTGCGCCGGGCCGAGCGGGATTTCCGCGACGACGCCAACCGGGTCTTGCGCATGGTGCACGAGCGCATGCAGCGAGAGAACCGCGAGTTCTACCCGCGCATCGAGGCGCTCTAGGAATTTCTGGCGTGGGCTGGTTCCGCAAGCGAAGGCGTGGGCGGCGCCACCGCCACGCGGTTGCGGCCTGCATGCTTGGCCGCGTAGAGTGCCTCGTCGGCCTGTTTGAGCCAGTGCGCGACGGTCTGCGCACCGCCTGAGAGATGCGCCACGCCAGCGCTGGCGCCCACGCTCACCTGGGTGTCGATGCCGGCCAGCCGGATGGGGCGGGCCAGTGCGTCAATGATGCGCTGGGCAATCGCGGCGGCGTCATCCAGGGTGGCGCAGTCGTGGAGCACCACACAGAATTCGTCGCCGCCCAGGCGCGCCGGCAGGTCGGCGCTGCGGTTGACCTGCCGCAGCCGGGCGCCCACCACGCGCAGCACCTCGTCGCCCGCGTCGTGGCCATGGGTGTCGTTGACGGGTTTGAAGCCGTCGAGGTCGAGCACGATCAAGGCGCCGGGCGTGCCCTGCTGTTGCCAGGCAAGCAGGGCCGCATCCAGCGCGATCTGCAGGCTGGGGCGGTTGGGCAGGTCGGTCAGTGCATCCGTGAAGGCCAGGCGCTGCATGGTCTCCTCGGCCTTGCGGCGCAGGGTGATGTCCTCGACGGTGAGGATGGCCATGACCGGTGTCACGTCCTCGTGCAGCACGAGCGACAGCTCGCACAGGATGGGCGTGCCATCGTTCTTGCGCAGCATGACCTCGGTCTTGTTGATGAGCTTTTCCGAGGCCACCCGAATCCGGGCCATCAGGGTGGTCCAGGTGTCGGGGTCTGCCCAGATCGGCGATGTGTCGATGCTTTCGTGGCGCGCGTCCAGGGGGCCGATGCTGCGCTCCCAGGCCTCGTTGACGCTGACGATGGTGCCCGTGTCGATGCGCACCACGGCGGCTGCCACCGGCATGACGCGCAGCAGGTCGAGCAGGCGGGTTTTCATCAGCCGCACTGCGGCCACGAGCGGCATTTCCGGGCCCGCCGTGCGTTCGGAGGGGGCCGCTTCTTCCACCAGGTTGCCCTGCACGATGTGCTGTGCCAGCGCGATCACGTGCATGGCCTCGTAGCCCTCGCGCCGCAGCCACACCGAGAGGTAGGCCATCGTGGCGATGAAAGGCAGAAAGTACGCCACGTGCACCGCGAAGCGGAACCAGAACTGGTCGTCGTAGAACACGTAGACCGGCACGCCCAGCGTCTGGGCATAGCCCAGCACCAGGTGGTGCAGGTAGATGAAAACCGTGGCCGCAATGATGGTGCGCCAGTCGCGGTAGTACAGCAGCACGGCAATGAGCCCGAAGGCCGCAAAGTGCCCTTCGATCTCGCCGCCCGACTGGTGAATGATCAGCCCGGTGAACACCATGAACGCACAGCCCATGAACAGGCGCGTGAGCAGCTGGCCGGGCCGGGTGCGGGCGAGCACCCAGGCCAGCGCCACCGTGGGCAGGCCCACCGCCACCACGGCCCCGTAGGTGGAGCGCATGGGCGCCAGCGCGGCACACACCAGCAGCAGAAACAGGTTCATGCCGACCATGATCCGGTCGGCACGGACACGGTAGGGCCTGAGCAGGCCGTCGTGAACGGCCTCGGCGGCCAGCAGGCGGCCGATCACGGTACGGCCCGGCAGATCAGGCCATCGAGCGCGTTGCGGTAGGCGAAATACCCCAGCGCCAGCAAACACCAGACAGCCCACAGCAGAACCCAGGCCACAGGCTGGCGTGCCCAACGAAACAGGCCGCTGTGCATGCGAGGCGCGGTGGAGGCGGCAGTGGCCAGGGTGGAGTGCATGGGGTCACAAATAGTCACAAACGAAAACACTACCGTAAATCGGGGGTGGACGCAGCTTTTTTGCTGCCACGCCGGGTGTGGGCGCCGCCGTGAGCCCCTGCGCAGGCGTGCATCGGCCAGACGCCTGCCGCGTGCCGGTGTGGCCGGTTTCTTGTTCTCTATCAAACTACCTATAGTGTTTTGATTGAACAATAAACGCTATATGTAGTGTTTACTTCATCTGAACAAGGAAGCAGCCCATGGATGCCACAGTCACCGCCTTGCCCCGCGAGGTGCTCAAGCGCAGCGGAGAGCGCGCCGCCTTTGATGCGCGCAAGATCCGCTCGGCCATCGAGCGCGCGGGCGCGGCCACCGGGGAGTTCGGCGCGGACGAGGCGGCGCTGCTGGCCGCCCAGGTGGGCAAGGTGCTGATCCACCGCTTCCACGGCGAGGCGCCGGGCATCGAGCAGATCCAGGACGTGGTGGAGCACACGCTGATCGCCGCCAACCACCTGCAGACCGCACGCGCCTACATCGCCTACCGCGACCGCCACGCCACCTTGCGCGCCGACCACCAGACGCTGGTGAACGTGGAAAGCTCGATCAACGAATACCTCACGCGCGCCGACTGGCGCGTGAACGCCAACGCCAACCAGGGCTACTCGCTCGGCGGGCTGATCCTGAACGTGGCGGGCAAGGTCACGGCCAACTACTGGCTCTCGCATGTCTACACGCCCGAGATCGGCGCGGCGCACCGCGAGGGCGACATCCACATCCACGACCTCGACATGCTCAGCGGCTACTGCGCCGGCTGGTCGCTGCGCACGCTCTTGCACGAGGGCCTGAACGGCGTGCCGGGCAAGGTGGAGGCGGGGCCGCCCAGGCACATGAGTTCGGCCGTGGGGCAGATCGTCAACTTCCTCGGCACGCTGCAGAACGAATGGGCGGGCGCGCAGGCGTTCTCGTCCTTCGACACCTACATGGCGCCCTTCGTGCGCAAGGACGGCATGGACTACGCCCAGGTCCGCCAGTGCATCCAGGAGCTGGTCTACAACCTCAATGTGCCTTCGCGCTGGGGCACCCAGACACCGTTCACCAACCTCACCTTCGACTGGACCTGCCCTGAGGACCTGCGCGAGCAGGTGCCGGTGATCGGTGGCGTCGAAATGCCGTTTGCCTATGGCGAGCTGCAGGCCGAGATGGACCTGATCAACCGCGCCTACATCGACGTCATGACTGCGGGCGACGCCAAGGGCCGCGTGTTCACCTTCCCCATTCCTACCTACAACATCACCAAGGACTTCCCGTGGGAGAGCGACAACGCGCAGTTGCTGTTTGAAATGACCGCCAAGTACGGCCTGCCGTACTTCCAGAACTTCATCAACTCCGAGCTGGAGCCGAACATGGTGCGCTCCATGTGCTGCCGCCTGCAGCTCGATTTGCGCGAGCTTTTGAAGCGCGGCAACGGTCTGTTCGGCAGTGCCGAGCAGACCGGCAGCATCGGCGTGGTGACGGTGAACTGCGCGCGCCTGGGCTTTTTGCACGCGGGTGACGAGCCCGCGTTGCTGGCCGCGCTCGACCGCCTGCTGGAGCTGGGCAAGCAGAGCCTGGAGACCAAGCGCAAGCTCATCCAGCGCCTCATGGACCAGGGCCTGTTCCCTTATAGCAAGCGCTACCTGGGCACGCTGCGCAACCACTTCAGCACGCTGGGCGTGAACGGCATCAACGAGATGGTGCGCAACTTCACCGGCGACGCGCACGACATCACCAGCGAGCGCGGCCACCAGCTCGCCGTGCGCCTGCTCGACCATGTGCGCGCCCGCATCGTCGATTTTCAGGAAGAAACCGGCCACCTCTACAACCTGGAAGCCACGCCCGCCGAGGGCACCACCTACCGCTTCGCCAAGGAAGACAAGAAGCGCTGGAGCGCCATCGTGCAGGCGGGCACCGCCAGCCAGCCCTACTACACCAACTCCTCGCAACTGCCCGTGGGCTTTACCGATGACCCGTTCGAGGCGCTGGAGCGCCAGGAGGAGCTGCAGTCCAAGTACACCGGCGGCACGGTGCTGCACCTCTACATGGGCGAGCGGCTCTCCAGCGGCGCGGCCTGCGGCGAACTGGTCAAGCGCGCGCTGACCAACTTCCGCCTGCCCTACATCACGGTCACGCCCACCTTCTCGATCTGCCCCACGCACGGCTACCTGGCGGGCGAGCACCCGTTCTGCCCTAAATGCGACGCCGAACGTCTACAGGCCAAGCGCGAGCGCCTGGCTGCCTGATGGCCTAAAAACTACAAGCAAAAAATGCACCTTTCGCTTACTGGGTAAGCGCGGGTAGCTATTAGATCAATAGTATTTTCAACCGCCCCCAAGGAGATCGCCATGCACCACACCACCACAGAACACACCGCCCTGGCCGCCGCCGACGTGCAGCTCACCGACGCCGAGCGCCAGCCCTGCGAGGTCTGGACCCGCGTCATGGGCTACCACCGCCCCGTGGCCAGCTTCAACATCGGCAAGCAGGGTGAACACAACGAGCGCCAGTTCTTTGCCGAGAAGTGAACAACCCCCTGCGCATCGGCGGCATCACGCCGCTCACCACCATCGACTTCCCCGGCCGCCTGGCCGCCGTGCTCTATGGCCAGGGCTGCCCCTGGCGCTGCGGCTACTGCCACAACCCCGAACTGCTGGACGCCACCACCCCCGCCACCGTGCCATGGCCCGAGGTGCTGGCCTTCTTGCAAAGTCGCCAAGGCCTGCTCGACGGCGTCGTCTTCTCGGGCGGCGAACCCACGCTGCAAGCCGCCTTGCCCGCCGCGCTGGCGCAAGTGCGCGCCCTGGGCTTTCAAACCGCGCTGCACACCGGCGGCATGTACCCCGAGCGCCTGCAAGCGCTGCTGCCCCTGCTCAACTGGGTGGGCCTGGACGTCAAAGGCCCGCTGCACGCCTACGACGCCATCACCCGCACCCCCGGCAGCGGCGCCAAAGCCTTTGCATCGTTGCGCCACCTGCTCGCCAGCGGCGTGGCGTATGAATGCCGCACCACCTGGCACGCTGGCCTGTTCAGTGTGGACGACCTGTTCGCCCTGGCCGACACCCTGGCCAATGCGGGTGTGGCCCACTGGGCGCTGCAGGAATGCCGCGCGCCGGGCGCGGCCACCTGGGCGCTAACCGCTGACCAGGTGGAGCGGCTGGGGGCGCGGTTTGCGGGGTTTGTGGTGCGGCGGGGGTGAGGGGGGCAGGTCACCGACAACCGTCCTGGGGCTAGCGAGTGCGAGCGACGGTTCAAGGCTTATCTCCGACACTCGAACCTAACGCCTGAAAGTTCGCGTGTTGCGCAACTGGTCATTGGCCGAGCAGGGTCTCAAGCGACCGCTTTGTTGCTCAGA
>MESL01000034.1 GCA_001770955.1 Burkholderiales bacterium RIFCSPLOWO2_12_FULL_65_40 | reverse complement strand
GCCCCATGCTTCTGCACGGGCTAAGGATTGGCCCCAGGGGGAATCGGGCTGCGCAGATCGGTCCGAACCTCAGGAGCAAAGATACAAGGGGGAAGTGGCAAAGCCACTCAGGGGGTTGTCATTTCAAGCCGTGGGGTAGGTGCCGGGCAGCAGGATGGAAGTGTCCACCGTGTTGATGTCGGTGCGGCCGCAGAAGGCCATGGTGAGGTCCAGCTCCTTGCGGATGATCTCCAGCACACGCGTCACGCCCAGCTCGCCATGCGCGCCCAGGCCGTAGAGGAAGCTGCGCCCGATCAGCGTGCCCCGCGCGCCCAGGGCGCGGGCCTTGAGCACGTCCTGCCCACTGCGGATGCCGCCGTCCATCCAGACCTCGATGTCCTTGCCCACGGCCTGCACGATGGCGGGCAGCGCGGCGATGGACGAGGGCGCGCCGTCGAGCTGGCGGCCACCATGGTTGCTGACGATGAGCGCGTCGGCGCCGCTCTCCACGGCCAGGCGCGCATCTTCGGCTTCCATGATGCCCTTGAGGATGAGCTTGCCGCCCCAGCGCTTCTTGATCCATTCCACGTCACCCCAGTTCAACTCGGGGTCAAACTGCTCGACCGTCCAGGACGAGAGCGAGGACATGTCGCCCACGCCCTTGGCATGGCCGACGATGTTGCCGAAGCTGCGGCGCTTGGTGCCCAGCATGCCTAAGCACCAGTGCGGCTTGGTGGCCAGGTTGATGAGGTTGGCCAGCGTGGGCTTCGGGGGCGACGAGAGGCCGTTCTTGATGTCCTTGTGGCGCTGGCCCAGGATCTGCAGGTCCAGCGTGAGCTGCAGGGCCGAGCAGCCGGCGGCCTTGGCGCGGTCGATCAGGCGCTCGATGTAGTCGCGGTCGCGCATCACATAGAGCTGGAACCAGAAGCCCGGGCCTGCGTGCTCGGCCACGTCCTCGATGGAGCAGATGCTCATGGTCGAGAGCGTGAAGGGCACGCCGAAGGCCTTTGCCGCGCGGGCCGCGAGAATTTCGCCGTCGGCGTGCTGCATGCCGGTCAGGCCCGTGGGCGCCAGCGCCACGGGCATGGCCACATCCTGCCCCACCATGGTGGTGCGCGTGGTGCGCCCGGTCATGTTCACGGCCACGCGCTGGCGCAGCAGGATCTTGCGGAAGTCTTCCTCGTTGGAGCGGTAGGTGCCCTCCGTCCACGAGCCCGAGTCGCAGTAGTCGTAGAACATGCGCGGCACACGGCGCTTGGCGATGCGGCGCAGGTCTTCGATGCAGGTGATGGTGGACAGGTCGGGCACGCGGGTCTCCTTGAATGGGGGTGTTCTGTCCGCATGGTAGTCAGCCCCGGCGGGCGCGGCCATCAAAATTATTTGTGCCGGCATGCAACAAATTTGATGCTCCGGGCTCGATTCGCCCGATCTTTGCATCAAAAAACACTCAATCGCTTTACCAGAAAGCGCTTGCAGCTATCTTTTCAATAGCGATCACGCCGCCACAGGATCGTCCGGGCAGTCCTGCGGCTCCCGAGGCGCCACGATCTCGGGCTCCACCCCCGGGCCGGCGTAGCGGCGCACCTGCATGCGGCCCGAGCGCTTGGCGGCATACATCGCGGCATCGGCGTTGCGGGCCAGTTCATCGTAGCTGGCGCCGTGCTGCGGAAACAGCGCCATGCCGGCGCTCAGGCCCACGCGCAGCGCCTGGCCCTGCAGCGCAAAGGGCTCGCTGCACACCGCCAGCACCTTGTGGGCCACCACGCAAGCCTGCTGCGCGCTGGCCAGGCCGGGCAGCAGCACGACGAATTCATCGCCCCCCTGGCGGCAGACGGTGTCGGACTCGCGCATGGCCGCTGCCAGGCGGCGGGCAAACTGCACCAGCAATTCATCGCCCACATCGTGGCCCAGGGTGTCGTTGACCTGCTTGAAACCGTCGAGGTCGAGGTACATCACCGCGAGACTCTTGCCATCGCGCCGCGCCTGGGCCAGGGCGTGCTGTGCACGGTCTTGCAGCAGCACGCGATTGGGCAGATCGGTGAGCGGGTCGTATTGCGCCAGGTGCGCCATGCGCTCGGCCATGGCCATGGTTTCCGTCACGTCGTGCAGCACCATCACGGCGCCGGTGAGGTGGTGGTGCCGGTCGATGATGGGGCTGGCCGATTCTTCCACCTCGAAGCGCTGCCCGTCCTTGCGGCGCAGCACCACGCCGCGCGTGGGGCCGCAGGGGTTCTGTGTCTTGAGCGCCTGGCGCAGGGGGCTGGGCTGGGTCTGGGCGCCATTGGGCAGGTAAAGCGGCGCCACCTCGTCCACATCGTGGCCCGCGGCATCAAAGGCCTGCCAGCCGGTCATGCGCTGGGCCACGGGGTTGATGTAGGTGACGCGACCCTCGGCGTCGGTACAGATCACGGCGTCGCCAATGGACTGGAGCGTCAGGCGCATGCGTTCCTTCTCGCGGAACAGCTCGTCCTCCATGCGCTTGCGCTCGGTGATGTCGGTCATCTGCACGAACATGCCGCGCACCGGCCCGCCATCGCCCTCACGGTCGGGGGTGTAAGAGATGTGCGTGTGCCGCACCTCGCCCGACGCATCGGTGATGGTGCGCTCGAATAACTGGGGGTGGCCCTGCAGCGTCTGCTGAATGTAGGGCTGCACCACGGCGTAGTCGTCCGGGCCCAGCACCTCGGCCGCGCTCAGGCCCTGCAGTTCCTCGGGTGTGCGGCCATACAGCTCGCTGCTGGTCTTGTTGATGAAGCGGTTGCGCTGGGCCTTGTCCCAGTAGCTGATGGTGGAGGGCAGGTTGTCGAGGATGGTGCGCAGATAGTGCTCGGCCTGCTGCAGCCGGCTGGCCACCTGCTGGCGCTGCGCCAGTTCGCGCGTGAACAGCATGGCCAGCCCCACGCAACTGGCCATGAGCACCAGGGCAAAGACGATCAACTGCAGAGCTGTCACCCGCCAGTGGGCCAGCATGGCCTGGGTGGATTGCGCGACATTGACCACCATGGGGTACGGCCCTACATGCCGGAACGTGTAGAAACGCTCCACCTTGTCCAGGGTGGCCACACCCACAAAACTGCCCATACGCTCGGCCTGGATACGGCGCATGTTCTCCGTGCCCGCCAGGGATTTGCCCACATCGTCGTCGCCATACGGGTAACGGCTCACGATGACACCGCTGTCGAGAAGGAGATTGACGCCGCTGCCGGGGCCCAGGTTCAGGGCTTTGAAGAGCTCGTTGAAATAGTCCAGGCGGATCGAGCTGACGACCACCCCGGCCACCTTCCCGTCAGCATTCCGGTAGGCCCGCGCCACCGGCAGCATCCAGGTTTGCGTGACCCGGCCCAGCACCGGTCGCCCGATGACAAAGCCCTTCTGCGTACCGGCCATCAATGCCTGAAAGTAATCGCGGTCGGCGTAATTGGCCTTGCGGGGCGGGGATGCGCCCGAGTCCATGATGATGTCGCCCCGGCTGTCGATGACATAGATATCCAGCAGGCCCGCAACCCGCAGCGGTCGGTCAAACAGTATTTGGTGGCGCAGTTCGTCCGGTTGCGCCATGACCCCAGGGCGTTCCAGTTTGTCTGCCACATGCTGCAAGGACTGGTCCATTGCGCGCAATGTCCAGCCGATGGATTGCTCCAGTGCGGTCACCAGATTGGCGTTGGTGCGCGCTGCGAAATCCCACTCGTCGGTGCGCATGGTCCAGAGCGTGCGCGCCACCATGGCACCAATGCCCATGCTCAGCAGAAGGGCCAGCCAGATCAGGCGTTGGGAGAAAAAATGGCGCATCGGGTTCGCAGGGTGCAACGGTCAGATTGTAGGTGTAAGCACCCGTTTCGACTACCGGAAAGCAGGTACATACCCCCCCGCTAGCGCCCCGCCACCCCCGCGCCGCGCACCTCGATGCGCACCTCGTCGAGCACCGTGCCGCGCGCATCGGTCAGCTGCACCACATGGCGCCCAGGCCAGGGCAGCCAGGCCCAGTTCGCACCCCGCGCCACGGATTTGCCATCCAGGCGCCAGCGCAGCGCCATCCCGGGCGGATGGGCCGTGGCAGCAAACTGCAGGCGCTGGCGCGTGGGCGGAATGTCCGGATCGAGCGCGACGATGGTGCCCGACACCGGCGTCGCGATGCGCACACCGGCTGGCTGTACGGCATCGTCGGAACGTGCCCGGCCCCGGGATTTCAAGTCTTTTTGGCGTACAGCGCCCATTTCATAAGCGTCAGCAGCTACTGAATCAATAGCAAAATACGCTTGCTGCGTGCCAGGCAGAAACCATTCGGTGCGGGCCGCTTCCAGCGCTGCGCCGCCCCCCGGCCCAGGACCGAAGCGCACCGGCGCGCGCACCACACCGCGCGGCGGCGCCGGGGCGCGGCTGGGGACACGCGCGTGCAGGTGCGCCATCAGGTCGGCCCACACCGGAGCCGCGCCGCTGGTGCCGCTGACGTCGTGCATGGCGGCGCCACTGGCGTTGCCCACCCATACGCCCACGGTGTAGCGCTGCGACCAGCCCACGGCCCAGTTGTCGCGCATGTCCTTGCTGGTGCCGGTTTTCACGGCGCTCCAGAAGCGCGTGGCGAGCACGCTGTCCGTGCCGAAGGTGCGCGCGCGCGCATTGCCGTCGGCAAGGATGTCGCCCACGATGAAGGCCGCACCCTCATGGAGCGCGCGCGTGAACACCGGCACGGCTGCACGTGGCGGCCGTACGGGCGGCGCCACGGCACTGTAGCGCCCGCCATTGGCCAGCGTGCGAAAGGCGTTGGTCAGGTGCAGCAGTTGCACCTCGCTGCTGCCCAGCGCCAGGCTGTAGCCGTAGTAGCCGCCGCTCTCGCGCAGCGGCAGGCCCACGGCCACGAGCTGGCGGAAGAATGCATCGGGCGACACCATGACCAGCGCGCGCACCGCCGGCACGTTGAGCGAAGCGGCCAGCGCCGTGCGCACCGACACCCAGCCCTTGAACTGGCGGTCGTAGTTCTGCGGAATGTACAGCCCGCCCGCCGTGGCGATGTGCGCGGGCGAGTCCTCGACCAGCGAGGCGGCCGTGAGCCGCCTCTGCTCAATTGCCTGCGCATACAGAAAAGGCTTGAGCGTGGAGCCCGGCTGGCGCCAGGCCAGCACGCCATCGACCTCGGCGGCATCGCTCAAGGCGCCGGACGACCCCACCCAGGCCAGCGCCTCGCCCGTGGCGTTGTCGAGCACGACAAGGGCGCCGTCCTCGACATGGCGCCCGCTCAGCTCGCGCAGGTGCTGCGTGAGCGCCTGCACGGCCCAGCGCTGCAGCGGCGCGCTGAGGGTGGTGGTGACGCGGCCCGGCGCCCGCGTGCCGGGCTGTGCCTGCCCCTGCGCCAGCGCCCGCCGCGCGAAATGCGGCGCAATGCCCTCGCTGGCCGGCCAGCCACGGCGCTGCAGCGCGGCCTCGGTGAACAGGTCGAGCGCATCGCAATCCACCCGCGCTGCACCCGGCTGGCGCTGTATGTCGCGCAGCACGCCGCAGGCCCGCTGCGCGACCCGCGCGGGCCGCGCGTTGGGCGCGCGCACCAAAGCGGCGGCCACGGCGGCTTCGCGGTCATCCATGCCGTGCGCGGCCTTGCCAAACAGCGTGCGGCTGAGCGCGTCGATGCCCACCAGCTCGCCGCGAAACGGCACGAGGTTGAGGTAGGCCTCCAGGATCTGGTCCTTGCGCCAGCGCCGCTCCAGCACCTGCGCGGCCACGGTCTGGCCGAGTTTTTGCGCCACACTGCGCCCGCCGGGGCCCTGGCGCCAGTCCCCATCGAGCAGGCCCGCCAGCTGCATGGTGATGGTGCTGGCGCCGCGCGTGCGCTGGTTCCACAGGTTGCCCCAGGCGGCAGCCGACACCGCGCGCCAGTCCACGCCGCTGTGCTCGAAGAAACGCTTGTCCTCGCTCAGCACCAGGGCCTGGCGCAGCGCGGGCGACACGTCCGCCAGCGGCACCCACTGGCCGCGCCGCACGCTGGCGTCCTGCCGCAGGCGCTGCAGCACCTCGCCCTCGCGCGAGAGGATCAGGGTGTCGGAGGGCTGGAAGTCGCGCCGCACTTCGTCGAACGTGGGCAGGGCCCACGCGGGCAGCGCGCACGCCCACAGGGCCATGGCGGCCACGCGCACGCGCAGCCGCCTCACCGGCCCGCCCACCATGCCGCCGCCGTGTACGCCACGCCCGCCGCATACAGCATGCCGAAGATACGCTGGTTGTGCCGCGCCAGCCAGAGCGGCAGGTAGATGTCGAAATTGGCCTGACGCTCAGTGGTGTAGCGCCCCGCCACATCGGTCAGTGGGCAGCGCATGCCATTGAACGCCAGCACCAGCACCTCGCCCAGCACCACAGCAATGAGCACCGCCGCCACCTCCAGCCGCCCCAGCACGACAAAGACCGGAATGCCCACCACGCAGCCCGCAAAGAAGGCCCAGATCACGGTGTGTGCCAGTTTCACCCAATGCAGCTTGTGTTCAGGCGCCATAAAATTTCAAGCAAAAACTGCCGCAAACGCTTTATGGACGAGCGCTAAAAGCTATCAATACAGAAGCAATCATGTGACTTCGCACTACTTCGTTGCCTCCACCTTCACCCGCGCATTGGGCGCCTCACCAAACATCTCGGGCGCGTACATCGCCTCGGCCCGGCTGGGCGGCAGCGCGAAGTCGCCCACGTTGTTCAGGCGCACGGTGTACTCCATCGTCACCGTACCCTTGGGCAGGTATTCGTAGTAGCTGCGGAAGGCCTCGAAGCTGCGCTCCTCGAAGGCGGGCCAGCCCGCACCGCTGCGCTTCTCGCCCTGGGTGGCGATCTCGGAGTCGCGGCCCAGGCCGCTGCCCAGGATGGTGCTGCCCGCAGGGATCGGGTCGGTGATGGCCACCCAGGTCATGTCGGCCTGGCTGGTCACTTCCAGGGTCACGCGCAGCACGTCGCCGCGCGTGTACTGGCCCGGCGGCAGGGCTTTATTGGCCTGCTCGACGGGGGTCACGGTCTTGGCGATGCGGTAGCCCGCGCTGAACGGCGCCTTGAGCTGGATGGCCGCCACCGATTGCACGGTGAGCCAGGGCTTGCCCGGCCCCTGGTGCGCCACGGACAGGCTGTCCTGGCCCGCGCCCCAGGGCAGGAACATGCCGTTGCCGCGCAGCATGCCGGGCGCGGCAGGCGCGCCGAACCAGGTGGTCTGGTGCGCGGCGCCGCTGGCGTCCTGCGTCTTGATGCGCTCGACCTTGCTCCAGTCCACGCTGGCGCTGTGGCCGCCCATGCTGGCGCGGGTCATGCCCGACACGGGCGTGGCCTCGAATTTGGCGCTGAACTTCTCCAGCGCCAGCCCGCCCCACAGGTTGGCCGTGGTGGTGTGCCATGCGCCACCCTGCTGGCGGCTGATGAAGCCGTTGGCCAGGCGGCCCATGTCGTCCTTCCACGCCGGGTCGTCCAGGGTGGCGAGCATCAGCCGCGCGGTGTTCACGTCACCGTTCTGCATGAGCCACCACCAGTAATCATCCTGCTCGGTGCTGAAGATGAGCTTGGTGCCCTGGTAGGACAGGCGGGCCTTGAGGATTTGCTGGGCCTCTTGCAGGCGCTGCTCGCGCTGCGGCACGTCCTGCACACGCTTGAGGATGCTGAGCCAGTTGATCACACTGTGCGTGGGCCACTGGTTAGGCGCTACGGTGATGCTCGCCAGCATGCGCCCCTGGGCCTTGCCGTAGCGCGACAGCGCCTCGATGGCGGCGAGCTTGCGCATGTCGAGGTCTTTGCGCGGGCTCCAGAAGCTGCGCTCGATGCGGCCTTCGACGAAGGCTGTCAAGCCACGTTCCATGGCCGCGCGCGCCTCGTCGGGCAGCGCGAAGGCGGGGTTGAGCGCAGCAGCCTCGTGCGTGGCGGCCAGCAGGTAGGCCGTGAGGGTATCGCTGCCCCGGTTCGATTCACCGTCACGCGGCGGGAAGTAGTTGGCCAGGCCGTCGCCATCGAGGTAGGTGGGCAGCTGCGCCACCACGGTCTGCCACAGCCTGGCGTCGCGCAGACCCACGGCCTTGCTGGTCTTTTGCTCCAGGCAGGCAAACGGGTAACGCGCCCACCAGTCGCGCACGCCGGGCAGGCCTTCGGCCAGTTTGGGCTGCAACGCGAGCTTGAGGCCGCCCCGGCCGGGCAGTGCGTCGGCGGGCGGGTTCACCGGCAGGGAGAAACTGCCATCGACCTGCACCAGCGTGGCCTGCTGCACCGTGAGCGGCACGGCAGGAATGATGCGCTGGCGGGCCTTGAGCGCGTCGCGCGCGCCGCTGAGCTGGTCCCTGGCCTCGATCTCCCACAGGATGGCCTCGGCGCGCGTCTGCGCCAGTTGGGCCGGTGCCGTCACATTCCAGGCCACCTCGCGCGCCTCGCCGGCGGGGAGTTCCACTGTCTGCGGTTTCAGGTCGAGCAGTGTGGCGCGCGGCGCCACCTCCACCTTCATTGCCGCCTGGGTGGTGTTGCGCAGCGTGAGCTGGGCGCGGTACTGGTCGTCTTCGCGCACCAGCGGCGGCAGGCCGCTGATGATCTGCAGGTCCTGCGTGGCGCGGATGGAAGTGCTGCCCGTGCCGAACAGCCCGGTGGCAGCGTCGGCCACGGCCACCACCTTGAAGGTGGTCAGCGCGTCGTTCAGGGGCACCGTCACCTTGGCCTGGCCCTTGGCATCGAGCTGGATGGCGGGCTCCCACAGCAGCAGGGTGTCGAGCAGCTCGCGCGTGGGGCTGCGCCCGCCGCCACCGCCCGCAGGCACGGCCTTGCGGCCAAAGTGGCGCCGGCCGATGATCTCCATCTGCGCGGTGGACGTCTGCACGCCCCAGCTGCGCCGCTGCAGCATGGCGTCGAGCAGGTTCCAGCTGCGGTTGGGCATGAGTTCGAGCAGCGCCTGATCCACGGCAGCCAGCGCCACCTCGGCATGGGCAGCAGGCTTGCCGTCGGGCAAGGTGGCGGTGATGGTGACCTGCGCCTTGCCGCGCACGGGGTAGCTCTCCTTGTCGGCCACCACCTTCACGTCGATCTGGTGCGCCCGGGTGCCCACCTTGAGTTCGGCCACGCCGAGGCGGAAGGCGGGCTTGGAGAGGTCCACCAGCGCCGTGGGCGCCACATATTCCTTGCCCTCGTACCAGAAGGCGCTCCACCACTCGCGCGGCGCCTTGAAGCCCCAGGTGAAGAAGCTGTACCACGGCACCTCGCGCAGGCGCCCGCGCAGCGCCAGCACGCTCACATACACATTGGGGCCCCAGCCTTCCTGGATTTTCAGGCTCACCGTGGGGTCCTGGCCGTTGAGCTGCACCACCTGCGTGTCGATGATGCCCTCGCGCTCCACCGCCACCAGGGCCGTGGCGAAGCGGAACGGCATGCGCACCTGCAGGCGTGCGGTTTCGCCCGGCTGGTAGCTCTTCTTCTCGGGCAGCAGGTCGATGCGGTCGTGGTTCTCGCCGCCAAACCACAGCTCGCCCTGGCGTGTGACCCACACCGAAGCAGCGGCGTCGAAGGTGTTGCCATTTTTGTCGCGCGCCGTGACCACCAGTTCCACCTCACCGGGTTCGTCGAGCTTGGCCTCGCACAGCAGCAGGCCACGCGCGTCGCTCTTGCCGGTGCATACCGTGCCCAGGTCCTTGGTTTCGGTCTGGTTGTCGTAGCTGTAGAAGCCCCCCACCATGCGCTTGCGGCTGCTGGTGGTGATGCGCGCAATGGCCTGCACCTGCAGCGGCACGTCCAGGGCGGGCTTGCCGTCGGGCGTGAGCGCCAGCGCCTGGAAGCGGATCTTCTGGCGGGCCGAGACCCAGCCCTCGGTCTTGATGCCGGCCAGCACGGCGGCGGGCCACAACGGCGTGGTGCTGCGCAGCGTCTGCACCTCGCCATTGGGGTCGGCGTAGGTGGCCTCGACCACCAGGTCCTGCACTGTGCCGGCACGTGGCACCTCTTCCAGGGTGACACGGCCTGCGCCATTGCGGTCCAGGGTGAGCGGCAGCTTGTCGGCCACCACGCGGGCATCCTGGCGCGCGGCTTCTTCTTCCTCGCCTGCACCGCTGGCGGGCAGGCGCACGCGCGGCGGTCCGAAGCTGAAGGTGTCGTAGTCGTCGAAATGCAGATAGCGGCCGCGCACCAGGGCCGACACGCGCACCGGCAATTGCGCCGCTGCGCCGCCCGCCACGTAGTTCACCTGCACGCCCACCGGCACCGAGCGCACATTGACCAGCGGCGCCTTGTCGGCCGGGCCCACGCGGCCCTCCAGCACCGGCAGGCGGAATTCCTCGACGCGGAACTGGCCCGAGCCCAGGCTGCGCCCATCGCTGCGGCTGCTGCGCAGTTCGACCTCGTACACGCCCAGCTTGGCGGCCGGCGGCACGGCAAAGCTGCTGTGCGCACTGCGCCCGCCCGTGGCCGTTTTGCGCCAGGCCAGCGGTTGCGTGAATTGCTGGCCGCTACCGAGATGGGTGATGGCCAGGGTGTCGGGCGCCGCCTCGGGCACGCCGAAGCCGCCGCGCGTCTCGCTGCGCAGCAGGTGCTTCATCGACACCGTTTCGCCGGCCCGCAGCAGGGTGCGGTCGAAGATGGTGTGTGCGCGCTCGTCGGGGCGCGGGTCGTTGCTGGTGGGCACGTTGAAACGCCAGGGCTCGATGCCGCGCTGCCAGTCGCTCCAGGTGAAGGCCATGTCCTGCACGCCGTCCGGCCCCTGGTGGCGTGCACTGACGAAATACGCGTTGCCGCCCTCGTCCGGACCATTGCACAGCGGCGGGTCGGACGACAGGCCCTCGATGCGCGCCACGCCTTGCGCGTCGGTGGTGCCCGTCGCCAGTTCGCGGCCGTGGCAGTCGGACACGCGCACGCGCGCGCCTGGGACGGGCAGGCCCCGGTCGAGCGTGGTCACCCAGGCCAGCGCGTTCTCGCGCCCGAGCTTGAAGTGCACGCCCAGGTTGGTCACCAGCGCCGAGGTGCGCACAAACATGGTGCGCGCGGCGCCGTGGCGCGCATCGAGCAGCGAGGCGCCGAGCAGGGGCGAGGCGATCTCCACCACATGGAAACCGGCACCCAGCGGAATGCCCACCACCTCGAACGGGCGCGGATCGGCGCTGGCAGGCCGGGGCAGGTCGAGCGTGCGCACGCCGCTCTGGCCACCGAGCAGAGAGAGCATGCGCGATTGCACATACTCCTTGTCGCTGTCGATCACCTTGGGCAGCGGGCCTTTGACATCGCGCCGCGCCTTCGAGCGCTCCACCTGGGTGCTGTCGTACTGCTGCAGTTTGCGGAACCAGGCAATGATCTCGGCGTCCTCCTGCGGGCGCAGTGTGCTGACCTTGCCCGCAGGCACCCCACCGCTGCCGGCCTGCAGGCCCTGCACGCGCAGGTCGGCCTCGACATTGCGCAGCGTCACAGGCAGCAGCGCCGGGGCCTCCTTGCCTTCGGCGAAGCGCTCGACGATGCCGAACGGCGCGGCGGCGAACTTGGCCAGCGGCGGCATGCCGCCCGTGGCCACCTTCAGGGGAAAGCTGTCGGCGTTGACCAGATCGCGGCCCGCAGCGTCCTTGAAGCCCTTGGGCAACTCCACCTGGAAGGATGTGTTCTCGGTCAGGGGCGCGGCAAACTGCACACTGCTGACCAGGGCGTCGGGCTGCGCGGCCGCACCGTCGCCATCGAACCGGGGCGCCACCGATTCCTGCGGGCCCTTGAGGCGAATGGCCGCCGCCAGCTTGCGCGGCACCGGTGCGTTGAAGGAGAGCTGCATCGGCCGGATGGGCAGGCACGCGGCCTGGGCGTTCTCGCGCTCGCACGTGAATTCGGCCGAAAACGGCGCGCGCACCTGGTAGGTGTAACGCCGCTCGACCGTGCCCACCACCCCGCTGGGCGTTGCCACGCCCTTGCCCCAGACCAGTTGCACCTTGGCCGAGGGCGTGAGGCGCCGGTTGCACGCCAATGTGACGATGGACAGCGGCTCCCGTTCGGCGCGCTTCTCCAGCCCCTGGGCCTTGAGCAGCTCGGCGCGCTCCTTGCCTTCGATCAGGCGCACCGGAATGCGCTCGCCCACCCCTTCGGCCACGCACCAGGCGTGCTGCTGCACGCTGGCCACAGTGGCCGGGCCATTGAGCTGGAGCACGAAGAACTGCTCCTCGTCAATAGGCTCATACTGGCCGGGCCGCAGGCTCTGGATGAACGGCCCACCGCTATTGAATTGATAGCTTTTGGCGCCCGTCAAAAGGGCGCCAGAGGCCGATTTGAATTGAGGTTGGATGACCACCGTGCAACGCACGCCGGGCGGCAGGTCGTTTTCGAAATCAAACACCCACTCGCGCTCGCTGGTCCAGCGGCCCGCACCTTTGCTGGCCTGGGCATCACTGCAGCTCAGGCTGAGTGGGGCCGGTGCCTTGGGGTCGCCGAACTGGACGGCTGCGCTGTCGAACTTCGCCACCACCTGGCGCACGCGAGCCACCTCGCCCTGGGGCGAAAGACTGGTGATCTGCAAGGCCTGTGCGCCCCATGCCACCAGCGACAGGCTGGCGGCCAACAACCATTTCTGTGCGTTCACGCTTTCCCCTCCGAAGGAACCAGCAAGCGTAACAAAACCGCATCGCCCCAGGCAGCACGTTGCAAGCGCTTACGAGTAAGCCCGCATCACCGCCTGCCGACGACGCGCCCTGAAGGCGGTGTCCTACCCCAGCCGGGGCGCGGAAAGCCAAAGATGAACGCTTTCCTCTCCAACGAACAACCCCAGGAACCTCCATGGCACGAACCCCCACTTCGCGCGGCACGGCGACCCCATCGCCGTCTGCCGCACCTTCTTCCACCCAGGCGGAAACCTACCGCGGCAACGCAGGCGAACTGCAGCAGCAAGCCGGGGGCAAGCACCCGGTGCTGACCACGCAGCAGGGCATCCCTGTCGCCGACAACCAGAACTCGCTGCGCTCTGCGCCTCGCGGCCCCGCGCTGCTGGAAGACTTCGTCCTGCGCGAGAAGATCACGCACTTTGACCATGAACGCATTCCCGAGCGCATCGTGCACGCGCGCGGCTCGGCGGCCCATGGCTTTTTCGAGCTCACGCATTCGCTCAAGCAATACACCACCGCCAAGGTGCTGACGGAAACGGGGGTGCAGACCCCCGTATTCACGCGGTTTTCGACCGTGGCAGGCGGCGCAGGCTCGGTGGACACCCCGCGCGATGTGCGCGGCTTTGCCGTCAAGTTCTACACGCAGGAGGGCAACTGGGACCTGGTGGGTAACAACATTCCGGTGTTCTTCATCCAGGACGCGATGAAGTTCCCGGACCTGGTGCATGCCGTGAAGATGGAACCCGACCGCGCCTTTCCGCAGGCAGCCAGCGCGCACGACACCTTCTGGGATTTCGTCTCGCTGATGCCCGAAACCATGCACATGGTCATGTGGGCCATGAGCGACCGCACCATCCCGCGCAGCCTGCGCATGATGGAAGGCTTTGGCGTGCACAGCTTCCGCCTGCTCAACGCGGCGGGCGAAAGCACCTTCGTGAAGTTCCACTGGCGCCCCAAGCTGGGCATCCAGTCCACGGTGTGGGACGAAGCCGTGAAGCTGCAATCGGCCGACAACGACTTTCACCGGCGCGATCTGTTCGAGGCCATCGAGGCGGGTGATTTCCCGGAATGGGAGCTGTCGGTGCAGTTGTTCACCGAAGACGACGCTACGCACTTCCCGTTCGACCACCTCGACCCCACCAAGCTCATCCCCGAAGAACTGGTCCCGCTGCAACCCATCGGTCGCATGGTGCTCAACCGCTGGCCCGACAATTTCTTCGCCGAAACCGAGCAGGTGGCTTTTTGTCCCGCGAACGTGCCCCCGGGTATCGACTTCAGCAACGACCCACTGCTCCAGGGCCGCTTGTTCTCGTATGTGGACACGCAACTCTCGCGCCTGGGCGGCCCCAACTTCACGCAGATCCCGATCAATGCGCCCCAGTGCCCGTTCCACAACCTGCAGCGCGACGGCCACATGCAGATGCAGGTGCCCAAGGGCCGCGTGAACTACGAGCCCAGCAGCCTGCAAAGCGACTCACCACGCGCATCGCAGGCGCAGGGTTTCCGGCATTTTGCGCAGGCCGACGATGGCGTGAAGGGCCGCGTGCGCCCCGAGAGTTTTGCCGACCACTACAGCCAGGCGCGCATGTTCTTTCGCAGCCAGAGCCCGCTGGAGCAGGTGCACATGGCATCCGCACTGGTGTTCGAGCTGTCCAAGGTGGGCACGCCGCATGTGCGCGAGGCGGTGGTGGGACACCTGCAACACGTAGACCCCGAACTGGCCCGGCGCGTGGCCGACGGCCTGGGCCTGCAGGCCCTGCCGCCCGCACCGCAAACCGCAGAGCCCGTGCAGGATCTGGCGCTCTCTCCGGCACTGCGCATCGTCGACCGCATGAAGCCCACGCTGCAGGGGCGCTGCGTGGGCATTCTGGTGGCCGATGGCTCCAACGGCACCTCGGTGGCCGCCCTGCGCAAGGCGCTGGAGAAGGTGGGTGCCTCGGTCAAGATCGTGTCGCCCAAAGTGGGTGGTGCCGTGCTCAAGGACGGCACGCTGTTGCCTGCCGACGGCCAGCTGGCGGGCACTCCGTCGGTGGTGTTTGACGCCGTGGCCTCGGTGCTGTCGCCCGAGATGGGCGCCCGGCTGGCCAAGGAAGCCGCCGCCGTGGACTGGTTCCGCGATGCATTTGGCCACCTCAAGGCCATTGCCGCATGCAAGGGCACCCAGGCCATCCTGCAGGCTGGCGGCATTGCGCCCGACGCCGGCGTGGTGGACCCGGCCGATGTGCAGGGCTTCCTTGCCGCCGCCCAGACCCGTCAGTGGGAGCGCGAACCCCAGGTGCGCACGCTGGCTTGAGCCCCGAACCGTTTAGTCACCCACAACCCCACGGAGACTCACCATGTCCAAAACCCGTTACGACAGCCAGCAACTCAACGATCTGGTCCTGCAAATGATGGAAACCGAACTCGGCGGCGAGCAGGTGTACCGCACCGCTATCCGCTGCGCCTTGAATCCCGATCTGAAAAAAGAGTGGGAGGAATATCTGGAAGAAACGCTCACCCACCAGAACGTGGTGCGCGGCCTGTGTGACGCGCTGGGTCTCAACCCGGACACCCAGACGCCAGCACGCCTGGTGGTCAAGCACATCGGCGAATCACTGGTGAAAGCCATGGAACTCGCCCAGAAGGGCGGTAACCCCGCCGCGGCCCAACAGGTGGCCTGCGAATGTGTGGTGCATGCCGAAACCAAGGACCACGCCAACTGGGAACTGCTGGGCAGGGTGGCCGAAGCGGCCACCGGCGAGATCGGCAAGGCGCTGAAAGCCGCGCACGAAGCGGTGGAGCAGGACGAAGACCACCACCTGTATCACACCAGGGGCTGGTGGCGCGAGCTGTCGATTGAAGCGCTGGGCATGCCCGCCGTTTTGCCACCCCCCGAAGAGGTCAGGAACGTGGAAACCGCCATCGGCGCCTCGCGCGCCGAGCAGCAGCGCACGGCCATGTTGTAGTGGTGTCCGTGGCCTGCGCCACCCCCATGGGGCGCCGCCGGTGACCGCAACCGTCCCGCGAGCTATAAAAACAATAGCTACCAGCGCTCTACAGACAAGCGCTGACAGCCATTTTTGCTATCGCCATGGATCAGCCGAGCCGTGCCTGGTGGCGTGCGATCTGCGCACGCACCTGCGCCGGTGCGGTGCCTCCCAGGGTGTTGCGCGCGCCGAGCGAGCCGCGCAGGCTCAAACATTCGTACACGCCCTTCTCGATGCTCGCGTGGAAGCCCTGGAGCACGGCCAGCGGCAGTTCCGACAGGTCGCAGGCATGGCTCTGCGCGGCCTTGACGGCGTGGGCCACGGTTTCATGCGCGTCACGGAAGGGCAGCCCCTTCTTCACCAGGTAATCGGCGAGGTCGGTGGCGGTGGCATAGCCCTTCTTGGCCGCGTCCTCCATGGCCTGGGGGTTGACGGTGATGCCGCCTTCCTTGGCGCCGCTGGCCGGGTTCATCTGGCCACCCACCATCTCGGCAAAGATGCGCAGCGTGTCCTTGAGCGTGTCCACGGTGTCGAACAGCGGCTCCTTGTCTTCCTGGTTGTCCTTGTTGTAGGCCAGGGGCTGGCCCTTCATCAGCGTGATCAGGCCCATGAGGTGGCCGACCACGCGGCCGGTCTTGCCGCGCGCGAGTTCGGGCACGTCGGGGTTCTTCTTCTGCGGCATGATCGAGCTGCCGGTGGTGAAGCGGTCGGCGATCTTGATGAAGCCGAAGTTCTGGCTCATCCAGATGATGAGTTCTTCGCTCAGGCGGCTCACGTGCACCATGCACAGGCTGGCAGCGGCCGTGAACTCGATGGCGAAGTCGCGGTCACTCACGGCGTCCAGGCTGTTCTGGCACACGCCGTCCATGCCCAGGGTTTTCGCCACGCGCTCGCGGTCCAGCGGGTAGGTGGTGCCGGCGAGAGCCGCTGAACCCAGCGGCAGCACGTTGGTGCGGCGGCGCACGTCCGCCATGCGCTCGGCATCGCGCGCAAACATCTCCACATAGGCCAGCAGGTGGTGGGCAAAGCTCACGGGCTGCGCCACCTGCAGGTGGGTGAAGCCGGGCAGGATGACGTCCACGTTCTTTTCCGCCACTTCCACCAGCGCCTTCTGCAGGTCGGTCAGCAGGCCGCCAATCAGGTCGATCTCGCCGCGCAGCCACAGGCGCACGTCGGTGGCCACCTGGTCGTTGCGGCTGCGGCCGGTGTGCAGGCGCTTGCCGGCATCGCCCACAAGCTGCGTCAGGCGCGCCTCGATGTTCAGGTGTACGTCCTCCAAGTCGAGCTTCCACTCGAACTGGCCGGATTCGATCTCGGAGGTGATCTGGGCCATGCCGCGCTGGATGTCGGCATGGTCCTGCGCGCCGATGATGCCCTGCGCCGCCAGCATCTCGGCGTGCGCCAGGCTGCCCGCAATGTCGGCCTGCCACAGGCGCTTGTCGAAGAAAACGCTGGAGGTGTAGCGCTTGACCAGGTCGCTCATGGGCTCGGAAAACAGCGCCGACCATGCCTGCGCCTTGGTGTCGAGCTGGTTGTGGGACGGTGCGGAGGCTTGGGCTTTGGGCATGGGAGGGCAATAATCCGGTGGAACAGACACCCGGAACACCCGGATGCCGCAATGCAAGAGACGCAAATTTTATCGACCCTTCCGGGAACGCCCCGAACCGAACCCGCCAGCAGGCACGTGGGGCGTGCGCTGGTGTTCGATGCCTGCCATGCCGGCGTGGTGCTGCGCGCGGTGCTGTTCGTCGAAGGGGTGCTGGGCGTGGGCGCCATGTACGGTGCCGACAGCCTGCCCGAATGGCTGGCCCGGCTGGCTTTGCTGACCGGCGGCGCGCTGCCCGCCACGCTGGCCTGGCTGATTGCGGCGTGCAGCCTCAAAACGGTGCTGCAGCGCCTACCCACCATCGGCCAGTACGCTGCGGGCGTGCTGCTGGGCGCCCTGGCCGGGTTGTGGGCCTGCGGCATGCTGGCGCTGGTGGGCATGGCGCCGCAGCCGCCCTGGCTGGCCAGCAGCGCCAGCGGCGCGCTGCTTTCGGCCCTGCTGGTCGCCGCCCTGGTGCTGCGCGCGCGCGGCCGCACGCCGGCGGCCACCACAGCGCGGCTGACCGAGCTGCAGTCGCGCATCCGGCCGCATTTTCTGTTCAACACCCTCAACAGCGCCATTGCCCTGGTGCGCGCGGAGCCCGCCAAGGCCGAGGCGCTGCTCGAAGACCTGAGCGACCTGTTCCGCTCGGCCCTGGTGGAGCAGGGCGAGGCGGTCACGCTGGCCGAAGAAATTCAGCTCGCGCGCCGCTACCTGGCCATCGAGCAGGTGCGCTTTGGTGACCGGCTGCGCGTGCAGTGGCAGCTCGACCCGCGCACCGACGCCGCCCTGCTGCCCCCTTTGCTGCTGCAACCGCTGGTGGAGAACGCCGTCAAGCACGGCGTGGAGCCCAGCACGCGCGGCGGCAAGCTGCGCGTGCTCACCGAACTGCGTGGCAGCCGCGTGGTGGTGCGCATCACCAACACCCTGCCCGAGACGCCGCCGCCCAAGGATGCCCCCCCCCGGGGCCATGGGATTGCCCTGGCCAACGTGCGCGCCCGTCTGGCCCTGCTGCACGATGTGCAGGGAGAATTCAGCGCGGGCGTGCAGGATGGCCTGTACCAGGTGCGCATCACCCTGCCCGCACCACCGTCCAGCCCGACGCCCCCCCCAACCACACCACCGCGCGCTCCGCATGAACATCCTCATCGTTGACGACGAAGCCCTGGCCCGCAGCCGCCTGCGCACCCTGGTGGGTGACTGCACCGACACCGAGCGCCATGCGCTGACCGAAGCCGCCACGGCTGCCGAGGCCATGGCCCTGCTGACGCCCAGCGGTGGGCGCGCCTTCGACGTGGTGCTGCTCGACATCCACATGCCCGGCCAGGACGGCCTGTGTCTGGCCCAGACCCTGCAGACCCTGAGCCACCCGCCCGCCGTGGTGTTCGTGACGGCGCACGCAGACCATGCCGTCAGCGCCTTCGAACTCGACGCCGTGGATTACCTGACCAAGCCGGTGCGCCTGGAGCGCTTGCAGCAGGCACTGGCCAAGGCGCAGCGCGCACACCGCCCCGGCTCGGGCATGGCCCCGCCATCCACGCCCGCCACGGCACTGCCCCCGGGCGAGGCCCTGGTCATCCAGGACCGGGGCCGCACCGAGCGTGTGCCGCTGGCCGAGGTGCTGTACCTCAAGGCAGAGCAGAAGTACGTGACGGTGCGCACAGCCGCACGCAGCTACATCCTGGACGGGTCTCTCAGCGAGCTTGAAACACGCTACCCGGAACAGTTCCTGCGCATCCACCGCAACGCGCTGGTGGCGCGCCGCGCCGTGCGTGCGCTGGAGAAGCACTACGACCCCGAAGAGGGCGAGGGCTGGGCCGTGCGCCTGCATGGGTTGGCCGAGCTGCTGGCGGTCTCGCGCAGGCAGGTGGCGGCGGTGCGGGAAGAAATCGCGCGCTGATGGAGAGCGGCTGACAAAACTCGGCGCAGCGGTGGTGGCTAGGCGCTGCGTCGCAGACAGTACGGGTAGTACGGCAAGACGCAGCAACGACGCCAGACGAGTTTTGTGGGTCGCTCTTATTTGCCCAGGCCGCGGCGCAACTCCTTGAGCAGCAGGGTGACCTGGTTCGAGGCATGGCGGTAGCCGCCGTGGTACAGCTGCAGGGCCTTTTCGTACTCGCCCGAATGGTGCAACTGCGCCATCTGCGCTGCCTGGAGATGGAAATACTTGTGCCGCGCCACCAGCATGTCGAACGCCGGGTACTTGCCCAGCGTCTCTCGGCCCGCTCCGCACAGCCATTGGCCCAGGGCGCAGGCCTCATGCTGCCCGACGGCGACGGGGTCCAGCACCTCGTCGGCGCGGCCTTCCACCAGACGCTGAAGTCGAAGCTGCAGGTCTTCATGGCTGAGGATGGCCGCATCGATGTCGAATTCGGTCATCAACGTGGCCGCGTACTCGGGGTCGAGCACGAGTTCACTGGCGTTGTCCTCATAGGCCCAGGTGGTTTCCTGGCTGTCAGGGTCCTGCTCCCTGAATTTGAATAAACGGCTGAAAAAACCCATGCTTCCCCCGCGCTGGTGAATGAGACCGCTGCTGCGACGCCCCGCGCGGGAGTCACCATCGACGATCCATTCAAAACATTTTGTGTGAGTAAAAGTGTTTTGGCTACCCATGAATTGCCACCCGGGCACCTGTGCGACACCCCGGGCGACCCGTCCTCGCGCGACAATGCCCCGATGAACCCACCCAAGCCCCCTGCTCTCTCCATGCTCGACCTGGTGGCCGTCCGCGAAGGCGGCACCGTGGCCGATGCCCTGGCCATTGCCCTGCGCACGGCGCAGCACGCCGAATCGCTGGGATTCCTGCGCTACTGGCTGGCTGAGCACCACAACATGCAAGGCATCGCCAGCTCGGCCACCGCCGTGCTGGTGGGCTATATCGCGGGCGGCACGCAGCGCATGCGCGTGGGCTCGGGCGGCGTGATGCTGCCCAACCACGCACCGCTGGTGGTGGCCGAGGCCTTCGGCACGCTGGCCGAGCTGTACCCCGGCCGCATCGACCTGGGCCTGGGCCGGGCGCCCGGCACCGACCCACTGACCATGCGCGCGCTGCACCGCGACCGCGTGGAGACCGAAGAAGACTTTCCACGCGACGTGGCCGAGCTGCAGCGCCTGCTGGCCCCCGCCCAGCCAGGCCAGCGGCTGGTGGCCACGCCCGGCGCGGGCACCAACGTGCCTCTGTGGCTGCTTGGCTCCAGCCTGTTCTCGGCGCAACTGGCCGCGCAGCAAGGCCTGCCCTACGCCTTTGCCTCGCACTTTGCGCCGCGCATGCTGCACCAGGCCATTGGCCTGTACCGCCAGCTGTACCGCCCTTCGGCCGCCTGGCCCAAGCCCTATGTGGTGGTCGGCGTGCCGCTGATTGCCGCGCCCACCGACGACGAGGCCGAGTTTCTGGCCAGCAGCACCTACCAGCGGGTGCTGGGCATCCTGACGGGGGACCGCCGTTGCCTGCTGCCGCCGGTCGACAACTTCGCCGCGCGCCTGCAACCGCAGGAGCGCGCCGCCATTGGCGACTTCCTGGCCGCTGCCGTGATCGGCGGGCCCGACACCGTGCGCGCGGGCCTCAGGCACCTCGCCGACGCCACCGGCGCGGATGAACTGATGCTGGTGTGCGATGTGTACGACCCGGCGCTGCGCCTGCGCTCGCTTGACATCGCGGCGCAGGCCCATGCGGCGCTGGCGCACGGTGCGGCCTGAGTAGGTCATCGCCAGCAGCTACCATCGTGCCTTGCCACCCCTCCTGCCCACCGACTGCCCCTGAACCCGCATGCCTGCCTTTCGCTTTGAAGCCCTTGACGATCAGGGCCTGACCCGCAAGGGCGTCGTCGAGGCCGACTCCGCCAAGTCTGCCCGCAGCCAGTTGCGCACGCAGGCGCTGGTGCCCCTGGTGGTGGAGCCGGTCGGAGATGCCCCGCAGGCAGGATCGGCCGGTGCGCTGGGCACCAGCCTGTTCACGCGGCCGGTGTTTGGCGCCACAGCGCTGGCGATCTGGACGCGCCAGCTTGCGGGTCTGGTGTCTTCGGGCCTGCCGCTGGAGCGCGCGCTCACCGCGCTGTCCGACGAGGCTGAAAACGAGCGCCAGCGGCATCTGGTGGCGGTGCTGCGCGCCGAGGTCAATGCCGGCTCCACCTTCGCACGCGCCCTGCAGCAGCACCCGCGCGAGTTCGCCGACATCTACTGCGCGGTGATTGGCGCGGGCGAGCACAGCGGCAACCTCGGCCTGGTGCTCGAGCGCCTGGCCGACGACCTCGAAGAGCGCCAGGCGCTCAAGGCCAAACTGGTGGGTGCGGCGCTGTATCCGGCGATCGTCACCCTGGTGGCCATCGCCATCGTGATTTTCCTGGTCAGCTACGTCGTGCCGCAGGTGGCCAGCGTGTTCGCAGGCACCAAGCGCGCCCTGCCCTTCCTCACGGTAGCCATGCTGGCCATCAGCAGCTTTGTGCGCAACCAGGGGCTGTGGGCCTTTGGCGCTATTGTTGTAATAGCTATCGGCGCACGCTGGGCTTTGTCCATGGCCGTTTTTCGTGAAAAATTTGATGCCGCCTGGCTCAACCTCCCCCTGGTGGGGCGGCTGGCTCGGGGCTACAACGCCGCCCGGTTTGCCGGCACCCTGGCCATGCTGGCCGGTGCGGGCGTGCCCATTCTCAAGGCCCTGCAGGCGGCAGCTGAAACACTGAACAACCGGGCGCTGCGCGCCGATGCCCTCGACGCCCTGGTGCTGGTGCGCGAAGGGGCGCCTCTGGCATCGGCACTGGCCCAGAAAAAACGCTTTCCCAGCCTGCTACCCATGTTTGCCCGCCTGGGCGAGCAGACCGGGCAACTGCCCATGATGCTGCAGCGCGCCGCCACGCAGTTTTCCACCGAGGTGCAGCGCCGCGCACTGCAACTGGCCACCATACTGGAGCCGCTGCTCATCGTGACCATGGGTGTCGTCGTCATGCTGATCGTGCTGGCGGTGCTGCTACCGATCATCCAGCTCAACCAATTCATGAAGTGACGCCGCGCGTCACCCCCGAGACGGAGAACCCATGGCCGTAACAATGGATGACAAGCTGGTGGTGGCGATTTCGTCGCGCGCGCTGTTCGACTTCGAAGAGGAAAACCGCCTGTTCGACCAGGGCAATGCGCAGGCCTACATGCAGCTGCAGCTCGAACGCCTGGATGTGCCGGCGCCGCCGGGCGTGGCGTTCTCGCTGGTCAAGAAGCTGCTGGCATTCAACGAACCCGGCCAGCAGCGCGTGGAGGTGGTGGTGCTTTCGCGCAATGACCCGGCCAGCGGCATGCGGGTGTTTCGCTCGGCCCGCACGCACGGCCTGGCCAGTGTGCAGCGTGGCGTATTCACGCAGGGGGCAGAGCCCTTCCGCTACCTGCGCCCGCTGGGTGCGCATCTGTTCCTCTCGGCCAACGGCGCCGACGTGAGCGAGGCCCTGGCCATGGGCTTTCCGGCCGCGCGCGTGGCCACGCAGTCGGCCCAGGCCAGCGTGGCACATCCCAGCGAAGTGCGCATCGCCTTCGATGGCGACGCCGTGCTGTTTTCCGACGAGGCCGAGCGCGTGTTCCAGTCCACGGGGCTTGACGCCTTCCAGGCGCACGAGCAGGAAAAGGCCCTGCTGCCTCTGCCGCCCGGCCCGTTCAAACCCTTTCTGTCGGCGCTGCACCGCCTGCAACACAGCGGCGCA
Organism: Burkholderiales bacterium RIFCSPLOWO2_12_FULL_65_40; assembly: GCA_001770955.1. Lineage (GTDB taxonomy): Bacteria > Pseudomonadota > Gammaproteobacteria > Burkholderiales > Burkholderiaceae_C > Simplicispira. Next base: position 87,592 of record MESL01000034.1, on the reverse strand, counting down.
CCCGAGATGCGCATCCGTACCGCCCTGGTGACGGCGCGCGGCGCCCCGGCGCACGAGCGCGCCATCCGGACGCTGATGAGCTGGAATATCACTGTGGACGAGGCCATGTTCCTTGGCGGCATGCCCAAAGGCGAGTTCCTGCGTGAATTCGAGCCCGATTTTTTCTTTGACGACCAGACCGGTCACGTTACCTCGGCAGCGCTGCATGTACCTGCAGGGCATGTCAGCAGTGGCATTGCCAACCGTGCACCCGACTCACCCCAATAGCCTCCCGGCACCGGAGCGCGGGAACTTCCAGCACCTGCCGGACCCTTACCTCGCACAGCCACCCAGCACCCCGCGTTCCCCATCGTCGCACGGCACCTCATCCATGAAACACAAGGCACTTGCCGCAATGACGGCCCTGGGCTGCTCCCTGATGCTTCTGGGGACCACGCCCGCGCTGGCGACCGATTCGGAGGTCGAATCCGCCAGCGCTCCAGTGTCCACAGGGTTGAGCAAGGGCGAAATCAAGGCCCAGCGGGACTTCAAGCTGCTCGATTTCAACGGCGACGGCAAACTCAGCCGCAGCGAGGTCCGGCTGTTCCCCCGGCTGGCGCAGGCATTCGACAGCGCCGACACCGACGGCGACAGCTACGTTTCTTATGACGAAGTGAAGGCTTTCGCCCTGATCTACCGGGCAGAGCGCGCACGCCTGCGGGCCGCACAGTCCGAGGCCAACCGCACGGCGACAACACGCTGAGGGGCCCTGCCACGGTGAGGGCCGACTGCAATAAAACGACAGGAAAATGGCTGAAGATGCCTGCACCCGTCGCCCGGGGGGTGCAGCGGAGGAACAATAAAAAACGGCTCTGACGCTTTAAGGGCGAGCGCGTCCAGCTACTTTAAAGATAGCACCCACCATGCGGACAGGGCTGCTGCGACTCACAGCCCACCCGTCCGCTTGATTTTGGGATCGGAATACGTCAGGGGCTCGTCGTTCTTGACCTGCTGGGCCAGCCGCTCCTGCAGCGTGGTCTTGTTGATGTCCTGAGCCAGTTCGATGGCGCTGCCACTGGCGCGCCACATCGACTGGAGGAACTCCAGCAACTGCTTGTAAATAGGCTCCTTGGGGGGCTCGGGCGGCTCTTCCGCAGTGTCTTTTTTCTTGACCTCGGTCCAGTCACGGTTCGGCGCCTCGGGCGCGGAGGGTTTGTCCGGCGCCTTGACGATGGCACCTTCACCCAGCCGGTCCATGGACTCGACAGGATTGGCGGCATTGATGGGGCGCACGGGCACCGCACCAGAAGCCCCGGTGGAATACAAATCAGCGCCCTGGGGACGCCAGATCGGCGATCGGTCTACAGGTGGCAGTTGCATGACAGTGGCCCTGGTTGGTGAAAGAACCGAGGAGGGCTTTATCCCCTTCTCGTTCACCTATTACGGCAAAAAGAAGGGGAAATTGAGCCCTTTTTTACCAATTGCCACAAATTAAGGGTTTTCACCGAGGCCCACACCGTGTGCCGGGCTGAAAACCCTGGCACACCGTCACAAAAACCGTTCCAGCAGGCGCCGTGAAGCGCGGTCCAGGGCCGTGCTGTCGGCAATGGCGTATTGCACGCCAGCGCTGCTGGCGATCAGCAGTGCCGTGCGCCCGCGCAGGCGGCGAATGTCCTCCTCGGCCTTGAGCACGAACTGCGTCGGACCGCGATCGGTCTCGACATCCCAGGTGCTGGGCGTTGAAAAGCTCGAAACGCTGGCGATCCTGGTGATAGTAGGCACAAACTCACGCGCCGCCAGTTCTTCTTGAACCAGACGGCGTGACTCTGCCGGGAGTTCGTCCAGGCGGTTGAGCCAGAGCAGCTCATGGCCATCGGGGCCCACCAGCGACAGGCCCTCCTCGGGTGCGGCCAGCGGAAAGGCGCGCACCGGCAGCACGCCCGGATGGGCCGTGCCATCGGGCAGGGTCAGCACCAGGCGGCCATGGGCATCGCGGTGCAATGGCAGGGATGTAGTGGGCAGGGACGGCATGTAAAAAGCCTCGGTTCAGGAGTTGCCGGCGGGGTGCGCCGGGTGCAGCAGGCCGCTGTCGATGATGACGCCGGCGGCCTGGGCGTCTTCCTCGGCGCGGCGGGCCTGGGCTTCGTAGAGCCGCCAGTAGGCGCCCTGCTTCTCCATGAGCTCGTCGTGCGGCCCCACTTCCACCACCACACCCCGGTCCATCACCACCAGACGGTCGGCCTTGCGCAGGGTGGACAGGCGGTGGGCAATGGCAATCGTCGTGCGGCCCTGCACCAGGTTGTCGAGCGCCTTCTGGATTTCCTTCTCCGTCTCGGTGTCCACGGCGGAGGTGGCTTCGTCGAGGATCAGGATGCGCGGATCGATCAGCAGCGCGCGCGCAATGCTGATGCGCTGGCGCTCGCCGCCCGACAGCCCCTGGCCGCGCTCGCCCACCAGCGAATCGTAGCCATGCGGCAGGCGCAGGATGAATTCGTGCGCGTGGGCGGCACGCGCAGCGGCGACGATTTCCTCGCGCGTGGCGTCGGGCTTGCCATAGGCGATGTTCTCGGCAATGGTGCCAAAGAACAGGAAGGGTTCCTGCAGCACCAGGCCGATGTGGCGCCGGTAGTCGGCCACGGCAAAGCGGCGGATGTCGATGCCATCGACCTGGATGGAGCCTTCGCTCACGTCGTAGAAGCGGCAGATCAGGTTGACCAGCGTGCTCTTGCCTGAACCGCTGTGCCCCACCAGTCCGATCATCTCGCCGGGGCGGATGTCCAGGTCCATGTCCTTGATGACGGCCCGGCTGCCATAGCGAAACCCCACGTTGCGCATGGCGATGGCACCTTGCACCTTTTCCACCCGCACGGGCTGGGCCGGTTCGGGCACGTTGCTCACATGGTCGAGGATGTCGAAGATGCGTTTGGCGCCCGCCGCCGCCTTCTGCGTGACCGAAACGATGCGGCTCATCGAGTCAAGCCGACCATAAAACCGCCCGATGTAGGCGATAAAGGCGGTGAGCACACCCACCGTGATCTGGCTCCTGGAAACCAGCCAGATGCCAAATGCCCAGACCACCAGCAGACCGATTTCGGTCAGCAGCGACACAGTGGGGGTGAACAGGCTCCAGGTCTTGTTGAGCTTGTCATTGACCTCCAGGTTGTGCTGGTTGGCATCGCGAAAGCGCTGGGCCTCGCGTTTTTCCTGGGCAAACGCCTTGACGACGCGGATGCCGGGAATCGTGTCGGCCAGCACGTTGGTCACTTCGCTCCACACCCGGTCGATCTTCTCGAAGCCGGTGCGCAGACGGTCGCGCACGGTATGGATCATCCAGCCGATGAAAGGCAGCGGCACCAGCGTGACCAGCGCCAGCCAGGGATTGATGGAGAACAGAATGACCGCCGTCATGACGATCATCAGCACGTCGGTGATGAAATCGAGCGCGTGCAACGACAGAAAAACATTGATCCGGTCGGTTTCCGAGCCGATGCGCGCCATCAGGTCGCCGGTGCGCTTGCCGCCAAAATAATCGAGCGACAGGCGCAGCAGATGTTCATAGGTGGTGGTGCGCAGGTCGGCGCCGATGCGCTCGGACACCAGCGCCAGGATGTAGGTGCGCGCCCAGCTCAGCCCCCAGGCGGCCAGGGCCGATGCCAGCAGGCCGCTCAGGTACAGCAGCACCAGGCCAGGTTCGATCTGCTTGCCATTCTGGAACGGGATGAGGATGTCATCCATCAGCGGAATGGTGAGATAGGGCGGCACCAGCGTGGCTGCGGTGGACGCCAGCGTCAGGGCGAAACCGGCAGCCAGCTGCTTGCGGTAGGGGTGCGCAAAGCGCCACAGACGCAGCAGCACCCAGGTGGAAGTCTGGGGCGGCTGGGCGCGCGCGCAGGCCGGACACTCTTCGGTGTCGGGAGGCAGCAGGGCATGGCAGGTGGGGCAGCGGGCTTCTTCGGCGTCGTCTGCGGGCAGATCGTACGGGCGGGCCAGGCGCTCGACTTGCTGATCAAAGCGCTGCACCAACCGCAGCGCCTGGGTCTGGACACCCAGCGTGAAACGCCAGAACGCCAGGCGCTGGGCCGCGTCGTGCAATTCCAGCGTGCCCACCCCGCCGTGGTCCAGCAGGCGCAGCGACAGGCCCGGGCCCAGCGGCCATTCCTGCCATGCGCCGGAGCCGGGATCGCAGGCCAGCAGGCGCCCGGACGTCACCACCAGGAGCCCCGCGCCGAAACGCAGGTCCGCGCTCAGGTCAACCTCCAGGGTGGCCCGCACGTTTTCTTCAGGAGCGAGCAAAGCCCGCAACCCGGCCCCCAGGGGGCCATTCAAGACACCCAAGGCGTCCACAGGATGGTAATTTTGCATTTTGTTTGGTATTTGCGCCCCGGGCCGGCCACGGCGCCGGTTGGCGCACAAGCCCGGATTCTCCCCGAAGCCCTGCTTCAAGGGGGCATTGGCATTCTCAATGAACGTTTCTGCCCCGGCAATCGCTGACACTGCCTGCCGAGCGCAGACTGGCGCACAATCCGGTTCCATCCCCGTCCCCTCCCTTTTTTTGCAACGCCCCCTACAAGGTCGGCCCCTCCTCCGCTGCAATCCATGGCGAAATTCAATGACATTCAACTGCTGCGCATCAATTACCTGCGCGGCCCCAATCTCTGGACCTACCGTCCGGTGCTCGAAGTCTGGCTGGACCTGGGCGTGCTGGAGGATCACCCCTCCCACACCCTTCCGGGGTTCAATGAGCGGCTCACCGCCTGGCTGCCGGCCCTGATCGAGCACCACTGCGGCGTGGGCGAACGCGGCGGTTTCCTGCAGCGCCTGCAGGAAGGCACCTGGTGCGGCCATGTGCTGGAGCACATCGTCATCGAGCTGCTCAACCTTGCCGGCATGCCCACGGGCTTTGGCCAGACGCGCAGCACCTCGGTGCGTGGCGTCTACCGCATGGTGTTCCGGGCGCGCGATGAGAGCGTCGCGCGCATGGCGCTGGAGCAGGGCCACCGGCTGATCATGGCCGCCCTCAACGACGAGCCCTTCGACGTGCAGGCGGCCGTGGGCAAAGTGCGCACCGAGGTGGACGACCGCTACCTGGGCCCGAGCACGGCCTGCATCGTGACCGCTGCCACCGACCGCGGCATTCCGCACATCCGCCTGAATGACGGCAACCTGGTGCAACTGGGCTACGGCGCCGCACAGCGCCGCATCTGGACGGCCGAGAGCGAATTCACCAGCGCCATTGCCGAAGGCATTGCCTCTGACAAGGACCTGACCAAGAGCCTGCTGAAATCCTGCGGCGTTCCCATCCCCGAGGGCCAGGTCGTCCACAGCCCCGAGGAGGCCTGGGAAGCCGCGCAGGACATCGGCCTGCCCGTGGTCGTCAAGCCCTCCGACGGCAACCACGGCCGGGGCGTGACGCTGGACCTGCGCAAGCAGGAAGACATCGAGGCGGCCTACCACGTGGCCTACCCCGAAGGCAGCGACGTGATGGTCGAGCGCTTCATCCCCGGCAACGAGCACCGTCTGCTCGTGGTCAACGGCAAGGTCGTGGCCGCCGCGCGCGGCGAGGTGCTCGGCATCACGGGCAACGGCCGCAACACGGTGCGCGAACTGATCGACAGCCAGCTCAACTCCGACCCGCGCCGTGGCTACGAGGAGGAATACCCGCTCGACATCATCGATGTGGCGCAGGATGCCAAGGTGCAGCTCGAACTCAAGCGCCAGGACCTCGACGCCGACGCCGTGCCCGCCGCCGGCCGCCAGGTGGTGGTGCAGCGCAACGGCAACATGGCCGTGGACTGCACCGACGACGTGCACCCCGAGGTGGCCTACATCGCCCAGCTGGCCGCCAAGGTGGTGGGCCTGGACATTGCGGGCATCGACCTCGTGGCACAGGACATCTCCAGGCCGCTGCACACCCAGGGTGGCGCCATCGTGGAGGTGAACGCGGGCCCCGGCCTGCTGATGCACCTCAAGCCCGCCGTGGGGGCGCCGCGGCCCGTGGGGCAGGCGATTGTGGAGCACCTGTTTCCGGCCGAAGAACATGCCCGGGACGCGGGCCGCATTCCCGTCGTGGGGGTTGCGGGCACGCGGGGCACCACCACCATTGCCCGCCTGGTGGCCTGGCTGCTGCACCTGAGCGGACGGCATACCGGTGTGGCCTGCCGCGCCGGCCTGTTCCTTGACCAGCGCCGCGTCGAAGCCAGCGACAGTGCCCACTGGGAAGCCGCGCACCGCCTGCTGATGAACCAGATGGTGCAGGCCGCCGTGATTGAAAACGATGCCCGCACCATCCTGCAGGACGGCCTGGCCTATGACCGTTGCCAGGTGGGCGTGGTCACCGACATGGATGGCGTGGAGCATCTCGCCGCATTCGACGTACACGAGCAGGAGCAGATGACCAAGGTGCTGCGCACCCAGGTGGATGTGGTGCTGGACCACGGTGCCGCAGTGCTGAACGGCGCAGACGCCCAGGTCGCCGCGCTGGCACCCCTGTGCGACGGCAGCGTGGTGCTGTACGCGCAGGACGCGAACCTGCCCGCCATCGTGGAACACCGAGCCGATGAAGAATCGGGCCGCGCCGTGTTTGTGAAGAACGACCGCGTGGTGCTGGCCACGGGCCACTCCGAGCATGTGCTGGGCCGTCTGTCCGACCTCACGTTTGGCCGCAATGCCGTGGCACCCGACACCGACACCCTGCTGGCGGCCATTGCCACGGCCTGGGCGCTGGATATTTCCCCCGACCTCATCGGTGCGGGCATCAAGACCTTCGAACCCGAGCAAGCGGCCCCGGACACGGCCAGCGCCTGAGAGACAGAAAGACAGAACCATGGATGTATCCCGCATCAGGGCCCTGCGCGGCCCCAACCTCTGGAGCCGCCACCTGGCCATCGAAGCCGTGGTGGCCTGCGCCGAATCCGAACGCGCCATGGCGCAGATCGACGGCTTTGAAGCCCGGCTGCGCGCGCTGTTCCCCGCCATCGGCGTGCTGAATCCTGAAGGCGGCGACACCGACCTGTCGCTCGCCCATGTCCTGCAGACCGCCGCACTGGCCCTGCAGGCCCAGGCCGGCTGCCCGGTGACCTTCGCGCGCACCACCCCCACCATCGACCCCGGGGTGTATCTGGTGGTGGTGCAATACAGCGAAGAGGCCGTGGGCCGCCAGGCCTTCAAGGATGCCCAGCAGCTCATCGAGGCGGCCCTGGGCCAGGGCAGCTTTGATGCCGAGGCGGCCATCGCCAACCTGCGCGAACTCGACGAAGACGAGCGCCTGGGGCCGAGCACAGGCGCCATTGTCGAGGCCGCCGTGGCGCGCGGCATCCCCTACCGGCGCCTCACACGCGGTAGCCTGGTGCAGTTCGGCTGGGGCTCCAAGCAGCGCCGCATCCAGGCGGCCGAGATCGACTCGACCAGCGCGGTGGCCGAATCCATCGGGCAGGACAAGGACCTCACCAAGCGCCTGCTGCACGCCGCTGGCGTGCCCGTGCCGCTGGGCCAGCCCATCGAGACGGTGGAGGAGGCCTGGGCCGTGGCCCAGAAGGTCGGCCTGCCCGTGGTCGTCAAGCCCCAGGACGGCAACCAGGGCAAGGGCGTGACCGTGAACATCACCGACCGCGCGCAGCTCGAAGAAGCCTACAAGAACGCCGCCGAATACGGCACCGTGATGGTCGAACGCTTTCTGCCCGGCCACGACTTCCGTCTGCTGGTGGTGGGCGACCAGCTGGTCGCCGCCGCCCGGCGCGAACCGCCCCAGGTGCTGGGCGACGGCCAGCACACGGTGCGCGAACTGGTCGATCTGGTCAACCTCGACCCGCGCCGGGGCGAGGGCCACGCCACCTCGCTCACCAAGATCCGGCTGGACGACATCGCCCTGGCGCGCCTGGCCGCCCAGGGCTTGAGCCCCGACGCCGTGCCCGCCAAGGGCCAGCGCGTGGTGCTGCGCAACAATGCCAACCTGTCCACCGGCGGCACCGCCACCGACGTGACCGATGACGTGCACCCCGAGGTGGCGGCACGCGCCGTGGCCGCCGCCCAGATGGTGGGCCTGCACATCTGCGGCGTGGACATGGTGGCCGAAACCGTGCTGCGCCCACTGGAGGAACAAGGCGGCGGGTTCGTGGAAGTGAACGCCGCCCCCGGCCTGCGCATGCACCTGGCGCCCAGCTACGGCAAGCCGCGCAATGTGGGCCAGGCCATGGTGGACCGCCTGTTCGCCCATGGCGACGATGGCCGCATCCCCACCGTGGCCGTCACCGGCACCAACGGCAAGACCACCACCGCCCGCCTGATCGCACACCTGTTCACCGCCCAGGGCCTGCGCGTGGGCATGACCAACACCGATGGCGTGTATGTGAATGGCCGCCAGATCGACAGTGGCGACTGCAGCGGCCCCAAGAGCGCGCGCAATGTACTGCTGCACCCCGAGGTGGACGCAGCCGTGTTCGAAACCGCGCGCGGCGGCATCCTGCGCGAAGGCCTGGGTTTTGACCGCTGCCAGGTGGCCGTGGTCACCAACATCGGCGAAGGCGATCATCTGGGGCTGAACTACATCACCACGGTGGACGACCTGGCCGTCCTCAAACGCGTGATCGTGCAGAACGTGGCCCCCAGCGGCTATGCCGTGCTCAACGCCACCGACCCCATCGTCGCCGCCATGGCCACGGCCTGCCCGGGCAAGATCATCTACTTTGCCAGCGACCGCCACCACCCCGTGATGGCCACGCACCGCGCCCAGGGCCATCGCACGGTGTATGTCGATGGCGACTCGATCGTGGCGGCCGAAGGCTCATGGCGCGAGTCGATCCACCTGCGCGATGTGCCGATCACGCGCAACGGCCGGATTGCCTTCCAGGTCGAGAACGTCATGGCCAGCGTCGCTGCCGCCTGGGGGGTGGGCCTGCCCTGGCAGACCATCCGCCGGGGCCTCTCGGGTTTTGTCAACGACAGCGACAACGCGCCCGGCCGCTTCAATGTGATGGACTACCGCGGTGCCACCGTGATCGCCGACTACGGCCACAACCCGGACGCCATGCGCGCCCTGGTGCAGGCGGTAGACGCACTGCCCGGCAACCGCCGCAGCGTGGTCATCAGTGGCGCGGGGGACCGGCGCGACGAGGACATCCGTGCGCAGACCGTCATCCTGGGCGCCGCTTTCGACGATGTGATCCTGTACCAGGACGCGGCCCAGCGCGGCCGCTCCGACGGCGAGGTGATGGCGCTGCTGCGCGAGGGGCTGCAAGGCGCCACCCGCACGCGCCATGTGGAAGAAATCCGGGGCGAATTCGTCGCCATCGACACGGCGCTGTCGCGCCTGCAGCCCGGCGACCTGTGCCTGGTGCTGGTGGACCAGGTCGAGGAAGCCCTGGCGCATCTGGCCCGGTGCTGCGAGCCGACTGCCGGGGCGACGGCATGAAGCACCCCGCTACGCTGCGCGCAGGGCTTGCCGCCCTGGCGCTGTGCAGCCTGGCGCACGCCGTCGCCGCAGAGAAGATCGGCACGGTCGATACCGCCTTCCAGTGGATCGGCCGCGACCACGACATCCTTGTGGAAGCCTACGACGATCCCGGTGTCCAGGGCGTGACCTGCTATGTCTCGCGCGCCCGCACCGGCGGCATCAAAGGCACGCTGGGCCTGGCCGAAGACCGTGCCGAGGCGTCCATTGCATGCCGCCAGACCGGCCCCATCGCCTTCCCGCAGCCGCTGCGCAAGCAGGAGGAGGTGTTCAGCGAGCGCATGTCCATCCTGTTCAAGCGCCTGCGCATCGTGCGCATGGTGGACCCGGCGCGCAATGTGCTGGTCTACCTGACCTATTCCGAAAAGCTCATCGACGGATCGCCGCAAAACAGCGTGACGGCCGTGCCGGTGGCGCGGGAAACACCCATTCCGGTAAAGCCCTGAAACTCCTGAAAAGATAGCTGCTTGCGCTTGATAGAAAACATTTTCAGATAGTTTTCAGTCTGAAAATCAATCACAACAAGCGCTAACAGCTCATTTTTCAGTAGCAATCTGCCGCAGCGCCTGCTCGAAGACCTCGGGCGGCTGGCCGCCCTGGATCAGGTGGCGGTCGTTGACGATGACCGCAGGCACCGAATGAATGCCTTGCCGCTGATAGAACTGCTCGCGCTCGCGCACTTCGTCGGCAAAACGGTCAGACGCCAGCACGTCCCGTGCCGCATCGGCGTCCAGCCCCACCTCGCGGGCCAGACGCACCAGAACCTCGTGGTTGCCCGGGTTTTCGCCTTCGGTGAAGTAGGCCTTGAACAAGGCCTGCTTGAGCGCCAGCTGCCGCCCCTCTTCGCCCGCCCAGTGCAGCAGGCGGTGCGCATCGAACGTGTTGTAGATCCGGCTGCGCTGGTCCATGCGGAAGGTGAACCCCAACGCAGCGCCGCGCGCCACGATGGCCTCGCGCGTGCGCTGGCTCTGCTCGGGGCTGGCGCCGTATTTTTCCTGCAGGTGCTCTCCCATGTCCTGCCCCTCGGGCGCCATGGCCGGATTGAGCTCGAACGGCTGGAAATGCAGATCCAGCACCACCGCTCCCTGCAATGCCGCAGCGGCCCGCTGGAGCGACAGCAGCCCGATGGCGCACCACGGGCACGAGATGTCGGAAACGAAGTCGATTTTCAGGGTCTGGGGCATGGCGGTGATGGGTCGATGAAATGCTTGGGCGCCATCGTAGGCCCATGGCAATGCCCTTGCCCGCCGAGGGCCGGGCGGTCTTGCGACGTCCGATCGTGCGTGGACAGTGCAGGAAATTTCAAGGCCTTCATTGTTCTGAATACTGAAACAGTCAGTTTGATACTGGATAGTTTTTCTTTGAACTAATGAGGCGTACAGTTCAACCCATCGATGAGACACAGCCCTTGCGGCCCCTCACCGACCCGGATCAGCACCCTGACGCCATGGCTGCAGACCCGTTTTCTGAAACATTTTTTCTGAAGGACTTCACCATGACCGCATCCCGCATTCTCTCCATCGCCGCCCTTGCCGCTTTCGCCTCGTTCGGCGCCCAGGCCAGCGAACTGTATGGCTCCGAAATCGAAGCCAACTTCCAGTCCACCCGCGACCGCGCCGAAGTCCAGGCCGAAGCCGCCCAGGCTGTGGCCCATTTCAAGAACTTCGAAGTGGCCGACGCTCAGAACGCCGCCCCCTCCACGGTCAGCCGCGCAGCCGTGCGGGCCGATGCCGTGACGGCAGCGCGCGCCGGCGCCATTGCCATCGGCAACCGCAGCTAAGTCTCCCGTTCCCTCCATCGGACGGCCCACAGGACGCAAGCCCTGTGGGCTTTTTCGTGGGCTCTGCAATTCTCTGGCCTCGCGCGTGCGGCCATGCCAGAATCGGCCATGCCCGTGTACCAGGACCCTGCTGCCCTCCGCACCCCAGCAACGCCCGACCCCTCGGAGAGCGCCATGACCACGCTCTACCGCGCAGCCATGGGGCCGGTCAACGCAGAACGGTACCTGCCCCGCTTTGCCCACTTTGACACCCTCGGCCGCGTCCGCCCGGGCTGGAACTGGGCCGCCTGCGCGTGCACGCTGAACTGGATGGCACTGCGCCACCTGTGGAGCGCCGCCCTGGTCTATGTGGCGGCTGTGGAGGGGCTGGCACTGCTGGTCTTCGGCGTGGGCCGCCCCATGCTGCAGTGGCCCGACGCCGTGCAATGGGGGCTGATCGCCGTATTCGCAGCGCTGGCCTTCCTCTTGCCCGGCCTGTACGGCGACGCGGTTCTGCACACCGAAATCCGCAAACGCATCGCGCGCGCTCTGGCCGCCACGCGCAGCATTCCCGAAGCCTGCGCGCAGCTAAGCCGCCAGGCCAGCTCGTGGAAGCGGCTCATCGGCCTGGCCCTGATCAACCTGGTGCTGGTGGGCGCGGCCTCGGCGGCTTACTGGTATCTGCCCCAGGGCAGCCTGACCGGAAGCCCGCCGCCGACGCAGGCAGTCCCTGCCACCAGCGAGGCGACCCTTGCCCCGCCTGTCCCGATCGCCTCGGCGCCAGCGCCCGCTGCCACACCCGCCTCGGCACCCCAGCCTTCATCTTCCGAACCTGCGGCGCCCGCTGCCTCCGCTGCCTCCGCTGCCTCCGCTGCCTCCGCTGCCTCCGCTGCCTCCGCTGCCTCCGCTACCTCCGCTACCCCGGCTGCCTCCACTTCGTCCGCAGCGCAGCCCACCAGCCAACCCGCATCCATGGCCGTCCCAGCCAGTGCGACACCACTGCTCTCCCTGACGTCCGCGCCTGCGGTGCTGCCCGTCACGCCTCCACCCCCAGCAGAACGGGCCTCGGCTGCCCCCGCTCCTGCGCGGGCTGCCAGCGTGGCAGACGCGGCGCGCGCTGTGCCGCGCCGCCCTCGCGCGGCCCCGGCCCCGACACTCCCTGCCGCATCCACCGCGGCATCCTCGACGGAACCTACCGCCAGCGGCCCTTCAGCAAGTGCGAGCGCCCCGCCGCCCGCAGTGGGCAGCACGCCGGGCTACTACATCAATGTGGGTCTGTTTGCCGAAGAAGCCAATGCGCGCAAGGCCCAGGCGCGGCTGCTCAACGAGGGGCTGCCGGCATTTCGCCAGGCGCTGGAAACCCCCAAGGGCAAGCGCATCCGGGTACGGGTGGGGCCTTACACCACCACCAGGGAGGCCCAAGCTGCGGCGGCGCAGATTCGCGCTCTGAAGCTGGAGGCCGTGGTGTTCAAGCAGTAGCGAAGGGGACTCGGACGAGTGCGCGAACGCAGGTCGCCGCGCGTCAACCCCGCAGACGCTGCAGCAGGCCCGCTGTCGAAGCGTCCAGGCCCGTCGCGTCGCCGCTGGCCAGGCGAAGTTCCAGATCGCGCGCCAGCCCCTTGCCCAGCTCCACCCCCCACTGATCAAAGCTGTTGATGCCCCAGAGGCAGCCGCTGACGAATACGCGGTGCTCCTGCAACGCAATCAACGCCCCCAGCGAAGCAGGCGCGAGCGCGTCAAGCAACAGGAAGGTGCTGGGCCGGTTGCCCGGGCAATGGCGGTGCCCGTCGGTGCTGGGCCGACCTACCATCAAGGCCTGGGACTGCGCGAGCGCATTGGCCAGCAGCATCTGGTGGTGCCCGGCCAGGGGGTGGGCGCGCTGGCGCACCGCCACGATTTCGAGGGGCAACACATCACTGCCCTGGTGCAGCATCTGGAAGAACGCGTGCTGGCCATTGCTGCCTGGCTCGCCCCACAGAATGGGCGAAGTCGACATGGGCAGCAGACGGCCCTGCCGGTCCACGCGCTTGCCGTTGCTTTCCATCTCGAGCTGCTGCAGATAGGCCGGCAAGCGCCGCAGGCCGGCATGGTAGGGCGCCACGCAACGGTTGTTGAATCCATGGAAATTGCGGTACCAGACATCCAGCAGGCCCAGCCGCACCGGGAGGTTGGACGCCAGAGGCGCGGTGCGAAAGTGCTCGTCCATGGCATGGGCGCCACCCAGCAGGCTGCGAAAGCCCTCGGCCCCCACCGCGATGGCCACGGGCAGGCCAATGGCCGACCAGAGGGAATAGCGCCCTCCCACCCAGTCCCAGAACCCGAAGGTGGTGGTGATGCCCAGGGCCCGGGCCGCCTCCACATGGGTGGTCAGTGCGACAAAGTGGCGGGACACGTCCTGGCCACCCTGCGCCTGGAACCATGCCAGGGCCGAGCGGGCGTTGGTCATGGTCTCGATGGTGGTGAAGGTTTTGGAGGCCACCAGGAACAGCGTGCGCTCGGGCCGCAATTGCCGGAGCACCGCATGCAGTTCATGCCCATCGATGTTGGACACAAAGTGGAAGCGTTTGCCCGGAATGCGAAAGGCCTCCAGCGCCAGCACTGCCATGTGGGGCCCCAGATCGGAGCCCCCAATGCCGATGTTCACCACATCGGTGATGCCTTCGTCCGCGCGCACCGTTTCCGCGAAGGCCAGCATGGCGTCCAGGGTGGCATGCACCTGTACCAGGTCCGGCGCGACGCACGGCAGGTCTCCGGGCAGCGCCAGACCCGGGGGCCTGCGCAGCAGCGTGTGCAGCACGGCCCGCTGCTCGGTTCCGTTGATGGTTTCGCCGCGCAGCATGGCATCGCGCTGCGACTCGATCTCGCACTGGCGCGCCATGTCCAGCAACAATGCCTCGGCAGGCCGATCCCAGAGGTTCTTCGACAGATCGGCAAAGACATGGGGCGCCGACTGGCTGAAGTGCGCAAACCGCTGCGCATCGGCCGCAAAGGCCTGGCGCAGATCAAGGCAACGCCCTGCGGTCTCGAAATGCTGCCGCAAGAGCGACCACTGTGGAGTCTCGTCACAACGCAAGTGCATATCAGTGATCCGTTACGCTACCCACCGCACGCAGGCCCTGCCACTGGCGCGGCCCAGGCCAGCGGCCGCCGTGCAAGGGCCGCCCCGCCGCACGGGCGGCGTCCCCCTCGGGGGGAAGACGCGAAGCGGCTCAGGGGGGGGTGTTTCATCCTAGCGCTTGCACACCACCACGCTGCCGACCGAGTAACCCGCGCCGAAGGAACAGATCACGCCCATGTCACCCGAAACCAGATCGGCACGGTGCTTGTGGAAGGCGATGATGGAACCCGCAGAAGCGGTGTTGGCGAATTCGTCCAGGATCAGCGGCGCCACGTCGGGGCTGGCATCCCCCACCAATTTTTTGATGACAAGCTGATTCATGCCCTGGTTGGCCTGGTGCAGCCAGAAGCGGCGCACGGCGGTGGGCGCATGGCCCAGATCGGCCAGGTGGCCTTCGATGTGGGCCGCTGCAATCGGCACCACTTCCTTGAACACTTTGCGGCCCTCCTGGCGGAAGGTCTTGTCCCGCGCGTTCGGGTCGCTGTCCTCGCTGCGGTTGAGGAAGCCGAAATTGTTGCGGATGTTGTTGGAAAACTGCGTGACCAGGCGCGTGCCCAGCACGTCCCACTGGTCGGCAGCGGTGGCACTCTCGGCACGCTCGACGACCACCGCCGTGCAGACATCGCCGAAGATGAAATGGCAGTCGCGGTCGTTCCAGGCCTGGTGACCCGAGGTGATCTCGGGGTTGACCACGAGCACGCATTTGGCGCTGCCGGTACGCACCGCGTTGACCGCCTGCTCGATGGCGAAGGTGGCCGACGAGCAGGCCACGTTCATGTCAAAGCCATAGCCGCCCGCACCCAGCGCCTGCTGGATCTCGATGGCCATGGCCGGGTAGGCGCGCTGCATGTTGGCGGCGGCGCACAGCACGGCGTCCACGTCCGCGCCGGTCTTGCCGGCGCACCGCAACGCCTCCTGGCCCGCCGCCACGGCGATTTCAGCCATCAGCGAAAGCTGGTCGTCCGCGCGCTCGGTGAAGCGCGGGTACATGCGCGTGGGGTCGAGGATGCCGCTCTTTTCCAGCACATAGCGCTGCTGGATGCCGGAGGCTTTCTCGATGAACTCGACGCTCGAATACGTCAGAGGCTCGCGCGTACCCGCCGCGATCTCGGCGGCATGGCGTGCGTTTTCCTGGTCCACGTACTGGTTGAAGGATTCCACCAGCTCGGCGTTGGTGATGGTGTGCTCAGGCTGGTAGAGGCCCGTGCCGCTGATGACGACTGAGTGCATAAACAATTCCTGTGGCCCAAACTGCAGGCGCAACATTCAAGTGTAACGAGACACGCCCGCCCCTCGCCGAGGGGCCGGGTCAGGCCGCGAGGATGATCTGTTCGAGCTTCACGGTATCGACCGCAAAGGCGCGGATACCCTCGGCCAGCTTTTCCGTGCCCATCGGGTCGTCGTTCAGGGCATAGCGGAATCCTGCCTCGTCGTATTGCACGGCGGGCAGGTCCATGGTGCGCGCGGCGTCGGCATCCAACGCACGCTGCAGCGGGGCCTCGGTGCCGGCCAACTGGGCCAGCAGGTCGGGGGCGATGGTGAGCAGATCGCAGCCCGCCAGCGCGGTGATCTGGCCCACGTTGCGAAAACTCGCGCCCATGACTTCGGTGGCGATACCAAAGCGCTTGTAGTGATTGAAGATGCGGCGCACCGATTGCACGCCCGGGTCATTGGCCCCGGCCATCGCAGCCTCATTCCAGTTCGCGCCCGCCTGCTTCTTGTACCAGTCGTAAATGCGGCCGACAAACGGCGAGATCAGCTGCACCCTGGCCTGGCCGCAGGCCACCGCCTGGCAGAACGAGAACAGCAGCGTGAGGTTGGTGTGGATGCCCTTGCTCTCGAGCTTGCGCGCTGCCTCGATGCCCTCCCAGGTGGCGGCGATCTTGATGAGCACGCGGTCGATGTGGATACCTTGCGCCTGGTACAGCTCGATGATGCGTTCGGCGCGCGACACCGTGGCGCTGGTATCGAAGCTCAGGCGCGCATCGACCTCGGTGGACACCCGGCCCGGGATGATCGACAGAATTTCGCAGCCAAAACGCACCAGCAGGCGGTCGATGATCTCGTCCATGGGCCGGTCCTTCCACTGCGCCACGGTGGACTGCAGCAGCGGCGCGTAGTCGGTTTTTTGCACGGCCTTGAGGATCAGCGACGGGTTGGTGGTGGCATCGCGCGGCTGGAACTGGGCCAGTTGGTGAAAATCGCCGGTGTCGGCCACCACGGTGGTGAACTGTTTGAGAGCGTCGAGCTGGTTCATGCAAATCCTCGTTGGTCGGTCTGGCGCAGCCGCGGGCGCCACGCAACCCTCAAGTGTATGCCGCCGCCCGGTTACAGCGCGGTATGAAACCGCGTTACATTCTGGGCCAATTCCTTCCACCACCCACACCATGCTGGACCGCATCACCGCCTCCCTGCCCTCGCTGGCCCCGGCCGAGCAGCGCGTCGCCCGACTCGTGCTGCAGGATGCCCGGGCCTTTGCCCGCCTGCCGGTGCGAGAGCTGGCCGAGCGCGCCCATGTGAGCAAGCCCACCGTGGTGCGCTTTTGCCGCAGCATGGGCTACGACGGGCTGGCCGACTTCAAGCTGAAACTGGCCGGCAGCGTGAGCGAGGGCGTGCCCTTCATCCACCGCAGCGTGGACGCCGACGACAAGACCGGCGACGTGCTGGTGAAGGTGGTGGACAACGCCGTGGCCGCCTTCCTGCAGTACCGCAACGCGGCCAGCACCGTGGCCATCGAGCGCGCGGCGGTGGCGCTGGCCAGCACCTGGAAAACGCGCCAGCGCATCGAGTTCTATGGCGTGGGCAATTCGGGCATCGTGGCGCAGGACGCGCAGCACAAGTTCTTCCGCCTCGGTGTCACGTCGATTGCCACCAGCGACGGCCACATGCAGGTGATGAGCGCCACGCTGCTCGGGCCGGGCGACTGCCTGGTCATCATCTCCAACTCGGGCCGCACCCGCGACCTGATGGACGCGGCCGACATCGCGCGCAAGAACGGCGCGACGACCATCGCCATCACGGCCAGCGGCTCGCCCCTGGCGAGCACCTGCCACATCCACCTCGCGGCCGACCACCCCGAGGGCTACGACCGCTACAGCCCCATGGTCTCGCGCCTGCTGCACCTGCTCATCATCGATGTGCTCGCCACTTGTGTGGCGCTGCGCATCGGCAGCTCGCTGCAGCCCATCCTGCAGCAGATGAAGGACAACCTGCGCGCCAAGCGCTATACCTGAGTCGACTCAAAAAACATAGCTGCTACCGCTTGTCAGATATTGATTTCAGATACAAAACTATCTGAAATTACCGCCTGACAAGCGCAAGCAGCTCACTTTTTTGATGTCACCGACCGTAGGTCGATGTGAACGTGGCCTTGGCCAGGGTGTTGGCATTGACCATGAAGCCGGCCAGCGCGGCCGTGGCATCGTCGGGAATCTCCAGCTTCTCCACTCCCAGCGCGTGCACCGTGAAGATGTAGCGGTGCGGCTTGTCACCCGGCGGCGGGCACATGCCGCCCCAGGCAAGAGCGCCGTAGTCGTTGCGAATCTGGCGGGCTCCGGCAGGCAAGCCGGCACCGCCCTTGGCGCCCGCGTTGGGCGCCAGTTGCGTGCAGGTTGCAGGCACATCCACCACAAACCAGTGCCACCAGCCCGAGCCAGTGGGCGCGTCGGGGTCGTACACCGTCACGGCAAAGCTCTTCGTGCCCTCGGGCGCGCCGCTCCACTGCAGGGCGGGCGACTCGTTGCGGCCCGAGCAGCCAAAGCCGTCGAATTCGAAATGCGGCGGCACGCTGCCGCCGCTGGGGATGTCGGGGCTGGAGAGGGTGAATGCGGTCATGGGAAAGCTCCTTTCACAGATGAGCTGCCCAGTATGCCCGCGTCCGTTCCCGCCCCGGAATCAGTTCGGACCCGTGAAGTTGCGCGTGCTGTACCACTCCAGTGGCAGGCGATTGAGCAGCGGCAGGCCGCTGGCGGTGTCCTTGGGCCTGTTCTCGATGTAGTTGAAGAACACGTCGGCATCGAGCACGCCGATGTCCAGGCGGCGTGCAGCGGGCACGGCGGCCAGGGTTTTGTAGCCGTCGCCACCGGTGGCGTTGAAGCTCAGCACAAACAGCCGGTAGGTCCTGGCGGCGTCCAGGGGCGCCCACGCGCCACTGGTCCGGTCACGCACTTCGATGGCGCTGGCGCGCTGGCCCTTGGCGGCGGCGGCGTTCACGTCAAAGCGCATGCCGCCGGTGTAGGGGTAGGGACCGGTCGAGCCACCGGGGCCGTACACCGCCTCCAGACCGTCTTCGAGCATGCCCTTGACCTCCTGCCCCGTCACATCCAGGCGGAACAGCATGTTGCCAAAGGGCAGCACCTGGATGGCCTGGGCTGCCGTCACCGGCCCCAGCAGGGGGATGCGCACACCGCCGCCGCTTTGCAGCGAAATATCGGCGCCGCCGTAGCGTGCGTTGGCCACGTCCAGATAGGCCTGCGCCACCAGCTGCTGGATGTCGCCGCCGCGCAGGCTCACGCTGCCCTCGGCATTGCAGGCCGCGCTGGAGCGGCCGTAGTCCACCGAGCCAGGGCCGCCGGGCACGCGGCGCGCGCACAGCTCCACGGGCGCCGTGGCCACCACGGTTTTGCTGAAGCCGGCCACGCGCTCCTGGTAAGGCTTGAGCACGGCCAGGGCTGCCGCCTGCGGTGGCGTGCTGCGCAAAAAGCCGCTGGCTGCCACGCTCGCCTGCAGGGCGGTCTTTTCAGCCGCGGTCGGCGCCTTGCCGGCGATGGTGAAGTTGTCGCCGATCAGCACATGCGGCGTGCCGGTGCAGCTTTGCACGTCACCGCGCTCGTCAAAGCTCACTGTCAGCTCGCCCACCACCTGCGCATACTCCCAGGCTTGCACCACGCAAACGGTTTTGCCGTCCTTGTCGGTGAGGCGCGTGGGGTAGCTGCCCGCCGGGTTGCCCACGCCGCGCGCCTTGAGGGTGTCGGGGCCCAGCAGGGTGTGCGAGTCGCCGCCCACCACCACGTCCACGCCGCTGAGCTGGGCGGCCACCTGCTTGTCGAGGTCGTAGCCGATGTGGCTCAGCAGCACAATCTTGTTCACGCCCTGGGCGCGCAGCGCGTCAATCTGGCGCTGCGCGGCCACGGTCTCGTTCTCGAACGTGGTGTCGGCATCGGGGCTGGACGAAATCTTGGTTTTTTGCGCAATCGTCAGGCCCACCACACCGATTTTCTGGCCGCCGCGCTCGAGCACGGTCGACGGCAGCACCGCGCCCGGCGCCCGGGTGGCGTTCAACGCGGACTGGGCGCCAAATTGCACGTTGGCACTCAGCGCCGGTGTCTTGCAGCTGCCTTTGCGCAGTTGATCCAGAAAGCCTTTAAGCCCCGCATCGCCCTTGTCGAACTCGTGGTTGCCGAGCGTGAAGGCGTCAAAGCACACGGTATTCATCAGCGCCGCGTCGGCCTCGCCGTCGGCGCCCGCGCGGTTGAAGTACAGCGTGCCGGTGAGCGCGTCGCCCGCGTGCAGCTTGAGCACATTGGCGCCTGCTGCCTTGCCCAGTTCATCGAAAGCAGTGGCTACGCGTGCAAAGCCACCCGCGTCCACCGCCACGGCCACGGGGGTGCCGCTGCCGGCATCGAGCTGCAGCGTGCGGCTCTTGCCTTCCAGCGTGGAATGGTGGTCGTTGATGTGCAGCAGCGTCAGTGTGTACGGCGTTAGCGCTGCGTCGTCCGATCCGCCGCAGGCGCTCAACAGCCCCGCCACCGCCAGTGCCCATGCCGCCGCGCGCAGCGGCGCTCCCAGGTGCTTGTGCATGCTCCAACTCCCTCGGTGTTCTGTATCAAAGCCACCGATGGTGGGCGCGCCGCATGACAAACCTGTGAAGACACGGAGCATGGCTGTGTCATCACACCGAGAAATTACAAGCCAAATCGGCCGCAAACGCTTATTTATCAAGCGTCATAAGCTACCATTTTATGAGCACATACCCCCTCTGCTGCTCAGATCCGGCCCTCTTCCACCGCGTGGCAGGCGATGCGGATGCCGCCCAGCGTGAGCAGCTGGGGCCGCTCGGTGCGGCAGCGCTCGTTCACATGCGGGCAGCGCGGATTGAAGGCGCAGCCCGGCGGCGGGTTGAGCGGGTTGGGCACCTCGCCCTGCACAGGGGTGCGCGCCTTGCCGGTGTCGTGCATCTTGGGGATGGCATCGAGCAGCATGCGCGTGTAGGGGTGGCGCGGGGTGTCGAACAGGGTGTGCTTGTCGGCCAGCTCCACCAGGCGGCCCAGGTACATCACGCCCACCTGGTCGCTGACGTGGCGCACCACGGCCAGGTTGTGGCTGATGAACAGGTAGGTGAGCTGCCGCTCGCGCTGCAGGTCCTTCATGATGTTGAGCACCTGGGCTTGCACCGACACGTCGAGCGCGCTGGTGGGCTCGTCGCACACCAGAAACTCGGGCTCGGTGGCCAGGGCGCGGGCAATCGAGATGCGCTGGCGCTGCCCGCCCGAGAACTGGTGCGGATACTTGACCATGTCGAGCGGCGACAGCCCCACGGACTTCAGCAGTTCGCCCACACGCTCTTTCAACTGCGCCTTGTCGGTGATCAGGCCATGCTCTTTCAGCGGCTCTCCCACGATGTCTTCCACCAGCCAGCGCGGGTTGAGGCTGGCGTACGGGTCCTGGAAGATCATCTGGATGCGGCGGCGCATGACCTTGGCATGGGCGCCCTTGAAGGCGGCGTGCGCATCCTGGCCATCGAACGTGAGGCCGCCGCGCGTGGGCTCATAGAGACCCACCAGCAAACGCGCCACGGTGCTTTTGCCGCAACCAGACTCACCCACCAGGGCCAGGGTCTTGCCCTTCTCGATCTCGAAACTCACGCCATCGACGGCGTGCAGCAAGGTGCGTGGCTTGCGCTCAAGCACGCGGTTGAGCCAGGGCGCCGACACATCGAAGGTGCGCGTCAGGTCATGCGCCTGGACCAGGGGCTGGACGGCGGCGTTCATGCGGTCACCCCGGCTTGGGCGGGCGCATGCAGCCAGCAGGCGGCGCGGGTGGCCCCGGCGTCGAGCAGCTCGGGACGCTCGTTCAGGCAGCGGTCAAAGGTCTGGGGGCAGCGCGGATTGAAGGCGCAGCCACGGGGAATGGCGTTGAGGCGGGGCATGGCTCCGTCGATCTGGTTGAGGCGTTCGCGGTCTTGCTCCATGTCGGGAATGGACGCCATGAGGCCGCTGGTGTAGGGATGGGAAGGCTGGTTGATGACGTCGTGCACCGGGCCGATTTCGGCCACGCGGCCGGCATACAGCACGGCCACGCGGTCGCAGGTTTCGGCGATCACACCCATGTCGTGCGTGATCAGCATCACGGCCGCGCCGCGCGATTTGCAGATGTTCTTGAGCAGCTGGATGATCTGCGCCTGGATGGACACGTCCAGCGCCGTGGTGGGCTCGTCGGCTACGATGAGCTTGGGCTCGGCGGCCAGCGCCAGGGCGATCACCACGCGCTGGCGCATGCCGCCCGAGAACTGGTGCGGGTAGTGGTCGATGCGCTCCTCGGCCGCCGGAATGCCGGTGTCCTGCAGCAGCGCAATGGCGCGCTGGCGGGCCTCGGCCGGGCTCACGGGCAGGTGCGCCAGGATGGTTTCGGTGAGCTGGCGGCCCACCGTGTAGAGCGGGTTGAGCGAGGTCAGGGGGTCCTGGAAGATCGCGCCGATACGGCGCCCCCGAATGTGGTGCATTTCCTCGTGCCCGAGGTTGTCGATGCGCTGGCCTTCGAGCAGGATCTGGCCCGAGGCGACGCGGCCCGGAGGTTCGAGCAGGCCGATGATGGCAGCGCCGGTGAGCGATTTGCCCGCGCCCGATTCGCCCACCACGCCCAGGATCTCGCCGGGTGCGATGGAAAAGGAAATGTCGTCCAGGGCGCGCAGGGTGCCGCGGCGGCCCGGAAATTCAACGACGAGGTTTTTGACTTCGAGGAGAGACATATCAGTGATTCACAGTTCTGTGCGCTGCACGCAGCGTATGCAACTGGCACGCCCCCAGCGAGGGCAGCCGAGCAAGGGCCGCCCCGCAGCGAAGGCTGCGTCCCCCTGCCCGCATTGCGCAGCAATGCGAGAGCGGGGGGAAGACGCGAAGCGGCTCAGGGGGGTGTTCCATTTCAGCGCAGACGGGGGTTGAGAGCGTCACGCAGCCAGTCGCCCAGCAGATTCACGCTCAAGGCAATCAGCACCAGCATGGCGCCCGGGAACACGGTGATCCACCACTCGCCCGAGAACAGGTAGTCGTTGCCCACGCGGATCAGGGTGCCCAGCGAGGGCGAGGTGGGCGGCGCCCCCACGCCCAGGAAGGACAGCGTGGCCTCGGTGATGATGGCCGTGGCCACCTGGATGGTGGCCAGCACCAGCACCGGGCCCATCACATTGGGCAGCACATGCTTGCGCATGATGCGCAGCGGCGGCACGCCGGTCACCCGGGCGGCCTGAACGTATTCCTTGTTGCGCTCGACCATGGTCGAGCCACGCACCGTGCGGGCGTACTGCACCCAGCCGGTCAGCGAGATGGAAATGATCAGCACACCAAACGCCAGCGACTCGTGGGCGTTGGGGAACAGCGCCCGGCCCACACCGGCAATCAGCAGCGCCACCAGAATGGCGGGAAACGAGAGCATCACGTCGCACAGGCGCATCAGCACGGCGTCGATCCAGCCGCCGCGAAAGCCCGCCAGCAGGCCCAGGGCCACGCCCACCACCACCGACAGAACCACCGAGGCCAGGCCCACCACCAGCGAGATGCGCGCGCCATACATCAGCGCCGAGAGGATGTCACGCCCCTGGTCGTCGGTGCCCAGGGGGTATTTCATTGAACCCTCGGCCATCCAGGCCGGAGGCAGACGCGAGTCGCTCAGTTCGAGGGTGGCGAGGTCGAACGGGTTGTGCGGCGCCACCCACCCGGCGAAGACTGAACAGAAAAGGCAGATCAGCGCAATGGCCGCAGCGACCATGGCCATCGGAGAGGTGCGAAAGCTGTGGCCGATATCGCTGTCGAACCAGCGGGCGAGTGTTGTTTTCATCGGAAAGGATTCTTGAATGTCAAAGGCTGGCCAAAGGCATGGCCTGCTCGATCAGGCTGGCGTGCAGCGCGGAACCGAGCGGAAGGATGTCGTCGTTGAAGTCGTACCGGCTGTTGTGCAGGGCGCTGCCGCTGGCCCCCGTGCCCTGGCCGATGCGCAGGTAGGCGCCCGGCTTGGTCTGCAGCATGAAAGAAAAGTCCTCAGCGCCCATGCTGGGCTCCAGGTCGCGCACCACATGGTCCGCGCCCACCAGCGACTCGGCCACGTCGCCGGCGAACTGCGCCTCAGCCTCGGAATTGATGGTGGCCGGGTAGATGCGCTCGTAGTGCACCGTGGCCGTGGCACCAAAGCCCAGGGCGACGGCGTTGCACATTTCCTTGAGGCGCTTTTCCACCATCTCCTGCACGACCGGATCGAAGGTGCGCACCGTGCCCACGATGCGCGCCACACCCGGCAGCACGCTGAAGGCGCCCAGATCGCCCGCCTGCACGGCGCACAGGCTGAGCACCGCACTCTCGATCGGCCGGACATTGCGCGAGACGATGCTTTGCGCCGCCGTGATGATGTGCGCCGCCACCAGCACCACATCCACCGTTTGGTAGGCATGCGCACCATGGCCGCCGCGCCCGGTGATCTCGATGGTGATGCGGTCGGCCGCGGCCATCATCGCCCCGCTGTTGAGGCCCACCATGCCGGGCCGCAGGGCTGGCCAGTTGTGCATGGCGTAGATGGCCTGCACCGGAAAGCGCTCGAACAGGCCGTCCTCCATCATCACGCGGGCGCCGCCGTAGCCCTCTTCGGCAGGCTGGAACACCAGCACCGCCGTGCCATCGAAATTCCGTGTCTCGGACAGGTAGCGCGCAGCACCAATGAGCATGGCGGTGTGCCCGTCGTGGCCGCATCCGTGCATCAGCCCCGGTTTGCAGGACTTCCAGGAAAACTCGTTGTCCTCTGCGATGGGCAGGGCGTCCATGTCGGCGCGCAGGCCCACCATGGCTCCACTGGACTGGCTGCGGCCGCGAATGACGGCCACCACCCCGGTGCGGCCGATACCGTCGTGGATGGCATCCACACCGCACAGCCGCAGAGCCTCTTTGACCCGGTTGCTGGTGTATACCTCTTCAAACCCCAGTTCGGGGTGGGCGTGCAGGTCGCGGCGCAGCGCGGTCAGTTCAGGGTGGAATTGCGCGATGTGCGCAAAGGCCCGGCCGCCGGCTTTCAGGCGGGGGGGCTGCATATCAATGGCCTCCCGCCTTGCCCACACGCAGGCGCGGATCGACAGCGAAGTAGAGCAGATCCACCACCAGGTTGATCACCACGAAGATCAGGGCAATGAGGCACAGGTAAGCGGCCATTACGGGAATATCGGCAAACGTCACCGCCTGGATGAACAGCAGGCCCATGCCCGGCCACTGGAACACGGTCTCGGTGATGATGGCGAATGCGATCAGGCCGCCCAGTTGCAGGCCGGTGATGGTCATGACCGGCACCAGCGTGTTCTTGAGGGCATGGCCGAAATGGATGGCCCGGTCCGACAGGCCCCGCGCCCGGGCAAACTTGATGTAGTCGGTGCGCAGCACTTCGAGCATCTCGGCGCGCACCAGCCGCATGATCAGCGTGAGCTGAAATATCGCCAGCGTGATGGCTGGCAATGTGATGTGGTGCCAGCCTTTGGCCTTGAGCAGCCCCGTGCTCCACCAGCCCATCTGCACCACCTCGCCGCGGCCAAAGCTGGGGAACCAGCCGAGCGTGACGGCAAACACCAGGATCAGCAGAATGCCGATCAGGAAGGTGGGCAGGGATACGCCGAGCAGCGACAGCGTCATGAACAGCTGGCTGGTGAAGGTGCCGCGCTTGAGGGCGGCATAGACGCCCATGGGCACGCCAAGGGCGAGCGCCAGAAAGGCAGCCACCAGGGCCAGCTCCAGCGTGGCGGGAAAGCGTTCGGCGATCAGCCCAGAGACCTTGGCGCCCTGGCGCAGGCTCAGACCGAATTCCCCTTGTGCGGCATTGGCCAGAAAGTGCCAGAACTGGACGATGAACGGCTGATCCAGTCCCAGGCTGGCGCGCAGCTCGCGCACCTGCTCGGGCGTGGCATCCTGGCCGAGCATGAACACCACAGGGTCGCCCACATACTGGAACAGCATGAAGGAAATGAAGGCCACCGTGACCATGACGATCACAGCCTGAATCAGGCGGCGCAATATGAAGGCAAGCATCGGCGAAAAATCGAGTGTGTGTTCGACAACACGCCCGGGTCACTTGTGGTGAGCCGGGCGCAGGAATTCAAGCCCACAGAACAGGGGAGCGGGATGAGTAGCCCCGCCCTCCGCTGTGGCCGAAACTATATCAGTTCACCTTCACGAGGCGCATGTCCACGCGGTTGTCGGCGCGGTGCACCAGTTCGATGTTCTTCTTCATGGCCCAGGGAATGACCTGGTCGTGCAGCGGAATGTGCGAAACGGTGTCGTTGGACAATTGCAGTGCTTCGGTCAGCATGCGGGCACGCACCGGCGCATCGGTCTCGGCCTTGATGCGATCGACCAGGTAGTCCATGCGCTGATTGCTGTAGCGGCCCACGTTGTAGTTGCCGTCGCCGCCCTGGCCCACGGTGCGCACCAGCGACTGCAGGCTGTAGAGCGCGTCGAAGGTCGGCACGCCCCAACCCAGCATGTAGATGCTGGCTTCGTAGCGCTGGATCATCGGAAAGTAGGTGGCCACGGGCATGGTCCGCAGCTTGGCCTTCACGCCGATGCGCGACCACATGGCGGTCACAGCCTGGCAGATGGCTTCGTCGTTGATATAGCGGTTGTTAGGGCAGGCAAAATCCACTTCGAAGCCATCGGCATAGCCCGCCTCGGTCAGCAGCTTTTTGGCAGCCTCTACGTCGTAAGGGAAGCGCTTGCCCACAGCCTCGGTCCAGCCGGCCACCTGCGGCGCGACGATGGACCCCGTGGGCTTGCCCAGACCGCGCATGATGTTGCGCGAGATGGTGTTGGCGTCGATGGCCTGGTACAAGGCCTTGCGCACGCGCACGTCCTTGAGCGGGTTCTTGCCCTTGATGTTCGAGCCCGGCAGTTCTTCGCGGAACTGGTCCATGCCCAGGAAGATGGTGCGGTTTTCAATGCCGTCGACCACCTTCAGATCAGCGCTGGCGCGCAGGCGGCCCAGGTCTTGCGGCGTGGGGTCGAGCACCATGTCCACCTCGCCCGACAGCAGGGCGGCAATGCGCGTGGCGGCCGACTTGATCGGGGTATAGACGATCTCGGTCACGTTGCCATCCATCTTGCCCCACCAGTTGGGGTTGCGTTTGAAGACCATCTTCACATCGGGCTGCCACGACTCGAGCGTGTAGGGGCCGGTGCCCATGGCATTGCGGTGGGCGAAATTTTCGTCCGAGGCCTTCATGTCCTTGGGCTCGACCGACTTGTTCTTTTCCGCCCAGGCCTTGCTCATGATGCGCAACTCGGTCATCTGGCGCAGCAGCACGGGATTGGGTGCAGCGAGGAACACGTCCACGGTGCTCGCATCCACCTTGACCACCTTGCTGATGCCCTGGACATAGGGCGTGAAGTTCGAGGTTTTGGACATGGCGCGGTTGAGCGAATACACCGCATCGTCCGCCGTGAAGGCCGAACCGTCATGGAATTTCACACCCGAGCGCAGATTAAAGCGGATCTGCGTGGGGCTGATTTCCTTCCACGAGGTGGCCAGCACCGGCTCCACCTCGAAGGTCTTGCTGTTGTAGTACACCAGGCTCTCGTACACATTGGCGTGCAGGCCGTTTTGCAGCGCGTTGTTCTGCGAATGGATGTCCCAGGTGGAGATCTCCCCCTGGCTGGCCCATTTGAACGGCTTGGCGTGCACGGCGGGTGCCGCCAGGAGGGCGGCAGCGGCGGCGATCGACAACAGGCTGAAATTGAGTTTCATGGAACCCTCTTGAATTTAAAAAATGTGACTATGCAGTAAGCCACTTGTAATCACCAATGGGTTATCCCTGAATTCCGGGGGCTGCATGGGGCTTTGATCTCCTCATGCTGGCAAGCCTCACGCTTTTCTGCTTGCGCGCCATGGGGCCTCCTTCATGTCTTCCGGCTGCGCTTGGCGAGGAATGCCCTGTGCGCTGTTGCATGTTCACGGGCGAAAAAAAACCGCCAACCCGAAGGTTGGCGGTTTGATCTTTCAATGGTAACTGGCTTACGCCAGCCAGCCATTAGAAGTTGTGGCGAACGCCCAGACCGATGTGGTTCTTGGCGCCGGTGGCGTAACCACCAGCCAGAGCGCCGTTGGAGTCGCCATCCTTGTAGTAGGCAGCGTAGGCAAAGGTGCGCTTGGACAGGGCGTACTTGGCTTCCAGCAGGAAGTCGGTGTTCTTCATGCCGGTGCCGTTTTCGCGAGCGATGTCCAGGGTCAGAGCAAATGCGCCGACGGGCACGGTAGCGCCGAGGGTGAAGCCCTTGGAAGGACCACCGTTGTTCTGGATCGAGCCAGCAACCTTGAAGGCGCCGAAGTCGTAGCGAGCGCCCAGGGCCATGTTGCCCTTCATGGTGTTGGTCTTGTTGTACGACAGAGCAACCACCAGAGGACCATTGCCATAGATGGCGTTCAGGTCATACTTGGCATTGCCGCCGTTGTCGGGCTTCATGATGTAGCCCAGGGTGCCGCTGAAACCGCCCATGTTGGGGGTGGTGTACTGGAACAGGCTGTTGGTACGAGGACCTTGGCCGGTCCAGGCGAACTGGGTGCCAACGACGGAGTAGTTAGCAGCGCCGGTCAGTTCCCAGGCAGCAACGCCGTAGAAGCTGGGGTTCAGCGTACGGCCCATCTGGAAGCGGCCGAAACCACCCGACAGAGCCAGATTGGCAGCGCGCTGGAAGGTTGCTGCGTCGGTGGCACCGGATTCACCGTTGATGCCTTGTTCGAAGTTGAAGGAAGCCTTCAGGCCGCCACCCAGGTCTTCCACGCCACGCACGCCCAGACGGCTGGAGCCGTTGTTCATCACGCCATTACCGGTCATCTGAGCGGAAACACCGCTGGACTTGACCAGGCCCAGATCGGCCACGCCGTACAGGGTCACGGAAGATTGAGCCATGGCGACGCCGGAAGCAGCCAGCACGGCCAGGGCAATCAGGGATTTTTTCATTGCGAGTTACTCCAAGGTTAAACATAGGGCGCCGGTACGGGGGGTCTTGAGTGTTGTGGCACCTGCACAGTCCCGCCGGTTCCCCGGGCCAACCTCCTGGTGGGGAAGTTGTTGCTATTGCACCAGACGTCGGGCGGTTTCGCAAAGGAATTCACCCGCAATCCGCACCAAAGAAGAAAATCGTTGCCGTGTTGCAACACTCCTCCTGGGCATTGCACAATGTGGAGCCGGTTCCGCCGAAACACCTTCTGCAAACGCTTTTTTGTATCCGGATGAAAAACCTGTGGCGAAACCGCTTTTCAAAGCCCCTCCCTCCATGGACCTGCTTCTGACCGCCGCCGACGCAGCCCTGCGCACCCTGTTTGCCACGCCCAGGGCCACTGAACGCTCGCCCGCCCACGAAGTTCCAGACGTGGTTCTTCGATCGGTCGATCGGCAATTGTCGGGTGCGCTGATGCGCGTCAACCATGTGGGGGAGGTGTGTGCTCAGGCTCTCTATACAGCCCAGGCAGCCGTCACCCAGGACGGCAACCTGCGCATGCACCTGCAGGACGCCGCACGCGAAGAAGCCGACCATCTGGCCTGGACACGCGAGCGGCTCGAGGCCCTGGGTGCGCGCCCGAGCCTGCTCAACCCCTTGTGGTACGCCGGTGCGTTTGTTCTCGGCGCCCTGGCGGCCCGCGTGAGCGACAGGGTCAGCCTGGGGTTTGTGGTGGAGACCGAAAACCAGGTCTCGGCCCACCTGGCAAGCCATCTACAGCGCCTGCCAGCCGAAGACCTGCCCTCGCGTGCCGTGGTGGCGCGCATGCAGGCCGACGAGGAACGCCACGCGGCGCAGGCCCGCGCCGCCGGTGCGCTGGAACTGCCCTGGCCCGCCCGCGCCCTGATGCGGGCGGCCGCGAAGGTGATGACCACCACGGCACACAGAGTGTGAAGCCCCCCTGAGCCGCTTTGCGTCTTCCCCCCAGGGGGATGGCCCCAGCGCGGCGGGGCGGCCCTTGCGCGGGGCCACTGGCCTGGGAAGCGCCGGTTTCAAGCGTCGGGAATAACGCACCGCACAATGAAAAATGGACACAAAACGCGGCACATAGGGCTGGCGTTTTCAGGCTTCAATGACCTCGAAGCCCGTGGTGATTTCAGCCGTTTTGCCCAGCATGATGCTGGCGGAGCAGTATTTTTCGTGGCTCATGGCAATGGCCCGCTCCACGGCGGCCGGTGGCAAGCCCTTGCCGGTGACGGTGAAATGCATATGGATACGGGTAAAGACCTTCGGGTCGGTATCTGCCCGCTCGGACGTGAGCTTCACGCTGCAGCCGCGCACGTCATGTCGGCCCCGCTTGAGGATCAGCACGACGTCATAGGCCGTGCAGCCTCCCGTGCCCGCCAGCACCGTCTCCATGGGCCGGGGTGCCAGATTCTGACCTCCGTTGGCCGGTTGGGCCGCATCGGGGGCGCCATCCATGGCCAGGACATGACCGCTGCCTGTTTCCGCAATGAATCCCATGCCGGACCGTGTTCCGGCGGCGCCTGTCCAGCTGACTGTGCATTCCATGCTCTAGCTCCTGTGTGTACGTGGTTTTTTTCGGACAGAATGTAACGTAGAAATACTTACCATGCTGCGACGCAGCAAGGCTGGCGTTAAAATCGGCCCATGCAATGCACAGCCTCTTATCAGGCTGGCACCCGGAAGGTCTAACCGACTTCCATGCGCCCATTGTCTCCTCCACCTCCCCTGGTGGATTCAGCCCCTGGCCTTACCGCCCGGGGCTTTTTTTTGGCTGGACGGCTTCTGCAGAGGAATCCGGCGGCACCGCCTATGATGTGTGCCCCGCCACCCGCGTTGCGGCGGCGCAGCATCTGCCTTCCATGACACAGCCTCTCACCCCTCTTGATTACCTGAAAAAGATTTTGACCGCGCGCGTTTACGACGTGGCTGTCGAGTCCGACCTGGAACCCGCCCGCAACCTGAGCCGCCGCCTGCACAACAAGGTGCTGCTCAAACGCGAGGACCAGCAGCCCGTGTTCAGTTTCAAGCTGCGCGGAGCCTACAACAAGATGGCGCACCTCACGCCCGAGCAGTTGCAGCGCGGCGTGATCTGCGCCTC
The DNA here is from genome assembly GCA_001770955.1 of Burkholderiales bacterium RIFCSPLOWO2_12_FULL_65_40. Taxonomy (GTDB): domain Bacteria; phylum Pseudomonadota; class Gammaproteobacteria; order Burkholderiales; family Burkholderiaceae_C; genus Simplicispira. The sequence continues at coordinate 56,992 of MESL01000034.1, read as the reverse complement.
GGCCGGCAACCACGCCCAGGGCGTGGCCATGAGTGCGCACAAGCTGGGCACGCGCGCCGTGATCGTGATGCCGACCACCACGCCACAGCTCAAGATTGACGCGGTCAAGACGCTGGGCGGCGAGGTCGTGCTGTTTGGCGACAGCTATTCCGACGCCTACGGCCACTCGGTGAAGCTCGAAAAGGAACAGGGACTGACCTTTGTGCACCCGTTTGACGACCCGGACGTGATCGCGGGCCAGGGCACCATCGCCATGGAGATCCTGCGCCAGTTGCAAAAGCTTGGCAGCAACCGGCTCGACGCCGTTTTTGTGGCCATTGGCGGTGGCGGGCTGGTGGCCGGGGTGGCCAACTACATCAAGGCCGTGCGGCCCGAGATCAAGGTCATCGGCGTGCAGATGAACGACTCGGACGCGATGATCCAGTCCGTCAAGGCGCACGAGCGTGTGACGCTGGCCGACGTGGGTTTGTTCTCGGACGGCACCGCCGTCAAGCTGGTGGGCGAAGAAACCTTCCGTATCGCCCAGGGCCTGGTGGATGAATATGTCACCGTGGACACCGACGCCGTGTGTGCCGCCATCAAGGATGTGTTCGTGGACACGCGCAGCATCGTCGAGCCGGCAGGCGCCCTGGCCGTGGCCGCCATCAAACAGTATGTGGCCACGCACAAGACCAAGGGCGAGACCTATGCCGCCATCCTGTGCGGTGCCAACATGAACTTCGACCGCCTGCGCTTCGTGGCCGAACGCGCCGAAGTGGGCGAAGAACGCGAGGCGCTGCTGGCCGTCACCATTCCCGAGGAGCGCGGCAGCTTCCGGCGTTTTTGTGAAGTCATCGGCAGCCTGCCAGGCGGTCCGCGCAACGTGACCGAGTTCAACTACCGCATCAGCGATGCAGCGCAGGCCCATGTGTTCGTGGGCCTCACCACCCACGGCAAGGGAGAGTCGGAAAAGATCGCCAGGAACTTCGGCCGCCATGGCTTCGAGGCACTGGACCTGACGCACGACGAACTGGCCAAGGAGCACCTGCGCCACTTGGTGGGCGGGCATTCCGCGCTGGCGCAGGACGAGCGCCTGCTGCGCTTTGTCTTCCCCGAGCGCCCGGGCGCGCTGCTCAAGTTTCTGAGCCTGATGCAGCCCACCTGGAACATCTCCTTGTTCCACTACCGCAACCAGGGCGCCGACTACGGGCGCATCCTGGTCGGCCTCCAGGTGCCCCCGGGCGACGCCGCAGCCTTCAATGCTTTCCTGGCCACGCTGGGCTACCCGTATGTCGAGGAAACGCTGAACCCGGCCTACCAGCTGTTCCTGCAGGCCCCCCGGGGCGGCGCGAGAAAATAGCAGTCTGAATGCCTTTCAGCGCTTATCTACCATGCGCTGATAGCTATTGTTTTTGAAGTATTTCATGCAAGCCCTGCGCCACTACCTGCTGGCCGTGCAGTTCTTCACTCGCATCCCCGTCACCGGGCGCCTGGCGCAGTGGGTGGGGTACAGCCCGGCCATGCTGCGCGCCAGCAGCGCGCACTTTCCGGGGGTGGGCTGGCTGGTGGCGGGTGTGGCGGCGGGCACCTTCGCCGCGCTGCACGAGGCCCTGGGCCCCGGGCCGGTGACGCCCTTCGTGGCAGCCGTGTTCTGTACCATCGCCACGGTGCGGGTCACGGGAGGCTTCCACGAGGACGGTCTGGCCGATGTCGCCGACGGCCTGGGCGGCAGCCCGGACCGCGAACGTGCGCTGGACATCATGAAGGATTCACGCATCGGCGCCTTTGGCGCCATGGCGCTGGTGCTGGCCCTCCTGGCCAAAATCGGGCTGCTGGCCTTGCTGGGTGCGCACAGCCTCGGCGCGGCCCTGGCGGCCCTGGTCGGGGCGCATGTGGTGTCGCGCTTCTGGCCGTTGCTGCTGATTCGCACCCTGGTGCACGTCGGCGACACCGCACGCTCCAAAAGCAAGCCCCTCGCAGACCAGATCACGGGCGCGGCGCTGGGTGCAGCTGTTTTATGGTGTTTTATGCCGCTAGCCATTGTCTGGCAAGCGCAATCAGCTCTGTTTTTAATAGCATCCTTGCTCATCAGCGCCCTGATCGCAGCCTGGATGGCACGCTGGTTTGCCCGTCGGCTTCAGGGCTTCACGGGCGACTGCCTGGGCGCCACGCAGCAGGTGAGCGAAATCGGTTTTTATCTGGGCGCAGCCCTGTCGCTAGGCCCCTTGGCGCGCTGGGCGGGCGCATGAAATCCCGACAGCGCTGGGCGGGCGCATGAAATCCCGACAGCTCTGGGTCGTGCGGCATGCGCAGCCGCTGGTGGCGCCGGGCATCTGCTATGGCGCCCTGGACGTCACCGCAGACCCTGCCGCCACCGCTGAATGCGCCCGGCGCCTGGCTGTGGTTCTTCCTCACGGCCTGTGGGTGCGCCACTCACCACTACAAAGATGTGAGCAGCTTGCGCAATCCCTGCAAGCCCTGCGACCCGATTTGGCATCAGAAGCCGACGGGCGACTGGTGGAGATGGACTTCGGCACCTGGGAGGGGCGTGCATGGACCGACATCGCCCGCGCCGACATCGAGGCCTGGACGGCCCGCTTCGCCGACCACTGCCCTGGCGGGGGGGAATCGCTGGCATCCATGCTGCGCCGCGTGGCGCACGCCCTGCAAGAGGCCCGTGAAACCGCCCACCGGCAGAAGGGCGATCTGCTCTGGATCAGCCACGCCGGAGTGGCGCGCTGCGTGCAATGGCTGCATGATGGCCGGGCAGCGAACGGTGTGCCGCCCCAAGCCGACCAATGGCCCCTGGAGGCCCCGGCTCCGGGATACTGGGCCTGTTTCCCGCTTGGACAACGCCGCCCGCGCAGGGGGGCTGGCTCACTTGAGGCGCAATGCCGCTGAGCTGCCTGCGCGCACCAGCACTGGCGACGGGCTGGCGTCACCCGAACCACTGAGTTTGAACTGGCTGACGGCCCGGGTAAGCCCGCTGGCCTGCTCGCGCAGCGACTCGGACGCCGCTGTGGATTGCTCGACCAGCGCCGCGTTCTGCTGCGTCATCTGATCGAGCTGGCGCACGGCCTGGCTGATCTGCGCAATGTTGTCGCGCTGCTCGGCCGACGACGATGTGATCTCGCCAATGATGTCGGACACGCGGCGCACACTGCCCACGATCTCGGTCATGGTTTCGCCCGCCTGACCCACGAGGCGCGCTCCGTCTTCCACCCGCTCCACCGAGGCGCCGATCAGCGCCTTGATCTCCTTGGCCGCCTCGGCCGAGCGGCCGGCCAGGCTGCGCACTTCGCTGGCCACCACGGCAAAGCCCCGGCCCTGTTCTCCCGCGCGCGCCGCTTCCACAGCGGCATTGAGCGCCAGGATGTTGGTCTGAAAGGCGATGCCATCGATCACGCCGGTGATGTCGGCGATCTTGCGCGAGCTGGTGGTGATCTGGTCCATGGTGCTGACCACCTGGGCCACCACTGCCCCGCCCCGCCCGGCGACCTCGGCCGCGGTGGTGGCGAAGTTGCTGGCGTGGCTGGACGACTCGGCGCTTTGCTGCACCGTGCTGGTGAGCAGGTCCATGGACGAGGCCGTCTCCTCCAGGCTGGCTGCCGTCTGTTCGGTGCGGTGGCTCAGGTCATGGTTGCCGCTGGCGATCTCTGCGCTGGCGGTGGAGATATTGCCCGCCGCCTCCTGCACCTGGCGCACCAGGCCACGCAACGCCTCCTGCATGCGCCCCATGGCCTCCACCAGCAGGCCCACCTCGTCCTTGTTCTGTACCTGCACATCGTGCGAGAGGTCGCCGCCGGCAATGCGTTCGGCCAGTTCGCTCGCCTGTGCCAGCGAGCGGGTGATGGAGCGCACGCTGAAGAAGGTCAGCGGAATGAGCACGGCCAGCCCCAGCAGCAAGGCGACGCCGATCAGCACCGACATGGAGGCCGTGCGCGACTCCACGCCCTGGCGGGCTTCGTCCATCTGGGTGCGCGCCGTGGCGGCGAGGTCGGAAAAGAGCTTGTCGGCCGTCTCCATGTGCTTGCGCAGGCGATTGGCATAGGCACCTCCACCCGCACCATCAAGCTGCGCTCCTTCGATCTGCTCAAAGATGGGGTTGATGCCCACTTCGTAAAGCTTGATTTCCTCGAGCGACTTGTCGATGGTTGCGACGAAATCCGCATCGGCGGCCTGCACCTGCCGCACGGTGGCCACGCTCTTGCGCAGATCCGTCAGCGTGGCGGCCCAGCGCTCGCGCAGCGTCGAGACTTCGACGCTGTTGTTGAAGTTGATGATGATGTCCTTCTCGATGCGGCGCAGGTCCCCCAGGACGGTACGCAGCTCGGACATGTCGGTGAGTGTCTGCACGCGCTGTGAAAACAGCTCCTGCAGCGTTCCGCGCGTGCGGTCAAGGGCCACGTAGCCCATTCCCCCGATCACGATCAGCAGAATCAGAGAAAAAATCGTGCCGAAATACAGACGTGCACGGATCGACAGACGGCCCAGAGCGTTCATGGCTCCCCTTCCTCATATTGATTTCTCAGGCATCAGCCATTTACGCCCTGCCCCCTCCTGCGGCCTTGTGGGCTGCATTTGGATACGAATATACGCGAGGGGAATCTCCGCTCCCACAGGGTATGTACCGCCCAGCTCGGGGCTTGCGCCCGCGCGGGCGGCGGTGTAACGCGGACAGACTGCGCTCAGTCGGCCGGGTGCAGCGGCACATAGAAACTGCCGCCCGCTCGCTGAAATTCTTGTGCCTTGACCGCCATGCCCTGCTGCAGTGCATCGGCTTCCGCCAGCCCTTTTTGCGCGGCAAATTCGCGTACCTCCTGCGTGATCTTCATTGAGCAGAACTTGGGGCCGCACATCGAGCAGAAGTGCGCCACCTTGGCGCTGTCCTTGGGGAGCGTCTCGTCGTGGTATTCCTGCGCCGTCTCGGGGTCCAGGCCCAGGTTGAACTGGTCCTGCCAGCGGAAGTCGAAACGCGCCTGGCTCAGCGCATCGTCCCGCGCACGGGCCCCGGGGTGGCCCTTGGCCACGTCGGCAGCGTGCGCGGCGATCTTGTAGGCGATGATGCCCTGCTTGACGTCGTCGCGGTCGGGCAGGCCCAGGTGCTCCTTGGGCGTGACGTAGCACAGCATGGCCGTGCCCATCCAGCCGATCATCGCGGCGCCGATGGCCGACGCAATGTGGTCGTAGCCGGGGGCGATGTCGATGGTCAGCGGGCCCAGGGTGTAGAACGGCGCCTCATGGCAGGTCTTGAGCTGCTCGGTCATGTTGGCCTGGATCATGTGCATGGGCACATGGCCGGGGCCTTCGATCATGGTCTGCACGTCGTTCTTCCAGGCGATCTGGGTCAGTTCGCCCAGCGTGTGCAGCTCGGCGAACTGGGCCTCGTCGTTGGCGTCGGACGCGCAGCCGGGCCGCAGGCCGTCGCCCAGGCTGAAGGCCACGTCGTACTGCTTCATGATGTCGCAGATGTCCTCGAAATGCTCGTACAGGAAGCTCTCGCGGTGGTGCGCCATGCACCACTTGGCCATGATGGAGCCGCCGCGCGAGACGATGCCCGTGCGCCGCTGCGCCGTGAGGTGGATGTAGGCCAGGCGCACGCCCGCGTGGATGGTGAAGTAGTCCACCCCCTGCTCTGCCTGCTCGATCAGGGTGTCGCGGAAGATTTCCCAGGTCAGGTCCTCGGCGATGCCGCCCACCTTTTCCAGCGCCTGGTAGATCGGCACGGTGCCGATGGGCACGGGCGAGTTGCGCACGATCCAGTCGCGCGTGGTGTGGATGTTCTTGCCCGTGGACAGATCCATTACATTGTCGGCGCCCCAGCGGATGGCCCAGACGAGCTTTTCCACTTCTTCTTCAATGCTCGACGTGACGGCCGAGTTGCCGATGTTGGCGTTGATCTTCACCAGGAAGTTGCGCCCGATGGCCATGGGCTCGACCTCGGGGTGGTTGATGTTGGCCGGGATGATGGCGCGGCCGCGTGCCACCTCGTCGCGCACGAACTCGGGCGTGATGATCTTGGGAATGCTCGCGCCCAGCGGATTTCCCATCAGGCGCTGCTCACGGCCTGCATCCTGCATGTACTGCGCCATCCACTCGCGCCGGCCGTTTTCGCGAATCGCCACGTATTCCATTTCGGGCGTGACGATGCCTTTGCGGGCGTAGTGCATCTGCGTGACGTTGGCGCCGCTCATGGCGCGCATTGGCTTGCGCTGCAGTGCTGCGGCCTCGGCGCGCAAGGCCGCCAGGCGCACAGCATCTTCGCTTTTCTGACCATCGTCCAGCGCCAGGGGTGGGCGGCCAGCATAGGTTTCGGTGTCGCCGCGCGCAGCGATCCAGGCACCCCGCACGCTGGGCAGTCCGCTGCGCACGTCAATCACGGCCGCAGGGTCGGTGTACGGGCCGGAGGTGTCGTAGACGCTGACCACCTCGCCGTTGGTGAGCCGGATATCGCGCACCGGCACACGCAGGTCCGCGTGCAACTGTCCGGGCAGATAGGCCTTGCGCGAAGCCGGGAAGGGCTCGCGGGCGCGCGCCAGTTGGGCAGCGAAGGATTCACGGGCAAGGGGGTCGGGGGCGTTCATGGTCAGGTCTCCAAGGTCCGGATGGTGGGGTGCTCCGGACTGGACCTGCGCCCGCCGCAGGCATGGGTTGCGCCTGCGGTGCGGCGTGCCTGCCGGATGGGCAGCCACGCAAACTGGGAGGGTCGGCTCTTCTTCCGCCGGTATGAACCGGATCAAGTTCGTCGGGTTCGCAGCAGGCCTGTAACACAGGCCGTTTGCATCTCAGCGCATCAGCACACCCCGGAGCAGGCGCGAGTATAGGCCAGCTTGGAAATCCGCGTCAGAACCCGCGTTCCAGAATCAGGACGGCAAAAAAGACGCTGGCAGCAATGATCGTCCACTTGAGGACAATGAAGCCCAGCCGCTTGTAGCGAGCCTGCCCCGTTCCCGCATAGAAGGCAAAGCAAAGCGCCGCCGCGAAAAGCAGCAGCATGACGATCCAGCGGAACAGCAACATGGAGAAAGCGCCTTGCCGATGCCTCGCTACCAGGCGCGCACAGGCTGTGCAAAGCCTGTCGGCGCCTGGCGCTCGTTGTCGAAGGTGACGATCTCCCAGGCCTCGGGCCGGGATTCAAGTTCGCGCAGCAGCAGGTTGTTCAGCGCATGGCCAGAGCGGAAGGCGCTGTAGGCCGCCAGAAGCGGCTTGCCCACCAGGTACAGGTCGCCCATGGCATCCAGGATCTTGTGCTTCACGAACTCGTCGTCGTAGCGCAGGCCATCGGCATTGAGCACCTTGTAGTCGTCCATGACGATGGCATTGTCCAGACCGCCACCCAGGGCCAGGCCGCTGGAGCGCATCATCTCGACGTCCTTGGTGAAGCCGAAGGTGCGGGCGCGCGCGATGTCACGGCTGTAGTTGCCCGTGCCCAGGTCGAACTCGACGCACTGCCCTGTGGAATCGACTGCCGGATGGGCGAAGTCGATCTCGAAGCGCAGTTTGAAGCCATGGTAGGGCTCAAGGCGCGCCCATTTGGCCTGTGCGCCATCGCCCTGGCGCACCTCGATGGGCGCTTTGACACGGATGAACCGCTTGGGAGCGTTTTGCAGGGCAATCCCGGCACTTTGCAGCAGGAACACGAAGGACGCAGAAGAACCGTCCAGGATGGGCACTTCCTCTGCCGTGATATCCACATACAGGTTATCCACCCCCAGGCCCGCGCAGGCCGACATCAGGTGCTCCACGGTGTGCACCCGCGCATTGCCCGAGGAGATGGTCGATGCCATGCGGGTGTCGGTCACGGCCAGGGTGGACACCGGAATGTCCACCGGCTCGGGAAGATCGATGCGCCGGAAAACGATGCCGGTATCAGGCTGGGCCGGGCGCAGGGTCAGCTCCACGCGCTGACCGCTGTGCAGGCCCACGCCGACCGCGCGGGTGAGGGACTTGAGGGTACGTTGCGCAAGCATCCGTTGATTTTAGTTTCGATGGAGATCCATCGCAGCCCTGCCCTCATCGCGTTTTTCTATCGTCGCGATGCAGCAGGGCAGGTGCACGGCCATCCGTGCACCTGCCGGGCTCAATCCGCCTGCTTGCGCAGGAAAGCCGGAATTTCCAGATCGTCCATGCCGCCCGAAGACAGTGCATCGACGCGGGCCGCCGCCTGCGTGCGATTGGTACGCCAGACGCTGGGCACGGCCATGTTGCCGTAGTCGGCCTGCCCCGCCGGCGCACCCAGCACGGCACTGCCGGCCCCGGTCATCACACTGCCGCCGGTCGGCATCGCATAGGCCATGTTGTCCGTTCCCGTGCGCAGGCCTCCCTGCACCACCGAAATCGGCTGGCGGCGCGCGTTGGCGCGCGACAGGCCGGTGGCCAGCACGGTCACGCGGATCTCGTCGCCCAGGCTTTCGTCGTAGGCAGCGCCAAAAATCACATGCGCATCGGTCGAAGCGTAGGCGTTGATGGTGGTCATGGCCAGACGCGACTCGGAAAGCTTCAGGCTCGACTTGCTGGCCGTCACCAGCACCAGCACGCCCTTGGCACCCGACAGGTCGACGCCTTCGAGCAGCGGGCAGGCAATGGCCTGTTCGGCAGCGATGCGCGCGCGGTCCGGACCGCTGGCGGTGGCCGTACCCATCATGGCCTTGCCGGGCTCGCCCATGATGGTGCACACGTCCTGGAAGTCGACGTTCACCTGGCCGAATTCGTTGATGATCTCGGAAATGCCGCCCACAGCGTTCTTCAGCACGTCGTTGGCGTGTGCAAACGCTTCATCCTGGGTGATGTCATCACCGAGCACTTCGAGCAGCTTCTCGTTGAGCACGACGATCAGCGAATCGACGTTGGCTTCCAGTTCGGCCAGGCCCGCGTCAGCGTTCTGCATACGGCGGCCACCTTCCCAGTCGAACGGCTTGGTCACCACCCCCACGGTGAGAATGCCCATTTCCTTGGCCACGCGGGCAATCACGGGGGCTGCGCCCGTGCCCGTGCCGCCGCCCATGCCGGCGGTGATGAACAGCATGTTCGCGCCCTGGATGGCCTCGCGGATGTTGTCCACGGCGGCCTCGGCGGCCTCACGGGCCCTTTCGGGCTTGCTGCCGGCACCCAGACCGCTCTGGCCCAGCTGGATCACGCGGTGCGCCGCGCTGCGCGAGAGCGCCTGCGCGTCGGTGTTGGCACTGACGAACTCCACACCCTGCACGTTGTGGGCCACCATGTGATCGACGGCATTGCCGCCGCCGCCGCCCACACCGATGACCTTGATCCGGGTGCCTTGGTTGAATTCTTCGACTTCGATCATTTCGATGGTCATGCTGAAGCTCCTCTTGCTGATGTATTTGCGATGAATGGTGAAAAATGGTTGCAGTGCGTGGCCTCAGGCCATCGTCGGTGCACGCGGGGTGGGCCGGTGCACCGCCATCGTTTTCGGGGGGGCGGGTGGGGCAGTACGTGCCAGGAAATACTGGACATGGTCAGAAGTTCCCCACGATGAAATCCTTGAACCGGCCAAAGGCAGACTGCACCGAGCCGCTCTTGTGCGCCACCTTGAAGCCGCGCATGCGCGCCAGGCGCGCCTCTTCGAGCAGCCCCATGACGGTGGCTGCACGCGGCTGGGCCACCATGTCGGCCAGCGCGCTGGAATACTTTGGAATGCCCCGGCGCACGGGCTTGAGGAAGATGTCCTCGCCCAGTTCCACCATGCCCGGCATGACCACGCTGCCGCCCGTGAGCACGATGCCCGACGACAGCACTTCTTCGTAGCCCGACTCGCGGATGACCTGCTGAACGAGCGAAAAAATCTCTTCCACGCGCGGCTCGATCACGCCGGCCAGCGCCTGCTTGCTGAGCATGCGCGGGCCGCGGTCGCCCAGGCCCGGCACTTCGACCTGGGCCTCGGGGTCGGCCAGCAACTGCTTGGCGTAGCCGCTTTCGACCTTGATGTCTTCGGCATCCTTGGTGGGCGTGCGCAGCGCCATGGCGATATCGCTGGTGATAAGGTCGCCAGCGATCGGGATCACCGCCGTGTGGCGAATGGCGCCGCCGGTGAAGATGGCCACGTCGGTCGTGCCCGCACCAATATCGACCACCACCACGCCCAGCTCGCGCTCGTCGTCAGTCAGCACGGCCTGGCTGGACGCCAGCGGATTGAGCAGAAGCTGCTCGACCTCCAGGCCGCAGCGGCGCACGCACTTGATGATGTTCTCGGCAGCGCTCTGCGCGCCGGTCACGATGTGGATCTTGGCCTCCAGCCGGATGCCGCTCATGCCAATGGGCTCTTTCACATCCTGCCCGTCGATCACGAACTCCTGCGGCTCTACCAGCAGCAGGCGCTGGTCGCTGGAGATGTTGATGGCCTTGGCCGTCTCGATCACGCGCGCCACGTCGGCGGCAGTGACCTCCTTGTCTTTCACGGCCACCATGCCGCTGGAGTTGAGGCCCCGGATGTGGCTACCGGTGATGCCGGTGTAGACGCGCTGGATCTTGCAGTCGGCCATCAGCTCGGCTTCTTTCAGTGCCTGCTGGATGCTCTGCACCGTGGCGTCGATGTTGACCACCACGCCACGCTTGAGGCCGTTGCTGGGGGCCACACCCAGGCCCGCGAGTTTCAGCTCGCCGCCTGGCAGCACCTCGGCCACCACGGCCATGATCTTGGCCGTGCCGATATCCAGCCCCACCACGACGTCTTTGTATTCTCTTGCCATATGCGTGTCTGCCTTTTGGTTCTTTGTGCTGTTCAGCGGCGGGCGGGCGCGTCCTGGCCCATCGTCACAGTCGTCACCCCACGCAGGCGAAGGGCATAGCCTCCGCCGTGGCGCAGGTCGGCCGACTCCAGTGCATCGGCGCGGCGCCCGTACTGTGCGGCCACCTGGGTAAGCGTGCGCACAAAACGCTCCGTGCGCTGCACCACCTCATCCCCCGATCCCCCCCCCAGTTCCACCTCGGCGCCACTGTCCATCACCATGCGCCACCCTCCCCGGCCTGTCAGCTCCAGCTCCTGCACCACCATGCCCAGCGGCTCCACCACTGTCTGTAACCGCCCGTGCATCTGCAGCACCTGGGCCGACTGTCCCTGCGGCCCTTTGAGCCGGGGCAGGCCTTCGTATTCGGCATCGTCCGCATTCGCATCGAACACTTCGCCCTGGCGGTTGACCATGGCCGTACCGGCCTCGTCGCCCCAGTTCGCCACGGCGCGGTGTTCCTGCAGCACCACCTGCAGGGTGCCCGGGTATTCGCGCCGCACCTGGGCGCTGCGCACCCAGGGCATCTGCTCAAAAGCGGCCCGCGCGGTATGCAGGTTGAGAGTGAAAAAGTTGCCCGCCAGATGCGGCGCCACGTTGGCCCGCAGCGTGACGGCGTTGTTGTGCACCAGGTCACCCTGCACCACGATGCGTCCGATGGCAAACGCCGGGTGGCGCAGCATCCACCAGGCGCCGGCTGCCAGCACCAGCACGACACAGCCCACGAACAGGACCGAGGCGGTCAGGTTCATGAGCTTGACGTCCAGCGGTGCGGGCAGCGTGTGGTTCATGCAGGGGTTCCTCCCACCGCACCCGGCGGGGTGTCGAGCGTGGCGCTGGCCAGCAGGCGCAGGCACAGGTCTTCGTAGCTGATGCCGGCCGACCGCGCGGACATGGGCACCAGCGAGTGCCCGGTCATGCCCGGCGAAGTGTTGATCTCCAGCAGGAAGGGCTGGCGGTCGCGGGCGCGGACCATGATGTCCGCCCGCGCCCAACCCCGGCAGCCCAGCGTGCGGAAGGCCTGCACCACCAGGCGCTGGATGGCGTCTTCCTCGGCTTGCGGCAGGCCGCTGGGGCAGTGGTATTGCGTGTCGTCGGTGAAGTACTTGTGCTGGTAGTCGTAGTTGCCCTGCGGCGCCACAATGCGAATCACCGGCAGCGCATGCGCGCTGGCGCCCTCGCCCAGAATCGGGCAGGTGGTTTCGTCTCCCTCGATGAACTGCTCGCACAGCACCTCGGGGTCGTAGCGCGAGGCCAGTTCGTAGGCCTTGGCACATTGGCCGGGGTCGGTCACCTTGGTCAGCCCGATGGTGGAACCCTCTCGGGCTGGCTTGACGATCATCGGCGCGCCCAGCGCGGCCAGGGCCTGTTCGGTTTCCTCGCCGCTGGCCACCTGGCGCCAGTCGGGCGTGGGCAGTCCCTCGGCACGCCAGATGCGCTTGGTCATGGTTTTGTCCATGGCGATGCTTGACGCCAGCACCCCCGGCCCGGTGTAGGGAATGCCCAGCAGTTCGAGCGCACCCTGCACCGTGCCATCCTCGCCGTGGCGGCCGTGCAGCGCGATGAAGCAGCGCGCAAAGCCCGCCTGCTTGAGTTCGCTCAGGTCGCTGTGGGCCGGATCGAAGGCATGGGCATCCACGCCGCGTGCGCGCAGGGCCTGCAGCACGCCCGCGCCCGACATGAGCGACACCTCGCGCTCGGCGGACGATCCGCCCATGAGCACGGCCACCTTGCCCAGTGCACGCACATCGATTTTTTGATCCACTTGACCCATTACGCTCGTCCTTCTTGCGCTGCATGCTCATTTTTTTGCAGCAACTCCACCACCTTGCCCGGCACGGCCCCAATGGAGCCTGCCCCCATGCACAGCACCACATCGCCATCCTGCGCGAGGTCGGCGATGGCCTGCGGCAGCGCCACCACGTCGTCCACGAACACCGGCTCGACGCGCCCGGCCACGCGCAACGCGCGGGCCAGAGAACGGCCATCGGCAGCCACCACCGGTGCCTCACCCGCGGCATAGACTTCGGTGAGTAACACCGCATCGGCGCCACCGATGACCTTGACGAAGTCCTCGAAACAGTCGCGCGTGCGGGAATAGCGGTGCGGCTGAAAGGCCAGCACCAGACGCCGTCCCACGAAGGCGCCGCGCGCCGCCGCCAGCGTGGCGGCCATCTCCACGGGGTGGTGGCCGTAATCGTCGATCACGGTGAACTGGCCGCCATCGCGGGTGGGCAGGTCGCCATAGCTCTGGAAGCGTCGCCCCACGCCCTTGAACTGGGCCAGCGCACGCAGCACGGCATCGTCGGGAATGTTCAGCTCCACCGCCACGGCAATGGCCGAGAGCGCGTTGAGCACGTTGTGCTCGCCCGCCAGATTCAGCACCACCTCCATGTCCGGCAGCGTCACGCCGTTGCGCCGCTGCACGGTGAAGTGCATCTGCGCACCCACGGCCCGCACGTTGACGGCGCGCACCTGCGCATCCTCGGAGAAGCCGTAGCTGGTGATGGGACACGACACCTCGGGCACGATCTCGCGCACGGCCGGGTTGTCGATGCACAGGATAGCCGTGCCGTAGAACGGCATGCGGTGCAGAAAGTCGACAAACGCCTTCTTGAGCCGGCCGAAGTCATGGCCGTAGGTCTCCATGTGGTCGGCGTCGATGTTCGTCACCACCGCCATCACGGGCAGCAGGTTCAGGAAGGAGGCGTCGGACTCGTCGGCCTCGACCACGATGTGTTCGCCGCTGCCGAGCTTGGCGTTCGCGCCTGCGCTGTTCAGGCGCCCGCCGATCACGAAGGTCGGGTCCAGCCCGCCCTCGGCCAGCACGCTGGTGACCAGGCTGGTTGTCGTCGTTTTGCCGTGTGTGCCGGCAATGGCGATGCCCTGCTTGAGACGCATCAGCTCGGCCAGCATGAGCGCGCGCGGCACCACCGGAATCTTCTTCGCACGGGCGGCCAGCACTTCGGGGTTGTCGGCCTTGACAGCCGTGGAGGTGACCACGGCATCGGCCCCATCGATGTGGGCCGCCGCATGGCCCAGGTGAGTGGCGATGCCCAGCGCCTGCAGGCGCCGCAGCGTCGGGCTGTCCGAAAGGTCGGAACCCGAAATGTGGTAGCCCAGGTTGAACAGCACCTCGGCGATGCCGCTCATGCCCGAACCGCCCAGACCTACAAAGTGGATATGGCGGATTGCGTGTTTCATGCTGCTACTTCCTCACACGCGGTCACCACCTCGCGGGTGGCGTTGATTTTTTGCATTGATTTGGCCTTCAGCGCCCGTTCCATAAGCGCTGTACGCTCCATATTTTGTAGCAATTCTGCCAGCATCTGGGGCGATAGGTCACGCTGCTGCACCAGCCAGCCGCCCCCGGCCTGCACGAGGAACTGCGCGTTGGTGGTCTGGTGGTCGTCCACTGCCGCCGGAAACGGCACAAACACCGCAGCCGCGCCTACGGCGGCGATCTCGGTGACCGTGCTGGCGCCCGCGCGGCAGACGATGATGTCGGCCTGCGCGAAAGCGCTGGCTGTGTCCTCGATAAAAGGCGTCAGTTCAGCCTGCACACCGGCCGCCTGGTAGTTGGCGCGCAAGGCGTCGATCTGCGCCGCGCCGCTCTGGTGCGTGACCACGGGGCGCTGTTCTTGCGGAATCAAGGCCAGCGCCTGCGGCACGATCTCGTTGAGCGCGCGCGCACCCAGACTGCCGCCCACCACCAGCAGACGCAGCGGCCCGGTGCGGCCCGCGAAACGTTCGGCCGGTGCGGCCTGGCGCGTGAACGCGGAGCGCAGCGGGTTGCCCACCCACTGGGCTTTTTTGAGCACATCGGGGAAGGCGGTGAAAACGCGGTCGGCCACGCCGGCCAGCACCTTGTTGGCCATGCCGGCGACCGAGTTCTGCTCGTGCAGCACCAGCGGGCAACCCGCCAGCACGGCCATCATTCCGCCCGGAAAGCTGATGTAGCCCCCCAGACCCACCACCACGTCAGGCCGCACGCGACGCACCACCTGCCAAGCCTGCCAGAAGGCGCGCAGCAGGCGCAAGGGCAGCAAGGCCAGCGTGGTCAGGCCCTTGCCGCGCACACCCGAAAAATCGATGGTCTCCAGCGCAAAGCCCTGCGCAGGCACGATGCGCGACTCCATGCTGCCCGGCGCGCCGAGCCAGTGCACGCACCATCCCCGCGCGCGCAACTCCTCGGCCACGGCCAAGCCCGGGAAAATATGGCCGCCGGTGCCGCCGGCCATGATGAGGGCGACCTTGTCGCGCGCGCCCGTCATGCCCGGCCTCCCCGCATGAGCAGTTTGTTTTCATAGTCCACCCGCAGCACCACGGCGATGGCGACGAGGTTCATCAGGATCGCGGAGCCGCCGTAACTCATCAGCGGCAGCGTCAGTCCCTTGGTGGGCAGCGCGCCCAGGTTCACCCCCATGTTGATGAAGGCCTGGAAGCCCATCCAGATCGCCACGCCCTGCGCCACCAGGCCCGAGAACACGCGATCGAGCGCAATGGCCTGGCGACCGATGTGCATGATGCGGCGCGTCATCCACAGGAACAGCACGATGAGCGTGAGCACACCCACCAGGCCGAATTCTTCGCCGATCACGGCCAGCAGGAAGTCGGTGTGCGCCTCGGGCAGCCAGTGGAGCTTTTCCACGCTGCCGCCCAGACCCACGCCAAAAATCTCACCGCGTCCGAAGGCAATCAGCGAGTGCGAGAGCTGGTAGCCCTTGCCCAGGGCATGCTCTTCGCTGAACGGGTCGAGGTAGGCAAACACGCGCTCGCGCCGCCAGGGCGAGCTGGCGATCATCAGGCCGAACGCCGCCACCAGGATGCCGGAAATCAGGAAGAACATGCGGGCATTGACGCCCCCCAGGAACAGAATCCCCATCGCGATCACGGCCACCACCAGAAAGGCGCCCATGTCGGGCTCGGCCAGCAGCAGCACGCCCACGATGGCCACGGCGGCGCCCATGGGCAGCACGGCGCGGAAGAACCGCTCCTTCACATCCATCTTGCGGCACATGTAGTCGGCCGCGTAGATGAGCACGGCGAACTTGGCCAGCTCCGACGGCTGGAAGTTCATGATGCCCAGGCTGAGCCAGCGGCGCGCACCATTGACCACCGTACCCACATGCGGCACCAGCACCAGAACCAGCAGCGCCAGAGCGAACACGAAGAGCACACGCGCTGACCGCTCCCAGGTGGCCATGGACACCTGGAAGGCCAGCAGCGCGGCCACAAAGGCCATGACCAGTGCGAACAGGTGACGCATCAGAAAATGCGTAGGCGCAATCTTGCCGAAACGCGGGTTGTCCGGCATGGCAATCGATGCCGAATAGACCATGACCAGCCCCCAGGACAGCAAAGCCACCACCACCCACAGCAGCGCCTGGTCAAAACCCAGCACACTGGCGGGGGTGGCCGTGGTCTGGCGGTATTCGGTGCCGCCTGCGCGCACGGGCAGCACGATGGCCGCCTTGCCCGGCAAGCCACCGAGCCAGCCGGTCATGCGCTGCAGGAAGCTGCCCGGGGCGGTGGTGGCTCCACTCATGCCATGCCCCCCAGGTCCTGGCCTGCGTCCTGCGCCAGCTGGCGCACGGCATCCACAAACACCTGCGCGCGGTGCGCGTAGTCCTTGAACATGTCAAAACTCGCGCAGGCGGGCGACATCAGCACCGCATCACCGGCATGGGCACGCTGGGTGGCCTGCTGCACCGCGTCAGGGAGCGTGGCGGCGTCGTGCAACGCGATGCCCGTGTCCTCGAGCGCCGCGCGGATGCGCGGCGCGTCGCGGCCGATCAGCACCACGGCGCGGGCGTAGCGCGCGATCGGTGCCGCCAGCGGCGAGAAATCCTGCCCCTTGCCTTCGCCGCCGAGGATCACCACGATGCGCCGCTCGGCGCCCAGGCCGGTCAGGGCAGCCACGGTGGCGCCCACGTTGGTGCCCTTGCTGTCGTCGAAATACTCCACACCGTTCAGGATGCCGACCGGCTCCACGCGGTGCGGCTCGCCCCGGTATTCGCGCAGGCCATAGAGCATGGCGCCCAGCGGACAGCCCGCAGCCGTGGCCAGCGCCAGAGCGGCCAGCGCGTTCACGGCGTTGTGGCGGCCCCGGATGCGCAGGGCATCGGCGGGCATGAGACGCTGGATGTGCAGTTCCTCTTCGTGCAGCTTGGAGCGCTTGATGGTTTCGTCGGCCTCCTGCGCGCGCACCAGCCAAGCCATGCCGCTGACGACCTCGATGCCGAAGTCGCCCGGGCGCTGCGGCATGTCGCCCCCGAAGGTGATGTGCGGGCGCAGTTGCGGTTTCTGCAGCTTCACGCGCACCGGCTCAGGCAACATCTGCATCACCGCCGCATCTTCGCGGTTGAGCACCATCAGGCCCGTCTGGCCAAAAATGCGCGTCTTGGCCCCGGCGTAGGCTTGCATGTCGCCATGCCAGTCCAGGTGATCCTGCGTGACGTTGAGCACCGTGGCGGCCGTAGGCTCAAAACCGGTCACACCATCGAGCTGGAAGCTCGACAGCTCCAGCACCCAGACCTCGGGCAAATCGCCAGCGTCGATGCGACCGGACAGGGTATCGAGCAGCGTGGGGCCGATGTTGCCGGCCACGGCGACCGTCCTGCCTGCATGCTCGACCAGCCGCCCTGTGAGCGAAGTGACTGTGGTCTTGCCGTTCGTACCCGTGATGGCCAGCACTGCGGGCCCATAACCATGTGCCTCACGCAGCGCACCCAAGGCCTTGGAATACAGGTCCAGTTCGCCGCCAACGACCACCCCATGGGCGCTGGCAGCTTCGAAAACAGGAGCAACCACGGCCGGACTCAGGCCCGGCGAGCGGTACACCGCCGCAAGCCCCTGGCTCTCCACCAGCGCGGCACCGAACTCGCCCGCCACAAAGCGCACCTGCGGCAGCTCCTGCTCCAACTGGGGCAACTGCGGTGGCGCAGCCCGCGTGTCGGCCACGGTGACCTGCGCGCCACAGCGCACGCACCAGCGCGCCATGGCCAGGCCCGAGGCGCCCAGCCCCAGGATGAGGATGTTCTGGCCCTGCATCGGTAGGCTGGATTCCAGCGGCCAGCCGGCGGGCACCGGAGAATGCGCCACGGCCTCGGATACCGCACCCGGCTCCGCTGCGGCCTGCGCCGCCGGATCGGGCTCGGGCGCGCCTGCGTCGGCGAAGATCTGCGCCACGAAGGCGGCGGCATCCTTGGCGGCCGTGAGGGTGTGCGGCAGCACGGGCGCCGCCACGGTGGCCGCCTCCGGCACGGGCGCGGCCGTCTCCTGCGGCGCCGCTGGCTCCGGGGAAAGATCGGGGAGATCGTCGTTCGGGGTCATCGCAGCTTCAGCGTGGACAGGCCGATGAGGCACAACAGCATGGTGATGATCCAGAAGCGCACGACGACCTGCGTCTCCTTCCAGCCACTCTTCTCGAAATGGTGGTGCAGTGGCGCCATCTTCAGCAGGCGCCGGCCTTCGCCGTATTTGCGCTTGGTGTACTTGAACCAGGTCACCTGCAGCATCACCGACAGCGCCTCGACCACGAAGATGCCGCCCATGATGGCCAGCACGATCTCCTGGCGCACGATCACGGCAATCGTCCCCAGAGCGGCGCCCAGCGCCAGCGCGCCCACATCGCCCATGAACACCTGGGCCGGGTGCGTGTTGAACCACAGGAAGGCCAGGCCCGCACCAGCCATGGCCGCGCAGAAAATCAACAGCTCGCCCGCGCCCGGAATGTGCGGAAAGAACAGGTACTTGGAATACACCGCGCTGCCCGCCACATAAGCGAAGATGCCCAGTGCCGAGCCCACCATCACCACCGGCATGATGGCGAGACCGTCGAGACCGTCGGTCAGGTTGACAGCGTTGCTTGAACCCACGATGACGAGGTAGGTCAGGATGACGAAGCCGAGCACGCCCAGCGGGTAGCTCACTTCCTTGAAAAACGGCAGCAGCAGACCCGCCTTCGGGGGCAGGTTCACGTCAAAACCCGAGCGCACCCAGGAGACGAACAGCTCCAGCACCTTGAGATTGGAGCTTTCCGAGATACTGAACACCAGGTAGAGCGCCGCCAGCAGTCCGATGATCGACTGCCACAGGTACTTCTCGCGCGAGCGCATGCCGTTGGGGTCTTTGTAGACCACCTTGCGCCAGTCGTCGGCCCAGCCGATGGCACCGAAACCCAGCGTGACAATCAGCACGATCCAGACGAAGCGGTTCGACAGATCCGCCCACAACAGGGTCGAGAGCGCGATCGACATCAGGATCAGCACGCCCCCCATGGTCGGCGTGCCGCTCTTGACATGGTGCGTTTCCATGCCGTTGGTGCGGATGGGCTGGCCTATCTTGAGTTCGGTGAGACGCCGGATCACACGCGGCCCGGCGAACAGGCCGATCAGCAGCGCCGTCACGGCGCCCAGCACCGCGCGCAGCGTGAGGTACTGGAACACGCGCAGAAAGCCGAGGTCCGGCGACAGGCCTTGCAGCCATTGGGCGATCCACATCAGCATGGGACACCCCGGGAATTCATGCGGTCAACGCGTTGTGCCATGGCTTGCCTCCTGCGCTGCTGCCGGTTGCTCTGCGGTGGCTGCGATCGCCTCCACCACCTGTTCCATCTTCATGAACCGCGATCCCTTCACAAGCACGCTGCCCACGGCGGGCAGGGCTTCGCGCACCGCTGCCTGCAGCGATGCCATGTCATTGAAATGCCGGGCGCCGCCGAAAGCGGCCACCGCATGCGCAGACTGCGCACCCAGCGCGTACAGCTGCTCGATACCGCGCACCTGCGCATGTGCGCCCGCCTCGGCGTGGAACTCCGGCCCCTGATCTCCCACTTCGCCCATGTCGCCGAGCACCAGCAGGCGCGGCGCGGGCAGCTCGGCCAGCACGTCGATGGCGGCGCGCATGGAGTCGGGGTTGGCGTTGTAGCTGTCATCCACCACGGTGACGGCGCGCGCGCCGCTGGCCACGCTGAAGGCGCGCGAGCGTCCCTTGACCGGCGTGAACGCCGAAAGGCCGCGTGCGACGGCCTCCAGGGGCACGCCCGCCGCCAGCGCGCAGGCCGTGGCGGCCAGGGCGTTGGTGACGTTGTGGCGGCCGGCGATGTGCAGAGCGCATTCCAGAGCGCCCTGCGGTGTAGCAAGCTGCACACGCCAGGCGCCTTCGCCCCAATCGGCCGCCGTGCAGCGCACGTCGGCGCCGTTACCGCCAAAGGTCAGGCAGCGGCGCGTGCCGGCCAGCCCCTGCCACAGCGGCGTGTAGGTGTCGCCCGCCGGAAAGACGGCCACGCCATCCTCGGGCAGGGCCGCCAACACGGAGCCGTTTTCCTCGGCCACGGCCTGCACCGTGTGCATGAATTCCAGGTGCTCGCGCTGGGCGTTGTTCACCAGCGCCACGGTGGGCCGCGTGATATGGGCCAGGGTGGCGATCTCGCCCGGATGGTTCATGCCCAGCTCGACCACGCCGATGCGGTGCTGCGCCGTGAGGCGCAGCAAGGTCTGCGGCACGCCGATGGCATTGTTCAGGTTGCCCTGGGTCGAGAACGCGGCCTCCAGCGCATGGGCACGCAGGATGGCGGCGATCATCTGCGTCACCGTGGTCTTGCCGTTGCTGCCGGTCACGGCGATCAGCGGCAGAGTGAATTGCGCACGCCAACCTGCTGCGACAAGCCCCAGGGCCTCCAGGCTGTCAGGCACCTCGATGCCGCTCAAGCCCGCCTGGGCCAGGCCGCCATGGGCGATGGCGGCCACGGCGCCGGCCGCGTGCGCCTGGGGCAGGAACTGGTTGGCGTCGTAGCGCTCGCCCTGGAGGGCGACGAACAGATCTCCGGCCACCAAGGTGCGCGTGTCGGTGTGCACGCGCCCCACCGGCGTGGCCGCGTCGCCCACGAGCCGCGCTTGCGGCATGCGCGGGGCGATCCAGGCAAAGGCCTGCTGCAGGGTCATCATTGCCATGTGCTGGCCCCCCTGCGCCGCAGCGCCTCGCGCGCCTGCGCCATGTCGGAGAACGGGCGGCGCACGCCAGCGGTCTCCTGGTAGTCCTCGTGGCCCTTTCCGGCGATCAGCACTACGTCCTGCGCCGCTGCCTCCTGCAGCGCCAGCGCGATGGCCGCCTCACGGTCAGGCTCGGCGCGCACGGTCTCGCCGGCGATCATGCCCAGCAGAATCTGGTGAATGATGTGTGCCGGGTCTTCGCTGCGCGGGTTGTCGCTGGTGACCACCACCCAGTCGGCGTGGCGTTGGGCGCTGGCCCCCATCAGCGGGCGCTTGCCGGCGTCGCGGTCGCCGCCGCAGCCGAACACGCACCAGAGCTGGCCGCCGCGCGCGCGCGCCAGCGGGGCCAGGGCCTGCAGGGCCTTGTCGAGAGCATCGGGCGTGTGGGCATAGTCCACGGCCACCAGCGGCTGCCCGGGCGCCACCAGCCGCTCCATCCGGCCGGGCACCGGCACGAGCTGCGCGCAGGCCTGCACGGCGTCCTTCAGCGGCACGCCCAGAGCGCGCAGTCCGGCGATCACGCCGAGCAGGTTGGAGACGTTGTAGTCGCCGATCATCGCCGTCTGCAACACTTGGCGGTCGGCCCCTTCCACCACGGTGAAGCGCAGTCCACCGTCACCCCAGCCGATGTCCGTAGCGCGCAGGCGCGCGTCCTGGTGCATGGACACGCTCCACAGATCCAGCCCGCGCCCTTGCATCGACCGGTGCAATTCGGCGCCACGCGTGTCGTCGATATTGACCACAGCGGCCTGCAAGGCCGGCCAGTCAAACAGCGCGGTCTTGGCCTGCCAGTAAGCGTCCATGCTGGCGTGGTAGTCCAGGTGGTCCTGCGTGAAGTTGGTGAACAAGGCCACGCGGATGCGCGTGCCCGCGAGCCGGTGCTCGGCCAGGCCGATGGACGAGGCCTCGATGGCACAGGTGCGCACGCCGGCATCGGCAAACTGGCGGAAGGCCCGCTGCAGCCGCACCGGATCCGGCGTGGTCATGCCGGTGGATTCCAGCGCATCCGGCATTCCAATGCCCAAAGTACCCACCAGGGCGCATGGAGAAAGCGCCACATGCTTCAAATTCGGTAGCGCATGCGCCAGCCACCAAGCGGTGCTGGTCTTGCCGTTGGTGCCGGTGACGGCGAGCACCTCCAATGCCTGGCTGGGCGCGCCAAACCACTCTGCGGCGATCAGGCCCGTAGCTGCCTTGAGCCGGGGCAGCGCAGCGATGTCCTCGCCCGCGAAGCCGAAGGGTTCCGCGCCCTCGTGCTCGACCAGGCAGGCGGCGGCGCCGCGCACCAGGGCGTCCTGCACATGGGCGCGGCCATCGGTGGCAGCGCCGGGCCAGGCGATGAAGCCATCACCGGGCTCGACCAGGCGACTGTCGGTGCGCAACGTGCCGGTGACGCGCACGCGCAACCACTGCACAGCAGCCGAGGAGTTGGCAAGGATGTGCGTCACAGCGACTCCTCCACCACTTCGGCCACGATCTGCGGTTTGACGGCCATGTCGGGCTGCGCACCCATCATGCGCAGCGTCTGCTGCACCACTTCGCTGAACACGGGCGCGGCCACGGCGCCGCCGTAGTACACGCCGTTGCTCGGCTCGTCGACCATGACGGCGACGATGATGCGCGGCTTGTCGATGGGCGCCATGCCAGTGAACCAGGCGCGGTACTTGCCGCTGGAGTAGCTCTTGCCCACCTGCTTGCGCGCCGTGCCCGACTTGCCGCCGACCGAGTAGCCCACCGTCTGGGCCTTCTGCCCCGTGCCGCCGGGGCCGGCAGCCATCTGCAGCATCTTGCGCACCGCATCGGCGGTCTGCGGCGAAAAGACGGGCACGCCCACCACCGGCTCGGTGCTCTTGAGCATGGTGGCCGGGATGATCTGGCCGTTGTGCGCGAACACGGTGTACGAGCGGGCCATCTGGAACAGGCTGGCCGACAGGCCATAGCCATACGACATGGTGGCCTGCTCGATCGGGCGCCATGTCTTGTAGGGGCGCAGGCGGCCGCTGACGGCGCCCGGAAATCCGATCTGAGGCTTCTGCCCGAACCCGGCCGCCGAGAAGGTTTCCCACATCTCACGGGCCGGCATCTGCATGGCCAGCTTGGTGGTGCCGACGTTGCTTGACTTCTGGATCACGCCTTCCACCGTAAGCGCACCATGGTTGTGCGTGTCGGAGATGGTCGAGCCAGTGATGGTGATGCGCCCCGGCGCCGTGTCGACCACGGTGTTTGGGCGCACACGGCCGCTCTCGAGCGCAAGACCGATGGTGAACGGCTTCATGGTCGAACCGGGCTCGAAGGTATCGGTGATGGCCCGGTTGCGCAGCTGCTCGCCCGACAGGTTCTGCCGTTTGTCCGGCGAATAGCTCGGATAGTTGGCCAGTGCCAGCACCTCGCCGGTGACGGCGTCAAGCACCACCACGCTGCCGCCCTTGGCCTTGTGCGCCTGCACCTGGTCGCGCAGCTTCTGGTAGGCGAAGAACTGCACCTTGCTGTCGATGGAGAGCTGCATGTCGCGCCCATCCACCGGCGGAACCACCTCCCCCACGCCTTCGACCACGCGGCCCAGGCGGTCCTTGATGACGCGGCGCGAGCCCGGCTTGCCCGCCAGCAGATCGTTGAAGGCCAGCTCCATGCCTTCCTGGCCCTTGTCCTCGACATTGGTGAAGCCCACCACATGGGCAGCGGCCTCGCCCTCGGGGTATTGACGCTTGTATTCCTTGCGCTGGTAAATGCCCTTGATCCCCAGTTCGGCGATCTTCTGGCCCACGTCCCAGTCCAGCTGGCGCTTGATCCAGACGAAGGTCTTGTCTTCGTCAGCCAGCTTCGCCTGAAGCTCGGCCAGGGGCATGCCCATGAGGCGGGCCAGCACCTTGAGCTTGGCACGCACTTCCGGCTGGTCCTGCTCGACGTCTTCGGGAATGGCCCAGATGCTGGCCGCAGGCACGCTGGATGCCAGGATCAGGCCGTTGCGGTCCAGAATCTTGCCCCGGTTGGCAGGCAGTTCCAGCGTGCGCGCAAAACGCACCTCGCCCTGGCGCTGGTAAAAATCATTGCCGACCACCTGCACATACGCCGCCCGTGCACCCAGACCGACGAAGCCCAGCGCGATCATCGCCACGATGAACTTGCTGCGCCATACCGGCGTCTTGCTCGCCAGCAAGGGGCTGTGGGCATAGAGCACGCTGCGGCTCATGGCCGGGCCTCCGCAGACGCCTGCGCGGGCAGGGGGTCGGTCACATACTGCGTGATGGCGGGAGTGACCGTGCGCATGTGCAACTTGTTGCGCGCCAGCGTCTCCACGCGCAGCGGCGTGGCCTGGGCCCGCTTTTCCACCTGCAGGCGCTGGTGTTCGGTCTCCAGACGGCGTGCCTCGGCCAGCGCACGGTCCAGCTCGGTGTAGAGCAGGCGCGACTCATACTGCGTGCGCACCAGAAAAAGCGCACTCGCAATGACCAGCAGCAGCAGAACAATGCTCAACCGTGTCATGCCGGCACCTCGGTGCGCTCGGCAACGCGCATCACGGCGCTGCGCGCGCGCGGGTTGGCCGCCACTTCGGCGGCACCCGGCTTGATGCGGTCCAGCGCCTTAAGCCGCATCGGCTGGGGCACGGCGAACGGCGCGCGGCGGTCATAGACCTCCTTGGAGTGCTGCGCGATGAACTGCTTGACGATGCGGTCTTCCAGCGAGTGAAAACTGATCACCACGAGCCGCCCACCGGGCTGCAGCACCGACAGGCTGGCCTCTAGCGCCTGTTGCAGCTCTTCAAGTTCGGCGTTGATGAAAATCCGAAGAGCCTGAAATGTGCGCGTGGCAGGGTTCTGGCCCGACTCACGGGTCTTGACCGCGCCAGCCACGAGATCGGCCAGTTCTGCGGTGGTAGCGAGAGGCCCCCTTTCCTGCCGCCGAGCAACAATCGCCTTTGCAATGGGGCCAGCAAACCGTTCTTCACCGCATTCACGTATCACCTCCGCAATCTGCCCTACTTCGGCGTCTGCCAGCCACTCGGCCACACTCTGACCGCGCGTGGTGTCCATGCGCATGTCCAGCGGACCGTCGAAACGGAAACTGAAACCCCGCTCGGGTGTATCGATCTGGGGCGAACTCACGCCCAGGTCCATCAGCACGCCGGCCGCGCTGCCGGGTGGCAGGTCTGCCAGATGGCGAAAGCCTTCGTGCCGAATGGAAAAACGCGCATCCTGGATGCGCGCTGCTTCTTGGATGGCCTCGGGGTCCTTGTCGAACGCCAGCAGGCGCCCCTGCGGCGACAGCCGTGAGAGGATGCGCCGCGCATGCCCTCCCCGGCCGAACGTGCCGTCGATCCAGGTGCCCGACGGCGCGTCTCCCGCGCCCGCCAGGAGCGCATCGACCGCTTCATTGAGCAGCACGGTGGTGTGGGGTGTGGTGGATTCGGTCACGCCGCGCCTTAGAAGGAGAAGTCCTTGAAGACATCCGGCATCTCGGCCTGCATGGCCGCAGCCTCCTTGGCCTCGTAGGTCGCCTTGTCCCACAGCTCGAAGTAGCTGCCCATGCCCAGCAGGACCGCGTCCTTGGTCAGGCCCGCGAACTCGCGCAGCTCGGGCGAGACCAGCGCCCGGCCCGTGCCGTCCATTTCGACGTCCATGGCATTGCCCAGGTAGATGCGCTTTGCCCACTGGCCTTGCGTCGCGATGTGCGCGCTGAACTTTTCCCACGCGGGACGTGGAAACACCATGAGGCAACCGTCCGGGTTCTTGGTGATGACGAGCTGGCCGGCGGCTTGCGCGCTCAGGGCGTCACGATGCCGGGTCGGCACGGAAAGCCGACCCTTCGCATCCAGACTGAGCGAAGAAGCCCCTTGAAACACTGCCCTGACCCCTTGTTGTTCGATCGACCCGCCCACCCATCCGAAACGGGGAGCAATGGCACTTTTCACCACTAAATTGCACTTTTTTGCACTGTAGCAGGAAAAACCTCTCCAACAAGGGGGCTTGCAACATCTACTTGCAATGAAATCAAGGACTTAGGCGCGATTTCGCACCCATCAAAGACAGAAAAATCGTTACAGGAAAAGCAGTTAGCAAGTCCTGTGAAAGTAACACCTGAGGCATTGCACGCGGCAAAAAAGTCCCCGCCGGCGGCGGGGTGGGGATTCAGAGAATGAAGCGGGAGAGATCTTCATCCTGGCTCAGCGCCTGCAAGCGCTCGTCCACATAGGACGCATCCACGGTCACCGTCTGGCCGCTGCGGTGCGCGGCATCGAAGCTGACTTCATCGAGCAGCCGCTCCATCACGGTGGAGAGGCGGCGCGCGCCGATGTTCTCGGTACGCTCGTTGACCTCAAAGGCGATGCGCGCCAGGCGCGTGACGCCCTCGGGAGTGAACTCCAGTGTGACACCCTCGGTGGCCAGCAGGGCCTGGTACTGGCGCACCAGAGAGGCGTGGGTCTGCGTCAGGATGGCTTCAAAATCCTGCACCGAGAGGGAGTCAAGCTCCACCCGGATCGGGAAACGCCCCTGCAGTTCGGGAATCAGGTCACTCGGCTTGGCGAGGTGGAAAGCCCCCGACGCAATGAACAGGATGTGGTCGGTCTTGACCATGCCGTACTTGGTGGACACCGTGGTGCCCTCCACCAGCGGCAGCAGGTCGCGCTGCACGCCCTGGCGCGAGACGTCGGCACCGCTGGTTTCCTGGCGTGCGGCCACCTTGTCGATCTCGTCGATGAAGACAATGCCGTTCTGCTCGGCGTTCTGGATGGCGCGAACCTTGATCTCTTCCTCGTTCACCAGCTTGCCCGCTTCTTCCTCGATGAGCAGGCGGCGCGCCTCGGCAATCGGCAGCTTGCGCGCCTTGCGCTTGCCCTGGCCCATCTGGCTGAACACCCCGCGCAACTGTTCGGCCATGTCCTCCATGCCGGCAGGGCCCATGATTTCGAGCTGGGGCCGGCTTTCGGCCAGATCGATCTCGATCTCCTTGTCGTCGAGCTGGCCCTCCCGCAGTTTCTTGCGAAACACCTGGCGGGCCGTGCTGTCGGCCGGCGGCTCGGCACCGGGGGCGCGCGCCATGGGGATGAGCACGTCCAGAATGCGCTCTTCGGCGGCGTCTTCGGCGCGCGTGCGCACCTGACGCACCTGGGCCTCGCGCTCCTGTTTGACCGCCATCTCGGCCAGGTCGCGGATGATGGCATCCACGTCCTTGCCCACATAACCGACCTCGGTGAACTTGGTGGCCTCGACCTTGATGAACGGCGCATCGGCCAGGCGCGCCAGGCGGCGCGCAATCTCGGTTTTGCCCACGCCGGTCGGGCCGATCATGAGAATGTTCTTGGGCGTGATTTCGTGGCGCAGAGGCTCTTGCACCTGCTGGCGCCGCCAGCGGTTGCGCAGCGCAATCGCCACGGCTCGCTTGGCGTTGGACTGGCCGACGATGTGCCGGTCGAGTTCGGAAACGATTTCCTGGGGGGTCATGGACGACATGGAATATCTCAATCAAAACAGCCATTAACGCCCGTCAATCAAGCGCAAAAAGCTATTGAATCAATAGCAAATCAAGACGCTTACAGCGTCTCGATGGTGTGCTGCATGTTGGTGTAGATGCACAGTTCACCGGCGATGCCCAGCGACTTGCGCACGATCTCTTCGGCCGACAGATCGGTGTTCTGCAGCAGCGCCTTGGCGGCCGAGTGCGCATAGGCGCCGCCCGAACCAATGGCCACGATGCCCTGCTCGGGCTCCAGCACATCGCCGTTGCCGGTGATGATGAGCGAGGCTTCGTGGTCGGCCACAGCCAGCATGGCTTCCAGGCGGCGCAGCACACGATCGGTGCGCCAGTCCTTGGTCAGCTCGATGGCGGCCCGCACCAGGTGACCCTGGTGCTTGTCCAGTTTGGCCTCGAAGCGCTCGAACAATGTGAAGGCGTCTGCCGTGGCACCGGCAAATCCGGCCAACACCTTGCCGTGGTGAATCTTGCGCACCTTGCGCGCCGACCCCTTGACGATGATGTTGCCCAGCGTCACCTGGCCGTCGCCGCCGATGGCGACCTGGATGCCGTCCGCCGTCTGCCGGCGCACGCTGAGGATGGTGGTCCCATGGAACACCGGGGATTCGCTGGATGCATTCATAACGACGGCACTTGGGGGCGGCGGCACCATTTGCAAGCCACCCCCGGCAGGACAGGATCAGTTCTTGCGCGGAACAACCCAGGCATGCTCGTTGACGCCCACCACGTTGAAAAACACCGCCACCAGGCGATGCAGATTCTGGAACTGCACCACGCGGCCATGGGCCTGCTGTTCGGCGGCCCAGTTGAGCACCGAGCCGGCGGCCGAGAAGTCGATGCGGATCAGGCGGTCGCAGGGAATGATGAGCGGCTCGCCCGCAGGCACCTGCCCCTCCATCCCCGCCAGCAAGGCCCCCGCATCGCCTTCGATATGTCCCGAAAGCCCCGCTGGGCCGGGTGCCGGCGGGCGCGTTTCGCCAAAGCCGGAGAGGGGCGCGGGCACGGTGGCATCCGACCAGTGGGGGCGCGCCACCAGTTCCGCCATGGGCGCCGGGGCTGAAACGGGCGCCGGGGCTGAACTGTCGCTGTAGCCGCAGCGCGGCGATGCCCAGGACGGTGGGGAAACCTCGTAGGTCACACAGTAATCGAGCGCCACCATCTCGAACTCGTCCGGGCGCCCCATGAAGCGCAGCGCCGCCATGCGCAGGCGCCACCACTCGGGGTTGGCGCTGCGGTCCCCCGACTGGGTATGCGCCTCCATCAGGGCCTGCAAGACCTCGGCGCCCACAAACACAATCTGCGTATTCAGATCGGCCCAGCGCGTGAACTCATTGGCCAGCGCGGTCAACGCGGCATCATCGATGGACTGGATTCGCGACCAGGTCATCGTCCAGGGCGATGCCGTCCGTGCCAGCGAGGCCTGCAAGGCCGCCACCGACTGCAAGGTCAGCGCACCCGGAGCGTTCCAGGTAAAGTCGCGGCGCACGACGGGCGCGGGCGTATCCTGCACCACGGTCTCCAGGCCCAGTTGCTCGGGCATCGAGAACCACAAAGGTGCCGAACGCGAAAAACGGGCCGCAAAATCAATGGCCAGGGCATCAAACCGGTCCTGCTGGCCCGTGGCGCGGTAGAGATCAAACAGCGTCATCCAGATTTCGAACTGCTGATCGGCGTCATCCTGCCCGTGCCGCGCAAGCACATCGAGCAGTCCCGCTTCGGCGCCCACATGGTCGCCGTTGGCAAAGCGGATGGCGGCTTCTTCGAGATCGGGTTCGTGCACGAATTCCTCCATTTCGGGTGCGGCCGGCGCCTCTGGCACCGGCGCGCGAGCGCCAGCCGCCGGACCGGGCGCGCCCGTCAACGTCCGCGAGGACACATTTCCAAACCCTTCAATGGGCATGCTGTCATCAGCGAACAGGGGCTCGGCGGCAGCCTGCGGCGAGAGCGAGGCGTGGAGCGACAGCGGCGCCGTGGGCGCAAACGCCCTACCCGGCGCGGCTGCGACACCGCCCGCCGCTGTCCCGTCGGCCGGGGCGGCGCCTTCGGCAGGGGCTTGGCTGTCGCCCTGCGGGGGGGCATCGCCCGACTGCTTGCTCTTCCACCACTGCATCGACATCTGCGCTTCGATCTCGTCGATCTTCTTGATCGTCACAGCCCGCTCGTCCGGTGAGGTCAGGCTGCTCTGGAAGAACGAGGGGCGGGCAGCGGGGTCTTCGGTGCGCTGGCCCGAGAGGGCATCGCGCTGGCGGAGCTTGCGCAACTGATCGAACTCGCGGCGCCGAACGAAGTCGTTGCGGCGCTTGCGCTCGATCATCTCCTTGAGCATCTGCTTGCTGTACTGGCTTTCCTTGTCCTCCTGGACCGAGTCGAGGTCGGTCCAGTTGACGGTGGGGTTGCGCACGAACCGCACCATCTTGGACAAGATGCCGCCGCCGGAGGGGGTGGATTCTTCCTTGTTCATGGTGGTGGGGAGATCGTGGCGCCGAGGCTGCGCAGATGCTTTGTCAGCTCAATCGCCAAACATCTTCTGCTTGAGTTCGCGGCGCTGCTGCGCTTCCAGCGACAGGGTGGCCGTGGGGCGCGCCAGCAGACGGCCGACGCCGATGGGTTCGCCCGTCTCGTCGCAATAGCCATAGTCGCCGGCATCGATGCGGGCAATGGATTGCTCGATCTTCTTGAGCAATTTGCGCTCGCGGTCGCGCGTGCGCAGTTCCAGCGCGTGCTCTTCTTCGATCGTGGCACGGTCGGCCGGATCGGGCACAACCACGGTGTCCTCGCGCAGGTGTTCGGTGGTTTCACCCGCGTTATTGTGCATGTCCTGCTTGAGCAGCACCAGCTTGCGACGGAAGAACGCCATCTGCGTGTCGTTCATGTATTCGCTGTCGGGCATGGCGAGCACTTCGGCGTCGGTCAGCTCTTCGAGAGGCTTGGTCTTCCAGTTGTTCGCCAGCTTGGCATCTTTCTTTGCGGATGCCATGGGAGGCGACACTTGCATTGTGGAGGGCATGGTATTGGTATAGCTCGCTTTGGCGGCAGTGGAGGCAACCGACTGCGCCATGGATGGTACGGTCAATTGGGCCAGGCGAGAAGAAGGCCGAGTGCTGCGCAAAGGTACCTGCGCGGCAGCCTGCGGCGGGGCGGCGGGCACCACCGGCTCGGACACCTTGACAGGTGCCTTGGCGGGTGCCTTCACGGCGCCCGTTTTGGTGGCGGCCGAAGGGGCTTTGGCAACCGCCTTGGTTTTGCTGGTTTCAGCTTTCAATTCCTGTCTCCTCGCGGTTCGGGCGGACCGGCAGCCGCACGCTGGGTACGCTGTCGGGTCGGTGAATGGTCTGCCCTGGTGATCACCGGGGCGCGATTGTATCGACACCCGCTGACGGATACCGCCACGTTGCTAAATATCCACAAGGGTACTCCACAAGCGGCGATGGTGCTCGATTTTTCAGCCCAGACATTGATCCAGGCCCTGTTCCAGAATATCGCGCGGTAGCTCGATGCCGATGAACACCATCTTGCTCTGGCGTTTCTCGCCCTCGGCCCACTGTGGCCCCAGGTCGCTGCCCATGAGCTGGTGCACACCCTGGAAGATGACCTTGCGGTCGGTGCCCTTCATATCCAGCACGCCCTTGTAGCGCAGCATGCGCGGGCCGTAGATATTGACGATGGCGCCCAGGAAGTCTTCCAGCTTGGCCGGATCGAACGGGCGATCGGCGCGGTAGACAAAGCTCTTGACGTCATCGTCATGGTGGTGGTGGCGCCCCTGCCCCTTCTGGTGCGAGGGGTGGTTGCAGGGCTCGCCGGGCGCATGGTCGTGGTGATGGTGGTGGCCATGGTCGTGGTCGCCATGCCCGTGGTCATGGTCACAGTGGCTGTGGTCGTCCTCGTCCTTGAGGAAGTCGGGGTCGATGTCGAGCTTGGTGTTGAGGTTGAAACCGCGAAGGTCCAGCACCTCGCTGAGCGGCACCTCGCCGAAATGCACGGCCTTGATGGGCGCGCGCGGGTTCATGTGCTTGAGGCGATGGGTGAGCGCGTCCACGTCGTCTGCGCTGACCAGATCGGTCTTGGACAGGAAGATCTGGTCGGCAAACCCCACCTGGCGGCGCGCTTCCTGGCGGTCATCGAGCTGCTGCTGGGCATGCCTAGCGTCCACCAGCGTGATGATGGAGTCGATGAGGTAGGTTTCGGCGATTTCTTCGTCCATGAAGAAGGTCTGCGCCACGGGGCCGGGGTCGGCCAGGCCGGTGGTCTCGATGACCACGCGGTCAAAGTCCAGCAGACCCTTGCGGCGCTTGGCAGCCAGCAGTTGCAGCGTCTCGCGCAGGTCTTCGCGGATGGTGCAGCAGATGCAGCCGTTGCTCATCTGGATGATCTGCTCCTGCGTGTCGGCCACGAGGATGTCGTTGTCGATGTTCTCTTCACCGAACTCGTTCTCGATGACGGCGATCTTCTGGCCATGGGCCTCGCTGAGCAGACGCTTGAGCAGCGTGGTCTTGCCCGAGCCCAGGAAGCCGGTCAGGATGGTGGCGGGAATGAGGGACATGGAAAGCCTTGGAGAAATGCGGTGGCGCTGGTGCACGCAGCGCCAGCGGGGGTTCGGGTTCAGGGATCGATACAGTTTAGCGGGGTTGTCAAGCGGTGCGGCCGGCGCGGTTCACTGCAAGTTTTGGATGATTTAGCACTGCAGTGCTTATGAATATTGCGGGAACAGCTATTTTTTCAATAGCAAATACCATGCTCCTCACGGCTTGCGCATCACCGCCAGCCCCTTGAGGTACTCGCCCTCGGGGAATTCCAGCGTCATGGGGTGATCGGGCGCGCCGCCCAGGCGCTCCAAGATGTAGCCGTCCACGCCCGCATCGGCGCCGGCCGAGGCCACGATCTTGTGGAACAGGTCGGCGCTGATGCCCCCCGAGCACGAGAAGGTGTAGAGCATGCCGCCGGGTTCCAGCAGCTGCAGCGCCAGGCGGTTGATGTCCTTGTAGGCGCGCGCGGCGCGCTCGGCGTGCGCGGCGGTGGGGGCAAACTTGGGCGGGTCGAGCACGATGGCGTCGAAGGTGCGCCCTTCCTTGAGAAACTGGCGCAGCGAGGCGTTCACGTCGGCATCGAGAAACGTGGCGCGCGCGGCGTCGAAACCGTTGAGCGCCACGTGCGCGCGGGCGCGTTCCAGCGCCGGGCCGGAGGAGTCGATGGACGTGACCTCGCCGTCCTGCACGCCGGCCGCGCGCTGGCCGGCCAGCGCCGCCACGGAAAAGCCGCCGGTATAGCAATAGCAGTTGAGCACGCGGCGCAGGCCCAGGCGCTGCACGCTGTCGGCAAAGCGCTTGCGGCTGTCGCGCTGGTCGAGGTAGAAGCCGGTCTTGTGGCCCTCGGCGATGTTGAGCGTCAGGCGCCACTGGTGCTCGTGAATCTCCAGCTCCAGCGGCGGCGCCTCGCCGCCCTCCGCCGGGCCGCCGCGCAGCCAGCCGGTGCTGCTCTCCAGCCCTTCGAGCTGGCGCACGCTGGCGTCCGAGCGTTCGTACAGGCGCGACAGTCCCGTTTCCTGGAGCAGTGCGTCCGCAATCACGGCCTTCCAGCGCTCGGTGCCCGCGCTGGTGAACTGCGCCACCAGCGTGTCGCCATAGCGGTCCACGATGAGGCC
This sequence comes from Burkholderiales bacterium RIFCSPLOWO2_12_FULL_65_40, assembly GCA_001770955.1. GTDB lineage: Bacteria > Pseudomonadota > Gammaproteobacteria > Burkholderiales > Burkholderiaceae_C > Simplicispira. Next base: position 24,167 of record MESL01000034.1, on the reverse strand, counting down.
GGGCAGGCCGTCCGATTCGCCATGCACCAGGCGCACGCCGTTGCTTTGTATGTCAAATCGGCCTCTGGCGCTTATTGCACGTGCGCAAGCAGCTATGAAAAATGAAGCATCAATGCGCTGTGCCTCGTCAAAGCTCCACACCCGCGCTCGGATGCGCGAACTGGGGCTGAACGCCGCCCAGGCCAGAAACTGCCCCTCGTGCGACTCCACGCGCACCGTCTCGCCACTGTCGCCGCCGCCTTTGGCGATGGCGCTGTCAAAAATCCAGGGGTGGCGGCGCTGCAGCGAGCGCTCTTTGCCGGGTCGAAGTCGGATCGTTTTCATCCCCGGATTGTCGCCCGTCGCCATCGGTCAGCGCTTTGGGGCATCCGCCCCCGTCTCGGGCACATAAACCATGCTGCCATCCTTCATACGGTAGGCCACCCCGGCCTTCATGCCCTGGCCCTCGCCGATCTGGCCCGAGGACTGGTACTGCTTGAGCTCGTTGCCCTCCTTGACCAGCATCTCCATGTTGGGCTTGCCCGCGTTCTTGATGACCACCACATCCTGCGCTGCAAAGGGGTTGAGCGGGTTCTCGGTCACGGCGATCAGCAGCACGGCGATCACCACCAGGAACACGTCGATGATGTTGACCACGCTGAGGATCGGGTCGTCCTCGTCGGAGTCGCCCAGGATGTCGATGCGCATGCGGCGGGATTCAGCCATGGGCCAGCTCCCGCGTGGCGCGCGAGGGCACTGCGTCGTGCGCGTGCATTGGCACGGCCACCGGCGCAGCGTCCAGGCCGATGAGCAGCACGTTGAGCTCCTCCATGAGCCAGCGCTTGCGCAGCGTCTGCACCACAAAGGTGATGGCCGCCGCGAGCAAGGCCACGATCACGGCGGCAAAGGCCACCACCAGGTTCTGCGCCATGCCCTGCGTGTTGCCTGCGGCCACAGCCACCAGGGCCGGGCCCATGGGGATCATGGTGGCCACCAGCCCCAGCAGCGGTGCCACGCGGCTGACGATGCGCTGCAGTTCCAGCTGCTTGAGCACCTGCAGCTCCAGCCCGTCGGTGCCCAGGTGGGCGTTGTGCTGCCAATAGCGGTGCAGCGGGCGCAGCCCGTGCGGCTGGCGTGCGCGTGCCACGGCCTCGACCAGCACCTGCCCCAGGCTGAACAGCGCATAGAGGAACATCAGGCACAGCAGCACCAGCACCGGGGTGAGGAAGAACTTGGAGATCTCGTAGAGGAAGCTTTCAAGGGCGTTCATGCGTTGGCTTTCAAAGAAATGGAAGAAGGAGTGCGGCTGCACCACGCGCGCCAGGCCTGCCAGCCCACGCCGGCCAGCACCACGGCGCCCAGCAGCCAGGCGTAGGCCCAGATGAGCTGCTGCACGGGGGTGTCGCGCAGCACCTCGCGCAGCTCCTGGCCGCGCACCACCGGGGGCGGCGCGGGCGGATCTGGCTCGGGCGCGGGCGGTTGGGGCTGCGCCGCCTGTGGGGGCACAGCCGCCGGCGCACTGGGCGCGGCAGGTGCCGGCCGGGCGCCGATGCCAAAGCCCTGCGCCAGCTCGGCCACGTAGGCCTTGAAGGTTTCGTTGCTGGTGTGCACGTCGTGGCGCGCGGCCAGGTCCTGGTAGGTGGCCACCAGCTCGCGCTGAGTGCGCTCGTCGGCATGCCAGTAATCCTTGCGGATGGCTTCGAGCATGCGCTCGGCCACCTGCGCCAGGGCCATGGGGTTGTTCTTCTCGAACCATTCGCGGGTGCCCAGGCGGTGGCGGTCGTTCACATAGGTTTCGTGGAACTCCTGCCACTGGTCGTCGCGCACCACGTTGCGGTCCATCACCTGCCAACCCCAGAAGTTGTTGACGGTGTTGAGCATCTGCAGCGTGCCGCTGTAGCCCTCCTGCATCATTTCCTTCATCCAGTTCGGGTGCTGGTACACGCTGCGCAGCTCGGTGGCCATGAACTTCTCGGCCGTCTGCAGGCGCGCGCGGTTCGGGTCGCGCATGTTGGAGATGTAGAGCTGCGGGTTCTTGCCGTCCAGGTGCTTGACGGCCAGCGAGATTCCGCCCAGGTATTCGAACGGATGGTCGGTATCGAGCAGGCCGCGCAGGTTGGACGAGCGCGAGAACACTGCCGCACTGGTGCCGCGCAGGTGTTCGGCATAGGTGTTGATCTCGCGGCCCGAGGGGTCGGCCAGCTTGCGGCTCCAGTTTGCGGTGTTGGGGCCGTAGGCCCAGGACATGCGCGAGAGGTAGAGCTTTTCGAGCTTTCCGTCACCCTCTTCCCACATGTCGGAGGCGAGCGAGGCGTCGGTCAGCTTGGTGCTGTAGTCGCCGCTTTCGTTGCCAAAGATGCGGGTCAGGGCAAACTCGCGCGCTTCCTGCGCAGGTACGCCCTGCGCCCGCAGCGCGGCCTCGATGCGCTCGGTGTTGGCGCGGATGAAGTTCTTCTCGCGCGGTTCGGGCTGCTCCGCAAGCAACTGGATGGCCTCGTTGAAGCGTTCCATCACGTTGGGGAACTGGTCGCGGTACAGGCCGGTGAGCGAGATCACCGTGTCGATGCGCGGGCGCCCCAGTTCCTGCAGAGGAATCACCTCCATGCCCACCACGCGCCCACCCTCGTCCCAGCGCGGTTTGACACCCATGGCGTAGAGAGTCTGCGCCTCCAGCATGCCCAGGTGGCGCAGGGTTTCGGTGCTCCACATGCTGAAGGCGAGCTTTTCGGGGAACTTGCCATGCTCGGTCTGGTAGGACTGGATCAGCGCCTGCACGGCCTCCTTGCCTGCCTCGTAGGCGGCGCGCGTGGGGATGCGCGAGGGGTCGAATCCGTACATGTTGCGCCCGGTGTGCAGGGCGTCGGGGTTGCGAATCGGGTCGCCGCCGTAGGACGGGTCGATCCAGCGCGCCGACAGGCCCTGCATCACGCCCTCCACCTCCCAGGCGGCGCGCAGCGTGACCATGAAGCGCCGCCCCTTTTCGGCCAGCACGCGCAATTGGGGGTCGTCCAGCTCGCGCAGCGGACGGTCGCTGAACACCCAGTCGTCCACAAAGCGGTAGGGCGCGGTCTTTTGCAGGTCCTTGTAGTCGCCCTTGAACGCGGCCTTGGCGTTCTTCACGCCCGTGGCCTCGTAGAGCGGCTGGCCCAGCATCTGCATCACGTTGCTGATGAGGTGGGCGCGCTCGGCGTCCAGCCCCAGGGTATGCAGGCCCAGGGGCTGCTGGGCAGCGCCCAGGTCTTCGAGGTAGTCCGACAGGTCGCGCAGGAACTTGTCGAAATCGCGCTCCAGATCACTCGCCTTCCACTGCAGGTCTTTGTGGATGTTCATCTTCACCGCCTGCGCCACGATGCGCTTGCGATTGTTGTCCTTGACCAGACCCGAGTCGAGCGCCTGGTATTCGCGGATCAGGTCGTTGATGCGCACAAAGTCCTCCGACAGGCCCGCAGGCGCGAATGCCGGGGTCTGGTGGCTCACGATCACACCGCGCCCGCGCCGTTTGACGTGCAGCGCCTCGCCGATGTTGTCCACGATGTAGGGGTACACCACCGGGGTGTTGCCCACCAGCAGGTTGGGGTCGTCGTAGGCCCACAGGCCGCGCTCCTTCCCCGGCGTCCATTCCTGCGAGCCATGGGTGCCAAAGTGCACGATGGCATGCGCCGCATGCTGCTCGCGCGCCCACAGGTAGGTGGCCAGGTAGAAGTGGTTGAGCGGCACCTTGGTGTCGTGGAACAGCTTTTTCTCGTCGTGGTGCCCCACCGCCGTCTCGCTGCGCATGGGCTGGGGCAGCACCACGAGCTGGCCCAGCTTCATGCGCGGAATGACAAAGCCCGCCTGCCCCTGGTGGCGCACCACCCAGGCGCTTTTCGTGGGCTCGCCCCAGAAGGCCGTGATGCGCTGGCGCACCTCGGCCGGCAGCCCCTGGAGCCAGCGCTCATAGCTCGCCAGGGGCAGAAAATCCCAGTGCGGCGTCTTCATCAGCTCGCCCAGGGTGCCGGGGCGGTACGATGGGCGCAGCAGGGTGGCCACCGTGGCGATGATGTCCTTCTCGGTGGTGGCGTCGATGGTGTAGCCCTCGGCGCGCAGGCGCTGCACCAGGTGCTCGATGGAGCGCGGCACGTTCAGATTGGAGGCGCCCTGGTTCTTCTCACCCGGCGGGTGGTTCCAGAAAAACAGCGCCAGGCGCTTGTCGGCGTTGGGCGTGGACTGCAGGCGCGCCAGATTCACGGCCTTGCCCACCAGCAGGTCCATCTGCTCGGGCATGGGCACCAGCTCGCCGCCCTCGTTGGCGCTGACGACCACCGGGTCCTGCAGGCCGATGTATTCGGCATTGGTCAGCGAGAACGGCAGATTGAAGCTGTTGATGCCTACGGTATCGCGCAGGTAGTCGGCGCGCGTGCCCTGGCGGTAGGACAGCATGTGGATGACCGGCACGCCCATGGCGCGATGCCAGGCCTTGCGCGCATCGGGGTGGATGCCCAGGAAGGTGTTGACCAGCAGCACCTGCGGCAGCACCTTGCCATCCAGCGTGATGATGGGCTCGTCCACCGCCACCGCCGCCAGCTCCTGGGGGTTGGGAAAGCCCGGCCCTCCGTACACCCCGGCGGCAATATCCGAGGTCTGCACCGGGCGAGCGCCCGGGCCGGCAGCGGCCGGGCGGCCAGCCCCCTGTGCATCGGCTGCGGCGCGTGCCACACGGCTGCTGCGGTAGAAGACCAGCGGCAGCGCGCCACGGGCCTCTAGCGCGGCAATGGTTTCGTCAAGCACGCGGGTCTGCCCGTCGGACAAGTAACTGGACGACATCTCCATGCCGACCACCGGCACGCCATGCGCCGCACTGCCCTTGCGTGCCTGCCACCAGGCCAGGTAGCTGCGCAGATCGGCAAACACGCCCTTGTCATAGGCCGGGTGGTAGATGCCGCCATTGGGCAGTGTCACCGGCCCGGGCACGGCGGCGGGATCGGTGCCCTGCACCACGGCGCGCAGGTACTGGAACAGGCGCTCGTGGTTCACGCGCATGCCGCCCACGTAGTAGTCGAACACGCGCTGGGCCTGTGCAGGCGGCAGCCCCTGGGGACGCAGGCGCACGGGCGGGCTCATCACGTGGATGCCCACGCCCGGCAGGCGGGCGGCGCGGATCTGCGCCCCGGCCACGCGCTCGACCAGTGCCTGGTCCTCGGAGCGCGGCGCGTCCACGATGACCAGGCGTGCGCCGTCGAGCACGCGCGCCACGCCTTTTTCGCCCTCGGCATCGACCTGCGTCCAGGCCAGCTCCACACCCTGGGCGCGTGCGGCCTCCTGCATGAGCTTGAACTTGCGCTCCAGCACCATGGTGCTGCTGATCAGGGCCACCTTGTCAGCGGCCGCCACCGGCCCGGCCAGTGCACACAGCAGCCCTGCGACCATCCATATCCATCTCGGCATGTCAGGACTCCGTCAATTCATAAACGATGGGAATGCGCAGATCTGCCGCACGCCCGGGCGGCATTTGCGCCGCCAGCGACTGCGCCACGCCGCGCACCAGTTGTTCGGCCGCGTGGTCCAGCACCTTGAAACCCGAGGAGTGGTGCAACATGCAGTGCAGCAGGCTGCCGTCGGCACCCACACGCAGGTGCACCACCACGGTGCCGGTCTGGCCCATGCGGCGCGCACTGGCCGGGTAGCGCTTGCCCTGCTGCAAGGCCTGCTCCAGCCGGGAGCGCCATTGCTGATAGCTCTGGTCGTCGGCCGGTGCGGCCACGGCGGAAGCGGGCGCAGGCGGTGTTGGCCGGGCGGGCGCTACCGCCTCGGGCGCTGCCGTTGCCTGGGGCGCCGCTGGCAGGTGCACCGCAGGAGCGGACTGCAAAGGGGCCGAATCGAACACCTCGGCAGGCGCCTGGGGTTCGGGCGAAGGCGCTTGCGCCTTGGGACGCGGCGGCTCCGCCGGGCGCACCTTGGGGGCGGGCTGGGGCGGCGGCACCACGGGAACCGGCGGTGGCGCAGGCTCCGGCTCCGGGGCGGCCCAGCGCAGCGCGACGTCCAGGCGCTGCACCTGGGATGCCGGCACGGCAGCCAGCCAGAATGCCCCCCCCAGCAGGGCCCCATGCAGTGCCATGGAGACCAGCCAGTCGCGCCCCACCAGGCGCCCCCCGGACAGTGGAAGATCCATGGCGCTCATGTCCTGCGCACCTCCAGCGCCACTTTCTCGAAACCCAGCGCCTTGACACGGTCCACCAGTTCGACAAAGTCCGTCAGCACCAGCGTGCCGTCGGCCCGCACGGTCACGGGCTGTTCACGCTGGAAGGCTGCCAGCGCCTGCTCCAGCTCTGCCACGCGCGTGTCATTCAGGTACAGCACCTTGTCGCGCGTGAGTGTGAGCACCACAGGCGCTGGCGTGGCAGGCGCCGACTGGGCTGATTGCGCCAGATCCACCGGAATGCGCCCCGTGACCACGAAGGTGGCCGTGGTCAGCACAATGGTCAGCAGCACCAGCATCACATCGACCAGCGGCACGACGTTGATGGATTCGATGTCCTCGTCCATGCTCAACCTCCCTGGGCTTCGTCGAACTCGGCCAGCTTGACGCGCACCACACGGCGCAGCGCGTTGTTCAGCCCCACGCAGGGAATGGCCACGCCAATGCCCACGGCCGTGGCCTTGAGCGCCAGGGCCAGGCCCACCATGATGGTTTTCACATCCATGGCACCGCTGCTGCCCAGGGCCTCGAAGGTGAGCATGATGCCCAGCACCGTGCCCAGCAGGCCGATGTACGGCGCATTGGCGGCCACCGAGCCGATCACATGGAGGCGGCTCGTCAGCTCCGTTTCCAGCCGCACGCGGCTGCTGTAGCGGCCCACCTGCACCTGGCGGTAAAAGCGCCAGCGCTCCATCGCCACGGCCACGGCCCAGGCACTGAGCGCCAGCAGAAGGCCGATCACGCCCCATTCCACGAGAGTCTTGAAATTGTTCATGGCGGTGCCTCAGAACTGCAGATTCAGGCCGATGCGCCAGGCGCGGCCCGGATCCACCACGATGGAGGGGTCTTCACGGGTGTAGCGGCCATCGAGGTTGGCGTCGCCGCTGCCCCGTGCCGTCAGGTAGTAGTGCTTGTCAAACAGGTTGTCCACGCGCACATAGGCGCTCAGGCGCGCGCCAGGCCAGCCCGAGAGCTTGGTGCTGTACTGCGCCGTCAGGTTGAGAACCGTACGGCCCGGGAGCTTTTCCTGGTTGATCTCGTCCGACCAGGACGTGGACTTGTAGTCCATCTCGCCACTGAGCGTCCAGCCTGGCGCGGGCAGGTAGTTGGCACGCAGGTTGAACTGGTGCGGGGGTGTGCGCGGCAGCTTGTTGCCGGTGTTGTCGAACTTTTCCACCGTGAAGTTGCCCTGCCAGAAGCCCGGATTGGCGCGCTGCGCTGCCGTCGGATGGGCCACATAGGTGCCGTTGGCGTTGCCATAGGTCTGGTAATAGCTTTCATAGCGGGTGAAGTACGCATCCAGCAACGTGTAGGCCGCATCGAAAGACCAGCGGTGGTGCGGCTGTGTGCGCAGCTCCAGCTCCAGCCCCCGGCTGCGGGCACCACCGATGTTGCGGAACTGCGAGCCGCCACCGGCCGGATTGTTGGTGCCTGCATACTGGCCATTGCTGTCAAGGATGAAATCCTTGCGGTCCACCTGGAACAGCACGGCCCCCAGGCTGGCGGGCCAGCCTGCCAGCTGTGTCTGGTGCTTCCAGCCCACCTCGAAACTGGTGGCTTTTTCGGGCTGGAGGTCGGGGTTGCCCAGCACCAGCGCGTGCGTGGTGGTCTGCCCCCGATAGAGCTGCTCTGCCGTGGGCGCGCGAAAGCCCGTGGAGACCGCCGCATGCAACGAGGTGGCCCTGTCCAGCGCGTGGGTCAGGCCCAGGCGGTAGCTGCTTACATCGAAGTCCTTGCGCTCGGCCACGGTGCGGTTGCCGCTGCCTGCCACCGGCAGGGCGTTGAAGCGGATGCCGATGCGGTCATGGCGCAGGTTGAAGGTGGCCGCGGTTTTTTGGCTCAGGCCGACCTTGGCCTCGCCGTAGAACGCCTGTGTGTTCTCGGCAGTGAAGTCGTCGCTCATCACCATGCCCGCCGGTGTCACCGGGCCCGTGGGACGCGAGCGGTAGCTGTTGAGCGCGGAGGCGTGGTTAAGGAACGTGTTGCGCTTGAACTCCAGTCCCCCCATCAGGGCCAGTTGATCGAACCGGGTCCGGTATTCGGTTTTGAGGCCGCGCTGCACCTGGGTGTAGTCGTTGATCGTGGAGTAGTGATCCAGAAGAGTGGTGGGCGCTCCCGTGGCGGTAAAGCGCATGGGGTTGGACCAGAAACTGGTGTCGTCCTGGTACTGGTAAAGCACCGCCATGACATGGGAGCGCTCGTCCAGGTCGTTGGAATAGGTGAGGTTGTAGCGGCTCAGATCCACGTTGAAGTTGCGGCTGAAGCCACGCCCCCCTTCCAGCCCCTTGGGGTCGTTGAAGGCGTTGATCTCACCCGTCACGCTGCCTTCGCGGTCCCGAAAACGCTCGGACTTCTCGAAACCCAGACTCAGATCGCTCCGGGCGTCGAGCGCATACTGAAGATTACCCGACCAGGTCTTGCTGAAGGTGCGCGACATGAAGTAGTAGCCATCCTGGTCGCGGTCGCTGTACTGGATGTGACCCGACAGGTCGTCCCTGGCAAAGCCTGCGCGCGCAAGGTAACGGCGGTAGCCAAAGGCCCCCAGATCGGTGTCCAGCTTGAACCCCTGGTGACCGGCGCCGCGCTTGGTGGTGATGACCACGGCACCGGCCAGGGCATCCTCGCCATACAGATAGGAAGCACCGCCCTTGATGACCTTGATCGATTCGATGTTGTCGATATCGATGTTGACCTTGCCGGTGCGCTCGAACACCGGCACACCGTCGATGATGATGGCCACACCGGGCTTTTCGCCCATGTAACGCTGGTTTTCCACACCACGCAGCTTGATCTTGAGGGTCTCACCGTCGCCCTGCAGGTCGGCTGTGACGCCGCTGACCGAGCGCAGGACTTCGATCAGGTTCTTGGCATGCTGCTCCTCCACCTGCTGGCGCGTGATCGTGACGGTGGACACCGGATCGGTGGCCGTGGAAGAAAACCGGTCGTCAATGGCCGAGCCGGTGATGGTGATGGGGGCCAGCGCATCGCCCTTCTGGGCGAGGGCGGAAGTGGGCAGGCCGCAGGCCAGCAGGCAGGCCAGAGCGACGGTGGAGAGACGCAACATCGTGCTATTCCTCGTAAATGGGTGGGTCGAAACGGGTGCACACGGCCCACGGGCGGGCCGGGAGCAGCGCGAACGAACCGGCGGACGCTCAGGAGCGCCGCAGTGGGGTCAGAAGGCGAAAGAGAAGGGCGAAACACCGCGCCCGCAGCCCTGAACCTTCAGGTGCGGGGAGTACTTCGATCAGCCGCGCGGCGGGGGAGCGCGCGTGTGGGCGCCCAGCCAGATGGCGGGCCGGGGTCCGTCGCGGTAGAACGCGATGGGCATGTCCTGCACACCGTGCAGCAGGGGCATCTGCGGCAAAGCCGACGGCGGGGCCACCGAGCCCTGCATGCTGCACAGGCTGCATTGCTTCTGCATGTCGGCCAGGGTGTCGTCGCCCTCGGAGGGCTGGAAGCCACCACCACCCTGCACCAGCAGCATGCCTGTGCTGGTGCACACCTCCATGGCGAAATCATGGTTGCTGCCCGCCACCACAGCCTGCGCCAAGGTGGGCGCCAGCGCACCAAAGGCCACAGCCAGCATGGCCAGGAAGGCAATGCAGCGGCGGCGGAGCTGGGAGGCGAACATCGCGGCAGTGTAGCCAACCGCTTTGCGCCGGCCTTTGCGCCAGCGCAAAGGCCGCTACTTGCGCCGGGCGCGCGGGTGGGCCTGGTCGTACACCTTCGCCAGGTGCTGGTAATCGAGCCGGGTGTACACCTGCGTGGTGGTGATGTTGGCGTGGCCCAGCAGCTCCTGCACGGCGCGCAGGTCACCGCTGGACTGCAGCAGGTGGCTGGCAAACGAATGGCGCAGCATGTGCGGGTGCACCGGCGTGGTCAACCCCGCCTGACCGCTGCGCTGGCGCAGGCGCAGCCAGACCGACTGCGCCGTCAGGCGCGCGCCGCGCTGGCCCACGAACAGCGCGGTATCCAGCTTGCCGGGCGCGAAGGGGGTGGCGCGCTGCTGCAGCCAGGCCTGCAGCGCCTGCAGCGCGGCCGCGCCCACGGGCAGGCTGCGGCGCTTGCTGCCCTTGCCCAGCACATGGGCCTCGGCGGCCTGCAGGTCGATCCAGCCCCGGCCCAGGCGCTCGGTGTCGGGGCCGGGCGCTGCGTCCAGGCCCACCAGCTCGCCCACACGCAGGCCGCAGCCATACAGCAGCTCGACCATGGCGGCGTCGCGCGCCTCCAGCCAGGGGTCGGCACCATCGTGACTGAATTCGGCCAGGCGCACCGCGTCGTCCACGCCCAGTGCCTTGGGCAGGGGCTTGGGCGCGCGCGGCGCGCGCACGCCCTGCACCGGGTTGCTCGGCACCAGGCCCTGGGCCGCCGCCCAGCCGAAAAAGCCACGCCAGCCCGACAGAATGAGCGCAATGCCGCGCCCGCCGCGCCCACCGCCGTGCATGAGGGCCACGAAGCGGCGGATATGCGCCGTTTGCAGGCGCAGCAATGGCACATCCACCTGCGCGGCGAAGCGCGCGAGCTTCTCCAGGTCGAGCGTGTAGAGCGTGACGGTGCGCGCGGCCAGGCGCTTTTCCACACGCACATGCTCCAGATAGCGCAAGGCTTCGGGCGGCAGGAGCGCGAGGGAGTGGGTCATACGCTACCAAAACAGGAGCTGGCAGCGCTTTTTCATCAATGGTTTCAAAGCAAAATCCATTGAAAACCCTTATTTGTCAGGCGCTGGCAGCTATGGTTTTAGCGTAAACGCATCAGCGCAGCGCTGGCGAGTTCCGCCATGCGCGCGAGAAAGTCCGTGCCCATGGTGGCGTCGAAGCGCTGCGGGTCGGGCGAGCCCAGCACCAGCAGGCCGAAAGCCGGTGTGGCGCTGTCGATGGCGCCCACGCGCAGTGGCAGCAAGGCGATGGACTGGGCGGGTGCACCGTCGCCCGAGACCAGCCAGCCGGCCGGTTCGAACCCCAGGTTGGGGCCGCAGAACGGCATCGTGAGCGAACTGGCGAATGCCTGGGCATCGTCGCTGGCGCCCAGGGCGAAGTCGCAGTCGATGTAGGCGCCCGAAACGCCCCACACGCGCACGGCAGCCTGCGGCACATCGAACAGCGCACGCACGCCCTCGGCCACCGCCAGCGGCAGGTCGATGGGGTCGCGCACCTGCAGCAGCGAGCCGGTCCAGTGGTGCACCTTCTGGGCGATGCCCTCGTTTTCGTGGCTGTTGCGCACCATCTCCATCACGCGCTGCTCCAGCCCCTTGATCTTCTCGCGCAGCATCTCGGCCTGGCGCTCGTGCAGGCTCACGGCACGCTGGCCGTGCGGGCTGGTGAGCTGCACACCGGCCAGAACCTCGGCATGGCGCTCGAAAAAGCCGGGGGTGCGCAGCAGGAATTCGGCGATGTCGTCTTCGGTGATGGGAGGAATGTGGGAGGTCATGGTGCGTCAGGAATGTCGATCTGGCCTTCGAACACGGTGGTGGCCGGGCCGGTCATGAAAACGGAGTCGGCCTCCTGGCCGCTCCAGGCGATGGTGAGCAGACCGCCGCGCGTCTGCACATCCACGCACGTGTCGAGCAGCCCGAGGCGGATGCCCGCCGCCACGGCCGCACAGGCGCCCGTACCGCAGGCCAGGGTTTCGCCCGCGCCGCGCTCGTACACGCGCAGGCGCACGTGGCTGCGGTCCACGATCTGCATGAAGCCCGCATTCACGCGCTGCGGGAAGCGTGTGTGGCGCTCGATCAGCGGGCCGGTCTGCAGCACGGGGGCGGTGTCCACGTTGTCCACCAGTTGCACGGCATGCGGGTTGCCCATGGATACTACCGCTATCAAAACAGAAGCTTCCGGCGCTTGACCCGCAAGCTCCAGAGGCCATTTTTGCCCCGAACCCTGGGACACGGGCACCAGGCCCGCAGCGTCGAAAGGCACGCGCGTCGGGTCAAACTGCGGGCAGCCCATGTCCACGGTGACGCGGCCATCGGGCGTGAGCCGGGGCGCGATCACGCCCGCGAGCGTCTGCACGCGGATGGTGTCCTTCTGCGTGAGGCCCTTGTCGCGCACATAGCGCGCGAAGCAGCGCGCGCCGTTGCCGCACTGCTCCACCTCGCCGCCGTCGGCGTTGTGGATGACGTATTCAAAGTCCAGACCCGGCGCGGGCGCGGGGCGCACGGTCAGAATCTGGTCGGCCCCCACGCCGAAGTGGCGGTCGGCCAGGAAGCGGTACTGGGCGGCCGAGAGTCCCAGGGGCCCGGTGGTTTCGTCGAGCACGACAAAGTCGTTGCCCGCGCCCTGCATCTTGGTGAAGCGGATCTGCATGCTATCGATTATCGTAGCTGGATCGCACCCGTGGCCGGGCATTTTTCCGGCCCCCACCATACTGAGATCGCAAACACGTTCTAAGGAACCGCCATGCACGACCTGAGCCTGTTTCCCATCACCCGCAAGTGGCCCGCCCGGCACCCGGATCGCCTGCAGCTTTACTCGCTGCCCACACCCAATGGCGTGAAGGCCTCGATCATGCTGGAGGAAACCGGCCTGCCCTACGAACCGCACCTGGTGAGCTTCGAAACGAACGACCAGCTCACGCCCGAGTTCCTCTCGCTCAACCCGAACAACAAGATCCCCGCCATCATCGACCCCGACGGGCCGGACGGCCAGCCGCTGGCGCTGTTCGAGTCGGGCGCCATCCTGGTGTACCTGGCCGAAAAGACCGGTCGCTTCCTGCCTCCCGGCGCTGCCGCGCGCTACGAAACGCTGCAATGGCTGATGTGGCAGATGGGCGGCGTGGGGCCGATGTTCGGCCAGCTCGGCTTCTTCCACAAGTTTGCGGGCAAAGACTACGAGGACAAGCGCCCACGCGACCGCTACGTGGCGGAATCCAAGCGCCTGCTCGGCGTGCTGGAGCAGCGCCTGGCAGGCCGCCGCTGGGTGATGGGCGAGGACTACACCATCGCCGACATCGCCATCTTTCCGTGGGTGCGCAACCTCGTGGGTTTCTATGGCGCGGGCGAGCTGGTCGAGTTCGACCGCTTCCCGCAGGTGCAGCGCGTGCTGGCGGCCTTTGTGGAGCGGCCTGCCGTGCAGCGCGGCCTGGCCGTGCCCAGCCAGCGCTGAGCGGCGCAGGCCGCCCGGCAAGGTTCAGCCTAGAAACCGCAGTTGACCGCTTTGTTTCCCTTGCCAGACCGCATGAAATCAACGTTTCAAGGCTTCGATGGTGTTCACCTGATGGGTGAACGCTATGCACCCGCCAGCACCGCGCTAGGGGCGCCATGCGGCGTTGCGCCTCCTTGCGGGCAGGAGCCCGCGGCGTCGTCGCGCCTTGCCTGACGCCCCGATCACGGCACCGCCGGGCGCATCCAACTGCCGTTTCTAGGCTCAGTCGTCCGACGAAAAACCGGACGCGGTCACCACCGGCGCCCAGCGGTCGCGCTCCTGCGCGAGCTGGCGCGCGTATTCGTCCGGGCCCGAGGCGACGGGCTCGAAGCCCAGCTTCGCCAGGGTCTCGATCACCGCCGGGTCTTTCACGGCTGCACGGACCTGCTCGGCCAGCCGTTCGACCAGCGCGGCCGGCGTACGCGCAGGCAGGAACAGGCCGTAGCTCTCCACGCCCTGGATACCCGCAAAGCCCTGCTCCTCGAACGTGGGAACCTCGGGCAAAAAACGCGAGCGGCGCGCATCTGTCACGCCCAGCACCCGCACCCGGCCAGAGGGCAAATGCGGCAGGCAGTCGCCCACACTGAAGCACCCCGAGGCCACCTGCCCACCCATCAGGTCCTGCAGGCCCGGGGCTGCGCCGCGGTAGGGCAGGTGCGTGAGCGCAACGCCCGCTGCCCGCGCAAACTGGTTGCCCAGGAAGTGCGGCATGGCCCCGGCGGCTGGCGACGCATAGCCCTGCGGCTCGGGCTGGGCCTTGGCCCAGTCGGCAAACTGGCGCAGCGTGCGCACCGATTCGGGCACTTTGGGCCCGACCATGAAGCCGCAGGTGGACAGCGCCACGGGCGAGACGGCGATCGCATCCGTGGCCGGCTGGTACTGCAAGCGCTTGAACACATGCGGGTAGATGGTGAACATCGACGAGGGGCTGAGCAGCATGGTCAGCCCGTCGGGCGCTGCATCCTTGAGCGTGGTCACGGCGATGCGGCCGCCCGCGCCCACCTTCTGCTCCACCACCACGGTGCCCAGCCGTGGGCGCCAGGTTTCCGCCAGGCGGCGCGCCGTGGCGTCCACCGAGCCACCAGCCGGAAAACCGACCAGGATGCGGGGCGTGCCCGTCTGGGCACGGGCGCCGAGCCCGGCGGAGGCAAGAGCGGCCGCGCCCAATGCGCGGCCCAGGTGCCAGCCAAGCTGGCGGCGGTTGATCGGATGCATGCAGGGGTCTCCTTGAGGTGGTTTTCAGGGGGGGGGTAACAAACCAAGAGGGGCGAACGCCGTTGCTCACCCGGACGGTGGCATGGGGGTGGCGAGTGCGTTGGCGGCGGCAGCCAGCCGGTCGAGCAGGCGGCGCAACTGCGGCCCCTCGTCGCCCAGCGCGGCCAGCAGCGCCTCGTCGTGGGTCCGCACCTGGGCGGTCACGCTCTCCAGCAGCGCCAGGCCGGCCGGGGTGGGGTGAACAGTCCAGGAGCGGCGGTCCAGAGGGTCGTCGGCACGCTGCACCCAGCCTTGCTCGCAGAGCCAGTCGGTCAGACGCATGCCGCCGCTGCGGTGCAGGCCCATGGCGTCGGCCAGCAGGCCCTGGCGCAGGCCCGGGTTCTGCGCCACCAGCACCAGCGCCGCAAAGCGCTGCGGGCTCACATCCGCACGGTCCACGCTGCGTTGAAAGTGCAGGTACAGGGCGTTCTGCGCCCGGCGCAGCGCGTAGCCCAGCAACTCGTCGAGCACGCCATAAGCCAGGCCGGGCAACGGCCGCAGTTCGGCCTGGGCCCAGTCGGCTGGCGGGGCGCTGCGCGCGGGCCTGGCGGCAGCGAAGCGGCCCGCAGGCGCACTGGACTGGGGTTTGCGACGGCTTGCATTTTTTTGTTGCATAGCGCAACAATATCGGCAAAATTTGATGTGCGTCAACCCCAAAAACCCGGAGACACCCTATGAACCCCTCCCGCTCCATCGTTGTGGCCGGCGGCGGCATCGGCGGCCTGACGGCGGCCCTGGCCCTGGCCGCGCACGGCCACCACGTCACGGTGTGCGAAGCCGCCGTTCAGCCGCGCCCGCTGGGCGTGGGCATCAACCTGCTGCCGCATGCGGTGCGCGTGCTGGCGGGCCTGGGTCTGCTGCCCGCGCTGGAAGCCATGGCCGTGCCCACGCGCGCGCTGGTGTTCGCCAACCGGCACGGGCAAACCATCTACGAAGACCTGCGTGGCCTGGCTGCGGGCAGCAGCCATCCGCAGCTCAGCATTCACCGCGGTCACCTGCAGATGCGGCTCTGGGACGAGGCCGTGCAGCGCCTGGGCCCGGCCCAGGTGCGCACCGGCGAGCGCGTGGTGGCTGCGCGCGAAACAGCCAACGGCGCAGTGGCCGAGATCCTGCACGCCGACGGCACGCGCAGCGAGCGGGCCTGCGACATCCTGGTGGGGGCCGACGGCATCCACTCGGCGCTGCGCCAGCAATTTCACCCGGACGAGGGCGCCCCGCGCTGGAACGGCATGATGATGTGGCGCGGCACCACGCTGGCGCGGCCCTTTCTGGACGGCCGCACCATGGTGCAGGCCGGTCACCGGCGGGCGAAATTCGTGGTCTACCCGATCGAGCCGGTGCGCCCAGACGGCCTGCAGCGCATCAACTGGATCTGCGACCGCCGCCTGCGCGAAGACGGGTTTGGCGGCGGCCTCACGGCCCCCAGCCGCGAGGACTGGAGCAAGCCCGGCTCGCTGGACGACCTGCTGCCCACCTTCGGCAGCTGGCGCTTTGCCTGGCTCGACGTGCCCGGACTGATCCGCGCGGCCGAGCAGATCCTCGAATGGCCCATGGTGGACCGCGACCCTCTGCCGCGCTGGCGCCATGGCCACACCACGCTGCTGGGCGATGCGGCGCACCCGATGTACCCCATCGGCTCGAACGGTGCGACGCAGGCCATTCTGGACGCAGCCGCGCTGGTCGATGCGCTGGACGGCCATGCCAGCATCACCGCCGCGCTGAATGCCTATGAGGCCGCCCGCCTGCCCATGACGCGCGACATCGTCGCCATGAACCGCCGCGAGGGGCTGGATGCCATCCTCGACATGGTGGAAGAAGCAGCACCCGAAGGCTTTGCACGCATCGAGGACGTGACCGACCCGACGGTGCTGGCCGAATGGGTGCAGGCCTACAAGAAGACCGCAGGCCACCAGGTGGGTCGCCCGCAAGCCGCCCCTTGCGGCAATGGGCCAGCGCGCGGCCGATAATCGCCCGATGCCCCGCATCCACCAACAACTGCATCCCCACCGCGAGCCGGTGCCCACCCGCCCGGCAGCCACCGTGCTGCTGCTGCGCGACACCCACGACGGCGTGCTGGAAGTGCTCATGACCCGCCGCTCGGCCAGCGCCAGCTTTGCCCCGGGCGCCTATGTGTTCCCGGGTGGCGCGATCGACGCGACCGACGCCGCCCCCGAGGCCCATGCGCTGGCCGACCGCCGCCCCACGCAAAGCGATCTGCACTGCACACAGGCCATTGCTGCCATCCGCGAAAGTTATGAAGAGCTGGGCGTGCTGCTGGCGCGGCGCACCGACGGCCGCCCGGCCGACGCGAGCGACATCGCTGCGCTGGACCGCCATGCACCGTTCTTTGCGCAGTGCGCGGCGCACGGGCTGCGGCTGGCGGCCGACCAGATCTTTTGGCTGGCGCACTGGACGGCCGACCGGGATCTGCCGCGCCGCTTCGACGTGCCTTTTCTGGTCGCACGGATGCCTGCGGGCCAGGAGCCGGTAGCCGACGAGACCGAGCAGTTCGAGCCCGTGTGGGTGCGCCCGCAGGATGCGCTCGCGCGCCACGAGGCCGGGCAGTTCTTCATGATCTTCCCGACCATCCGCACGCTGCAGCGTCTCACGCGCTACGCCCACACGCAGGCCTTGCTCGATGCGCTGCAGGGCGAGCGCCCGCTGTGGGTGAGCTGCCCGCGCGCCGGGCTGCTGGGCGGCAAGGAGGCGCGCTACATGGAGGACGAGGCACCGTTTGGCGAACTGGCCCTGGTCTGCCCCGACGGGCAGATCGTCCACCCGCTGGACTGGCAAAGCGAACGCCCGGTGCCCCTGCTGCGCAACGTGCAGCGCCTGACCGCCCCCAACCCCGGCGTGATGACCGGCCCCGGCACCAACAGCTACCTCGTGGGCGACCCGGCCACGGGCTACATCGCCATCGACCCCGGTCCGGCAGACACCGACCACCTGGAACGGCTGTGGCGCGCCGCCGGCGGCGACATCCGCTCGATCGTCTGCACGCACTCGCACCCCGACCATTCCCCCGGCGCCGCCCCGCTGCAGCAGATGTGCGCGCGCGCAGGCCGTGCCGCGCCACCCGTGCTGGGCCTGCCATCGGCCCCCACGGCGCGTGCCGACAGCCAGTTCACACCCGACAGAGCGCTCCAGAATGGAGAGCTGCTTGCGCTTACTGGCAAAGGGCCGGATGGCGAAATAATCCATACCCTGCAGGTAGTGCACACGCCCGGCCATGCGGCCAACCACCTGTGCCTGCTGCTGATCGAAGACGGCCTGCTGTTCAGCGGCGACCACATCCTCAACGGCAGCACCACCATCATCAACCCGCCCGACGGCAACATGGCCCACTACCTGGATGCGCTCGACCGGCTCGACCAGCTCTGCGAGCAGCACGGTGCCGACTACATCCTGCCAGCGCACGGCCATGTGCTCGGCGATGCGCGCGGCGCCATCGCGCAGCTCAAGGCACACCGCCTGGCGCGCGAGGCCAAGGTGATCGCCGCCATGCAGCAACTCCCCGAAGGCACGGTGGAGCAGTGGGTGGAGCTGGCCTACGCCGACGTGCCGCCGCGCATGTGGCCGCTGGCGCAGCGCTCGCTGATCGCCCACGTCGAGCGCATCCGCGCCATGGAGCCAGGCAATGACTGAAAAAAACCCCGACACCGGCCATGTGCGCCTGGCCAAACGCGTGGCCGAACAACTGGCCTGCTCGCGCAGCATGGCCGAGCAATTCATTGAAGGCGGCTTTGTGAGCGTGGACGGCCAGCTGGTGGAGACCCCGGGCGCGCGCGTGCGCCCCGACCAGGGGGTGACGGTGGAGAAAGACGCCAGCCTGCTGGAGCTGACCCCCGTCACCCTGCTGCTGCACAAGCCCGTGGGCTTTGAGGCCGGGCTGGGGCTCGACGCTGGCGCCGCAGCGCACGGCAGCCGCAGCCAGGGCGCACCGGCGGCGCTCACGCTGCTGGGCGCGCAGTCCCACATGCCCGAAGACGCGGCCGACATCCGCGTGCTGCTGCGCCACTTCAAACAGCTCGAATGCTTCACGCCGCTGCCCACGCCGGCCAGCGGCCTCGTGGTCTACACGCAGGACAAGCGCATCGCGCGCAAGCTGCAGGAGGACATCGAGACGCTGGAGCAGGAATGCATCGTCGAGGTGGAGGGCCAGATCGCCGACAACGGTCTGAAGAAGCTCTGCCATGGCCTGAGCTTCAACGGCCGCCCACTGCCACCCATCAAGGTGAGCTGGCAAAGCGAGACCAAGCTGCGCTTCGCGCTCAAGGGCATCCGGCCCGGGCAGATTCCGGCCATGTGCGAGGCCGTGGGCCTGCGGGTGATGGCCATCAAGCGCATCCGCCTCGGCCGCGTGCCGCTGGCCAAGGTGCCCGAGGGGCAGTGGCGCTATCTGCAGCCCTGGGAGAAGTTCTGACACCCCCCTGAGTCGCCTTCGGCGCCTTCCCCCCGCTCTCGCAGCGCTGTGCGCTGCGGGCAGGGGGACGCTCCCAGCGCGGCGGGGCGGCCCTTGCGCGGGAGCCCTGGCCTGGGCAGTGCCCGTGTCATGCGATTCGGGTGACGCACGGCTTCATGGATAAATGACATCAAAAACCATAGCTGCCCGCGCCGTGATTATGCGCCGCGAAGGCACTTTTGACTTCAAAATCTGCCCTCCACTGCTACACTGCGCGGCCACCCTGGAGGGAGACCATGGACCAACGCAACAGCAGCAGCAGCACCCCGGCGAACGCCCCGTCGTTCGCCTCAACCATGATCGACGCGCACCCGCTCGCATTCACCGGAAGCGGCGGCGAGTATTTCCGCGTCTGGATCGTCAACGTGCTGCTGAGCATCGTCACCCTGGGCCTCTACACGCCCTGGGCGCGGCGGCGCACGGCGCAGTATTTCTACGGGCACACGCAGGTGGCGGGCAGCCCGCTTGAATTCACCGCGCCGCAGGGCAAGATGGTCAAGGGCTTCGTGCTGCTGGTGCTGATCACGCTGGCCTACAACATCGCCGCCAACACCGGGCAGGACTTGGCCGTGGCCCTGTTCCTGCTCGCGGGTGCGGTGCTGGCGCCCTTCATCTGGGCCAGCGCCATGCGCTTTCGCCTGTCGGCCACGCGCTGGCGGGGGCTGCGCCTGCAGTTTGCCGCTACCTGGCGCGAGGTCTATGCCGCCAGCTGGCCCGTGTTTGCGCTGGCCCTGGTGTGGTTTGGCGTCTTCCTGGGCCTGCAGGTAGTAACGCCCGAGGCCGTGTTGAACGAAGAAACCGGCCGCAAGATGCCGCAGATCACGGCCACCATGGTGGCGCTGGTCGCCCTGGGCCTGGTGCTGTCGGTGCTGTGCTTCATCCGGCTGGAGTTCAACTACAGCAGCTTGCTGGTGTTGCGCAGCCGGCTCGGCCAGGAGCCGGGACGCTGGAAGCCGGTCTACCTCGATTTCGTCCGGATCTGGGGTGCCACGGCGCTGGTCTTCTTGCTATCGGTCGTGGCCCTCAGTGCACTGATCGGCCTGGTCGTTGGCAGTGGCTGGATGTCCCTCGGCAGGTCGCCCCAGCTGGGGATGTGGTTGTTCGTGCTGATCGCGCTGGCGTTCGTGGGCGGGCTGCTGGCGCTGTTCCTGGCCTCGGCCCCGGCCCGCGCCTACCGCGAGGCGCGCATGTTCCAGCTGCTGTGGGACAACATTGGCGTGAGCCAGGTGGCGCGTTTCAAGTGCGACCTGGGCACCGGGGGTTATGTGTGGCTGCGCATCCGCAACCTGCTGCTCACGCTGCTGACGCTGGGCCTGTACCGCCCGTTTGCGCGCGTGAGCGAATACCGCATGAAAACCGAATCGGTCACGCTGCACGTCAAGGGCGGGGTGGACCAGGTGGCGGGCACCCTGGTGCGCCAGCAGGACGGCGGCCTGGGCGATGCGCTGGCCGATGCGGCCGGGCTGGACCTGATCGGGTGATGAGGAACACCCCTGCGGCTGGGCCGCGCCCGTTTTTGGGGCTGGTGTGCTTTGTCGAGGAGACCACCCGTTGAAGGCTTCTCAGGAATTTACCGTCGCACCCGGCGATCTGCTGCCGGGGCGCTGGTTCGACGGACGCAGCAGCCAGGCCCGGCCGGTGCTGGTGGGCCTGCAGCCCACGCCCCGGGGGCCTTCGCTGCTGCTGCACCCACTGGCACCGCCCGGCGAAGCGCCCACGGTGCTGCGGCATGCGCAGGTGGGCTGGCCCGAGACCTGGAGCGCGCAGCGCCCTCCGCCCCGCGTGGTGGTGGACCTGCGCGAACACGGCAGCCTGGAAGTGGACGCGGTGAGCGAGTGGCAAGCCGCCCTGGCCGCCGCAGGCGCCCGCCCGGGCCTGGCCCAGCACATGCAGACGCGCTGGAGCGTGCTGCTGGCCGTGCTGCTCGCCGCCGCCATCGGGCTGCTGCTTTTTTACCGCTACGGCACGCCCTGGGCGGCCACGCAGCTCACCCGCTGGGTGCCCATGGGCTGGGAGACCGCGATGGCCGACCAGGGCCTGCAGGAAATGGACGACGGTCTGCTCAAACCCAGCAAACTGGCGCCCGAGCGCCAGGCGCAACTGCGGGCGCGCTTTGATGCGCTGGCGCAGCAGATTCCGCCCGCCCTGCACCGCTACACGCACTATGCGCCGCAGTGGACGCTGGAGTTTCGCGCCGGCATGGGTGCCAACGCCTTCGCACTGCCCGGGGGGCGGGTGGTGATGACCGACGGCCTGGTGCAGGCCGCCGCCCGGCAGGGCCTAGGCGACGAGGCGCTGGTGGGCGTGCTGGCGCACGAGATCGGCCATGTGGTGCACCGCCACACCACGCGCATGGTGGTGGAGCAGGGCGTGCTGCAGATGGGCCTGGGGCTGGCACTGGGCGATGTGTCGGGCATCCTGTCCACGGGCAGCGCGCTGCTCACGGGGCTGCACTACCGCCGCAGCCACGAGCGCGAGGCCGACTGTTTCGCCCTGGGCCTGATGCGCCACGCCGCCCTGCCCACGGCGCCCATGGGCACGCTGCTGCTGGCCATCGCACGCGACGAGGATGAGGACGACAAGAAACAGGAAAAGGATGGTGCACGCAGCGCACCTCCGGGAAAGCACGGAAGCCCCGAAGCAGCCCACCCCATCTGGTCGCTGCTGAGCAGCCACCCCGACACGGTGGAGCGTGCCAGCGCCCTACAGCAGGGCCAGGCACCGCATTGCCCACAATAGCATCAAAAATGATAGCTGCCAGCGCTCATCCCATAAGCGCTAGAGCTATTTTTTGCTTGAAAAAGTGTGAAGCGCGCCGATAAGCCGGATTCTGTGCACTGCGGTTGCCCGCAGCGTGACCGCCATTACTCTGGGCCGGGGGTCGCCCACCCGGCTCGATGCTACCTACCCGCCAGCTCTGCGGAACCACATCAACGCTGGCCTACTTGGTATTGCTGCGCGTAGAGATTGCCCGTTTCACCCCCAGTGGTCTACCTTGCGGCACTCCCCCGGGACTCGTCTCTGTTGCTCTGATCCTCACCTCACGGTGGGCAGCCGTTAGCTGCTACGCTGTCCTGTGCAGTCCGGACGTTCCTCCAGTGCCTGGTTTCCCAGATTGCACCAGCGGCGGTCTGGCGTGCTTCACGGGGGCGATTATCCCAGACACCCGCCCTTCGTGTCCTCTTTATTTGCCCACCTGGAATCATGACCACGCCATCCACCACCCATTTCGACACCGCTGCCCGTGACTGGGACCAGCGCCCCATGTCCCAGCAACTGGCCGCCGTGCCGCCGCGCCTGCTGGCGCAGGTGCCTTTGGCCGCGAGTGACCATGTGCTCGACTTCGGCGCGGGCACCGGCCTGCTTTCCACGGCCATTGCGCCGCGGGTGGCCCAGGTGACGGCGCTGGACATGTCGGCCGCCATGCTGCAGGTGCTGGATGAAAAGGGCTTTGCCAACATCGCCCCGCTGCAGCAAGACATCTTCGCGGGCCTGCCCGGGCGCTACCACGCCGTCGTGAGCTGCATGGCCTTGCACCATGTCGCGGACACCGGCGCGCTGCTGCGGGCCTTTGCCGCCGCGCTGCACCCGGGCGGGCGCATCGCGCTGGTGGACCTGTACCCGGAGGACGGCAGCTTTCACGGCGACAACGCCGCCAAGGGCGTGCAGCATTTCGGCTTTGCCCCCGAGGCCCTGCAGGCCCTGGCCGAGCAGGCGGGGTTCGGGCACATCCAGTTCAGCGAAATCCTGCGCATGCAGCACCGCAATGGACGGGCCTATCCGCTGTTTCTGATGACGGGGTACCTACCTTGATACAAATTTGATAGCATTCAGCGCAGCATGCACAAGCATTTCAGGCATTTTAAAGTCAAAACGGGGCGGCAGTGCGGCGGCCCCGGGAGCGAAGCCCCTGCATCCGGCATATCCATATGGCGCTGGCGCAGAACAAGTGGTTCAGAATGTGCGCCATCCCTTTACCCCTTTCAGGAGACGCCATGAAAGTCGACAACATTCTGCAAACCATCGGCAACACCCCGCACGTGCGCATCAACCGCCTGTTCGGCCCCGATGCCAACGTCTGGGTGAAGTCCGAGCGCGGCAACCCGGGCGGCTCGATCAAGGACCGCATCGCGCTGTCCATGGTCGAGGACGCCGAGAAGTCGGGCGCGCTGCAACCTGGCGGCACCATCATCGAGCCCACCTCGGGCAACACCGGCATTGGCCTGGCGCTGGTGGCGGCCGTGAAGGGCTACAAGCTCATCCTCGTGATGCCCGACAGCATGAGCATCGAGCGCCGCCGCCTGATGCTGGCCTACGGTGCCAGCTTCGACCTCACGCCGCGCGAGAAGGGCATGAAGGGTGCCATCGCGCGCGCCGAGGAACTCAAGGCCCAGACGCCCGGCGCCTGGATTCCGCAGCAGTTCGAGAACCCGGCCAATATTGATGTGCATGTGCGCACCACCGCGCAGGAAATCCTGGCCGACTTTCCCGATGGCCTGGACGTGCTCATCACCGGCGTGGGCACGGGGGGCCACCTCACGGGCGTCTCGCGCGTGCTCAAGGCCCGTTTCCCGCAACTCAAGGTGTTCGCCGTGGAGCCCACGCAGTCCCCGGTCATCAGCGGCGGCCAGCCCGCGCCCCACCCCATCCAGGGCATTGGCGCAGGCTTCATCCCGAAGAACCTCGACACCAGCCTGCTCGACGGCGTGATCCAGATCGACGCCGAACCGGCGCGCGAATACGCCCGCCGCTGCGCGCGCGAGGAAGGCATGCTCGTGGGCATCTCCAGCGGCGCCACCCTGGCCGCCATTGCCCTGAAGCTGCCCGAGCTGCCTGCAGGCGCGAAGGTGCTGGGCTTCAACTACGACACGGGCGAGCGCTACCTGTCGGTCGAAGGCTTTTTGCCCGCCTGAGGCGGCCAGGGGCGCGGGCGCCCCTGCACAAAATCCTCTGGCCGGTAAAATCCGCGTCCCCGCATTGCCCTTGCCCGATCACCACGGGCCAGCAAGACCATGATCCGCCTCTCTGAAATCCGGCTGCCGCTGTCCGCGCTGCCGTCCGACCCCGACACCCATCCTGAAGCGGCCCTGCGTGCCCAGGCCGTGCAGGTGCTCGGCCTGGCCGATACCGACATCGCCACGTTGCAGGTCTTCAAGCG
>MESL01000033.1 GCA_001770955.1 Burkholderiales bacterium RIFCSPLOWO2_12_FULL_65_40 | reverse complement strand
TTCGTTTGAAGACCTGATCCCCACGCCAATGAAGACCAGTGCGCCAATTTCGCGCAAACAAACGGGGGAGTCCATCCCATCATTCAACGCGCGCGCCACGGGGTCAGGTCTTGCCTTTTGCCTATTTCACTTTGACTTGGTAGTGTATTTAGGGTCAGATTCCAATTTTGACCCTCTGCTCATGTGGCTGGCGCACGGAAAACCCCACCGGTACACTTTACCCAATGCACCCCGCCATCGCCCAACACCGCCCCGGCATTGCCGCCATCTGCCAGTGCTATGGTATTCAGCGGCTGGAGGTGTTTGGCTCGGCGGCACGGGCCACTGATTTTGATCCGGCTCGCAGCGATGCCGACTTTCTGGTGGAGTTTGCGCCGGGCATCGAGCCCGGGCTTCATGCGATTTTTGGCGCAAAAGCGGATCTGGAAGCGCTACTGGGCCGGGGCGTGGACTTGGTGGAGCCGGGCGCGGTACGCAACCCTTACGTGCTGGCCAGCATCAACCACCACCGCGAGGCTGTTTATACAGCGTGACACGCCCCAGACCATGTCGTCCACTTTCACCCCCACCTTCACCCACGTGCCGCCCGGCCCGGTGCCAGGCCCTTTGCAATTGCTGCCCGTCAACGACGGAGTGGTGGCAGTGCACACGGCCGATGGCGCGCATGTGGGCTCGCTCAAAAAAGTGGGCGGGGTCTGGAAGTTCAAGGCCATGGGCTACGGCGCTGACGGTGGCATGGAGCCGGGCCATGGCCCGCTGACGGAGCAGCACAACATGCAATTCGCCACGCCCGATGCTGCCGAGGTCAGTGCGCGGCTGCTGGGTGCGCTGGCGGGTGTGCCGGGACCATCGGTTTGACTCGTAGCGCATCCATTTTGCTGCTATTTTTATAGCTGCTTGCGATTGCCTATCAAGATTCAGAGCCGAATTTGGCTTTAAAAATCGAAATAGGCACGGAGGTTACGCACCATAGCGCTCGATAGAAGAAAAGTGATTCTCATATTTGACAAAACTAATGTTTTGAAAATAATGAGAAACAAATGCCATCACCCGCACCCCTAACCCCCGAGCAATGCGCCGCCCAACTACAAGCCTTGGGCGCAGAGATTCGTGCCCAGCGCAAGGCGCTGCGGCTGAGCGCGACGGTGACCGCCGAGGCAGCGGGCCTGTCGCGGGTGACGCTGCACCGCATCGAAAAGGGCGAGCCATCGGTCACCATGGGTGCGTGGTGCAACGCCATGGCGGCGCTGGGCATGGGGCTGCAGGCAACACCCGTCGCAGCCGATACAGCAAAGCCAGCACCCGACCGCACCGGCTGGATTCCGGCCAGGGTGCCGCTGGCAGACTACCCGCAGTTGCGCGCGCTGGCCTGGCAGGTGCACGGCACCGACACCCTCACGCCCGCAGAGGCTTTGGGCATTTACGAACGCAATGCGCGGCACCTCGACATGCAGGCCATGTCTGCCAACGAACTGGCCCTACTGCAGGCATTGCGGCTGGCCCTGTCGCCCAGCGCGGAAGCCGGCACGGGGGCCAGCGATGCAGTTTGAGCGCCCGCACCACCAGCGCATTGCGCATGTGCTGCAGGCACTGAACGGGGACACGCTGCGCCAGCATGGCTGCCTGTTTGGCGGAGGCACCTGCATCGCGCTGCGCCATGGCGAATACCGCGAGTCGGTGGACATTGATTTTCTGGTGTCTGACGCGGCGGGTTACCGCGAGTTGCGGCAACTGCTCACCGGTCCGCAGGGGCTGGCGGCCATCACCCACGCGCACGCGCCGCCGCTGGTGGCATTGCGCGAGATACGGGCCGACCAGTACGGCATCCGCACCCAGGTGCAGATGGATGGGCAGGCGATCAAGCTGGAAATCGTGCGCGAGGCCCGCATTGCTTTGGAGCCCCCGGTGGCCGACGACACGCTGTGCGGCGTGAACACGCTGACGCGGCTGGACCTGGCCACATCCAAGCTGCTGGCCAACTCCGACCGCCAGGCGGACGACGGCGTGTTCAACCGCGATGTGATTGACCTGGCCATGATGGACCTGCCCCTGCCCGCCCTGCGCGCCGCACTGGCCAAGGCGGAAGAGGCTTATGGCCCCTCAGTAGCGCGCGACCTGGGCAAGGCGATCGACCGGCTGCAAACGCGCACCGGCTGGCTGGAGCGCTGCATGCAGGCCATAGCGATGCAGATGCCCAAGGCGGTGTTGTGGCAAAAGGTGCGCGCCCTGCGGCGGGTTGTGCCCGAGGTGTGAGAAGGCCCACAACCCCCATGCGCCGCCGCAAACCCCACCACCACGTTTACGTGGTCGAACTCTCCAAGGACGTGCTGAACGAGCCCCGCTTTCGCAAGTGCAACCCCGGCTACATCGACGGCAAGCCTTGCGTGTACGTGGGCATGACGGGGCTGGACCCGGATGTGCGGTTTGACAAGCACAAGGCGGGCATTCAGGCCAACCGGTTTGTGACGCAATACGGCCTGCGGCTGCTGCCTGACTTGTACGAGGGCTTCAACCCCATGGGCTATGAAGAGGCGGTGGACCGGGAGATCGAGATTGGCATCGACCTGCGCTCAGCGGGGTTTGGGGTGTGGCAGGCCTGAAGTGACCCCCCCCTGAGTCGCCTTCGGCGCCTTCCCCACGCTCTCGCAGCGCTGCGCGCTGCGAGCAGGGGGACGCCACCAGTGCGACGGGGCGGCCCTTGCACGGTGGCCGCTGGCCTGGGGCGCGCCGGTTTCATGCGTCGCTGGCGGTGCAATCGCCATGAAAACTGGCGTGAGCGCTTTGATGAGGCTTGCGCCCCCCAAAAAGGGTATGATTGCACCCAATATGGGTATTTACGCCACCCCCCCCGATTCGCCATCCATCGCCGACGCGCTCTTTCCCAAGGTGCGCCAGCGGGTGTTGGCCGTTTTGTTCGGCACGCCGGACCGCAGCTTTTACGCCAATGAGGTGATTGCGCTGGCGCAGTCGGGCACCGGCGCGGTGCAGCGGGAGCTGGCGGACCTCGCCAAGGCGGGGCTGCTCACCGTGAGCAAGCAGGGCAACCAGAAGCACTACCAGGCCAACGCCAGCGCCCCCGTGTTTACCGAGCTGCGGGGGCTGGTGCTCAAGACCATGGGGCTGGCCGATGTGCTGCGCGCCGCGCTGGCGCCGCTGGCGGGGCAGATCGATGGTGCTTTCATCTACGGATCGGTGGCGCGCCAGCAAGACACGGCGCAGAGCGATGTGGACGTGATGATCGTGAGCAGCACGCTGGGCTATGGCGAGGTGTTTGGCGCGCTGGAGGGCGCCACCGTCTCGCTGGGCCGCAAGGTCAACCCCACGCTGTACAGCCCTGCCGACTGGGCCCGGCGGCTGGCAGGTGACAATGCCTTTGCCACCCGCGTGTGGCAGCAACCCAAGATTTGGCTGATAGGAAGCGAGGCCCAGCTCCATGCACCCAGCACTTGAAAACCTGTGCGGCCCCGGCAAGCAGCTCAAAGTCGAGGCGCCGGACGAGAAAGAAATGGCCGGGCTGCTGCGCACCGGCGTGGCACGCCTACATGATGCACAAAACACCGCGTTAGCGCTGGAGAGCCGCTTTGATCTAGCCTACAACGCCGCGCATGCCCTGTGTCTGGCCGCCTTGCGGCGCATGGGCTACCGTGCCAGCAACCGCTACATCGTGTTCCAGGTTTTGCCCCACACACTGGGCCTGGGGCCCGAGGTGTGGCGTGTGCTGGACAAATGCCACAACACGCGCAACCTGGGCGAGTACGAAGGCATGCTGGATGTGGACGAGCGCCTGGTGAAAGACCTGGTTGCCGCCACCGAGGCCGTATCCCGGGCGCTGCAGAAGCCATAAACCCCACGCAGGCCCTCTTCCCGAAGTCAGTCGCCACGCTGCACTGCACTCATCGCCGTTGGGGCATACCATGCGGATTACCTACCGCTCTTTCTGAAAGGATGCCCACCATGAACTCCCCCGCTTCTCTTGTTGACGATCTGATGGCCCAGCTCCAGGGCGCACCGCTGCAGCAAATGGCGCAGCAACTGGGCGCCAGCCCTGCGCAGACCCAGGACGCCGTGGGCGCGGCCCTGCCGCTGCTGCTGGGCGCGCTGGGGCGCAATGCGGCGCAGCCGCAGGGTGCGATGGACTTGTTTGGCGCCTTGCAGCGCAACCACAGCGGTGGCGCTGATCTGGGCGGGCTGCTCGGTTCGCTGCTGGGTGGCGGTGCAGGCGGTGGCGGCGGCCAGCAGGACGGCGCGGCCATCCTCGGCCACATTTTTGGCGGCAACCAGCAGCGTGCCGAGGCCGGGCTGGGCCAGGCCACGGGGCTGGGTGCCAATGCCGGGCAGTTGCTGCAGATGCTGGCGCCCATCGTGATGTCGTTCCTGGCGCAGCGCATGCAGTCTGGCGGCATGGACGCGGGCGGCCTGGGCCAGGTGCTGGGCCAGGAGCGCGCCCGCGTGCAGCAGCAAGGTGGGCTGGGCGGCGGCCTGCTGGGTAGCCTGCTCGACCAGGATGGCGATGGCCAGGTGGGGCTGGGCGACTTGCTCAAGATCGGCGGCGGGCTGATGGGCGGCCGGCGCTGAAGTGTTTTTGCTATCTTTTAAATAGCTGTCAGCGCTTTATTCACTAGCGTAAGAGGCTGTTTTTACCTTGAAAAACAGGCAGGCCGCCAGGGCCTGCCCGAGGCGCGTCACCCCTGCCGCGTCAGCCAGCCCACCGCCTTGCGCGTGAGCGGCGCCACCACCAGCACGACCGGAAAGGCGACAAGCCACGCCGTCAGCCAGGCCGAGGCCCACAGGCCGGGGAAGTGGGCCGCCAGCCCCACGGCGCGGGCGGTGGAAATGCCGGAGACGAGCAGCGACATCAGGCCGGACAGGATGAAGCCGAACAGTGCGGGGGCGTATTTTGGGGGGAACATGATGAACTCTCCTGGGTGAATGAAGGTGAAAGGGAAGTAAGGACTCCAGCCGCTCAGCGGCCGATCTGCTGCACGGCCGCCGCCGCGAGGTACAGGCCCGCACCAAACACGGCATGGTTGGTCAGGCTGCGCGCGCAGTTTTTGAGCGGCGCGGGCGTCTTGCGGGCCGCGAAGCCCAGCCCCATGGCGGGCTGCATCACGAACAGCGGCACGGCCACGGTGCCCACGCCAAAGGCCAGCGCGGGCCACAGCGTGGGGGACTGCAGCCAGCCGCTGCCCTGCAGCGCCACCAGCAGCGCGGCGAAGGCGATGCCCACGAGGTAGTGCACCAGCCAGCCCAGGCCGCGCTCGCCCGCCACGGGTTCGGCCTGCGCGATGGCAGCGTGCCGCCAGCGCCCGCGCAGGCCGTGCCCGACCCAGCGGCCGAGCAGCACGAAGTTCATGGTGGGCAGGCCCAGGCGCTGCAACAGCAGCAGCCAGGCGTCCAGCACGGCGGTGGCGCCCGTGCCGACGAGCGCTATGGATGTCATGTCAGGGAATGAAGGCATGTTGAAACTCCTTTTGCAATTGACCGCTGGAGCGGTTGCTGGGTAATATAGAAGTTCAAGTCAACTTCAAGTCAAGAGGTTTTTGGATGGACATTTCCGAGGTCGCCAGGCTGTCGGGGGTGCAGGCCTCGGCGCTGCGCTATTACGAGAGCAAGGGGCTCATCCACGCGCTGGCGCGCGACGGCGGGCGGCGCCGGTTCGCCCCCGAGGTGCTGGACCAGCTCGCGCTCATCGCGCTGGGGCAGGCGGCGGGCTTCTCGCTGGACGAAATCCGCAGCATGTTCACGCCCGGTGGGGAACCGAACATCGACCGCACGCTGCTGTCTGCCAAGGCCGATGAGCTGGACCGCATGGCCAAGCGCCTCAAGGCCATGAGCGAAGGCCTGCGCCACGCCGCCGTGTGCCCGGCGCCCAGCCATGCGGCCTGCCCGTCGTTCCAGCGGCTGCTCAAGGCAGCGGCGGCCGGGGTGGTGGGCGCCCAGCCCCGGCGGCTGGCCCCGCGCAAACCGTGAGCCTTTGCACTATATTTTCAATAGCTGCTTGCGCTTATTGCATAAGCATTTCAAGCCATTTTTAGCCATAAATCATGCCCACTCTTCGCCCCGTCAGCCCCGAGGCCGTCCTCGAATTCTGGTTTGAGGAACTGACCCCACAGCAGCACTTTGCCAAAGACGCCGCGCTGGACGCTGCCATCGGCACCCGCTTTGGCGCCACGCTGGAGGCGGCCACGCGCGGCGAGCTGTTCGGCTGGCGTGCCAGCCCGCCGGGGCGGCTGGCCGAAATCGTGGTGCTGGACCAGTTCTCGCGCAATGTGTGGCGCGACACGCCGCGCGCCTTCGCACAGGACGGCATGGCCCTGGTGCTGGCGCAGGAGCTGGTGGCCAGCGGCCACGACCGCGCCCTGCCGCCCGCGCAGCGCGCGTTTGCCTACATGCCCTACATGCACAGCGAATCACGCGTGGTGCATGTGCAGGCGGTGGCGCTTTTCTCGCAGCCGGGGCTGGAGGGCAATCTGCCCTTTGCGCTCAGCCACCGGGCCATCATCGAGCGCTTTGGGCGCTACCCGCACCGCAATGCCGTGCTGGGCCGTGCTTCGACCGATGAAGAACTGGCGTTTCTGCGCGAGCCGGGCTCGTCGTTCTAGCGGGCCGAGAACGTGTCCAGCGGCGCCCGAATGCGCTGCGCCGCCAGGGCCTGACCTGCCGGTGTGCCAAGGCCTGCCACCAGATCGTGGCGCAGCGCGCTCCAGTGCGCATCGTCGGGGTCCACCCCCAGCGCGCGGATGAACGGCTCCTGCACGATGAAGCACTGGCGCCGGTACGGCAGCAGGTAGGCCGTGCGGTCGGCATCGAGCACGGCCACGGCTTCGCCGTAGTGCGCGAACCACTGGTGGAGCAGGATGCCGGTGCGCGGCGCGTGCCAGAAGTCGCCCCAATCGTCCCCTGCCCGGGCCTGCCCGGCCAGCACAAGGCGCGCATGCTCCCAGTGGGCAAAGCCCACGGCGCGGGCGGCCTCATGCAGGCAGTCGGCCAGCCGCAGGCTACCCGCTACGCCCTCGCGCCGCGCGCGGTTGAGGCGCACGCGCGCACGGGTCTTGAGTTCGTCCAGCGCGCTGTTCATCGCGCCACCGCCGCGCCGCCGGGCGCCAAGTGGTTCAGCAGCGCGGTCGCCGCATCGGCGGCCCCGGCAGGCAGGCCCTGCAACAGCCCGGCGCACAGGGCACCGGCCGTGGCGCTGGCTTCGCCCAGCACGGCATGCCCGGCGGGGCGAAGGGCCACGCTGCCCGGTGGGCGCGCGATGTGGCCGGTTTTCTCCAGCGGGATGAGGCGGCGCACCACCGCCGAAACGGGCACGCCCAGCGGGCCCGCCAGCGCGGCCGTGGGCAGGCGGCCGCCCTCGGCCTGCGCCAGCGTGCGCAGCACAATGAAGTCGGCATAGCCGATGCCGTGCAAGGTGCCCAGCGCGTCGTCGAGTAGGCGTTGCAGGCGGGCGTGGGCCAGGCTCGCGCCCAGGCAGAGGTCGAGGGCCTGCGCGTTCATGGCGCCAGCTCCTCGTGCCACAGCGCGCGCAGCGCGGCGAGTTCGCTGCGGTAGTCCGCGTCGGTGGCATCGGCGCGCCGCTTGAGGGTGTCGAGCACCTCGAAGCGCAGCGCCGCCTCGCCGTACGTGTGCCAGGCCTGCTGCAGGGGCCGGTCGGGGTGGCCGCCCATGCGCAACTGAAATTGGTCGCGGTTGAAGGCGCCCGGCAGGTTCATGCTGGATTGGACGCAGACGAGCTGCGCCGCGTCGCAGCGCACCGCGTACACACCCATGGGCGGCGGGTTGTCTTTGTAGTGGCGGATGAGCGCTCGGCGCTGCGCGGCGGCGCCAGATGGGAGAACGGGGGAAGTAGCCATGACAGAGTCCTTTGCATCGTGTGCGGCC
Organism: Burkholderiales bacterium RIFCSPLOWO2_12_FULL_65_40; assembly: GCA_001770955.1. Lineage (GTDB taxonomy): Bacteria > Pseudomonadota > Gammaproteobacteria > Burkholderiales > Burkholderiaceae_C > Simplicispira. The sequence continues at coordinate 49,401 of MESL01000033.1, read as the reverse complement.
ATCCCGCGCGGGGCCGACGAAACAAGGGCAGAAGCTGTCAGGTAACGAGAAAAGGGCCCGTAAAGCCGGGCCGAGGGTGAGAGCCTCTTGAGCGGGCGGGCGCCCCTCAGCACCCGAGCGGCGGATTGTAGCAAGGGCGCCGCCACCGGGCCATGGGCTGCACCGCCGCACCGGCCGGGGCTGCGCCGGCATAGCGATCGTGCATCTCCGGCATTGGTTTTTTCCAATGGAGCTTCATGGTTGATTGATCTATCCTTTTCTCCAGACCCATCCGACGCCATTCCGAGGCGACGCCACTCCGAGGAGAGACCCATGAGCAACGAACAAAAATGCCCTTTCGCCCACGGCGGCAAGACCACGCTGGGCGCCCAGTCCAACCGCCATTGGTGGCCCAACCAGTTGAACCTGGGCATCCTGCACCAGCACGCGCCGGCCTCGAACCCGCTGGGCGCCGACTTTGACTACGCCGAGGCCTTCCAGACGCTGGACTACGCCGCCCTCAAGGCCGACCTGAAGGCGCTGATGACCGACTCGCAGGACTGGTGGCCCGCCGACTGGGGCCACTACGGCGGCCTGTTCATCCGCATGGCCTGGCACAGCGCGGGCACCTACCGCACGGCCGACGGGCGCGGCGGCGCGGGCACGGGCAACCAGCGGTTTGCCCCGCTCAACAGCTGGCCCGACAACGGCAACCTGGACAAGGCGCGCCGCCTGCTCTGGCCCCTCAAGCAGAAGTACGGCAACGCCATTTCGTGGGCCGACCTGATGATCCTGGCCGGCAACGTGGCGCTCGAATCGATGGGTTTCAAGACCTTTGGCTTTGGCGGCGGCCGCACCGACATCTTCCAGCCCGAAGAAGACATCTACTGGGGCGCCGAGGCCGAATGGCTGGCCACCAGCGACAAGCCGAACAGCCGCTACAGCGGCGACCGCGAGCTGGAGAACCCGCTGGCCGCCGTGCAGATGGGCCTGATCTACGTGAACCCCGAAGGGCCGGATGGCAACCCCGACCCCGTGGCCTCGGGCCGCGATGTGCGCGAGACCTTCGCGCGCATGGCCATGGACGACGAGGAAACCGTGGCCCTGGTGGCCGGCGGCCACACCTTCGGCAAGGCGCATGGCGCGGGCGACGCGGCCCTGGTGGGCCCCGCCCCCGAGGCCGCGCCGATCGAGGCGCAGGGCCTGGGCTGGATCAACCAGTTCGGCACCGGCAAGGGCATCTACACCACCACCAGCGGCATTGAGGGCGCCTGGAAGCCCCACCCCACCACCTGGGACAACGGCTACTTCGACATGCTGTTCGGCTACGAGTGGGAGCTGACCCGAAGCCCCGCGGGCGCCCAGCAGTGGGTGGCCAAGAACTGCAAGCCCGAGCACATGATTCCGGACGCGCATGACCCCAGCCAGAAGCACCCGCCGATGATGACCACGGCCGACCTGTCGCTGCGCTTCGACCCGGCCTATGAAAAGATTGCGCGCCGCTTCCACCAGGACCCGCAGGCCTTTGCCGACGCCTTTGCCCGCGCCTGGTTCAAGCTGACGCACCGCGACATGGGCCCCAAGGCGCTCTACCTGGGCCCCGAGGTGCCGGCCGAAGACCTGATCTGGCAAGACCCGGTGCCGGCCGTGGACCACGCGCTGGTGGATGCCAGCGATGTGGCCGCGCTCAAGGCGCAGGTGCTGGCCTCGGGCCTCTCGGTGGCCGAACTGGTGGCCACCGCCTGGGCCTCGGCCTCGACCTTCCGGGGATCGGACAAGCGCGGCGGCGCCAATGGCGCGCGCATCCGCCTTGCGCCGCAGAAAGACTGGGAGGCCAACCAGCCCGCGCAGTTGGCCCGGGTACTGGGGGTGCTCGAAGGCATCCAGGGCCGGTTCAACGCCGCGCAGGCGGGCGGCAAAAAGGTGTCGCTGGCCGACCTGATCGTGCTGGCCGGTGGCGCCGCCGTGGAGGCCGCTGCCCAGGCCGCGGGCCAGTCCGTCACGGTGCCCTTCACCCCGGGCCGCACCGATGCCTCGCAGGCGCAGACCGACGTGGAATCGTTCGCCGCGCTCGAACCCCAGGCCGATGGCTTCCGCAACTACCAGAAGCCGGGCTTGCGCATCTCGGCCGAGGAGATGCTGATCGACAAGGCCCAGTTGCTGACGCTGAGCGCGCCCGAGATGGCGGTGCTGGTCGGCGGCCTGCGCGTGCTGGGTGCCAACGCGGGCCAGGCGCCCCACGGCGTGTTCACGCAGCGCGCCGGGCAGCTGACGAACGACTTCTTTGTGCACCTGCTCGACATGGGCACGGCCTGGACGCCCGTCTCCGAGGCCCAGGACACCTTCGAAGGCCGCGACCGCAAAACCGGCGCCGTGAAGTGGACGGCGACCCGCGTGGACCTGGTGTTCGGCTCCAACGCGCAGTTGCGCGCCATCGCCGAGGTGTATGCGCAAAGCGATGCGCGGCAAAAGTTCGTGCGCGACTTCGTGGCGGCCTGGGCCAAGGTGATGGACCTGGACCGTTTTGATGTGAAGTGAGCCACCGCACACCCCGGAGGGGGTGTGAAATTGCGATAAGGTCACGCCTTTCCGACGCAAGGCTGGCGCAGAAAAGCGCCAGCCTTTTTTGACATCGCACTTCCATGAACTTCGCCGACCGCCTCAAGCAACTCCCCTCCGCCACCCACCTCGCCGCCCTGCACCTGCTGGCAAGCGACGGCCAGGTGCTTGCCACCCTCGAAAACAAGCCCGGCCAGGCCGGCTCGCTGGCGGTGTATGCCGCGCTGGCGGCGCTGTACGGCGGCCGCATCACGCCTGCTGCCGCCCAACTGGGGCTGGAGTGGTATGCCGAGCACACGCAGGATGCGCTGGCCCACCCCGGCAAGCACCCGAACATCGACCGCCTGCTCGCCTGGGCCGAGGGCAGCGAGAGCTACCGCGCGCAGACCGTCGCGGCCTGACGGGCCGGCACTGCGGCTGCGCTGCCGGGCGCAGCGGTCCGAAGCTGCAAAAACCTGATCGTCGTACAGTGGTGGCCGGGTCGTGCCGCCCCGGACCTTGCCGGCACCGCTGTTTCCCCGAAAGGAGCCCGCCCATGACCGCCCCCACCGGCACCGTCACCCTGCACCGCGTGCTGCGCGCGCCGCCCGAGCGCGTGTACCGAGCCTTCCTCGACCCCGACGCCATGGCCAAATGGCTGCCGCCGCACGGTTTCACCGGGCGGGTGCTGGAGCAGGACCTGCGCGTGGGCGGCCGTTACCGCATGCAGTTCACCAACCTGGGCAACGGCCAGGTACATGCCTTCGGCGGCGAGTACCTGGAGCTGGTGCCGGGCGAGCGCATCGTGAACACCGACCTCTTCGACACCCCCAACCTCCCGGGCGAGATGCGCACCACGGTCACGCTCCAGGCCGTGGCCGTGGGCACCGAGCTGCGCGTGGTGCAGGAGGGCATTCCTGCCGCCATTCCCCCCACCGAGTGCTACCTGGGCTGGCAGGATTCGCTGCAGCTGCTCACGCTGCTGGTGGAGCCAGAGATTCCGGCGATGTGATGACGCTATTTTTTCAATAGCTGCCAGCGCTTTATTGATGGGCCTTAGAGGCCATTTTTCCTCAAAACCCGAGCACCCGGTCGGTCAGCGCGCCGGTACCGGTTCGGCCACCGTGGCCGCCGGGTACGGCTTGCGCGCCACGATGTAGGGGCGCACGTCGCGGCCCTGGGTCGCATGGCGCTCCACGGCCAGCACCTCGAAGCCATGGCGCGCAATGGCGGCCTCCAGCGCCGGCCCCTGGAAGCAATGCACCGGTGGCGCCTTGCCCAGGGCACGCGCCACCGGCAAGGCCACCCAGGGGATCAGCGGGTTCATCTCCGCCACGCACGGGGTTTTGGAGAGGAAGAGCCCGCCCGGCCGCAGTGCCTGCCACACGGCGCCCAGGCCGCCGTCCAGGTCGGGCAGCAGGTGCAGCACGTTGAAGGCCAGCACCACGTCGTAGGCCTGGGGCGCCTGCCGGGCGGCGCCTGCGGCGTCCAGCACCGCAAAGTCCAGCTGCGCCATCGGGGTGGCCGCGAGCTTTTCCTGGGCAATGGCCACCATCTGGGGCGACACATCGGTGGCGTGCAGGTGCCGCACCCGGGGGGCCAGGCGCAAGGCCGTGGTGCCGGTGCCGCAGCCGATCTCCAGCACCTGGTCTGACTCGGTGAGCAGTTCGCTGGTGCGGCGCAGGCTGGCCTCGTAACCGGCCTCGTCGGCGATGGGGTGGGCGGCGTACTTGCGCGCCATCTTGTCCCAGAAGCGAGCACTCTGGCGCAGCGTGGCCGGGTCGGGTGGTGCGGGCATCAGCGCGTCTGCGGCCAAGGGGGTGGGCGTCGTCTTCATGGCGGGGCGTGAAAGCATGCACCGATGCTATCCATACACCCATCGACCGCATAGGCCCATGGCTAGGCCAGCACGAAATCGATCGCCGCGCACACCGCCGCCGCCTGCGCGGCGTTGCATTGCTCGGGCGTGGCGCGGGGGCTGTCAGGGTAGACCTCGGTCGTGGTGGTGTAGCGCGCGCCGGTGACGCTGGCGCACAGGCCCAGTGCACGCAGCGGATAGCGCACCACACCGCGCGCCACGGCGGGCGTGCCGATGAGCTGGCCCTGCGCGTCGGCAGGAGCGATGTGGGTGATCTTCTCCACCGCTGCGATGATGGCCTGCTGGAAGGCGGGCTGGGGATTCTCGGTGTCGTCCACCAGATAGAAGCCGTCGGGGATGCTGCCGGGCTCGAACGGCTTGCCGTCGCGCGCGGCCAGCGCGGGGCGGTATTCGGATTCGTCGGTGTCGGTGGTTTCGTGCAGGTCGATGTGCGCGGCGAACTGCCCGCGCAGCGGTGCCACGAGGCGCATGAGTGCCGCCGATTCCTGCGCCGGGCTGGGCTCGCGAAACGACCGGTTGGGGTCGATGGCGTCATGGTTCCAGCGGTGGATGCGCTCGTAGGCCCAGGGGCTCACGCAGGGCACCACCAGCAGGTTGACCCGCCCGGCATAGGCCTGCGCATGCTGGTCGAGAAAGCGCAGCGCGCCATGCACGCCGCTGGTCTCGTACCCGTGCACCCCGCCCGTCACCAGCACGGCGGGCAGGCCTGGCTGCCATGCGGGGCTGCGCAGGGCCCACAAGGGGTAGCGCTCGGGGCCGTAGGCCACTTCGCCGTAGGGCAGCACATCGAAACGCGGGCGCAGGCGCTCGATGGCGGCCAGCACTTCGTCGGCGTAGCTGCGCTGGCGCACCTGGCGCGCACGCCACTGGGCCACTTCTTCAGGGCCCCACGGCTGGCCGGGGGTGCCGATGGGGGGCAACACGGAATGGGTCATTGGTGGTGGGGGCTGTCACAAAAGCCCTGGATCATCCCAGATTGTCCATGAGGGCTTGGGATGGCAGCGAGGGCAGTTGCGAGGCAGTTTGGTCCCGACTGAGGAGCCCATAGCCGGTGCCATGGGTGACGAAGAGGGGCCGAAATGACCGCAAATGCTCCGCTGACGCCCAAGCAGCACCGAAGGTGCGCCTCATGGGCAATCTGGGATCAGAGGGGGCTGCGCCAGTGCATGGGTTACCCTCGCCCCCTTACCCACAAGGAACACACCATGAAGAAACTCAACGTCACCATCCAGCTTGAAATGTCCGTACCCGACGACTGGGAACTGGTGGAGACGTCCGAAGGCACGCCGGTCATCCGCATGCCCGACGGGCAGTTCCTCGACATCGCCATCGAGCCGCTGTTCGCCAGCGACCCCGAAGACGTGTGGAGCAGCACCGAGGACGAGGATGTGCTCAACGACATTCTGGACATGGTCGAGAGCGAAGCCGTGACCTACGAAATCGTCGCCTGACCGCCCCTCATACGGTTTTGCCTTCAAACGCATAACGTCGTTGGGTCGCCTCGCCGTGCTACAGCACTGTCTTCGGCTCCCCGCCTAGTTATCCGATTGAATGCACCACCGTATCACTCCTGGGCAAAATCGCCGGTGGCCAGAAAACGGCGCACCAGGTCGAAGAAGCTGTCGTAGAACGCAGCTTCGGCAATGGTTTCGCTGCCCACCTTGATCATGGCCTCGCTCCCGGCGGTCATGGGCAGCGACACCGAGCCGATGGCGCCCACCCCCAGGCTGGCCGAGTTGCTCACCTTCTTGAGGGTGAACCGGTCCTGCACGGCGGTGACAAAACCCAGGCTGATGTGCCCGCTGGCGGCTTCGGGCACGCACACGACGCGGATCATGACCTGCAGATGCGACTCGGCATCGGGCTGGAAATGCTTGGTGCCTTCCACCTGTTCGGGCGCAGCGCCCTGGATGAGGTAGCCCTGGCTCAGCAGCGCGCGGCGGGCTGCTTCGCAGGTGTGCTTGGGAGGCGCATCGAACAGGCGGGAGTAGGTGGCCACCGAGGCAAAGTTTTCCTGCGGCCCGTAGTGCGGCAAGGCAGGCGCAGCGCAGCCCGCCAGGAGCATCACCCCGCAGAGGACTCCCGAACAGGTCCATGTTCTCCAGCGGTTCTTTGTTGCTTTAATTTTCATAGCTATCAGCGCTTGTTTTACAAGCGTTTGAGCCACTTTTTGTCTTAAAGTTCTGCACAAGACACCCGCGCTATTTCTGCACCGGGTTGGCCGTGAGCCAGTTGGCGGGGTAGGCCCGCAGAAACTCGCGGGCCTTTTCGGGGTGGGCCGTCAGCCAGGCGTCGTAGGCACCTTCGTTCAGCACCGCAGGCATGCGCTTTTCGCTGCCCCCATGCCCGTACCGGTGCATCAGCGCGTGGCTGTTGGCGTTCACCGTGAGCAGGGTGTAGCTGCTGATGGTGTCGCCCTCCGGCCCCGTCCAGATTTCCCACAGGCCCGCCACGCCCATGGGTTTGCCATCGACCCGCGCAATGCGCGTGGGCACGGGCTTGCCACTGCGCAAGTCGTCCACGAAGAAGGCCATCATCGGCACGATGCAGCGCCGCGCGCCCAGCCAGGCCTCGCGGAAGTTGTTGGAGGTGGTCACCGTTTCCGCCCGGGCGTTGACCAGCTTGGTCGAGCGCAGCTTGGCGTCGGAGGCCGACTTGACCCACGGCGGCACCAGGCCGAACTGCCCGGTGGCCAGTTCGCGCACGGGCTTGTCGCGCTCCGTGGGTGGCTCCTGGGGTTCCTGCGCTGGCGCCTGTCCGGACTCGGGTGCCTTGCGGATGAAGACGCCGGGGCGGCGCGGCACCAGGCTGCGCCCCACGGGTGCGTCGGGGGGTGCCACATGGAAGGCATCGGGGTACAGCGTGTCGGGGTGCACGCTCTCGTAATGGGTGGTCATGCACCATGCTATCTGAAGACCTCCCTGCGCACGGGCCAGTGGTGATTGCACAATGCCTTCCATGCGCTCTTCCCACCCTTCATCCAACCGCCGCGCCCTGCTGGGCGCCATCAGCTTGCTGGCACTGCCAGCGGGCACCCTTGCAGCGCCGGCGGCCACGTCTCCGGCGGCAGATTCCGACGTCTGGCCCCGCGCACAACCTGTGCCCGGCGGCGTGGCCCGCCTCTCGCTGGGGCCTGCGGCCACCAGGCCCGAGGCCTTTGCGGGCGATGTGCCGCTGCTGGTGGTAGGCGATGCGCGGGAGTGGACCGCCGTGGTGGGTATTGCACTGGCCGCAGCCCCCGGCCCGGCGCACATCACGGTGCGCGCACCAGGCGGCGGCACGCGGCAGGTGCCTTACCGCATTGCCCCCAAGCGCTACAGCGAGCAACAGCTCAAGGTGTCGCCCCGCACCGTGGACCTCTCGCCCGAGGACCAGGCACGCTACGAACGCGAGCGCGCCCACCAGCAGGCGGTGATGGCCACGTTCACCGAGCCAGTGCCCGAGGTACTGGCGCTGCTGCGCATGCAGGTGCCCACGCCGGGGCGGCGCTCCAGCTCGTTCGGGCTGCGGCGGGTGTTCAACGGGCAGGCGCGCAACCCGCACAGCGGCATGGACATCGCCGCGCCCACGGGCACGCCCGTGGTGGCGCCGTTGCCGGGGCGGGTGATCGACACGGGCGACTATTTCTTCAACGGCCAGACGGTGTGGCTGGACCACGGCGGCGGGCTGCTCACCATGGTGTGCCACCTGAGCCAGATTGCCGTGCAGGTGGGCGATGTGCTGCGCACCGGCGAGCCGCTGGGCGCCGTGGGCGCCACAGGCCGCGCCACCGGGCCGCACCTGCACTGGGGCGTGATGCTCAACCGGGCCATGGTGGACCCGGCACTATTTCTACCAAACTGACCATTTCACCCCTTCGGATTTCAGACCCAAGGCATTTCCCATGAACCTGACCCTTTCCCTCTTTCCCCTCGGCTGGCAGCACTACCTGCTGGGCGGGCTGCTGATCGGTTGCGCCGTGGCGCTGCTGTTTGTGTTGACCGGCCTGATCGGCGGCATGAGCACGGTGTTTTCCTCGACCTGGTCGTTCGTGGTGCGCCGGCCGTTTTTCCAGCAGGCGCGCTTCACCGATTCGCGCAGCTGGCGCCTGGTGTACGCCCTGGGCCTTATCCTGGGCGCGCTGGTGTGGTGGCTGGGCTTTGCCGATGGCGCGCCGCAGTCCACCAGCGTTCCGGTGTGGCAGCTGCTGGCGGGCGGCTTTCTGGTGGGCTACGGCGCCCGGCTGGGCAATGGCTGCACATCGGGCCACGGCATCTGCGGGCTGGGCTCGCTGCAGTGGCCGTCGCTGCTGGCGGTGCTGACCTTCATGGGCACGGCCTTTCTGACGGCGAACATCGTGGCAAGGTGGCTGGCATGAGCGCGCAAGGTTTGTCTGTTCCGCGCTTCCTGGCCGTTCTGGCGGCGGGCGCCTTGTTCGGCTTTGGCCTGGCGATATCCACCATGGTGCAGCCCGAGGTCGTGCTCAGCTTTCTGCGCTTTCAGGACTTTGGCCTGATGCTGGTGATGGGCGGCGCCGTGGGGGTGACGCTGCTGGCCTACAAGCTGGCGCCGCGCCTGCTGACGCGTCCGCTGCTGGGAGGCAGCTTTCACGCCCACCCCAGCGCCTGGAACCGTGACACCGCCGTGGGCGCTGCGCTGTTCGGCGTGGGCTGGGGGCTGTGCGGCGTATGCCCGGGGCCCGCCATCGCCGGGCTGGGCACGGGCAACTGGACCTTGCTGTGGGCGCTGGGCGGCATAGCCCTGGGCGCGCTAGTGCAGGGGCTGCGCGCCCGGTAGCCCCGCACCTGCCGACGGTCAGGCGGTCTTGGCTTCCTGCAGGCCCAGCTCGGCCATCATCTTCTCGCGCATGACGAATTTCTGCACCTTGCCGGTGATGGTCATGGGCATATCCTCGACGAAGCGGATGTAGCGCGGCACCTTGTAGTGGGCAATCTGGTCGCGGCAGAAGTCGCGGATCTCATCCTCGGTGCAGCTCTGGCCGGGCTTGGGAACGATCCAGGCGCAGATCTCTTCGCCGTAGCGGGTGTCGGGCACGCCGAACACCTGCACCGACTGCACCTTGGGGTGGCGGAACAAAAACTCCTCGATCTCGCGCGGGTACACGTTCTCGCCGCCGCGGATCAGCATGTCCTTGGCGCGGCCGACGATGTTGCAGTAGCCCTCGGCGTCGATGGTGGCGAGGTCGCCGGTGTGCATCCAGCCGTCCCGCACGGCCTCGCGCGTGCGCTCGGCGTCACCCCAGTAGCCCTGCATCACGGAGTAACCGCGCACCAGCAGTTCGCCCTTCTCGCCCACGGGTACCACCTTGCCGTCGGCATCGACCACCTTGGCCTCCAGCATCGGCTGGATGCGGCCCACAGTGGAGACGCGGCGCTCCAGGGGGTCTGTGGTGGAGCTTTGAAACGACACCGGCGAGGTTTCCGTCATGCCGTAGGCGATGGTGATCTGGGAGAGGTGCATCTCGGCGATCACGCGCTTCATGGTCTCGATGGGGCACGGCGAGCCGGCCATGATGCCGGTGCGCAGGCGCGAGAGGTCGAACTCGGCAAAGCGCGGGTGGTCCAGCTCGGCAATGAACATGGTGGGCACGCCGTGCAGCGCGGTGCAGCGCTCCTCGCTCACGGCCTGCAGCGTGGCCACGGGCTCGAACGATTCGCCCGGGAACACCATGGTGGCGCCCGTGGACACGCAGGCCAGCACCGCCAGCACCATGCCGAAGCAGTGGTACAGCGGCACGGGGATGCACAGGCTGTCGGCCTCGGTGAAGTCCATGGCCTGCGCAATGAAGCGCGCGTTGTTCACCACGTTGTGGTGCGTCAGCGTGGCGCCCTTGGGGTTGCCCGTGGTGCCGCTGGTGAACTGGATGTTGATGGCGTCGTGGCACGACAGGCCGGCGCCCAGGGCATCCAGCGCAGCACGGTCCACGCGGGCGCGGCCGCTGGCCAGCACATCGGCGTAGTTGAGCATGCCGGGCGTGTGCTCGGCGCCCAGGCGGATCACCATCTCCAGCGCCGGCATGCGCGCAGCCTTGAGCGCACCGGGCGCGCAGGTAGCCAGCTCGGGCGCCAGGCGCTGCAGCATCTCCAGGTATTTCGAGGTCTTGAGCTGCTCGGCCGTGACCAGGGCGCGGCAGCCCGAGAGGTTGAGCGCGTATTCCAGCTCGGCGATGCGGTAGGCCGGATTGATGTTGACCAGCACCAGCCCCACGCGCGCCGTCGCGAACTGTGTCACCAGCCACTCGACACGGTTGGGCGACCAGATGCCCACGCGGTCGCCCACGCGCAGGCCCAGCGCGATGAAGCCCGCTGCCAGCGCATCCACCTCGGCCTGGAACTGCGCCCAGGTCCAGCGCACGCCCTGCTCGCGGAACACCACAGCGGGCCGGTCGGCAAAACGCTGCACGGTATCCAGCAGGAAGCGGTGGATGGGTGCGTCACACAGGGTGGCGTCCTGGCGGCCCCTGACCTGCGAGAAGCCGGCCAGGGGGGCGATATTCCAGTCTTGGGCAGCAGATGCGGTCATTTCAGTGTCTCCTGGGTCGCGCGTGCGAGAAAAAAGGCCATTGTGCAGACACAGGACTCACCAAAATGGACAAAATGGTTGCAAAACCAACCGGATCGGACGACACATGCTGCAACATCCGTGACTCCCGGGTAAAGCCGAGTCGGTCACACCCGTCCCGGTCAACCCAACCCGCCGCCACCGCGTCATATAGCCAAGGTGGTTTTTTCCACTCCCACCGCAGGTAACCCCATGACCCCACACTTTCTCACACGCACTCTGGCACTGGGTGCCGTGGCCTTGCTGGCCACGGGCTGTGTCTCTACGGGCGACCCGTATTACAACGACCCCCCGCCCTACTACCGAGGATACGAGTCGGGCGTCATGTACCCGCCTGGCGCCTACCCTGTCTATCCGGTGGCACCGCCCCCCGCGCAATGGCGGCACACCGACCGTGAGCGCTGGGAGCGCGAAAACCGCATTTACGAGCGTGACCGCGACCGCTGGCAGAGAGAGCACGACCGCACCCGCGTGGAACGCGAGCGCGAGCGCGATTTGAACGCCCGTCGCGAACGCGAACTGCGCGAGCAAAACGCCCGGCGCGACCGAGATGCGGGCGTGCGCGAGATGCGCGAACGCGAAGAAGCACGGCGCCTGCAGGCCGAGCGCGAGCGCAGAAACCGCACCGCGCCCGACGGTGGCCCGCGCCGCGACTACGACCGCTACAACCCGAGCACGGGTCAATGGCTGCCCAAGTCGGAAGACCTGCCCTGACCCCAGGCCCCCCTTCATGCCCGCCCGGTTCGTGCGTCCCCTTGCGCTCTGCGCCGCCGTGTTGCTTTGCGCGCAAGCGCAGGCGCAGGTGGTGCGCTGCACGGACGCGCGCACCGGCCAGGTGACTTACACCGACGGGGCCTGCAGCAGCGGAGCCATGGCGCGCGAGGTGGAGCCGCGCAAGAGCGCTGAAGAAATCCGCCAGGAGCGCGCCCAGGCTGCGCAGGCCCTGGAGCACAAGCAGCAGCGCCTGGAGCAGGAAGCTGCGGCCACGCGCCTGCAGGCCGAGCGAGAGGCACTGCGCCGACGCGAACAGACCACCAGCCCACCGCCCCGCCCCGACTACGCGAGTACGCCCGAATGCCAGCGTTCACGCCGCCAGTGGCAGACCTTGAACGAAGCACAGGCCCGTGAGCCGCTGGTGCACCATCCGGGGCTCGACGCCGCGCAGCGCCAGATGGATATGGACTGCCTGGGCCCCGAGGGCTATGCCGAGATGGAGAGGGCCCGCGCCCTCCAGCGCCCACCCATCGTGGTGGTGCCCCACACCCGCCCGGAGTACATCCCGCAGCCCCTTCGCCCCCGCCTCACGCATTGCACCGATTTCACCTGTTTCGACTCTCAGGGCAAGGCCTACCCGCGTGCCGGACCAGGCCGCCTGCCCGGGCCCGATGGCACTTGCCGCTCGGCCGGCGGACGCGCACCGTGCTGATCAGGAACGCAGCCCCTGCGCCACCGTCGGGTAGCGCAGGCGCAGGCGCAGTTCGCGCCGCAGGCGCGTGTTGTCCAGGCGGCGCGACTCGCCCATGAAACTCAGCAGCGTGAGCGGCAGTTCGGCCTGCGCCGTGCTGCGTGGCAGGCGCGGCGGGCGCGGCAGGCCATAGAGGTCGGCCGCCAGGTCAACGTAGTCGCCCATCTTCATGTCGGTGTCGTCGCAGGCGTGGTAGACGCGCTGCGCCGCACCGCGCCACAGCGCGGCCACGCAGGCACGTGCCAGATCGTCGGCGTGGATGTGGTTGGTGTACACGTCGTCCTCGGCCACCAGTACCGGAGTGCCTTTGCGCAGGCGGCCCTCGGGCGTGCCGCCCTCGCGGTCAGGCGCGTAAATGCCCGGTACACGCAGGATGCTCGTGCGCACGCCTGCACGCCCCAGGTGGCGCATGGCGCGCTCGGCATCCACGCGGCGCTGCGCGCGCGGCGTGCCGGGGGCCACGGGACGCGCCTCGGTCACCCAGGCGCCGCCGCAGTCGCCATACACACCGCTGGTGGAGGCATAGACCAGCGCATCGGGCAGGCTGCGCAGACGCAGTGCGCGCGCCAGCGCCACGGTGCGCGGGTCGCGCCACCAGTCGTCGCCGCCAGCGCCCTGGCCCGGTGGTGGCGCCAGGTGCAGCACGCGCGTGGCCAGGCCCGAAAGGCGGCGCAGGCTGGCGGCGCGGTCCAGGTTGCCCAGCAGGGGCGTGATGCCGAGAGCGCGCAGCGACGCCACGCGGTCGGCGCTGGAGGTGAGGGCCAGCACGCGCACGCGTGGACCTTGCAGCGCGCGCGCCACGCGCTGGCCCACGTCGCCACAACCGACGATCAGGATGCGCTGGCGGCGAAAGCGCGACGGCAGTGCGCCCAGGGCGCAGGAAGGGGACACGGAACTCATGGCGTTGCGGAAGTGGGTTGGCTTTGCCCGCTGCCCTCGGGGACCGTTGGGCTGCAGGGGTGAGAAGGCTTGCGGCTCAGGGAGCGATCGGAATCTGAGGGCAAAATTGGGGCCATTCGCAGTGTTTGATCTCCCGAGGATACCCAAAGCATGACCCGCCCCGTGCCGACTTCCCCCGCCCACCCGATCACCGTGCAGCCCAGCGGCCGCAGCTTCGAGGCGCAGCCCGGCGAAACCATCCTGGGCGCCGCCATCCGCGCCGGCGTGGGCCTGCCCTACGGCTGCAAGGACGGCGCCTGCGGCTCCTGCAAGTGCCGGATGATCGAGGGCACCGTGGTGCACGGCGAGCACCAGGCCAAGGCCCTGAGCCCCGAGGAAGAGGCCGCCGGCTGGGTGCTGACCTGCTGCGGTGTGGCGCAGACCCCGGTGGTGCTGGAATCGCGCCAGGTCACCGACGAAAGCGCCTACCCGGTGAAGAAGCTGCCGGTGCGCGTGGCCGCCCTGGAGAAGGTGTCGCACGACGTGATGCGGGTGCGTCTGCAGCTGCCGGCCGCCGACACCTTCCGCTACCACGCCGGGCAGTACATCGAGTTCATCCTGCGCGACGGCGCGCGCCGCGCCTACTCCATGGCCAACGCGCCGCACACTCAGGAAGGCGCGCCGGGCGTGGAGCTGCACATCCGCCACATGCCGGGCGGGCGCTTCACCGACCATGTGTTCGCCACCATGATCGAGAAGGAAATCCTGCGCGTCGAAGGCCCGTTCGGCAGCTTTTTCCTGCGGGAGGATTCCGACAAACCCGTCGTGCTGCTGGCCTCGGGCACGGGCTTCGCGCCGGTGAAGGCATTGATCGAGCACATGCGCCACAAAGGCATCAGCCGCCCCACCACGCTGTACTGGGGCGGCCGCCGACCGGGCGACCTGTACATGGACGCCTGGGTGCGCGAGCAGGCCGCCGCGCTGCCCTGGCTGCGCTACGTGCCCGTGGTGTCGGACGCGCTGCCCGAGGACGCCTGGACTGGCCGCACCGGCTTCGTGCACCAGGCTGTGCTCGACGACTTCGCCGACCTCTCGGGCCACCAGGTCTATGCCTGCGGCGCGCCCATCGTGGTGGACTCGGCGCGCGCCGCCTACACTGCGCAGCGCGGCCTGCCGCCCGAGGAGTTCTACGCCGACGCCTTCACCTCCGAGGCGGACAAGCACCCACGCTGAAAGCCCTCGGCGTACACGCTCCTGCTTTTTTCTACACAATCCAACGATGAACCGCCGACACCTTCTCATCTCGTGCGCCGCTGCCGTTGCGGCGCTGTCTTCCCCCCTGGCGATGGCACAGGACGCCAAACCCATCAGGCTGGTCGTTCCCTACGCCCCGGGCGGCCCGCTGGACGTTACGGCGCGCGCACTGGCCGAGCGCGTGCGCGACACGCTGGGAACGGTGGTGGTGGACAACAAGCCCGGCGCGGGCGGCAACATTGGCGCCGACTTTGTCGCCAAGGCCGCGCCCGATGGCCTGACCATCGGCCTGGCCGCAACAGCCACCCACGCCGTCAACCCCTGGCTCTACAAGCGCATGCCCTACGACGCGGGCAAGGACTTCGCCGCCATCACGCAGATGGTGCGCGTGCCCAACGTGCTGGTGATGAACGCCGAAAAAGCCGATCGCCTGAAAATCAAGACCGTGGCCGACCTCATCGCCTACGCCAAGGCCAACCCCGCCAAACTCAACTACGGCAGCGGCGGCAATGGCAGCGCAGGCCACCTGGCGGGCGAAATGTTCAAGCAGCGCGCCGGCATCTACGCGCTGCACATCCCCTACCGGGGCGCCAACCCCGCACAGCTGGCGCTGCTGGCGGGCGAGGTGGACTTCAACATCGACAACCTGGCCGCCGCCGCGCCCAACATCAAGAGCGGCAAGCTGCGCGCCCTGGCCGTGACCACGGCACAGGCCAGCCCCGCGCTGCCCGGCGTGCCGCCGCTGTCCGACACGATCAAGGGCTTTGCCATCGACACCTGGTGGGGCCTGGTAGCACCCGCCGGCACGCCCAAAGACGTGATCGCCAAGCTCAACAAGGCCTTCGTGGCAGCACTGAACGCCCCCGAGACCCAGACCCGCTTCGCCACCCTGCTGGCCGAGCCCGTGCCGACCACGCCCGAACAGTTCGAGGCACTGATGAAGACCGAGCGTGCCAAATACGAATCCGTGGTGAAGGCTTCGGGCGCGACCGTGGATTGATCGGCGACCCCTTGCGGGCAATGCAGGCGCTTCACCCGGTGCTGAGGAACTGATAAAAAATCAGCCTTCAGCGCCCGTCCAGCATGCGCAATAAGCTATTTATTCAATAGCATTTAACCGGCAAGCCAGCCACCATCCTGGCAGCGTTCAATGGCCTGTCCGGCCACCGCCCGCAGGGCCTCGGGTGGCACGCGCTCGGGCGCCAGTTCGGCCAGCGGCTGGAGCACGAAGGCGCGCTCGTGCATGCGCGGGTGCGGCACGGTCAGCGCCAGCGTCGTGATGCACTGCTCGCCATAGAGCAGGATGTCGAGGTCCAGCGTGCGTGGTGCGTTGCGGTAGGGGCGCTCGCGCCCGGCGCTGTGTTCGATGTCCTGCAGCGCCGCCAGCAGCGCGTGGGCGTCGAGCCGGGTGGCGATCTCCAGCACTGCGTTGAGGTAATCGGGCCCGCCCGCATCCACCGGCGCACTGCGGTACAGCGACGAGACGCGCCGCATCTGCGTGCCCGGCAGCGCCGCGATGGCGCGTACCGCCTGGCGCAGCGCGGCGTCGCGCTCGCCCAGGTTGGCGCCCAGGCCGATCCAGGCGAGGGTGGGGTCGTCGGCCCAAGAGGCCTGCATGGCTTTATTCCGCGGCCGATGCACCGCCACCCGCGCCGCCACCGGGCTTGCGGCGGCGACGGCGACGCTTCTTGGGCGCGCCGCCTTCGGAGAACTCTTCGCCAGCGGGCGGCGCGCCATCGTCCGCCTCGGGCGTGATGCCGCGCGGGTCGGCCGGAGCGGCACGCGGCACGCGCCGCACCACAGGCTGGGCCGCGCGGGTGCGGGCCTTCTGTTCCTCGCGCGCCTGTTCCATCAGATCCTCGCGCTCGGCCTCGTCGGCCGTGCTGAACTGCTGCCACCAGTCGGCCAGGGATTCCTCCACCTCGCCCACATCGGCGCGCAGGCGCATGAAGTCGAACCCGGCGCGGAAGCGCAATTGCGCCACCATGCTTTCGGGTACACGGCCCGCGCGCTTTTCAAAGCGCGGCTGCATGACCCAGATTTCGCGCATGTCGGCGGCCAGCTTGCCCCGGCCCGACACGTCGCCGATGCGCTGGTTGAACACGTCGTCGATGGCGTCCTGCAGCGCGGGGAACGGGTGCTCGCGGCGGTCCAGGCGATCCTGCCAGCCCTTGCGCACGTCTTCCCACAGCACGCAGGCGAGCAGGAAGCTCGGCGCCACAGGCTTGCCTTCGCCCACGCGGCGGTCGGTGTCGGTGAGGGCGGCGCGCACGAAGGGCGTTTCGGCGCGCTCGACCACCACGTCCAGCAGCGGGTAGATGCCGCTGGCCATTCCCAGCTTTTTAAGCTGCTCGATGGTGGCGATGGCATGCCCCGTCTGCAGGAGCTTGAGCATCTCGTCGAACATGCGGCTTTGCGGCACCTCCTGCAGAAGCTGCTGCGACTGCACCAGGGGCGCGGCGGTCTTGGATTCAAGCGTGAAGCCGAGCTGGCTGAGCTTGGCAGCAAAACGCACGGCACGGATGATGCGCACCGGGTCTTCGCGGTAGCGCGTGGCCGGGTCGCCGATCATGCGCAGCGTCTTCTTTTTTGCGTCCTGTATGCCCTTGTGGTAGTCCACCACGATCTGGCGCTCGGGGTCGTAGTACATGGCGTTGACGGTGAAGTCGCGCCGCGTGGCATCTTCGTCCTGCGGGCCCCAGACGTTGTCGCGCAGCACCCGACCCGAGGCATCCACGGCATGCTGCATGCCGGCGAGCTGGTGCTTGCTGGTTTTTTCGTTACCGCTCACCTGGCCGGCGGCGGCGTTGTCCATGTAGGCACGGAAGGTGGAAACCTCGATCACCTCGTGCTCGCGCCCGCGCCCGTGCACCACGTGCACGATGCGAAAGCGCTTGCCGATGATGAAGGCGCGGCGGAACAGGCCCTTGACTTGCTCGGGCGTGGCGTTGGTGGCCACATCGAAGTCTTTGGGGCGCAGGCCCAGCAGCAGGTCGCGCACGGCGCCGCCGACGATGTAGGCCTCGAAACCGGCCTGCTTGAGCGTGTGCACCACGTCCACCGCGCGGCGATCCACCAGCTCGGGGTTGATGCCGTGCACCGAGGCGGGCACCTCCTCGCGCTTGCCGAAATGCGGCTTGCCGCGCGAGGTGCCGGGCGTGGATTTGCCCAGCAGTTTGTCGATGAACTTCTTGATCATGGGTGTGGAGTGAACAGGTCGAGTATGCGCCAGCCGCGTTCCTGCGCAAGGGCGCGCAAGCGGGCATCGGGGTTGGTGGCGACAGGGTGGTCGACTTTTTCGAGCAGCGGCACGTCGTTCATGGAGTCGCTGTAGAACGTGCTCTCCACGTCGCCCCAGGCGAGCTGCCGCTCGGCCAGCCATTGTTCCATGCGCAGCACCTTGCCCTCGCGCATGGTGGGAGTGCCCGCAATTTCGCCGGTGTACCAGCCCGATTCGTCGCGTGCCAGCTGCATGGCCAGCAACTCGGGCACGCCCAGCGCCTGGGCGATGGGGCGGGTGACGAATTCGTTGGTGGCCGTGACGATGAGCACGGTGTCGCCCGCCTGCTGGTGCTGGCGCACCAGTTGCAGTGCCTCGGGCCGGATGGCGGGAAGGATCACCTCGCGCATGAACTGCGCATGGGCCTGCGCCGCTGTCTCGGGGCCGCGCTGGCGCACGGCGTCGATGGCGAAGCGCACATAGTCGTGCACATCGAGCGTGCCGGCCTGGTAATGGGCATAGAACTCGGCGTTGCGTCGCGCGAACTCGACCGGGTCGTTCCAGCCAATGCGGATGGTGAACTCACCCCACTCGTAGTCGGAGTCGAGCGGCAGCAGGGTGTGGTCCAGGTCGAACAGGGTCAGCCGCGGGCGATGGATCTGGGTATCAGTCATTCATTCTTGGTGTGGAGAGGCCAGCAACGACAGCCACTGGCGCAGCCCAGGCCAGCGCTACCGCGCAAGGGCCGCCCCGCCGCGCCGGGAGCGTCCCCTCTCTCGAATCGCGCAGCGATTCAAGAGAGGGGGGAAGGCGCCGAAGGCGACACAGGGGGGTGCTCATTCAGCCTCCAGCATGGCCTTGAGCAACGGAATGGTGATCGCGCGCTGGGTGCGTAGGGCATATTGGTCCAGCTGGTCCAGCAGATGCATGAGATTGCCCAGGTCGCGTGAGAAGCGGCTGAGCATGTAATCCATCACCTCGTCGCCCAGGAAGATGCCGCGTGCATCGGCCTCCTGGCGCAGCACGGCGCGGCGCGCGGTTTCGTCCAGCGGCTGGAGCTGAAACACATGGCCCCAGCCCAGGCGGCTGCGCAGGTCGTCGCGCAGCGGCAGATCCGCCGGGGGCAGGCTGCCTGCGGCCAGCACCCAGCGCTGCGAACCGCTGCCCGGGCTGATGGCATTGACGAACCAGTTGAAAGCCACCGCCTGCTGGGCGCTGGAGTACAGGTGCACGTCGTCGAGCAGCACGGCGGACCAGCCTTCGTCGAACTCCGGGGGTTCGTGCGTGCCCGCATCGAGCCAGCCCACACTGCCCCCCTGCTCGCGCAGCGCGGCGCCCACGGCCTTGAGCAGGTGCGATTTGCCACTGCCCGCCTCACCCCACAGGTAGGTGGGCACAGGCGAACGTGTGGCCTGACTGCTGCCCGCGCCGGCCCACAGGCGCAGGTGCTGCAGGGCCGCCTCGTTCGGGCCGGCAAAGAAATTGGCCAGCGTGGGCCCGGTAGCCAGGCCGATGTCCAGGGCCAGTTGTTTCATGCGCGGCATCCAGGCCACAGGGGGAGCCCTTGGGCAATCGGAGCGGCAGCGGTACGCGGGCAGAAAATCGGCAGCATCTCAGATGAATGGAGGGGCCCCTACCGGCGAGCGACCGCGGCGGCGGCCCGTGGCTTGCGATGGGCGCTTTGGGGCTGGCCCGCGCGCATTGGGGTGACAATGCAGCGGATTTTAGTCTGCCTGCAAGCCCATCGGCGTCCCCTGCACTGCCTTTGCCATGTCTCCTGCCCCTGCAACGTCCCGACGACTTCCGGCCAGCATCTGGGCACTGGGCCTGGTGAGCCTGCTGATGGACGTTTCGTCCGAACTCATCCACAGCCTGCTGCCGGTGTTCATGGTCACCGTGCTGGGTGCCAGCATGCTCACCGTGGGGCTGATCGAAGGCGCCGCCGAATCCACGGCCCTCATCGTGAAGGTATTTGCTGGCGCCCTGAGCGACTGGTGGGGGCGCCGCAAGCCCCTGGCCATCATGGGCTATGGCCTGGGCGCACTCTCCAAGCCCCTGTTTGCGCTGGCCACCACCATGGGCATGGTGGTGGCAGCCCGCCTGATCGACCGCGTGGGCAAGGGCATCCGGGGCGCCCCGCGCGATGCCCTGGTGGCCGACATCGCGCCGCCCGACATGCGGGGGGCGGCCTTCGGGCTGCGCCAGTCGCTCGACACCGTGGGGGCCTTTCTCGGGCCGGTGCTGGCCATGCTGCTGATGCTGCTGTGGGCCAATGACTTCCGTGCGGTGTTCTGGGTGGCCGTGGTGCCTGCCGCGCTCTGCGTGGCCTTGCTGGTGTGGGGCGTGAAAGAGCCGGAGCGCCCCGCCGGCACGCCGCGCACCAACCCCATCCGCCGGGACAACCTGCGTCGACTTTCGCCCGCCTACTGGAGCGTGGTGGCGCTGGGCGCCGTCTTCACCCTGGCGCGTTTCAGCGAGGCCTTTCTGGTGCTGCGCCTGCAGCAGGGCGGCCTGCCGCTGGCCCTGACGCCACTGGTGCTGGTGGCAATGAACCTGGTTTTTGCCCTGGGCGCCTACCCGCTGGGCAGGCTGTCGGACCGCATGCGCCACAGCACCCTGCTGGCCTGGGGGCTGGTGGCGCTGATCGCGGCCGATGCACTGCTGGCCTGGAGCGATCGCGGCGCCATCGCCTGGCTGGGCGTGGCACTGTGGGGGCTGCACATGGCGGCCACCCAGGGACTGCTGGCCACCATGGTGGCCGACACCGCCCCGGCCGACCTGCGCGGCACCGCCTACGGCATGTTCAACCTGGTGTGCGGCGTCTCGCTGCTGGCGGCCAGCGCACTGGCGGGCCTGCTGTGGGACCGCCTGGGCGCCGCGGCCACCTTTGGCGCGGGCTTGGTGCTGGCGAGCCTGGCGCTGGGCGGCGTGCTGCTGCTGGCGGCGCGCGGCATCCTGACGCCGCGCCCGGGGTAAGAACACGCTCCAAAGCGCCCCGCCGGTGCCTGCCCCTTAAAATCCCCGGATTCGAGCCCCATGTGGGGGCCCACCAGCACGACACCATCCATGAGCACCTCTGCCCCCTCCTCCACTCCCCTGTCCTACAAGGATGCCGGCGTTGACATCGACGCGGGTGACGCCCTGGTCGAACGCATCAAGCCCCTGGCCAAAAAAACGATGCGCGAAGGCGTGCTCGCCGGTATTGGCGGCTTCGGCGCGCTGTTCGAGGTGCCCAAGCGCTACCAGGAGCCGGTGCTGGTCTCCGGCACCGACGGCGTGGGCACCAAGCTCAAGCTGGCCTTCGAGTGGAACATGCACGACACCGTGGGCATCGACCTCGTGGCCATGAGCGTCAACGACGTGCTGGTGCAGGGCGCCGAGCCGCTGTTCTTCCTGGACTACTTCGCCTGCGGCAAGCTCGATGTGGACACCGCCGCCGCCGTGGTGGGCGGCATCGCCAGGGGCTGCGAGCTGTCGGGCTGTGCGCTGATCGGTGGCGAGACGGCCGAGATGCCCGGCATGTACCCGGCGGGCGAATACGACCTGGCCGGCTTTGCCGTGGGTGCGGTCGAAAAATCCAAGATCCTGACCGGCAAGGATGTGCAGCCCGGTGACGTGGTGCTGGGCCTGGCGTCGAGCGGCGTGCACTCCAATGGCTTCTCGCTGGTGCGCAAGTGCATCGACCGCGCTGCCGGCAACCTGCCCGCCACACTGGACGGCAAGCCATTCAAGCAAGCCGTCATGGAGCCCACCCGCCTGTACGTGAAGAACGTGCTGGCCGCGCTGGCCGCCCATCCGATTAAGGCCCTGGCCCACATCACCGGCGGCGGCCTGCTGGAGAACATTCCGCGCGTGCTGCCCGAAGGCACGGCAGCGCATCTGAAGAAGGGCAGCTGGCCCCAGACCGAGCTGTTCGCCTGGCTGCAGAAAACGGCCGGCATTGACGACATCGAAATGAACCGCACCTTCAACAACGGCATCGGCATGGTCGTGGTGGTGGATGCGGCCCAGGCAGAAGCCACCGCCGCCACGCTGCGCGCGGCCGGCGAACAGGTCTACACCATTGGCGCCATTGCGCCACGCGGCGAAGGCGCTGCCGTGGTGGTGGCCTGACGTGAAGGAACACCCTCCTGAGCCGCTTCGCGGCTTCCCCCCGCTCTCGCAGCACATAGCGCTGCGGGCCGGGGGACGACGCCAGCGCGGCGGGGCGGCCCTTGCGCGGCGTCCGCTGGCCTCGGCCGCGCTGGTCTCAGGCACGGGTGACACGCAGCACCGTGGCTGACCAGTCCCGAAACTTGCTGCACGCGCCTGCCACACGTGGCGTGCTAGTGGCCAGCTATCTGCTGATGGCAGGGGTGCTGCTGCTGGTGATGTGGCGCGGCCTGCTGCCCGGTCTGCTGTGCGTGTGCCTGGGCTTTCTGCTCACCCGGGCCTTCACCGGCTGGCTGACCCGCCTGCGGCGCGGCCCAACGCCGCCCGTGGCACCGAGGGAGGCCCAGGTGGCCGCCGCCGCACTGGTGATGCTGTTGCCACTGGGCCTGCTGGCACTGGGCCTGACGCATTCGCGCGGCTATGTCGTCGAGGCCCCGCAGCAATACCGGGAGCTGCTGGAGTACATGGCCGTCACCGTACGGGAGCTGCGCCTCAAGCTTCCGGCCGACTTTCCGCTGCAGTTGCCAGAGGGGGCGGCCGAAATCCAGCGCACCATTGCCAATTACCTGGGCGCCAAGGCGGGCGCTCTGGCCCTGGCCGGGCGCGCCTGGCTGGCCGGGCTGCTGTTTGCCTACGTGGGCCTGATCATTGGCGCGCTGGCCGCCGTGCGCAAGGCGGCACCCGCCCAGGGCCCGCTGGCGGTGGCGCTGGCGCAGCGCATCACGCTGTTTGGCGAGGCGTTCCGCCAGATCGTGGCAGCGCAGTTCTGGATCGCGGCGTTCAACACCCTGCTCACCGCGCTGTTTCTGTTGTTCGTGCTGCCCTACTGGGGCCTGCAGCTGCCTTACACGCCGGTGCTCATCACCTTCACGTTCGTGGCCGGGCTGGTGCCCATCGTGGGCAACCTGGTGTGCAACGTGGTCATCACCATCGTGGGGCTGTCGGTGTCGCCGCTGGCCGCCGCCGCCTGCCTGGGCTTCCTGATCCTGATCCACAAGGCCGAATACGTCATCAACGCCAAGGTGGTGGGGCGTCGCACGCAGATGGGCGTGTGGGAGCTGCTCAGCGTGATGTTTGTGGCCGAGGCGGTGTTCGGCCCGGCGGGGCTGGTCGCCGCCCCCCTGTGTTATGCCTACCTGAAGAAAGAACTGGTGGCAGCGCGGCTGGTATAGCGGTCATTCGGCGGGAATCCGCCGGGTGCGCAGCAAGAAAAAACTACAAAAACAATAGCTGCTCGCGCTTTCTGCACAAGCGCAGAAAGCTAATATGACTAGATTTTTCTGAACTGGCGCGCGACAAATGCCCAGACCAGTGCCGACGCATCAGGCCCTGCGGGGTCGCTGTAATGCATGCCCGGCGCACCGCCGCTCCAGGCATGGCCCAGACCCACGATTTCTCGCAGCGTGACCTGCGCACGGCCGCGCGCCTTGAACTCGGTCACCCGCACCGCATGGCGCTTGCCCCGCTGCAAGGTGCGCACCGGGCCGGCCCGTGCGCCCAGGGGCTGCGCCCACAGCACCGCCGTGGCCGCCGCGTTGCGCACCGAGACCACGGGGTCTGCGTCGCCATGCAGGATCAGCAACGGGGGCAGCCGCGCAACGCCCCCCCCTTCGGCGGCCAGCGCCCGGGGCGGATCGGGCAGGTGCGCCTCGCGCCGCCCGTGCATGGCCGCCATGGCGGTGGCTGCGGATTCAGCCGAACCGGGCGCCACGCCCGAATGCATGGCCACGGCACAGAACCGGTCGGGGTAGCGCGCCGCCATCAGCGCCGCCATGCTGGCACCGGCCGACAGGCCGGCCACCGCCACACGGGCCGTATCCACGGGGTGGCGTCGGGCCACCAGGTCGATCGCCGCCAGCAGTGTCGCCGCCTCGGCGTCGGCCTTGCCGCTGCGGCGATCAAACCAGTTCCAGCAGCCGTGGGCATTGGCGATGCGCTCCTGCTCGGGGTAGAGCACCAGAAAACGATGGCGCGCCGCCAGGCGGTTCATGCGCGAGCTGGCCGCCAGGTCACGCCCGGTCTGACCACAGCCGTGCAGCATCACCAGCAGGGGCAGCTTCTCGCCCGAGCGCAGCACCAGCCCCGGCGGAACATACAGGTGAAACCGGCGCGCACCCGCAGGGCCGGGAGCAATGCCGGCAATCCACTCTCCGCTGGCAGGCGGCGGCTTGCGCGGCGTCCGGGCCACGGGCGTCGCTTTGGGCAGGGCACGGGACACCGCCACCGCCTTGGCACGCACAGGTTTGTTCACCCGCGCAAAGGCCTTGAGGTTGCGCCGGTAGGCACGTGTCAAGGCGGACAGGGAAAACAGCGGCGAGCGACGGGACATGGGTGGCGTGGGCTCCATCAGGGAAAACCCTTGTCACCTTAACAGCTTACGGGCCATCGCGTCTTTCGCTCTATTTTTGATAGCTTATGCCGCTTTATTCATGGGCCTCCAGGCGCGACTGAACCATGATTCATGCAAGCCCCGTCCGGCGGTTGCCGTGCGCTGCGCCAAGGGGTCGCCGAGCGCGCGACCCGGTGCATGCGTGCCACTACCTACGCGCAGCAAAAACCCCATGCCATGCGTTACCATCTCCGAGCGCTGCCCGACGGGGGCAGCAGCGGTCAGGCATGCCGTCACAAGCCATGCGTGCCCGCACCCATTGACATACCAACCTAGGAGACCCCGCACATGACCATCCTCGTCGCATACGTGCCCCGCCCCGAAGGCCGGGCCGCACTGGACAAGGGCATTGAAATCGCCAAGCGCCGCCAGGAGCCACTGCTGGTGGTGAACGCCGGCCCGGGAGGCCAGCAGGAAGACGCATCGCTGGCGGCCGGGTACGAGGTGGAGCAGGTCGAAGCCCTGCTGGAAGCGCAGGGCATCACCGCCGAATTCAAGCAGTTTGTACGGGGCAAGAGCGCCGTGGACGAAATCAACGAACTGGTCGAGTCGCGCGACATCTCCGTTCTCGTGATCGGCCTGCGCAAGCGGACCGCCGTGGGCAAGCTGCTGCTGGGCAGCGTGGCACAGGAACTGCTGATGACGGTGTCGTGCCCGGTGCTGTGCGTCAAAGCCTCCGGGGCCTGACACAACGCTATTGAATCCGTCGCAAAAAGCGCTTGCCAGGCAAGCGCTTTTTTCATTTCAGGCGCACCGTTCAGAGCGCGCGGCGCAGGGCATTGACCCGCTCGGCGATGGTATCGAGATCCAGCCCGTCGTCGGCACGCGCCAGATACGTCTCCAGGTCCTTCACCGCCTGCACGATATGGCCGCATTCGGCGTGGGCCAGGCCCCGGTCGCGCCACTCGACCCAGGCCTCGGGCAACAGCACGATGAGGCGGTCCTGCACCGCAATCAGGCGGGGCCAATCCTGGCTGGCTTGGTGCACCTCCTTGAGGTTGCGCAGCATGCGCGCAATGATCTCGCGGGGCTGCGCGGCCTGCAGGTACAGGCCCAGCGGCACATCGTCCAGCCCCTGCGACTCCGCGCCACGCCGGAAAGGCATCAGGCGCTCGGACAGTTCTTCGCGCGAGAGCGACTGCCCGGTGAACGGATCCATCAGCACCTGGCCCCCGGGCAGCAACGCCTTGACCATGAAATGCCCCGGAAACGCCACCCCGCGCACCTGCAGGCCCACGCCCTGGGCCAGCTCCAGCCAGAGCACACCCAGGCTGATGGGGATGCCGCGGCGCGTGTGCAGCACGGCATGGAGGTAGCTGTTTTCGGGGTCGTAGTAGTTGTTGACGTTGCCACCAAAACCCAGGTCGGCAAAGAAAAACTGGTTGAGCACGCGCAGGCGCTCCAGGGCCGGGGTATCGGGCCCCAGCCGCCGCTGCAGGCGCGCGAGCAGGTGGTCCATCTCGCCCAGCAGCTGCTGCACATCGCAGCCGGGGTACTCGTCCTGGGCGATGCTGGCCGCCGCTTCCAGCAACGGAAAGCCGTCATCACTCTGCACCAGGGCGGCAAAGTATTCCAGCGGGGTCGGCACGGTGAAATGCAGCGTCATGGCCTTGGAACGTCGAGACGATCTTGGTGTCAGCGCCGCAGCATGGCCCGCAGCTTCAGTCCACCGACCCACAGGGCCCCGAAATAGATCGCGGCAGCGCCCAGCACCACCAGCGCCAGCAGGCCGACGCGCTGCAGGCTCTGGCCGCGCATCTGTATCCAGGCGAAGTGCTCTGTGGCCCAGAGCAGAAACACCGCCATCAGCGCGCTGGCCGCCAGCACCTGCAAGCCATACAGCCACCAGCCCGGCCCGGGCACAAAGCTGCGCCGCCGCAGCAGGCCCACAAGCAGCCACAGCGCATTGACCAGCGCCCCCAGCCCGATCGACAGCGCCAGCCCGGCATGCGCCAGCAGCGGCACCAGGGCCACGTTGAGCAACTGCGTGATGACCAGCACCGCAATGGCGATCTTTACCGGCGTGCGGATGTCCTGGCTGGCATAGTAGCCTGGCGCCAGCACCTTGATGGCGACCAGCCCGAGCAGCCCCGCGCCATAGCCTGCCAGCGCCACGGCGATCTGGCCGACGTCGCCGTCGGTGAGCTTGCCGTGGTGGAACAGTGTGGCCACCAGCGGCTGGGCAAAGGTAAGCAAGGCCACGGCGCAGGGCACGGCCAGCAGCACCACGATGCGCAGGCCCCAGTCGAGCATGGCGGAATACTTCTGTGCATCGCCTGCTGCCTTGGCCGACGCGAGCTGCGGCGTGAGCACCACGCCCAGCGCCACACCCAGCAGCGCAGTGGGGAACTCCATCAGCCGGTCGGCATAGAAGAGCCAGGTCACGCTGCCCGGCGCAAGGTACGAGGCAATCTGCGTGTTGATCATCAGCGACACCTGCGCCACACCCACGCCCAGCAGGGCGGGCGCCATCAGCGCCAGAATGCGGCGCACGCCCGGTTCGTTCCAGGCGGCGCGGATGGCGCCCCAGGTCACGCCGATGCGTGGCAGCAAGCCCAGACGGTGCAAGGCGGGCACCTGCACCGCCAGTTGCAGTACGCCGCCGAGCATCACCCCGCCCGCCATGGCAAAGATGGGCTCGATGCCGCGTGCGGCCAGCAGCGGTGCACCCAGCCAGGCAGCGGCAATCATGCACAGGTTCAGCAACACCGGGGTGGCGGCCGGCACGGCAAAGCGCTTCCAGGTGTTGAGCACCCCCGCTGACAGCGCCACCATCGACATGAAGCCGATGTAGGGGAACATCCAGCGCGTCATCAGCACGGCGGCGTCGAAGCTCTCGGGGTTCTGGCGCAGGCCGCTGGCCAGCAGCCAGACCAGCAGCGGCGCGCCCAGCACGCCCAGCACGCAGGTCAGCAGCAGGGCCCAGGCCAGCACCGTGGCCACGCTGCTTATAAGCCGCTGCGTGGCCTCTTCGCCGTTCTGCGTCCGGGAGGCAGCCAGCACCGGCACGAACGCCTGGCTGAAGGCGCCCTCGGCAAACAGGCGGCGGAACAGGTTGGGGATGCGAAAGGCGACGTTGAAGGCATCCGTCAGGGCATTGGCCCCGAAGATGGATGCCATCAGCAGGTCGCGCACCAGCCCCGTCACACGGGAGGCCAGGGTCAGCAGGGAGACGGTGGAGGCGGCTTTGAGCAGGGTCACGGCGCCGAGTGTATGCGCTGCGCCCGGCCACCGGGCGGCGGGGTGGCTGTACGCCACTGGCCGCCCTGGGCTATAATCGCAGGCTCTGCTGACATCATCCTCAGACACAAGGAATATCCAAAATGGCATCTACCAAGCCCAAGAAGAAGAACCCGCGCCTGGCGTCGGGCCGCAAGCGCGTCCGTCAGGACACCAAGCTCAACGCTGCGAACACCTCGCTGCGCTCCAAATACCGTACCGCTGTCAAGAACGTCGAAAAGGCTGTTCTGGCTGGCGACAAGACCAAGGCGGCCGAACTGTTCGCCAAGATGCAATCTGTGGTGGACAACGTCGCCGACAAGGGCATCTTCCACAAGAACAAGGCCTCTCGCGACAAGAGCCGCCTGTCTGCCAAGGTGAAAGCCCTGGCACTCGCAGCCGCTTAATTCACCGCCTGCCTCGGCAGGCAAACAGCCCGGGTGGCCCCGCCACCCGCCGTTTGTAACGGGTGCGCTGTCCGCAGATGAAGAAACCGCCTCCGGGCGGTTTTTTCGTTTCCCGGGTGTGCCATGGGCTTGGTACATTGCGCTGGCTTACCGGGCCCCTGCAATGTTCCTGCGCCAAAAATCAGTCTTCAACGGATTCAGCTTCGAGTTTCTGGACGATCACCGGGCACGGCTTGGAGATTTCAGCTATGCGTGGTTTGCACAGGCAAAAAACGCCCGTCTGCGCGCCTACTCGGACAAGGACGCTGCCAAAGGCGACATCCGGATGAGCTTGCTGGGCCGTTCATGGAGGATTCGCCACCTTTATCTGAACCGCGGATACCTGAGCGATATCCGCTACACCCTGGAAACCGCCGACGAAACCCTCCACGCACAAGTGGATGTGCTTGCCAACACCGCCGGGCAACGGCTGCCGCGCATTGTCATGACGCATCCGATACCGGCAGAACTGGGGACCTCCTCGCGCTGGTTCAAGAAACGCTTCAGCCTGACCGACAGCGCCACCGATCAACCGATGGGCTGCATTCGCGAACCCTCTGTCATCGCCACCCGGCGTGAACTCCTGATCGACCTGCCAGGATTGGAGCCCCCTGTGGCCGCGTTTATGGGCATCGTGGCACTGATCGTGCGCTACTGAGCACGAAAACCGCTACTCAGGCCTTGGGAGGCGGGTCTGGCAGCAGGCAGGCCTCGACCAATTGCAGCTCGTTGTCGCGCGCAAAGTTCATCACGAAGTCCCATGCCATGGGCTCGTGGTCGCGCAGGGCCCGGTTGACCACCACGCACTTGACGCCATTGAGCGTGGTGGGAATGCACCAGGGCGAATAGCTCAGGTGGCTGCCCGGGCGGGCGCCGCCGGGGCGAAAACTGCTCATGACCCCTGCCAAACGCTCGGCCCAGTCGCTCGGGCGGAAGGTTTTTCCGCTGTGCGTGATGCCCTGGATGAAAACTTCTTTGCTGGAAGGGGTGACCATCGGGTAGTGGTGGGTTAGGGACACGGTGCAGGATCGCTGCTTGTTGCGTCGCAACACGGCATTCTAACTCTTATATAAGAGTTTACCGACGCTGAACTTACATGCCACACGACCTGGCGGCGCATTGCAGTGATGCGCAATCGTCACCAACCCCGGCGGGCACACGCCCTAGAATCGGTTCTCGCTTTTTCAGGGCCGCACCGGTTGTGGCCCGTTACCTGCCCTGTCTGGAGAACCCTGCATGACCGCTTTCATTGAGGCCGCCTCGCCCCACGTGATGAACACCTACGGCCGCGTGCCCATCGCGCTGCAGCGCGGCCAGGGTTGCCGTGTGTGGGACGTCAACGGCAAGGAGTACCTTGACGCGCTGGGCGGCATTGCCGTCAACACCCTGGGCCACAACCATGCCCGGCTGGTGCCCGCGCTGCAGCACCAGCTCACGCAGCTCATTCACACGTCCAACTACTACCACATCCCTCTGCAGGAACAGCTGGCGGCCAAGCTGGTGGAACTGTCGGGCATGCAGAACGTGTTTTTCTGCAACTCGGGCCTGGAAGCCAACGAGGCCGCGCTGAAGATCGCGCGCAAATACGGCCACGACAAAGGCATCGACAAGCCCGAAGTGGTGGTGTACGAGAAGGCCTTCCATGGCCGCTCCATCGCCACGCTTTCGGCCACAGGCAACCCCAAGGTACAGGCAGGCTTTGGCCCCCTGGTGGAGGGCTTCATCCGCGTGCCGATGAACGACATCGAGGCCATCCGCAAGGCCACCGAGGGCAACCCCAACGTGGTGGCGGTGTTCTTCGAAACCATCCAGGGCGAGGGCGGCGTGAACCCCATGCGCGTCGAGTACCTGCAGCAACTGCGCCAGCTGTGCAACGAGCGCGACTGGCTGATGATGATCGACGAGGTGCAGTGCGGCATGGGCCGCACCGGCAAGTGGTTTGCGCACCAGTGGGCGGGCATCCTGCCCGACGTGATGCCGCTGGCCAAAGGCCTGGGCTCGGGCGTGCCCGTGGGTGCCGTGGTGGCGGGCCCCAAGGCCGCCAGCGTGCTGCAGCCGGGCAACCATGGCACCACCTTTGGCGGCAACCCGCTGGCCATGCGTGCCGGCGTGGAAACCATCCGCATCATGGAAGAAGACGGCCTGCTACAGAACGCCGCCACCGTGGGCGCGCACCTGCAGGCCGCGCTGCGGCGCGAGCTGGGCGGCCTGGACGGCGTGAAGGAGGTGCGCGGCCAGGGCCTGATGATTGGCGTGGAGCTGGCCAAGCCCTGTGGCGTGCTGGTGCAACGCGCGGCCGATGCCGGACTGCTCATCAGTGTGACCGCCGACAGCGTGGTGCGCATCGTGCCACCGCTGATCCTCACCACCGTGGAAGCCGACGCCATCGTCGCGCTGCTGACGCCCCTGGTCAAAGCCTTTCTGGCGGAATGATTCCGCCAAGCGAGACAGCCATGAAACACTATCTGCAGTTCAACGACTTCACCGCCGACGAATACGCCTACCTGTTCGAGCGCGCCGCGCTGATCAAGAAGAAATTCAAGTCCTACGAGAAGCACCACCCGCTGGTGGACCGCACGCTGGCCATGATTTTCGAGAAGGCCAGCACGCGCACGCGCGTGAGCTTTGAGGCGGGCATGTACCAACTTGGCGGCAGCGTGGTGCACCTGACCACGGGCGACAGCCAGCTCGGCCGCGCCGAGCCGATTGAAGACAGCGCCAAGGTCATCAGCCGCATGGTGGACCTGGTGATGATCCGCACCTTCGAGCAGACCAAGATCGAGCGTTTTGCGCAGCATTCGCGTGTGCCCGTCATCAACGGCCTGACCAACGAATTCCACCCCTGCCAGATCCTGGCCGACATCTTCACCTTCATCGAGCACCGAGGCTCCATCCAGGGCAAGACGGTGGCCTGGGTCGGCGACGGCAACAACATGGCCAACACCTGGCTGCAGGCCGCCGCGCTGCTGGGCTTCAAGGTGCATGTGAGCACGCCCCAGGGTTACGAAGTAGATGAAAAATTGGCCGTTGGGGCAGGCGGGACAAGCGCTGGCAGCTATCAATTTTTCAGCGATCCGCTCGAAGCCTGCAAGGGTGCCGACCTCGTCACCACCGATGTGTGGACCAGCATGGGCTACGAAGCCGAGAACGAAACGCGCCGCCTCGCGTTCGCCGACTGGTGCGTGGACCAGGAGATGATGGCCGCCGCCAAGCCCGACGCCCTGTTCATGCACTGCCTGCCCGCGCACCGGGGCGAGGAAGTGGAAGCCGACGTCATCGACGGCCCCCAATCCGTCGTCTGGGACGAGGCGGAAAATCGCATGCACGTGCAAAAGGCACTCATGGAGTACCTTTTGCTCGGCCGTGTTGCATGAAGTGCAACGCGGTGGCGCGCCAGCGCCAGCAGACTGTTTCGGCGCAGGCTCATATCCGCGCAGCGGATGTGAAGCAGCCATAGGCTGCGGGCCGCAGCCAAAATCGCATGCACGTGCAGAAGGCACTCATGGAGTACCTTTTGCTCGGCCGCGTGGCGTGAAGCGCAACGCGGTGGCGCGTCAGCGCCAGCATGCGATTCCGGCGCAGGCTCATATCCGCGCAGCGGATGTGAAGCAGCCATAGGCCGCGGCACGCAGCCAAAACCGCATGCACTTGCAGAAGGCACATTTGGAGCCCCTTCTGCTCGGCCTTCCATTCCTCAACCCGCTGCGGAGCCGCCAGGAACTCTCAAAACGCCCACGCCCCCAGCTGGTAGTAGTCGAACCCGCTGGTGCGCCCGCCCAGGCATTGGGCGAGGAAATCCTCGGTCTTGCGGTACATGGCGAGGTTGTTGCTCCACTTCTGGTTGCCGTGGCCGTCGCCGGTGAAGGTGAGGTACTCCACCTCCTTGCCCGCCTGGCGCAGCGCGGCCACCATCCGTTCGGACTGCTCCAGCTTCACGCGCGGGTCGTTCACGCCGTGCATGATGAGGATGGGCTTTTGCGCATGGGCGGCGCGGAACACAGGCGACTTGGCGTCCATGCGCGCGCGGTCTTCCGGCACCGCCGGGTTGCCGACATAGCGGTGCCACCACGGCAGGCTCAGCTCCCAGTACGGTGGCGCGGTTTCCAGCAGGCGTGCGATGTCCGTCACACCCACCATGTCCACCGCGCAGGCAAACACTTCCGGCGTGAAGGTGGCGCCCACCAGCGCGGAATAGCCGCCATAGCTGGCCCCATAGATGGCCACGCGCTGCGGGTCGGCCACGCCGCGCTCGACAGCCCAGCGCACGCCGTCGATGAGGTCGTCGTGCATGCGGCCAGCTAATTCGCCCCTGGCTTTCTCCATGTGCGCTCGGCCGTAGCCGCTGGAGCCCCGGTAGTTGACCTGGAGTACGGCGTAGCCCCGGTTGGACAGAAAGGCGCGGCCCATGCCCCCATCGCCCCAGCGGTCGCGCGCCCAGGGGCCACCGTGCACCATCAGCACCAGGGGCAGGCCCCGGGGCGCCACGCCCACAGGCAGGGTCAGGTAGCCGTGGATGGGCAGGCCGTCGCGTGCGGTATAGGTGATGGGCTCGACGGGTGCCAGCGCGTCCGCGATCAGGCTCAGGCGGCTCTCCCCCAGGAACTGCGGTGCACGCCCGTCGCGCAGCAGGTAGCTGCGCGTGCCCCGGTCGGTGGCCACGGACACGGTCAGCACACGGTCGCGGCGGTCGGCGCTGGTCACATGCACTTCGGCCGGCTGCGGGCCCGCCAGCGCGTCCAGGCGCGCTGCCAGGGCCGGGTCGAACACCTTGCGCGCCGGATAGCCCGGCATGTAATGGACCACCAACGGCTGCTGCGTGCCACGGCTGAGCGTCACGCTGTCGAGGTCCACGTCGGGCGAGCCATAGACCAGCTCCTCGGCGCCGGTGGCAAGGTCCAGGCGCACCAGCGCCAGCTTGTCGCGGCCCCGGTTGGACAGCGCCCAGGCTTTGCGCCCGTCGTCGTGCAGACCGAAGATGCGCAGCCGGTCCCAGCGGCTCCACCGCGCCACCTCCGTCCAGCCGCCGGCAGCACCCGGGCGCTCCAGGAGACTCTGGTCGCCCTGCACCACCGTGCGCGCCAGCAGGCGCCCCGCCCGGTCCACCCCCCACCAGACCACGTTGCCCGGGTTGGTGGCCAGCAGCGTGGGCGCACCGCCTTCAGGGTTCACGCGGTACAGGTCGAAGACCTTCTTGTCGCGCTGGTTCGACGTGACGATGAAGTCGGACGAGCCCTCCACCGTTTCGGCAAGCTGCGAGGCCGTGCGCGGCGCGGGCATGA
This sequence comes from Burkholderiales bacterium RIFCSPLOWO2_12_FULL_65_40, assembly GCA_001770955.1. Lineage (GTDB taxonomy): Bacteria > Pseudomonadota > Gammaproteobacteria > Burkholderiales > Burkholderiaceae_C > Simplicispira. Next base: position 16,141 of record MESL01000033.1, on the reverse strand, counting down.
GCTCGCGCAGCCCGGTGTCGGGGCCTTCGACCCGGCCGGCGTGGATGCGGGTGTTCTCGTCCCCAGTCGGGTCGGCGGTGATGGCGATCCAGCGGCTGTCGGCGCTGAAGCGGAAGGAGCGCGCACGGATGCGAAACGCCTTGGCATCGTCGCCATCCATGGACTTCACCCAGATCGCCGGCACCACACCATCGGTGCCGAACCAGGCGATGCGCTGCCCGTCGGGTGATACCCGGTAGCCGCCCGTGGACTGGCGGCTGGCGACGAAGTCGCGCACCGGCACCAGCTCGGGCAGCGCCCCGCCCACCAGCGCCGGGTGCGTGGGCCCGCTGGCGCAGCCCCCCAACAGCGCAGAAAAAACCACCACTGCCCCCAGCCAAAGCCTGTATCGCATCGCGCCCTCCCTTAGAACCTGTTCAAGATCTTTTCATGTGCCCACCATGATCCACGATTGTGAAATACTGCGCAGAAGTCCGCGCCACACTCCTTCGCCCGCATGCCCGCATCTCCCCACCCCTGCCTCACCTGCGGCGCCTGCTGCGCCAGTTTTCGCGTGGACTTCTCGGAGCATGAAACCCAGGAGATGGGCGGCGACGTGCCCGACGGTCTGGCGGTGGAAGTGACGGGCGGCACACGCCGCATGCGCGGCACCGACCACAGCCCGCCGCGCTGCGCCGCGCTGACAGGCCAGGTGGGCCGCCAGGCGGCCTGTGGCATCTACGAGTGGCGCCCCTCGCCCTGCCGCGAGTTCGAGGCGGGCAGCGAGGCCTGCGACCGGGCGCGCCGCCGGCATGGGCTGGCGCCCCTCGATTTTTAAGAAAAAACGGCTCCAGCGCCCATTGGTCGGGCGCTACCAGCTATTTTTTCAATAGCACTCGGAGTGCTGCCTGGAATCTGAAGCCAACCCGCGCCAGCGTGACCGGGAGGCCGAAAGACTCTCCGCGCTGTCAGCGCTTGGGCACCATCCAGACGGGCTTGGCCTGCCCTGGGGCCTCTGCCGGCGCCCCGGGCCTGGTCGCACACCCGCCGCAATCGCTGCACGCACCGCACGACGGTGCCTTGCCCAGCGCGGGGCGCATCCGCCCCAGGCGCCTGCGCAGCGCGGCGGGCATCCAGTACCACAGGGCATACAGGGACGCCATTGCCACGATGGCGCCCACGATCAGGTCTTGCCACATGGTCAGCCCCCTCCCCAGGCCAGCGCCAGCCGGTACGTCAGCCAGCTGGCACCGTAGGCCAGGGCGAACAGGTAGGCCGCCATCAGCAGCGCCAGGCGCCATGAATCGGTCTCGCGCCGCACCGTGGCCAGGGTCGAGAGGCACTGCGGAGCGAACACGAACCACACCAGCAGCGACAGCGCCGTGGCCAGCGACCACTGCTGCGCGATCAGCGGCCCCAACTGCGCGGCCACGTCATCGCCCGAGGCCGACAGGGCATACACCGTGCCCAGCGCGCCCACCACCACCTCGCGCGCGGCCATGCCGGGCACCAGGGCCACGGCGATCTGCCAGTTGAAGCCCAGCGGCGCGAACACATGCTCCAGCGCCCGGCCGATCTGCCCCGCCAGGCTGTATTCGATGGCCGGTCCGGTGGCGCCCTCGGGCGGCGCAGGATAGGTGGACAGGAACCAGAGCAGGACCGTGAGTGCCAGGATGATGCCGCCCACGCGCTTGAGGAAGATGGCGGCGCGCTCGTACAGCCCCAGCGCCAGGTTGCGCAGGCTGGGCACGCGGTAGGGCGGCAATTCCATCAGCAAAGGCGTGGGCCGCACTTTGCCGCGCCAGAGCTTGAGCACCGCCGCCACGGCCATGGCGCCGAGGATGCCGCCCAGGTAGAGCGCGAACATCACCAGCCCCTGCAGGTTGAACCAGCCCGCCACGGTGCGCTCGGGAATGAAGGCAGCGATCAGCAGCGCATACACCGGCAGGCGCGCCGAGCAGGTCATGAGCGGCGCGATCATGATGGTGACCAGCCGCTCGCGCCAGTGCGTGATGGTGCGCGTGGCCATGATGCCGGGGATGGCACAGGCAAAGCTGGAGAGCAGCGGGATGAACGAGCGCCCCGACAGGCCCACCGTGCCCATGAGCCGGTCAAGCAGGAAGGCCGCGCGCGGCAGGTAGCCCGAGTCTTCCAGCGCCAGGATGAAGAAGAACAGGATCAGGATCTGCGGCAGGAACACCAGCACGCCGCCCGTGCCGGCCACGATGCCGTCCACCAGCAGGCTGCGCAGCACGCCTTCGGGCAGGTGCGCCTGCAGCCACTGGCCCAGCGCATCGACCGTGCCGGTGATGGCGTCCATGGGCGCCGCCGCCCAGCTGAACACGGCCTGGAACATCAAGAACATGGTGCAGGCCAGCAGCAGCGTGCCCCACAGCGGGTGCAGCACCACGCGGTCCAGGGCTTCGTCCACCTGCGGCAGGCCCTCGGGCTCGCGCACCGCCAGGCGCAGGATGCGGCGCGCCTCCTGCTGCGTGCGCAGCACCTGCTCCACGCCCTGCGGCTCCCAGGGCCGGGCGTGCACCGGCCCGGCGGGGCGCCAGCCGTCCAGCCACTGCAGCAGCTCGTGCGCGCCGCCCTTGCGGATGCCCACGGTTTCGACCACGGGCATGCCCAGCTCGCGCGCAAGCAGCGCGCGGTCGATGGCAATGCCGGCGCGCCGCGCGGCGTCGCTCATGTTCAGCGCCATCACCATGGGCAAGCCCATCGCCCGTGTTTCGAGCACCATGCGCAGGCCGAGCTGCAGATTGGTGGCATCGACCACGCACACCAGCAGGTCGGGGGTGGCCTCACCGGCCCGCTGGCCGGTGATGACGTCGCGCGTCACCGCCTCGTCGGCGCTCAGGGCGTTGAGGCTATAGGCCCCCGGCAGATCGAGCACGCGCACCGGGTGGCCCGAGGGCGTGGTGAGCAAGCCCTCCTTGCGCTCCACCGTCACGCCGGCGTAGTTGGCCACCTTCTGGCGGCTGCCGGTGAGCAGGTTGAACAGCGCCGTCTTGCCGCTGTTGGGGTGGCCCAGCAAGGCCAGCCGCGGGCTGGCGGCCGCAGCGCTCATGTCAAGGCACCTTGCGGCGGCGTGGTGCCGATGCGCACCAGCGCAGCCTCGCGGCGGCGCAGCGCAAACGTGCTGCGCCCCACCCGCACGGCCAGCGGGTCACCCCCCGGGAAGGAGCGCGCCACCACGCGCACGCGCTCGCCCGGCAGAAAGCCGATTTCGAGCAGGCGCAGCAGCAGGTCGCCATCGTGGGCGGCGGCCTCCATGTGCAAGCCCTGCACCCAGGCGTCGGTGCGCAAGGGCAGGTCTGCCAGACCGGATCCCGGGGCCTGCGCTGAGGCAGGCGCATCCATTGCAATGACGGCTTCCATGGCGGTGCAAATAATAATAATTCCTATTTGTTGATTGTAGGCCGGCACCGGCAGGCACGGCAACCGCCCCGGTCCCGCCGCGTGCAGGGGGCTTGCGCTGGATCAAGTGCGGGCACCCCATCCCGGCTGCGGGCGTCCCGACCCCAAATAGACGACACAGCCCCGGCGCCAGGCGGTAAATTCCGGTACATGACGATGCTCTGGGACATTTCCCCCGCCGTGCACCCCGGTTCTCCGGTCTTCCCGGGCGACACCCCGTTCCGGCAGCACTGGGACAGCACCATCGGCCCGGCCAGCGCGGTGAACCTGAGCACGCTCACCTTCTCGCCCCACATCGGCGCCCACGCCGACGCCCCGCTGCACTACGACCCGCAGGGCGCCGCCATCGGCACGCTGGCGCTCGAACCCTATCTGGGCCTGTGCCGCGTGATCCATGCCATCGACTGCGGCCCACTCGTCGAATGGGAGCACCTGGCCCCGGCGGTGCATGGCGCGGTACCCGCCCGCGTGCTGGTGCGCACCCGCCACCAGGCCGCCGTGGACCACTGGGACAGCCGCTTCAGCGCCTTCGCCCCCGCCACCCTGGAATACCTGGCCGACCTGGGCGTGCGGCTGGTCGGCATCGACACGCCCAGCGTGGACCCGGCCGACAGCCCGCACCTGCCCTGCCACCAGGTGCTGCGCCAGCGCCAGATGCGCGTGCTGGAAAACCTGGTGCTCGACGAGGTACCCGAGGGCGACTACGAACTGATCGCCCTGCCGCTCAAACTGACCACGGCCGACGCCTCGCCCGTGCGGGCCGTGCTGCGCTCTCTGGCGTGAGGGCCCACATCAAATTTGCATAAAAAGTGCCAAAATCGCTTACCCATCAAGCGGAAACAGCTATTATTTAAATAGCAAACTTTTCCGGCTTCTCCCTGTACCGCAACCCCACCCATGCACGCCCTGCTCCACGCCATCGCCACGATGGACCTGCCCCACGATGCCCGGCGCATCTTTCATGGCCGTGGTGGCCTGCACCCCGGCTGCGAACACTGGGCGCTGGATGCCTACCCCCCGGTGTGGGTATTGACCGCCTTTGAGCCCGCCAGCGACGACACCCTGGCAATGGTGCACACCGCACTGGCGCAGCGCTGGGAGCAACTGGCGCCCGGCCAGCCGCTCAACTGGGTTTACCAATGCCGCCACGAAGGCCGCACCGAAACCCGGCAGATGGCCGGCAGCGTACCCGACCCCCATGTGGTGACCGAGGACGGCGCGCGCTACCGCGCGCATGTGCTGCGCGGGCAGAACCACGGCCTGTTCCTCGACATGGCCGAAGGCCGCCGCTGGGTGCACGCGCATGTGGCCGCACGCAGCGCCGGGCGCCGCGGCCTCAAGGTGCTCAACCTGTTTGCCTACACCTGCGCCTTCTCGGTGGTGGCGCTCCGGGCGGGCGCCCGGCAGGTGGTGAACGTGGACATGGGCCACGGCGCCATCGCCATCGGGCAGCAAAACCACCAGCTCAACGGCATCACCACCGGGGCCAGTTTTCTGGCGCACGACATCTTCAGCACCTGGGGCAAGATCACACGCGGCGGGCCGTATGGCCTGGTCATCGTGGACCCGCCCAGCTACCAGAAAGGCAGCTTCGTCGCCACCAAGGACTACGCCCGCATCCTGCGCCGCCTGCCCGACCTGCTGGAGCCGGGAGGCCACGCGCTGCTGTGCCTCAACGCCCCCGAGCTGGGCACCGCCTTTCTGCAGGAACAGATGCAGGCGCTGGCGCCCGAGCTGGCCTTTGTGGAGCGCGTCGCCAATCCGGCGGTGTTTGCCGACGTGTCGCAAGACCGTTCGCTCAAGGTGCTGGTGTACCGGGCGCCCGAATGAAGGGCCCAGGCGGCTCAACACATGCAGAGACGATGAACAGGCCCCTCCTGCGGACACCCCATGCGGCAGCTCGTTAATCGCCATCTGTTGCGGCAGTTCTGGGGCATCGCCATCCCCTACTGGCGCCATGAAGAGAAATGGAAGGCCACAGGCCTGCTCGTTCTGCTGGTGGCCTTGCTGCTCGGGCAGACCGGGTTTGCGGTGCTGTTCAACGAGCAGACGGGCGAGTTCACCTCAGCCCTCGCGGCACACGACAGCGAGCGCTTCTGGCAAGCCATTCGCTGGTGCCTGGCGCTCGTGGCCGGGGCCGTGCCCATCTACGCTTTCTACTACTTTGTGCGCGACACGCTGGGCAACCACTGGCGCCGCTGGCTGACCAACCGCTTCCTGGTGGGCTATTTCCGCGACCGCCATTTCTACGAACTCAATGCCCGCGCGGACATCGACAACCCCGACCAGCGCATCGCCGAAGACATCAACACCTTCACCCAGCGCTCGCTGTTCTTCCTGCTGATCTTCATCGGCGCGGCGCTACAGCTCATCGCATTCAGCCAGGTGCTGTGGTCCATTGCGCACGAGCTGGTCTATTTTCTGGTGGTGTATGCGCTGGCGGGCACGCTGCTGACGGTCTTTGTCTTTGGCAAGCCGCTGATCGGCCTGAACTTCCGCCAGCTGCAGCGCGAGGCCGACTTCCGCTTCAGCCTGGTGCGCGTGCGCGAGAAGGCCGAACCGATTGCCCTGTACCGGGGCGAACCCCAGGAGCGGCAGCAGGTGTGGCGCCGCTTCATCCGGGCCTTTGACAACTTCCGGCAGCTCATCCGCAACCAGCTCTTCCTGAACCTGTTCCAGTATGGCTACAGCATGCTCACCATCGTCCTGCCCAGCGCCTTGATCGCCTCGCGCGTGCTGTCGGGCGAGCTGGAGGTGGGCCGCGCCATCCAGGCCGCAGGGGCGTTTGCGGCGGTGCTCAGCGCCATCTCGGTGGTCATCGAAAACTTCGAAGGCCTGAGCCGGTTTGCCGCCGGCATCGACCGCCTGGACACCTTCTTCAAGCTGCTCTCCAGCCCGGCAGACCGGGAGGCACCGCAGGAGAGCACCATCGCCTCGGTGCAAGACACCCGCCTGGCGCTCGACCGCGTCACCCTGCAGACCCCCCGGCGTGAACGCACCCTGATCCATAACCTGTCGATCGACGTGCTGCCCGGCCAGGGGCTGCTCATCGTCGGCGCCAGCGGCAGCGGCAAAAGCTCGCTGCTGCGGGCGCTCAGCGGCCTGTGGTACGCGGGCAGCGGCACCATCTTCCGCCCCGAGGCGCAGGATCTTCTGTTCCTGCCGCAGCAGCCCTATATGTTTCTCGGCACGCTGCGCAACCAGTTGCTCTACCCCGACCTGGACCGGCCCACCACCGAAGCTCAGCTGCTGGACCTGCTGGTGCGCGTGAACCTGCCCGATCTGGCACAGCGCTTCGGCGGCCTGGATACCGAGATGGATTGGGAGAAGGTGCTGTCCATCGGCGAGCAGCAGCGCCTGGCCTGTGCCCGCGTGCTGCTGGTGCAGCCACGCTTTGCCATCCTGGACGAGGCCACCAGCGCGCTCGACGTGGCCAACGAAACCCAGCTGTACCGGCAACTGCTGAGCACCCGCGCCACCCTGGTCAGCGTGGGCCACCGCACCACCCTTCTGGCCTACCACCAGCAGGTGCTGGAGCTAACCGGCGACGGCCACTGGCGCGTGCATTCGGCGCAGGACTACCAGTTCGGGCAGTGACGACCGGGCGGCCAGAACCGCCGATGCCGCGCTCTGCGCATTCAGGCAGGTGCGATGCTGCTTTGGCGTTGGCCCCATTCAGAGGTACTCCATGCCCTTGCGATCTCGCTGCGTGATTTCATCCGCGAGGCACTGGACCTGACCCCTGTTCCGGCGGACACAACGGTGCCCAACCAGGGACCGCTGCGCGTGAGCGCAGGCGGGGGAACCGCCGAACGTCGCATCACTGTTCGCGCAGGTTCCGGCGCTGGCCGGCACCCCAGTGGACAACTTGTCCAGTAACACCCGGCAAGCTCTGCCTATCATGGGCCCTCGCGTGACAGCGGCCCATTGGGCCATGCCAAGGCCAACCGTCGTTGACGGTGTCCGCTTTCGCTTCTGACAACATCAATATCAAGGAAGAGCAGCAATGGGAGTGAACACTTCAGTCACGGCGACGACCGTAAGGATCAATGAGGGCAACCAGGCTGCGGCCCTGAAAAGCTTGCAGAGCGGCTGCACCGCGCACCCGGCGGTGTCGGGCTATATCGTCGATGAGCACGAGTTCAGCCAGACCCCTTTTCTCGCACGGGCGTTCGAGCTGCTGCACATGGAGTGCGAAATGGACGGGCGCGATCTTGTGCGCATCGGGTTCGCTGGCGGCAAGAACGACATGTCTCACCATATCTGGCCCTTGATCGAGGAATTCGTGGAGCAAGGGTCGGCGGTTTCCACGCTGTTTGAAACCGGTGAGGTGGAGACCGTGCGATTGGGCGAGCAAGGCGATGGCCCATACGCTGAAAGCACCCATGGCGACGTGAGCGAAGAAGCGGACGAATTCCTTGGTGAGATGGCAGGCCGCAAAATCACCGCTGCCGAACTCGATGCCATCATGGACAGCGAGGGTGGCATCGAATTTGTCGACTACAACCGCAGCACCCCCTTGCTGGTGGCATGCGAGAACTACCGCTGGGCGGCACAAGGCCATGCTGACGCGATGGCAGAGGACGATGCAGAAGTGCTTGAGGAAGCCGCAGAACGCCTCGGTATCCATGCCCACAACCTGGAGATCGTCTTGCGACGCAACCCGGACATGACCGCGCGCAACAAGGATGGCTGTGACGCCCTTGGTTTCGCTGCCCAATCCAGGAATGTTGAATTTGTCGACCGACTTTTGTCGCACGGTGCCCAGGTCAGCACCAGCACCTTCGTGAATGCGGTGGAAGGCCTTTCGGTGGCGGTTTTCAAAAAAATTGCCGAAAACAATGCGCACCTGGCGGATAAGGATCTGTTGGTCCACGCCTGTGCCGCAGCGAGCTACGAACCCGAAAAAATGGACATGGTCCGCCACCTCGTGGAGGACTTTGGCTGCGACGTGAATTCCAGGGCGGCTGAGCCCATCTGGGCCATGGAAGGGCGCGTGGGCCGCCAGGGTACACCCCTGATGGCTGCGGCCCTCACGGACGACGTGGCTGCGCTGGAGTACCTGCTCAGCGCGGGCGCCGATGTGCAGGCCCTCGATGGTTACCACAACACCGCACTGCACTACTGCAGCGGGCAGACGTGGGTGGGCGGAAACGGAATGCAATGCTGGTTTGCGCGCGATGAAAACCCCCAGGTGATCGACATATTGCTTGCGCATGGCGCCGATGCCCTGGCCAGGAATGCCGCAGGCAGAACCCCGGCCGATCTGGTGCGAAGCCAGCGGGAGCAAGACGCGTCGGGCGACGGAGACTGACTGAGGATAGTGCGCCGACTTCTGACCGGTTTGCGCGGCGGATGGCTCCGCCTTCAAGCGCCATTTACTGATGAGAGTTTTGGCATGTTGCGCGCGGGTGCCCGAGCGGACAGGGGGCGAACACTGGCACATGCCTGCGGCGACGGAGTGCCCGTTTTGGCAGTGACGACCGGGTGCCCGCCTGCAATAGCGTGGCCGCAAACGGAGCCCCGATTCCCGGACAAAATTTCATCTCGTGTGTTCGCCCTCAATGAGCTCCCTCGCCTGCAGTTTCATACGGTCATATTGCTCTGATTTTTCCAGACAACGTGCTTGCGCTGTGGGGCTGCCATACTTCACTCTTCCAGCAGCCCTACCTGTGAACTCGAACCATCGCGAAGCAGGATCGTCGACAAAGCGCTGGCCGTCGTATTGCACAACAACCTCCGGGTGATTCCCGCGAATGTCCTCGTCCGAGAGGCTTGACCGCATGTCGTCTTTGGGAAGCTGGATTTGCGAACGCGCCACTGTCTCGTAGGGCCCCCACGTCGCACCCTCCACGCCGCGCAGCCCCTCTTCCAGCAAGGCGTACTCGTCCGTGGAGAGATAGCTTCTGTGGATGCGCAGCTTTTTGAGCCGCAACAATTTGACCGCAGGCAACATGGCCGGATAAGGAGCCCTGCATTTGATCTGCCACAGTGCAAACACCTCCAGCTGCGACAACCCACGAAGGAACTCGAAGTCTTCTACCGGCTGTTCCCAATCCGTCGTTCCATATATCGCCAAGTACCTGAGACCAGTTGCTGCGGCCAAACCGCCGAAGTCCGATACCCTGCGAAGATTTTCCAAGTGCAAAGCCCGCAGGTTCCGAAGTGTGCCTAACGGCGAAAGATCACTGACGCCCGAGACGTACTCCAGAACCACTTCTTCCAGCGCATCCATTGGACGGATGAAATCGAGGGTCGGTGGCCTCGCATGGGTAATGCGCAAGCGTTTGATCGATTGAATGGTGCCAGTGGCAGCCAATTGCTCCGCAGTAGGCTCATGCAGAGTCAATTCGACCAAGTTCGGAAGAGTAAGAACGCGAGACCAATTCTTGTCTTCCTTTCCCATCGTCACAATCGTGGCGTCTGAACTCCCCTCGGGCACATCGTCGATGCGATAGGCGTATCTCTCTCTATTTGGAGCCATTGTCCAATGGCCTCCCTCTCGGTCAAGAAAATCACCGAAGTGATGTTGCATGTCTCCCCCTCGCAATTTGAATCTACGTCTCTCGCATGATGCCGCCTCTAGCTCAAGGACGACTGGACAGTCGTCTCATCGCAACCATCGGGCAGTCAGCCATTAGACGTATCTCGTCACAGCCAATCCCACTTCCTGACAGCGCTACCCCAAGCCTAGACAATACGCCCTTCGCCCCAGCGCCCGAACCGCCCCCATGCAAACCTCCACCCGGCCCTCCAGCGTGCTCGCCCCGCTGTACCCCCTGCTGTTCGTCGCGTTGTGGAGCACGGGGTTCATCGGCGCCAAGTTCGGGCTGCCCGATGCCGAGCCGCTGACCTTTCTGTCGCTGCGTTACGCGCTGGTGCTGGTGCTGATGGGGCTGGCCGCCTGGCTGATGCGGGCGCCCTGGCCGCGCACGGCGCGGGAGTGGCTGCACATTGGCGTGTCGGGGCTGCTGGTGCATGCGGTGTACCTGGGCGGCGTGTTCATCGCCATCGGCAAGGGGCTGCCCGCCGGGGTGACGGCGCTGGTGGTGGGGCTGCAGCCGGTGCTGACGGCACTGGGCGCCGGGGCGTTTCTGGGCGAGCGCGTGCGGCCCACCCAGTGGGCAGGCCTGGCGCTGGGTTTTGCCGGTGTGGGGCTGGTGGTGGCGCACAAGCTGGCGGGCAGCGCCAGCGGCGCCGTGCTGTGGGCCATGCTGCTGCCGGCGGTGTGCGCGCTGGTGGGCATTACGGCGGGCACGCTTTACCAAAAGCGCTTTTGCCCGTCATTCGACCTGCGCACGGGTTCGGTGGTGCAGTTTTTGCCCTGCCTGGCGGCGACGCTGCTGGTGGCCAGCCTGACCGAGACGATGCAGGTGCGCTGGACGGGTTCGTTCGTCTTTGCGCTGGGGTGGCTGGTGCTGGTGCTGTCGCTCGGGGCGGTGAGCTTGCTGAACGTGCTCATCCGCCGGGGCAGCGCGGTGAACGTGGCCAGCCTGTTCTACCTGACGCCGCCCACCACGGCCCTGGTGGCCTGGGCGCTGTTTGGCGAAACACTCACCGGCCTGGCCCTGGTGGGCATGGTGCTGGCGGCCTTCGGGGTGTGGCTGGCGCGCAAGTGAGTGCACGCCCGCGCTGCGGGTGCGGGCACCCTGCCCCGGCGAAAGACCGGGCATGCCACTGTGGTGGTCGCGGCCGTGTCAGCCCTGAATTAATACGTTGACTTACATTACCCCGATGGGCCTGCCCACAGCCGCCGCTGCGCGCCGGGCTGTTGCGCCACGGCACGGCACCCAGGACGCTGATCGGGAATCGAAAAAATGACACATCGGGACACAGGGCCCTGGTACTTTGGCTGGAACATCGTGGCAGCAGCCACGGTGATGACGCTGCTCACCGTGGGCATGCGGCTGGGCATTGGCCCGCTGTTTCTGCCCATGGCGCAAGACCTGGGCTTCAGCCGCAGCCTGCTCTCGGGCATCGTGGCGGCGGGCATGCTGTGCTATGGCCTGGCCATGCCGCTGGCGGGCTATCTCGTGGCGCGCAAGGGCACACGCTTTGTGCTGCTGACCGGTGTGGTGCTGGTGGCGGTGGCCACGGTGTGGTCGGTCACCACGCGCACGCCGCTGGGTTTTCTGGCCAGCTTTGGCGTGCTGATGTCGGTGGGCCTGGCTTTCACCAGCCCCGTGGCGCTGACGCCGGTGATCAGCCGCTGGTTCAACCGGCGGCGTGGCATGGCGTTGTTCTTCCTCTCGACCGGCTCGATGGCCGGCATTGCCGTGATGACACCCGCCCTGGGCCTGGCGCTGCAATGGGCCAGCTGGCAGACCACGCTGATCGGGTTTGCTGTGATCTACACCGTGCTGACGGTGCCGATTGCGCTGTACATCATGCGCGACCAGGCCCCGGCCGATGGCGACCTGCCTGTGCCCTCGGCGGCCGCCACGGCCACACCCGCACAACCCGTGCCGGAGCCCCTCGGCATGGCCCAGGCCATGCGCACGGGTACGTTCATCAAGATCACGCTGGGTCTGTTTGCCTGCGGCTTCAGCATGAACCTGCTGGGCACGCACGGCATGCCGATGCTGATGGACCATTGCTTCAGTGCCACCACGAGTTCGCTGGGCATCGGCCTGATCGGTCTGGTGGCCATTCCCAGCACGCTCGTCCTGGGGCGGCTGGCCGACCGTGTGCCGCGCCGCAAGCTGCTGGCCACCATCTACCTCGTGCGCGGGCTGGGCTTTTTTGCGCTGCTGAGCGTGCAGGCGCCGTGGGAGCTGTATGCCGCGGCGGCCATCGGCGGTGTCGTCTGGGCGGGCAGCATTGCGCTGTCGTCGGCCATCCTGGCCGATGTGTACGGCGTGCGCCTGGTCGGCGTGCTCTACGGCTGGGCCTACCTGGGCCACCAGGCCGGGGCCACGCTCAGCTCCTGGCTCGGCGGCTGGGGTTTCGAGCAGTTCGGCACCCACTGGGTGGCCTTCGGCGCCTCGGGCCTGTTGCTGCTGATGGCGGCCGTTGTATCGCTGCGGCTGCCGGACCGGCGATAGAAGTCATTCCTTTCCAGCTCCCCATGCCCACCCATCCATCCCCCGCCCTCACACCACGCGCCGCCTGGGCCATGCTGCTGGTGCTCATCACCGGCTTCGGGCTGAGCCAGGCGTTTCGCACCATCACCGCCATCATCGCCACGGGGCTGCAGCAGGACTTTGGCCTGTCGGCGCAGGCGCTCGGCCTGTTCGCCGGGGCGTTTGCCTTCTCGTTCGGCACCATGCAGCTGTTCATGGGCGTGGGCATTGATCTGTATGGCCTGCGGCGCACGCTGCTCACGGCGTTTCCGCTGGCCATCGTGGGGGCGCTGCTGTCGGCGCTGGCACCGGGCTATGGCGCGGTGTTGCTGGGGCAGATGCTGATCGGTGTGGGCTGCGCGCCGGCCTTTCTGGTGTGCACCGTGTTCATCGCACGCTACTTTGCGCCGCACCGTTTTGCGGCGGTGTCGGGCGCGGCACTGGGCCTGGGCGGGCTGGGCATGCTGTTCACCGGCACGCCGCTGGCCTGGGTGGTGCAGCAATCGTCGTGGCGCGTGGCCTTCGGCGTGCTGGCGGGACTGGCGGCCCTGGCCTGGCTGCTGATCTTCTGGAAGGTGCACGAGCCGCCCGCCCCGGCGCACGCGGCACCACGCGAATCGCTGGGCGCGGCGGTGCGCGGCTTTGGCGCGCTGTTTCTGGTGCCGCACACGGCCGGCATCATGCTGCTGGGGCTGGTGACGTATGCGTCGTTTCTGGCGCTGCGCGGGCTGTGGCTCGGGCCGCTGCTGATCGAGCGGCACGGCTATTCGCTGGTGCAGAGCGGCAATGTGGCGCTGCTCGTCTCGCTGGTGTCGCTGTTCACCCCGGCGCTGTTCGGCAGGCTCGACCCCGGCCCGGCGCGCCGCCGGCGCTGGCTCATGGGCTTCTCGCTGGTGCTGGCCGGGCTGTTTCTGGCCCTGGGGCTGTTGCGCCATGCCTGGGTGGACGTGGGCGGTGCCATCGCTGTGGGCGTGCTGTCGGGCTACATGGTGCTGCAATACGCCGACGTGCGCAGCGCCTACCCGACGGCCCTGACCGGACGCGCCATGGCGGTGTTCACCATGGCCCTGTTTCTTGGTGTGGCGCTGATGCAGTGGGTGACGGGCGTGGCCGCCTCGGTGGCCACAGCGCACGGCGCCGACCCCTATGCGGCCGTGATGCTGACCATCACCGGACTGCTGGTGGCGGGGGTGCTGGCGTTCAGGTGGCTGCCGGCGCCAGCGCACTGAGGCCCGAGCGGCCCTGTGGCCCCACGCGCCACCACTGCACCACGCCGAACAGCAGCTCGACCAGCACAAAGCCCAGCACCACGGCATTGGCGCCCTGTGCCACGGCATAAATCATCCAGGTGGAAAACAGGAGGCGCGCCACACCATCGAGCCGACCCAGCAGCACCGTGGGTTCCAGAATGCGCGCGATGGACCACACCACGATCACCGAGCCCATCAGATTGGCCAGCAGCATGTGCGAGGGCTCCAGCGGGTGCAGCTCGCCGGGCAGCCCCAGAGCCTGGCCCAGCGCGCCCAGCTGGGCGTAGAGCAAGGCAAACGTCCAGGGCAGCACAAAGGGCCAGGTGATGAGCAGGTCGTACCACCCGCTGGCACGCACGATGCGCAGGTAGCCGGTGGAGGAGAAGGCAGAAAAGGCCATGGCAAAAAATCCGGAGTGAATGAAGCCCCGAGCTTCCACCCTGAAGTAAGCTTCAAGGTCAAGCAGTTTTTGGAAAAAGAAAACCCTATGCAGATCGGTGCACTGGCTGCCGCCTCGGGCCTGAGCCGCGAGGCGCTGCGCTTTTACGAACGGCAGGGGCTGATCCGCGCCCGGCGCCTGGACAACGGTTACCGCGACTACCCGGCCGAAGCGGTGGCGCTGGTGCAGTACATCCGCACCGCGCAGCAGCTCGGTTTCACGCTGGCGGAGATCGGCGACCGCCTGCCCGGCATCTGGGACGCACCCGACCCCGGCCCCGCGCTGGCGCAGGTGCTGGCGGCGAAGCTGCAGGAGATCGACACGCGTATCACCGCATTGCAGGTGCTGCGCCAGACGCTGGCCGAGCGGGTGGCGGCAGACTGCCCGTTGCGGGCGGCAAAAAATTCATGAAAAACAGGGCCTAAAGCTTACCCATCAAGCGCTACAAGCTATATTATTTATAGCAAACTACAGTGCACTGGCGCTGGACCCGTCGCCCCGGTACAGCCAGGGGACATCCAGCAGACGCGGGCCCAGCAAACGCATCGCCACATCGCGCCCCCAGCGCACGGGGCCGGTGGCGTGGAAGATGCGCCCGTTGCGCAGCGAGCGCGCCTGCACGCGCGCCGCGCGCTCCCAGCGGTTGAGGGCGTAGCGGCGCAAGCGCAGCGGCACCTCCAGGTCGTGCATGGCCAGCGCCCGCTGGAGCTGCGCGGCATCTTCAATGGCCATGCCCGCGCCCTGCGCCAGGTAGGGCGGCATGGGGTGGGCGGCGTCGCCCAGCAGGGCCACCAGGCCCTGCGCCATCTGCCCGGCATGGGCCACGGGCGGACGGATGTTGAGCGGCCACAGGCGCCAGCCGCAGCCCGCAGCAGCCACGCTGCGCACCATGTCCTGCAGGGCGGTGCAGGTGCCGGCGAGGGCATGGTCCAGACCGGCCGCATTGGCGGCATGGTCCCAGCCCTCCAGATCCTGTGGTGCGGTGCCGTGCACGATCACCACCAGATTGAGCAGTTCGCCCCGGCGCACCGGGTAATGCACCGCGTGCAGGCGCGGCCCCAGCCAGGCAGTGACCTGCGTGCTGCGCAGCGCCGGCGGCAGCGCGGCCTGCGGCACCAGGGCGCGGTAGGCCAGGTGACCACTGAAGCGCGGCAGGCCGTCGCCCAGCAACTGCTGGCGGGTGCGGCTCCACAGGCCGTCGGCCCCGACCAGTGCATCACCCTCCACCGCCTTGCCCGCGCTGGTGCGCACCTGGATGAAGCCGCCCTCCTCGGCATGGTGCTCGATGGCACAGCCCGGATTCAGTTGCACGGCAGGGTAGTCTTGCAGTGCCTCCAGCAGCAAGCCGTGCAGGTCGGCGCGATGGATGGTGGCATAGGCGGCGCCGTAGCGTTGCACGGCGGCGGCGCCCAGCGCCAGCGTGGCCAGGGTGTGGCCGCGCAGCGCGCTGCGCACCTGCAATTGATCCGGAAAAGCGGCCACCGCCTGCAGGGGCCGCTGCAGGCCCCAGGCCTGCAGGCGCCGCACGGCGTTGGGCCCCAGTTGCACACCCGCGCCCACCTCGCTGAATTGCGCTGCACGTTCATACAGCCGCACATCCCACCCTGCACGTGCCGCACCGAGCGCAGCCGCCAGCCCCCCGATGCCGCCACCGGCCACCAATACCTGCTTGTTCATGCCGCGGATTGTGCCCGCACGGGGCATGTGCCCATTCAGAAAATCGGCTGGAAATGCGCCGATTTGTCGTCCCGGTGCTCCAGCTCGAACACGTCGGCGGGCACGGGCCGCCCGAACAGAAAGCCCTGGAACTGCTCGCAGCCGTGCAGCCGCAAGAACCCCAGCTGCCCAGCCGTCTCCACCCCTTCGGCCACCACGTCCAGGTCCAGGCTCTGCGCCAGCGCCAGGATGGTGCGCACGATGGCCGCGTCGTTGGGGTCGCTCAGCACGTCGCGCACGAAGCCCCGGTCGATCTTCACCTGGTCCAGCGG
>MESL01000032.1 GCA_001770955.1 Burkholderiales bacterium RIFCSPLOWO2_12_FULL_65_40 | reverse complement strand
GCTGCTGACCATGCTCAACGCGATCGCTAAACACGGCACCCCCTGGAATCCAGCCCTGCATCGCGCTTGACTTTCAAGACGGTTGCTTCTCTCGCAAAGCTGCGCTTTGCGGGAAGGGGGACGCCGCCAGTGCGGCGGGGCGGCCCTTGCACGGCGGCCGCTCGTCTGGACCGTGCGAGTTCACAGGCTGTGGGGCTCCGCGCAGCGCAAGAGATGCATACGACGGAAGCCCTGCTGCCTGGCCCTACTGCCGCGCGGTGCGGGTGTTGGGCGGCAGCTGCATCGGGTGGCTGGTGCGCCAGGGGTTGATGTCCAGGCCGCCGCGGCGCGTGTAGCGTGCGTACACCTCCAGCTTGATCGGTTTGCAGCGCGTCCACAGGTCCATGAAGATGCGCTCGACGCACTGCTCATGGAATTCGTTGTGGTTGCGAAAACTCACGATGTATTGCAGCAGCCCCTCCTGGTCGATCTGCGGGCCGCTGTAGGCGATGCGCAGGCTCCCCCAGTCGGGCTGGCCGGTGACCAGGCAGTTGCTCTTGAGCAGGTGGCTCACCAGCACCTCGCTGACCGGGGCTTCGTCGAAATTCGCGCTCAGCCGCTCGGGGGCGGGCTGGTAGTGGGTGCATTCAATGTCCAGGCGGTCGAGGCTCAATCCGTCGAGTTCGTGCACCGGCTCGCGGTCGAACTGCTCGGGTAGCAGGAGTTTGACACCTACCGTGCCCGGGTGTTCGGCGCCGCGCCATGCGGCTTCGCTGATGTCGGCACGCATGCGCGCCTGCACGGCCTCGGCGTTGGTGAAGCGCGTGTTGTTGAAGCTGTTGAGGTAGAGCTTGAAGGATTTGCTCTCGACGATGTTCGGCGTCTCGCAGGGCACGGTGATGTGCGCCAACGCCACCTGCGGCTTGCCACGCTGATTGAGCCAGGACAGTTCGAACGCCGTCCACAGGTCTGCTCCCAGAAAGGGCGGCGAGCCGGAAATGCCGATCTCGGCGCGCTTGGTGGCGCGGGGAATGGGGAACAGGAGCGAAGGGTCGTACTGATCCGCATAGGCGGAGGCCTTGCCCAGTTGGGACTGCTCGGGTTGGTTCATGATGTTGCTATATAAAGTGTAGCTATTGGCGCTTGCTGCATAAGTGCTAAAGGCATATTTCAGTCAAATTTCCTCTCGCGCAGCCATTTCGTGGCGATCCACTTGTCGCCTGCAATCACGGGGGCGCCGCCATGCAGTGTGCGGGTGGAGGGGTGTGGACGCTCGTAACTGAAGAACACCGCATTGCCGCGTTGCGGCGCCACCTCGAGGTGCACGTCGGGGAAGGTGGTGCCACCGCCTTTTTCAGGGGTGTTCAGGTACATCACCAGCGTGCCGACCCGCTGACCGCCACGGTTGACGATGCTCGGGGTGCCGGGTTCGGCGGGGTCGAAGTAGTCGTAGTGCGGCTTGTACTCGGCACCGGGCCGGTAGTGCAGCACCTGCAGGCCTTCGCCGTTCTCGACAGGCCAGTGCAGCAGGCACGCGATGCGCGCTTCGATGCGCTGGATCAGCGGGTTTTCGCCGCGATCAAAGAACATGCCGTTGCTGGTGCGGTCGTGGTGGAGCTCTTCGCCGCCCGTCTGGGTGGCCACGGTGAGCGAGCGCGCCATGCGCGGCGCAGCAAAGGCGATCAGGGCGTCGCATTCCTCGGCCGAGAGCAGCTTGCCCAGCAACACGATGCGGGGCCGGGACATGGCCAGTAGCACCGGCACGCTGCGGTCGCCGCAGTCCACCTGGGTGGGCGATTCGTCGAGCCGGGGCCCGGGCATCGGTGCGGCGCCTGGCTGGGCAGGCGGCAAGGGCCGCACGCCGCGGTGTTCCTGCAGGGCCAGGGTGAGGATTTCGGCGGCCAGGGGCGCATCCCAGCCCGCATCGCGCAAAGACTGCAGCATCACCGGCGTGGAGTAGCCAGCCCCCGCCTGCGCGACGATCCAGCGGCGCAGCTCTGGCGTCATCGCCTGCCGTGCGGCGTTGTGGCCTGGGGTGCCGGGCGGGGGGGCCGGGAGGTGCGGGTCAGAACGCGATGGCATGGCGGTCCTTGGGCGAGCGCGGGGTGGGAGGGGTTACGCCGGTGGCGTCTTGCGCCGGAAAACCAGGCGATCAGGATCGGATGATGCCGGTGCATAGGCATAGCCGTCCAGATCAAACCCTTCGAGCAGCCGGGGTGTGGCGATGCGCTGCGTGATGGCGTAGCGCGCCATCAGGCCGCGCGCGCGCTTGGCGTAAAAGCTCACGATCTTGTAACGGCCGCTGCTCCAGTCCTCGAACACGCATTCGACCACGCTGGCGCGCAGCACCTTGCGGTCCACCGACTTGAAGTATTCCTGCGAGGCGAGGTTGAGCACGATGGGTTCGGCCTCGCTCTGCAGGCGGGCGTTGAGGTGCTGTGCGATGCGCGGCCCCCAGAACTGGTAGAGCGTGCTGCCCAGCGCCGTAGCCAGCCGTGTGCCCATCTCCAGCCGGTAGGGCTGCATCCAGTCGAGCGGGCGCAGCACGCCATACAGGCCGCTGAGGATGGCCAGGTGTTGCTGCGCCCAGTCGAGGTCGTCCGGCGCCAGCGTGCGTGCGTCCAGCCCTTCGTACACGTCGCCATTGAAGGCCAGCAGGGCCTGGCGCGCATTGTGCGCGCTGAACTTCGGCGACCAGGCTTCGTAGCGCGCCACGTTGAGCGCGGCCAGCGTGTCGCTGATCTTCATCAGCGAGGCGATGTCCTGCGGCGACTTCTGGCGCAGCACCTCGATGAGCTGCGCGGATTCGGCCCTGAACGTCGGCAGCGAGTGCGCCAGGCCGGAGGGCAGCGGCGTGTCGTAGTCGAGCGATTTGGCGGGTGACAGCAGGATCAGCATGGTTCGACAGGGCTCCAAATGCCACTGGCCCCAAGAGGGGCCAGCGATGGGGAAAGGGGGCTTTGCGGCCCCCTGTGTGCGGCGCTCAGGCTGCGGGCGGCTGCTCGAAGGGCAACTGCATGTCGCGCAGGTCGCGGCGGGTTTCCACCAGCACCAGCGGGCCGTCGTCCAGCACCACGGCGGGCGGGCGCTCGCGTGGCACGCGGACGGGGCGCGGCTCGGCCGCAATGGCGGCCTGCACGGCAGCCACCTTGTCGGCATCGGACATCACCCACTGCAGACCGGAGCCCTGGGCGACCTGCTGCATTTCATCGATCGGCAGCACGAAGGGCGTGACCTGCGGCATGGCACCGCTGGCCGGAGCCGCTGGAGCGGGTGCCGCAGGAGCCGCCACGGGTGCGGGTGCGACAGGTGCCGGTGCAACTGGTGCGGGTGCCATCACCGGGGCGGGGGGCGCCACGCTCACGGTGGGCACGGGCGCCGCCTGGGGGGCTGCGGCTGCGGCTTCGGCGGCAGGCGCGACTGCACCCGCAGCAGGTGCGAAGTAGCTGCGGCGTGCCGGCTCCTGGGCGCCGTCGGCGGGGGCCGAGTCTGCCAGGTTGAAGTCCAGCATGCTGGCGGGTGCGCTCTGGCCTTCCTGGGCGGGCTCGGTGCGCTCGGTGCGCTCGCCCCGTTCACCGCGCTCGCCACGCTGGCGGTCGCGTCCGTAGCGGTCACGCGAGCGGCGCTCGCGGCGCTCTTCGCCCTCGGCGGCCGGAGCCACGGCAGGGGTTTCGTTGCCGGTCAGGTCGAGGTCGGGCAACGAGGCCAGGGGGGCCGTGTCGGCGAAGTCGGCGGGTGCCTGGGAGGCGTTTTCCTGGTTGCGGGGCTGGCGTTCACGGCCTTCGCCACGCGGGCCGCGCTCGCGGCGGCCACTGCCGTTGCGGGGCGCGCGTTCGCTGCGTGCTTCGTTGCCGATCTCGCCGGCCTGCGGCGGGACGTCGGTGGCCGGGGCGTTGCCCATGGCCTGTGCGTCGGTCATCGGGCGGGTGTCGGCGCCGTCGCGGCGGCCACGGCCACCTTCGCGCCCTTCACGTCCCTCGCGGCCTTCCCCCCGGCCTTCGCGGGGTGGGCGGCCGTCCGGGTTGCGGGCTTCAGCCGGGCGCTCGGAGCGCTCGCCACGGCGGCCACGGCCGTCGGCGCCGCCATCGCGGCCATTGGCTTCGCGGTTGCCGTCACGCTGACCATCGCGGTTGCCATTGCGTTCGCCACGGCGGCCTCGGCCGTCACTGCCGCGTCCGTCGCGGCGGGGTTCGCGGGCCGGTGTTTCGGCGACCGGAGCGGCTGCGGGCGTGGGGGCCACGGGGGCCGGGCTGTCGCCCATGCCGAACAGGCTCTTGACCCAGCCAAAGAAGCCCTGCTCCTGGGGGGCGGCCTGGGGCCGTGCGGCAACCGGTGCGGGGGCTGCAGCCCGGGGAGCGGCTGCGGGGGTGGGCTTTTGCGGTGCGCGCGGGGCACGGGCTTCGGCCTCGGTGCGCGGGGCAGCCTGCGGTGCGGGGGCGTCGGGCAGCACGCCCTTGATCACCGGGGTCTGCTTGTTGGTGGGTTCCTGCGAGCGGCGTGTCACGGCCGTGGGGTCTTCCACCTCTTCGGCGAGCTTGTAGCTGGCCTCGATGTTGTCCAGGCGCGGGTCGTCGTGCTTGAGGCGCTCGAGCTTGTAGTTGGGCGTTTCCAGCGTCTTGTTGGGCACCATCAGCACGGCGACGCGCTGCTTGAGTTCGATCTTGGCGATCTCGGTGCGCTTTTCGTTCAGCAGGAAGCTGGCCACTTCCACCGGCACCTGGCAGTGCACGGCGGCGGTGTTGTCCTTCATCGATTCTTCCTGGATGATGCGCAGGATCTGCAGCGCGGAGCTTTCCGTGTCGCGGATGTGGCCGGCGCCGCCGCAGCGCGGGCAGGGGATCGACGAGCCTTCGCTCAGCGCGGGTTTGAGGCGCTGGCGGCTCATTTCCATCAGGCCGAACTTGGAAATCGTGCCGAACTGAACGCGGGCGCGGTCCTGGCGCAGCGCGTCGCGCAGGCGGTTTTCCACTTCGCGGCGGTTCTTCGACTCTTCCATGTCGATGAAGTCGATCACGATCAG
>MESL01000031.1:180383-230677 GCA_001770955.1 Burkholderiales bacterium RIFCSPLOWO2_12_FULL_65_40 | reverse complement strand
TTGTTCTTGGTCGTGGTGTAGAAGTGGCCGGTACCCGCAGTGGATTCCAGCTTGATCTTGTCGCGTCCGCCTTTGCTTGCCATGGTGCTTCTCCTTAAGCCTGACCACGTGCGCGCAGGTCTGCGAGCACCGAGTCGATACCGTTCTTGTCGATCAAACGCAGGGCAGCGCTGGAAACGCGCAGGCGCACCCAGCGGTTTTCGCTCTCGACCCAGAAACGGCGGTATTGCAGGTTCGGCAGGAACCGGCGCTTGGTTTTGTTGTTGGCGTGGGAAACATTGTTCCCGACCATGGGCTTCTTGCCCGTTACGTCGCAGACGCGTGCCATGAGGACACTCCGATACATTTTTAACGGCCGTTTGCGGGTGCCTTGCAGTGGATCTGCAGGGCCTGCTCGCGGCCTCACCTCGCCAGAAAGGGTGGCGGTAACCCGATTGCCTGTGGCCAGTGGCCCCGGGCCTGGCACTGATGAAAGCGCGGCCCGTTTTGGCAAAGCCCCGGATTATAGCGCGTTCTGCAAATCAGCTGCCTTGTTCGAGAAAGCGCTGCGCGTCGAGCGCGGCCATGCAGCCGGTGCCGGCGCTGGTGATGGCCTGGCGATAGACATGGTCCTGCACGTCGCCAGCGGCAAAGATGCCAGGCACCGAGGTCTGGGTGGCGAAGCCCTTGAGGCCGCCCTGGGTGACGATGTAGCCGTTCTCCAGTTCCAGGTGGCCCTGGAAGATCTCGGTGTTGGGCGCGTGTCCGATCGCGATGAAGCAGCCCTGCAAGGCGATGTCTTCGGTGGCTCCGCTCTGTGTGTGCTTGATGCGGATGCCGGTCACGCCGGTCGGGTCGCCCAGCACTTCGTCCAGGGTGAAGAAGGTCTTGAGCACGATCTTGCCGGCGGCCACCTTCTCCATCAGGTGGTCCACCAGGATGGGTTCGGCCTTGAATTTGTCGCGGCGGTGCACCAGCGTGACCTTGCTGGCGATGTTGGAGAGATACAGCGCTTCTTCCACGGCGGTGTTGCCCCCGCCGATGACGCAGACCTCCTGATCGCGGTAGAAAAAACCGTCGCAGGTGGCGCAGGCCGAAACGCCCCGGCCCATGAAGGCTTCTTCAGACGGCAGGCCCAGGTACTTGGCCGAGGCACCCGTGGCGATGATGAGGGAGTCGCAGGTGTAGGTTCCGCTGTCGCCCGTGAGGGTGAAGGGGCGTTGGCTGAAATCGACCTTGTTGATGTGGTCGAAGATGATCTGGGTCTTGAAGCGCTCGGCGTGCTGCAGGAAGCGCTCCATCAGGGCCGGGCCCTGCACGCCGTGCACGTCGGCGGGCCAGTTGTCCACCTCGGTGGTGGTGGTGAGCTGTCCGCCCTGTGCCATGCCGGTGATAAGAACGGGGTTCAGGTTGGCACGGGCCGCGTAGATGGCTGCGGTGTAGCCGGCCGGGCCGGAGCCGAGGATGAGAACTTTGGCGTGTTGGGCGGTGGACATGGTAAAAGCTCTGGTTTGTGCGCCCGGGGCGCATGAAAAGAGAGAGGGGCTCTGCAAATGGGGTGCAAGGGCGTAAGTATCAACCAAGTGCCGCACCCCGCACCCAAGTCCCGTTTCTGTCACGGTGATTGAAAAATGCAATGAACCGCCGAGGGAGGCGGATTTTTTGCAAGGAGATGTTGCGATGGCGATGTTGTCAAACCTGGACCTTTTGCGCCGCGTTCCGCTGTTCTCGCGGTTGACGGTGGCGCAGGCCGAGGCAATCAGCAATGCGGTGGTCAAGCGCCGCTTCAAGCGCGGCGAGGCGCTGGTGGAGCAGGGCCAGAAGTCCGATGCGCTGTACCTGCTGCTGACCGGGCGCGCCCGCGTCACGGCGGCCGACAGCCGGGGGCGCGAGGTGATCCTGGCCACGTTGGGGCAGGGCGACTACCTGGGCGAGATGAGCATCATCGACAACGAGCCCCACTCCGCCACCGTGCGCGCCGAGGTGCAGACCGATGTGCTGATGCTCGGGCGCGCCGAGTTCACGCGCTGCCTGTCCGAGAACGCTGCCATGTCCCTGGTGGTGATGCGTGGCCTGGTCAAGCGCCTGCGCCATGCCGACCGCAAGATCGAGTCGCTGGCGCTGCTGGATGTCTATGGCCGTGTGGCCCATGCGCTGCTGGAGCAGGCTGAGACCAATGCCCAGGGCCAGCAGATCATTACGGGCAAGGTGTCGCGCCAGGACCTGGCCAAAACCATCGGCGCCTCGCGCGAGATGGTCAGCCGCGTCATGAAAGACCTGGAAACCCGCGGCTTCATCGAGGCCCTGCCGTCGGGCGCGACACTGCTGAAAACCCGCCTGGCCACCCTGGGCTGACGCCATGCCCGGTGCCCCGCACCGGCCGGGTTGATGGGGTAAGCTTCGCCCGCACGCCTATGACCTATTCCCTGAACACCCTGAACGCTACGCCCGGTGACAAGAGCGCCGCACGCCCTGCGGGGCCCCGTTTTGGCCATGAAATGAACCTGCTGGCCGGGCTGCTGGTGCTGGTTTTCTGGCTGCTGGCGCTGCTGAGCTATTCGCCGCAGGACGCCGCCTGGTCCACCTCGGGCGTGGGCACCGCGCCCCTGGTGCGCAACTGGGCAGGCCGCGTGGGCGCCTGGGTGGCCGATGGCAGTTATTTTGTGTTCGGCTTTTCGGTGTGGTGGTGCGTGGCCGCCGCCGTGCGCGCCTGGCTGTCCTCGCTGGCGCACTGGATGCGGGGTGGCGAGCTGCCGCAGGCGCAGGCGGCCACCCATCCGTGGGTCTGGCGCGGCCTGTTCTGGCTGGGGCTGGTCCTGCTGCTGTGCGCCAGCACGGCGCTGGAGTGGACGCGCCTGTACCGTTTCGAGGCCGCCCTGCCGGGCCATGCGGGAGGGGTGCTGGGCTACATCGTGGGACCGGCCAGCATGCAATGGCTGGGCTTTACGGGGTCGGGGCTGGCGGGTATCGCGCTGGCCGTGCTGGGCGCGGGGCTGGTGTTTCGCATCTCCTGGGGGCATCTGGCCGAGGGGCTGGGCGCGCGCGTGGATGCGCTGGTGCAGTCGGGCCGGGCCCGGCGTGAGGTGGCCAAGGACCTGGCTGAGGGCAAGCGCGCGGCGCGCGAGCGCGAGGAGGTGGTGTTCGAGGAGCGCCACGAGAGCGAGGTGCAGCACCCGCAGCCGGTGCAGATCATCGAGCCGGTGCTGGTCGAGGTGCCGCAGAGCGCGCGCGTGGTGAAAGAGCGCCAGAAGCCCCTGTTCACCGAGATGCCCGACAGCCGGCTGCCGCTGGTGGACCTGCTCGACGGCCCGCTGCAGCGCCAGGAGACCGTGTCGCCCGAGACGCTGGAGATGACCAGCCGCCTGATCGAGAAAAAGCTCAAGGACTTCGGTGTCGAGGTGCGCGTGGTGGCCGCCATGCCCGGCCCGGTGATCACGCGCTACGAGATCGACCCGGCCACCGGCGTCAAAGGCTCGCAGGTGGTGGGGCTGGCCAAGGACCTGGCGCGCTCGCTCAGCCTGGTGTCCATCCGCGTGGTCGAGACCGTGCCGGGCAAGAACACCATGGCACTGGAGCTGCCCAATGCCAAGCGCCAGACCATCAAGCTCAGCGAAATCCTGGGTTCGCAGATTTACCATGAGGCCAAATCCATGCTCACCATGGGGCTCGGCAAGGACATCGTGGGCAACCCCGTGGTGGCCGATCTGGCCAAGATGCCGCACGTGCTCGTGGCCGGTACCACGGGCTCGGGCAAGTCGGTCGGCATCAACGCCATGATCCTCTCGCTGCTCTACAAGGCCGAGGCCAAGGACGTACGCCTCTTGATGATCGACCCCAAGATGCTGGAAATGTCGGTCTACGAGGGCATTCCGCACCTGCTGGCGCCCGTGGTCACCGACATGAAGCAGGCGGCCAATGGCCTGAACTGGTGCGTGGGCGAGATGGAGCGCCGCTACAAGCTCATGAGCAAGCTGGGCGTGCGCAACCTGGCGGGCTACAACGCCAAGATCGATGAGGCCGCCGCGCGCGAGGAATTCATCGGCAACCCCTTCAGCCTGACGCCCGAGCAGCCTGAGCCGCTGCAGCGCCTGCCGCACATCGTGGTCGTGATCGACGAGCTGGCCGACCTGATGATGGTGGTGGGCAAGAAGATCGAGGAACTCATCGCCCGCCTCGCGCAGAAAGCCCGCGCCGCTGGCATCCACCTCATCCTGGCCACGCAGCGCCCCAGCGTGGACGTGATCACCGGCCTCATCAAGGCCAACATTCCCACGCGCATCGCCTTCCAGGTGAGCAGCAAGATCGACAGCCGCACCATCTTGGATCAGATGGGTGCCGAGGCGCTCCTGGGCATGGGCGACATGCTCTACATGGCCAGCGGTACCGGCCTGCCGATCCGGGTGCATGGCGCATTTGTGTCCGACGAGGAAGTGCACCGTGTGGTCAGCTACCTCAAGGCCCAGGGCGAGCCCGATTACATCGAAGGCGTGCTCGAAGGGGGAACCGTGGACGGCGACGGTGATCTCAATGGGGAAGGCGGGGGTGAAAGTGGCGAAAAAGACCCCATGTACGACCAAGCGGTCGAAGTGGTGCTCAAAGACCGCAAGGCCAGCATCTCTTACGTGCAACGCAAGCTGCGCATTGGCTACAACCGCTCGGCCCGGCTCCTGGAAGACATGGAGAAGGCTGGACTGGTGAGTTCTCTCACCACCAGCGGCCAGCGCGAGGTGCTGGTGCCTGCACGCGAGTGAGCATCCCCCTGAGGCGCTGCGCGCCTTCCCCCTTCTCTGACATCGCTGCGCGATGTGGAAGGGGGACACCACCAGCGCGGCGGGGCGGCCCTTGCGCGGCGGTTGCTGGTTTGTGCCGCGCCTGTTTGAAGCATCGTGGGCTGCGCCAGACGCACAGAAGGAATTCTTTTGAAAAAGCTGATTACTGCAATTTTGATAGCTGCCAGCGCAAGCTGGGCAAGCGCTGACGGCCTGAAAAGCCTTGAATCCTTCATGAAAGGCACGCAGGCTGCGCGGTCCGACTTCACCCAGGTGGTCACCACCCCGGGCAAGGACGGGCAGGTGGCGCGCCAGAAGACGTCGAGCGGCAGTTTCGAGTTCCAGCGACCCGGGCGCTTTCGCTTCGTTTACAAGAAGCCCTTCGAGCAGACCATCGTGGCCGACGGCCAGACGCTGTGGTTTTATGACGTGGACCTGAACCAGGTCACCCAGCGCCCCCAGGCGCAGGCCCTGGGCACCACGCCCGTGGCCTTGCTGGCCTCGGCGGCCGACCTGCAGGCGCTGCGTGCCGATTTCACGCTGGAGTCGGCCCCTGCACAGGACGGATTGCAGTGGGTGCAGGCGGTTCCGAAGGCCAAGGACGGCCAATTGCAGAACGTGCGCGTGGGCTTCCGGGGCGAGCAGCTCGCGGTGCTGGAGATTCTGGACAGCTTTGGTCAGCGCTCGTCCATCCGCTTTGACAATCTGCAGCCTCATCCGCAGCTGCCGGCCTCGACCTTCCAGTTCAAACCCCCGGTGGGAGCTGACGTGCTCAAGCAGTAGCGCGGCGGATCAGGCCAGCGCCAGCAGTGCCAGGCCGATGGCGGCCGGCACCGCCTGGATGAACAGGATCTTGCGGCTGGCCGTGGCGGCGCCGAACACGCCCGCCACCAGCACGCACAGCAGGAAGAACACCTTCACCGGCTGCCCGGCATCGCCCAGCCACAAGCCCCAAAACAGGCCTGCCGCGAGGAAGCCGTTGTACAGCCCCTGGTTGGCGGCGAGCGCCTTCGTGGCCGTGGCCATCTCCTGCGTCAGGCCGAAGGCGCGCCGCCCGGCGGGCTTGTCCCACAGGAACATCTCCAGCACCAGGATGTAGACATGGAGCAGGGCGATCAGGGCGACGACGATATTGGCAACGAGGGACATGGTGGGGTATCCGGGTGGAGAAGGGGCACAGGATAGCCGCGCCGCGCGAAACGTGCTGGTGCGGCGTTCAGGCCAGAGCCCGGGCCACCCGCGCGCGCAGTTCGGGCAGCAGCTCCGCCTCGAACCACGGGTTCTGGCGCAGCCAGCCGTTGTTGCGCGGGCTGGGGTGCGGCAGCGCCAGCAGGGCGGGGCCGTGGCTGCGCCACTGGCGCACGGCGTCGGTGAGCGGGCCGCGGTGGAGGGGCAGGTGCCAGGCCAGCGCGTACTGGCCCAGCAGCAGCGTCAGGCGCAGATGCGGCAGGTGGCCCAGCAGGGGCTGGCGCCAGGCCGGGGCGCATTCGGGGCGCGGCGGCAGGTCGCCCGAGCGGCCCGTGCCGGGGTAGCAAAAGCCCATGGGCAGGATGGCGACCTGGCGCGGGTCGTAGAAGGTTTCGCGCGTGATGCCCAGCCACGCGCGCAGGCGCTCGCCGCTGGCGTCGTCGAACGGCACGCCCGAGGCATGCACCTTGCGGCCCGGCGCCTGGCCTGCGATGAGGATGCGCGCACTGGTATGGGCCTGCAGCACCGGGCGCGGGCTGTGGGGCAGGTGCGCGGCGCAAAGCTGGCAGGCGCGCACGCGGGCGAGCAGGGTGTCGAGCGGCTCGTCTGGAGTCACGGCACGATCTGGGCGCCCGCCTCGGCCAGCAGTTCGCGCAGCACCGAGCGGTGGCAGTACGATTCGTCCTCGCAGTAGCAGCCCACGGAGAAGTTTGCGTCCTGCGACATCCGGGCCAGCAGCGCCAGGGTGTGGCGGTTCTCGGGTGTGGCCATCTCGGCGCGGTACTTGCGCGCGAAGGCTTTCCATTCCTGCGGCGTGGCGGCGGCCTGGGCCTGCTTCACGGTCTCGGGGCTGGGGGCGAGGTTGGGGTACCACACGTCGTACCAGTCCTGCGCCGCGAACTGTTCCTTGGGCACGCCGCGCGGCGGGCGGCGCACGGTGCCGATGCGGGGACCCTCGTCCGGGGCGCGGGGACTGCCGAGTTGAACGATGCGTACTGCCATGGGAAAACCTCCGTGGGTGCCCATTCTGGCCCATGGGCTGCCCCATCCCGGCCTGTTTGCCCGCTACCATCGTGGCTACCGTGAAACCGCCCGTCGCCCCCCACCAGCCCCTGGCCGAGCGCCTGCGCCCGCGCCAGCTTTCCGAAGTCATCGGCCAGCAGCATGTGCTGGGGCCGGGCATGCCGCTGCGGCTGGCGTTCGAGTCGGGGCGGCCGCACAGCTGCATCCTCTGGGGGCCACCGGGTGTGGGCAAGACCACCATCGCGCGGCTCATGGCCGATGCGTTCGATGCGCAGTTCATCAGCATCAGCGCGGTGCTGGGCGGCGTGAAGGACATCCGCGACGCCGTGCAGCTGGCCGAAAATGCGCGCGATGGCCTGATGCAACAGCGCACCCTCGTTTTCGTGGACGAGGTGCACCGTTTCAACAAGAGCCAGCAGGACGCCTTCCTGCCGCATGTGGAAAGCGGGCTGTTCACCTTCATCGGCGCGACCACCGAGAACCCGTCGTTCGAGGTCAACTCGGCCCTGCTGTCGCGCGCGGCGGTGTACGTGCTGCAGCCGCTCTCCTGCGATGATTTGAAGCAGATTGTGGCCCTGGCCCAATCTCAGCAAGCGCTACGCGCTATCGAAAGCGAAGCAGTGGAGCGGCTCGTGGCCTATGCCGACGGCGATGCGCGCCGCCTGCTCAACACGCTGGAGACGCTGGAGATGGCGGCGCAGCAGGAGCAGCTGACGGAAATCACCGATGCCTGGGTGCTCAAGGTGCTGGGCGAGCGCATGCGCCGCTACGACAAGGGGGGCGAGCAGTTCTACGACACCATCAGTGCGCTGCACAAGTCGGTGCGCGGCTCCGACCCCGACGCGGCGCTGTACTGGCTGGTGCGCATGCTCGACGGCGGAGCCGACCCGCGCTACATGGCACGCCGCCTGGTGCGCATGGCCAGCGAAGACGTGGGCCTGGCCGACCCGCGCGCGCTGCGCCTGGCGCTCGATTGCGCCGAGGTGTATGAGCGCCTGGGGAGCCCCGAGGGTGAGCTGGCGCTGGCCGAATGCGTGGTCTACCTGGCCGTGGCGCCCAAATCCAACGCCGTCTACAAGGCCTACAACGCGGCCCGCGCCTTCGTGAAGCAGGACGGCACGCGCCCCGTGCCCATGCACCTGCGCAACGCCCCCACCCAGCTCATGAAGCAGCTGGATTACGGCAAGGGCTACCGCTACGCGCACGATGAAGAGGATGGTTTTGCGGCGGGCGAGCGCTACCTGCCTGAGGGCATGCAGGCTCCCGGCTTTTATCAGCCTGTACGGCGCGGGCTGGAAATCCGTATCGCCGACAAGCTCGATGAACTGCGGGCACGCAATGCGGCTGTGCAAGTGCGGCAAGACGGCGATCCTGGCGCAGACGCCTAAGAAGGTGTAAACGAGCCTCCACCGCCTCGGGTGCGGGCTAATTGATAAGTCCGCACAGCAAAAATCGCCAGTGCATTACCGATTCTTATGCGCAGCGAACCTCGCTGATGGGCCTGAAACCCGAGGGAAAACCCCTCCGTGCGCGCGAAGGGGGGCTGTTTGCAAGTGGCTACAATTCCGTCCTCAAACCCGCATGGCTGTATTCCCGGCGGGTTTTTTGCTAGATGGCAGGCGGGCTCAAAAGGCTGTACCGTTCCAGGTGCCTCCAGCGTGAGCCCGTCATAAACGAAGGACTTTTCTTATGGACATTTTGCTGCAGCAGATCATCAACGGTCTGGTTCTCGGCAGCATGTACGCCTTGATAGCCTTGGGCTACACCATGGTGTACGGCATTATTCAACTGATCAACTTCGCCCACGGTGAAGTGCTCATGATCGGTGCATTGACCAGTTGGAGCTGCATCGGAATGATGCAGGCGGCCATGCCCGGTGCACCGGGTTGGTTGATCCTGCTGCTGGCCACGCTGATTGCCTGCGTGGTCGCTGCCGCGCTCAATTACACAATCGAGAAGGTCGCCTACCGGCCGCTGCGCAACAGCCCGCGTCTGGCCCCCCTGATCACCGCCATCGGCATGTCGATCCTGCTGCAGACGCTGGCCATGATCATCTGGAAGCCCAACTACAAGCCGTATCCCACGCTGCTGGCTTCCACACCCTACGAGATCGGCGGGGCCTTCATCACGCCCACCCAGATCCTGATCCTGGGCGTGACGGCGGTGTCTCTGGCTTCGCTGATGTACCTGGTGAACCACACCAATCTCGGACGCGCCATGCGCGCCACGGCGGAGAACCCGCGGGTGGCGGCCTTGATGGGCGTCAAGCCCGACATGGTCATTTCGGCCACCTTCATCATCGGCGCCATTCTGGCGGCAGTGGCCGGCATCATGTATGCGTCCAACTACGGCACGGCGCAGCACACCATGGGCTTCCTGCCCGGTCTCAAGGCCTTCACGGCGGCCGTGTTCGGCGGCATCGGCAACCTGGCCGGCGCGGTGGTGGGCGGCATTTTGCTGGGCCTCATCGAAGCCATCGGCTCGGGCTACATCGGCACGCTCACGGGCGGCCTGCTCGGCAGCCACTACACCGACATCTTCGCGTTCATCGTGCTCATCATCATCCTGACGCTGCGCCCCTCGGGCCTGCTGGGTGAGCGTGTGGCGGATCGCGCCTGAGGAGCTGCAGACCATGAAGAACACCAAAGTCAACTGGATCCTGGGCGCCATTGCCCTGCTGGTCCTTCCCCTGATCCTGCAGTATTTCGGCAACGCCTGGGTGCGCATTGCCGACCTGGCCCTGCTGTACGTGCTGCTGGCCCTGGGCCTGAACATCGTGGTCGGCTACGCCGGCCTGCTGGACCTGGGCTACGTGGCGTTTTACGCCGTGGGCGCCTACCTGTTTGCCTTGCTGGCATCCCCCCACCTGGCTGACAACTTCGCGGCCTTCGCCGCCATGTTCCCCGATGGGCTGCACACTTCGCTGTGGCTGGTGATACCGGCGGCGGCGGTGCTGGCGGCATTTTTCGGGGCGCTTCTGGGGGCTCCCACGCTGAAGTTGCGAGGGGATTACCTCGCCATCGTCACGCTGGGTTTCGGCGAAATCATCCGCATCTTCCTGAACAACCTGGACCATCCCGCCAACCTGACCAATGGCCCCAAGGGCATCGGCCAGATCGATTCGGTGAAGATTTTCGGCCTCGACCTGGGCAAGCGCCTGGAGCTGTTCGGCTTCGACATCAACTCCGTCACGCTGTACTACTACCTGTTCCTGGTGCTGGTGGTCGTGAGCATCGTGATCTGCTACCGCCTGCAGGATTCGCGCATCGGCCGCGCCTGGATGGCCATCCGTGAGGATGAAATCGCCGCCAAGGCCATGGGCATCAATACCCGCAACATGAAGCTGCTGGCCTTCGCCATGGGCGCATCGTTCGGCGGCGTGTCCGGCGCCATGTTCGGCGCGTTCCAGGGCTTCGTGTCGCCCGAGTCGTTCAGCCTGATGGAGTCGGTCATGATCGTCGCCATGGTGGTGCTGGGCGGCATCGGCCACATTCCCGGCGTGATTCTGGGCGCAGTGCTGCTGTCGGCCCTGCCGGAGGTGCTGCGCTATGTGGCCGGTCCGCTGCAGGCCATGACCGACGGCCGTCTGGACTCGGCCATCCTGCGCCAGCTGCTGATTGCCCTGGCCATGATCATCGTCATGCTGCTCCGCCCCCGGGGTCTGTGGCCCTCGCCGGACCACGGCAAGAGCCTGACGCAGAAGACCTGAACACCGCAGAAAGTTAGAACATGGCAGAGAAATCCAACGATGTGGTGCTCAAGGTCGCCGGCATCTCCAAGCGCTTCGGCGGCCTGCAGGCCCTCTCCGACGTGGGTATCACCATTGAACGTGGCCAGGTCTATGGCCTGATAGGGCCCAACGGTGCCGGCAAGACCACGTTCTTCAACGTGATCACCGGCCTGTACACCCCCGACAGCGGCACATTTGAGCTGGCGGGCAAGCCCTATGAGCCTACGGCAGTGCACGAAGTGGCCAAGGCGGGCATTGCCCGCACCTTCCAGAACATCCGCCTGTTCGCCGAAATGACGGCGCTGGAAAACGTGATGGTGGGTCGCCACATCCGCACCAAGTCGGGCCTGCTCGGCGCTGTGCTGCGCACCAAGAGCTTCAAGGAAGAAGAACGGGCCATCGCCCAACGTGCGCAGGAGTTGCTGGATTACGTGGGCATCGGCAAGTTTGCCGACTACAAGGCGCGGACTCTCTCCTACGGCGACCAGCGCCGCCTGGAGATCGCCCGCGCCCTGGCCACCGATCCGCAGCTGATCGCGCTCGACGAGCCCGCCGCCGGCATGAACGCCACCGAAAAAGTGATGCTGCGCGAGCTGATCGACCGCATCCGCAACGACAACCGCACCATTTTGCTGATCGAACACGACGTGAAGCTGGTGATGGGCCTGTGCGACCGCGTGACGGTGCTCGACTACGGCAAGCAGATCGCCGAAGGCACGCCCGCCACGGTGCAGAAGAACGAAAAAGTGATTGAGGCCTATCTGGGCACCGGAGGACACTGAGCATGGCCGACAAGAATGTATTGCTGAAGGTCAAAAGCCTGAAGGTGTCTTATGGCGGCATTCAGGCTGTCAAGGGCGTGGATTTCGAGGTGCGCGAGGGCGAACTGGTCTCGCTGATCGGCTCCAACGGCGCCGGCAAGACCACCACCATGAAGGCCATCACCGGCACGCTGCCGATGAACGATGGCGACATCGAGTACCTGGGCGAGAGCATCAAGGGCAAGGGCGCGTGGGATCTGGTCAAGAAGGGTCTGGTGATGGTGCCGGAAGGCCGTGGCGTCTTCGCCCGCATGACCATCACCGAGAATCTGCAGATGGGTGCCTACACGCGCAGCGACAAGGCGGGCATCCTGGCCGATATCGAGAAGATGTTCACCATCTTCCCGCGCCTGCGCGAGCGCAAAGACCAACTCGCCGGCACCATGTCGGGCGGCGAGCAGCAGATGCTGGCCATGGGCCGCGCGCTGATGAGCCAGCCCAAGGTGCTGCTGCTCGACGAGCCCTCCATGGGCCTGTCGCCCATCATGGTGGACAAGATCTTCGAGGTCGTGCGCGACGTGTATGCCCTGGGGGTGACCATCGTGCTGGTGGAGCAGAACGCCAGCCGCGCGCTGGCGATTGCCGACCGGGGCTATGTCATGGAGTCGGGCCTGATCACCATGACCGGCCCGGGCCAGGAGTTGCTCAACGACCCGAAGGTGCGCGCCGCCTATCTGGGCGAGTAAAACCCGGGCGCCCGCAGAAGAGATTCTGCGGCGTACCCGCCCGAAGGCACCAGCAGCAATGCGGTGCCTTTTGTCATGGCGGGTTTTTGCTATGAAATACGTAGCTTCAGGCGCTCTGTGCTATTGCTCTAGAGCCTATTTTGTTGCATAGAATCGGTGGACGCCCTCCGGGGTCGCCTGACCCTGATGAACACACTGCAATCGCTGCCCGTTTCCCTGCAAACCGTGCTGCTGCTGGTGGCCAGCAATGTTTTCATGACCTTTGCCTGGTACGGGCACCTGAAAAATCTGGCCACGGCACCCTGGTATGTGGCCGCTTTGGTCAGTTGGGGGATTGCGCTGTTCGAGTACCTGTTGCAGGTGCCGGCCAACCGCATCGGGTTTACGCAGTTCGATGTGGGGCAGCTCAAAATTCTGCAGGAAGTGATCACCCTGACGGTGTTTGTGCCGTTTGCCGTGTTTTACCTCGGACAGCCTCTCAAGTGGGACTACCTCTGGGCCGGGCTGTGCATGGTGGGCGCGGTGTATTTCATCTTCCGCGGAGCCTGATTCCGCTGCCCGATCGGCCGCGTCGGTGTCGCGTCACCGCGTCGCGCTGCCCCATGGGCTGTGCAGACCATGTGTCAGCTTACCGTGCGGAACCGCTCAAAACGTGCGGTTAAACTTCCTCAATTCACGAAGCTGTCACAGTTTCGTTACGTTTTCAATTTTTGATACCACCTTGGGAGTCCCTATGCTGTTTGGCAAGCTCTTGCCGCGCGAAGGCAATTTTTTCGAGATGTTCAACCAGCATGCCGACCGCATCGTGGAGGCAGCACGTGCCTTCTCGCAGCTGGTCGCCAATTACAACGACCCGCACCTGCGCGACAAATATGCCCAGGATGTGGACAACGCCGAGCGTGCCGCCGATCGCGTGACGCACGATATCAACAAGGCCGTGCACAAGACCTTCATCACGCCGATCGACCGTGAGCAGATCCACTCGCTCATCAACACCATGGACGACGTGGCCGATCTGATCCAGGACTCGGCCGAAACCATGGCGCTGTACGACGTACGCCACATGACGGAAGAGATCACGCGCCTGACGGAACTGAGCGTCAAGTGCTGCGAGCGCGTGCGCGATGCCGTCAAGCTGCTCAACAAGCTGGCCGATCCGGCCACTGCCGAGGCCGCGCTCAAGACCTGCGAAGAGATCGACAAGCTGGAAAGCGATGCCGACCGCGTGCTGCGCAGCGCCATGAGCAAGCTGTTCCGCGAAGAGCCTGACGTGCGCGAGCTGATCAAGCTCAAGGCCATCTACGAGTTGCTGGAAACCATCACGGACAAGTGCGAGGACGTCGCCAACCTGATCGAGGGCATCGTCCTCGAGAATTCCTGACCCGTCCGGAAGCGGTCCCGCTATGGATACCGTACAAACCGCCCTGTGGGTCGTGATGATGCTGGTGGCTTTGGCCATCCTGTTCGACTTCATGAACGGGTTTCACGACGCCGCCAACTCGATTGCCACCGTTGTCTCGACCGGGGTGCTGCGCCCCGGGCAGGCGGTGGTGTTTGCTGCCTTCTTCAATTTCATCGCCATTTTTGTCTTCCACCTCAGCGTGGCAGCCACCATCGGCAAGGGCATTGTCCAGCCCGGCGTGGTCGATACCCATGTGGTGTTTGGCGCACTGGTCGGCGCCATCACCTGGAACGTGATCACCTGGTATTACGGCATCCCCAGCAGTTCGTCGCACGCACTGATCGGCGGCATCGTCGGCGCCGTGATCGCCAAGGCCGGGGCGGGTGCCCTGGTGTCTGCGGGCATCCTCAAGACCGTGGCGTTCATTTTCGTCTCGCCGCTGCTGGGCTTCACGCTGGGCTCGCTCATGATGGTGGCCGTCGCCTGGATCTTCCGCCGGGCGCGCCCCAGCGGGGTGGACAAGTGGTTCCGGCGCCTTCAGCTGGTTTCGGCCGGAGCCTACAGCCTGGGGCACGGGGGCAACGACGCGCAAAAAACCATCGGCATCATCTGGCTGCTGCTCATTGCCACCGGCTACACCTCGGCCAGCGACAGCTCGCCACCCGTCTGGGTCATCGTGGCCTGCTATGCCGCGATCGGTCTGGGCACCATGTTTGGCGGCTGGCGCATCGTCAAGACCATGGGGCAGAAGATCACCAAGCTCAAGCCTGTGGGCGGTTTCTGCGCCGAAACCGGCGGCGCCATGACGCTGTTCATGGCCACCATGCTGGGTATTCCGGTGTCCACCACGCACACCATCACCGGCGCCATCGTGGGCGTGGGCTCCACCCAGCGCGCGAGCGCCGTGCGCTGGGGGGTGGCGGGCAACATCGTCTGGGCATGGATTCTGACCATTCCGGCCAGCGCCTTCGTGGCGGCCGTGGCGTACTGGGTCAGTCTGCAGATTTTCTGATTCGCTATTAAAAATGTAGCTTCCAGCGCTTGACGGGCAAGCGCTGGAATCTTTTTTATTTGTGTTTTTGCGTCGTCTCCGGGGCGCGCTGCACGGTTCTACCGGTGTTTCGCAGCGGCGACCCGGCTCAGCCACTGCTGCACCTGCTCCAGCACCCACAGGGGGTCATCGAGCGGCAGGTCGTGGCCGGCCTGCGGGTGCAACGCCAGGTCGCATTGCCAGCCGCGCGCAATGGCCTGCGAGCAGCGGCTGTTCACCAGCCGGTCATTCTGGCTGGCCAGCAGCAGGATGTGCGGGTGGGGTGCCACGGCGGGGGCGCGGTAGCGCGCGGCGGCCAGCAACTGGCGCAGGGCGTTGGTGGCCGACACCGGGTGCCGGGCGCGGGCGGCCACCCAAGCGTCGATCACCGCAGTGGGCGGTTCGGGCGCATTGCTTGTCAGCCGCCAGACCGTGCGCTCGATACGCCCGGGCGACCGGGGCAGCAGCGCCAGGCCGAGCAAGGCCGCGTAGTTGCGTGGGCGCAGCCGGTGAAAAAAAGGGCTGAACGGCCGGAAACTGGTGTTGACCAGCACGCAGCCGCCAATGTCTTCTGGTGCACTGCGGGCCCATTCCGTGGCCACCATGGCGCCCAGCGACATGGCAAACAGGCGAAACGGCGGTCGCACGCCCTGCCGGGCCAGCTCGGCGCGGCAGGCCGTCACCATGTCCGGCACGCTCGGCGGGCTGGGCCGGGCATGGAACGGGCCGTTGCCCGGCAGGTCGAGCGTCACCACCTGCGCCTCGGGCCACGCGTGCCGGAAGTCGTCCGCAAAGCGGCCCCAGTGCGCAGCTTCGCGGGTCAGGCCGCGCAACAGGATCCAGGTGTCCATGGCGCTCAATACCATTCGGCCAGCGCCTGGGCCCGCTGTTGTTCGGAGTGTTCTTTGCCGGGTACCCAGCTTCGGTGACTGCAGGCCGCGCGCGCCAGAAAGTCGAGCAGCGACAGGTGCCGGCGCAGCACCCGCTGCTGGCGGTGGTCGATCAGGGGATTGAAGATGCCCTTGCGCGAGAACAGCTGGCGCGGGTTCTTCTTGATCCAGATCCACGAGCCCATCTCCAGCGTCAGCGGCAGGAAGACGCGCTCCGTGTTTTCACAGGCCTGCAGATACAGGTAGTCCCACAGGTCTCCATGGGCCAGGTACTGGGCGCTCTGGGGTTCGATGATGTACGGGTGGTGGCTGTGCGCCTGCAGGAAGATGCTTTTGAGCGCGTGCAGTTCGCTCAGGTGCGCAATCGGCTTGCGGGTGTGGGCAAACGGAAACCACAACCGGTCGCGCACGCCGAAGCCCGAGTGGCAGTCCAGCGCCAGGCTGAAGGGCCGGGGCAGCAACTCGGTGCGGACCACCTCGCACAGCGCCTGGCTCTCGGTTTCCATCGGCCCGCCATGGTGGCCGCGGAACCAGGGCAGGCCTGCGCTCAGGCGCTGGCCGCCCATCAGAAAGGGCACGCGGTCCAGGGCCTCCACGGGCGCATTGCGCATCAGGTCCACCCCGTTCGGATTGGCGCGTGTGGCCGCCCACATGCCGCCGGGGTTGACGATGGGCATGAAGACCAGGCGCACATGCTCAAGCTGCCGGTGCAGCGTGGTGTCCCAGCGCAGCCGCATGACGATGCTTTGCAAAAAAGCCATCACCACTTCGGCACCGATGCGCTCCAGGCCGTGCACGCCGCCAAAAAAACCGACTGCGGGGATGTCCGGGTCAGGGTTGCCGATGCCGATCGAATAGATGGGAAAGCTCTGGCCTGACGCCATGCGGACCTCGCGCACCACGCGCACCTGCAGGTCTGCTGCGCCCTGCTCGATGGTCTTTTCCAGGGCCAGCAACTCGGGTGGGACGTCTTGGGGCACGGTGTGAGGGTAGTGGGGCCGGGGGGATGCTGGAGCATACTGCCCGCCCGGGAGCCTGTGTGCACACCGGTTGCGGGTGTGGCAAATGCGCTGAACGACGCCAAACTGTCACACGCTGCAGTTAACTTGGAGCCGCCGACAACCTCTACCAAAGGCCTTGTATGTTCTGGAAACTGCTGGGATTGCAGAGACTCCTCGACGATATGTTCGACGTACGCTGGCCATGGCTGGATTTGCCGGGCAGCGATGGCGTGTCCTATGAAGAATTCACCCACCCATCGCCCGCGCAGGACTGAGGCGGTCCGCCAGCTGATGCTGTGGGGGCTGCTCGGCAGCGCTGTGGTCTGGGGCGTGCTGGAGTTCTTTGCGCTGCAGCGGGCACGCTACCACGGCTGGCGCAACCGCCAGCAGGCGGCGCTCCCGCGTTAGGGGCGTGCCACGCGCAGGTCAATTTGCTATTGAAAATATAGCTTCTGACGCTTGATGGGAAAGGGATGAAGGCTGTTTTTGCCTTATTTTTTCCGGAGGCGGATCACTGCGAAATCTTGCGCGCTTCCTCGATCTGGTACTCGAAGTAGTGCTGGAAGCTGAACGCCAGGCTGGCCATCAGCACGGCGGTGCCGACCATCAGCGAGGCCACGATGGCGCCAACGGTGAGCCAGTTGGTCTGGCCGGGCGCGGCCTCGGCCGGGGCGGAGGAGTTGAAGCGCCCGTTCCAGCGCTCGGGTGTCATCAATCCATACAGGATGGCGCGCAGGGCGCAGCCCGCCACGGTGAAGCCGAGCAAGGGAATGAGCAGCCAGCTCCACCGGTCGTCCTGGCCGAACTGCTGCACGCGCTCGATGCCGTACAGCCCCAGAGCCGTGGGAATGGGCAGCAGCCAGCCCAGCAGGTCGGTCGGGCCATGCAGGTAGAAGCGGTGCAGTCCCAGCGGGCCGCCCAGAAAAGTCAGCCAGGCGGCCAGGGTTTTGTTTTTCATGCGCTCATTATTCGGGCGATGTGGTGTCGCCCGCGCCCAGGGGTTTTTCCATGAGGACCACATCGCGCCAGGCGCCGAACTTCCAGCCGACCGAGCGCATCACGCCGATGTGCGTGAACCCCGCTGCCTGGTGCACCCGGATGGAACCCGCGTTGGCCGAGTCGCCGATCACGGCGAGCAACTTGCGCACGCCTGCGGCCTCGGCGGCAGTGCACAGCGCATCGAGCAGCAGCCGGCCGACGCCCAGGCCGCGTGCGGCCTCTGCCACGTAAATGGAATCCTCGGCCGAAAAGCGGTAGGCCGGGCGCGGTTTGAACCAGTTGCAATAGGCAAAGCCCAGCACCTGCCCATCCTGTTCGGCGACGAGGTAGGGCAGGCCTTTGCCGAGCACATCGGCGCGGCGTGCGGCCATGTCGGTTTCCGAGGGCGGCTCGGTTTCGAAGGTGCCGGTGCCATGGAGCACATGGTGGGCATAAATGGCCGTGATGGCGGCGATATCGCCGTCGTGGCTGGAACGAATCTGTGGCATGACTGGTAAAGAAAGATATAATCAGCGGCTTTGCAGCGTGTCGCTGGCCGGGTGGCCATGTCGCGTGTCTCAAACGTTGCGAATTTACGTGGCCCGGGCGCATGGCGCCGGCCCACCACCCGAAGGATAAATCATGGTCGTCATTCGACTCTCTCGCGGCGGC
Organism: Burkholderiales bacterium RIFCSPLOWO2_12_FULL_65_40; assembly: GCA_001770955.1. Classification (GTDB taxonomy): domain Bacteria; phylum Pseudomonadota; class Gammaproteobacteria; order Burkholderiales; family Burkholderiaceae_C; genus Simplicispira. The sequence goes on along the minus strand of MESL01000031.1, from coordinate 212,508 downwards.
TCCAAGGGCCGTCCTTTCTTCAACATCGTCGTTGCCGACAAGCGCGTGCGCCGCGATGGCCGCTTCATTGAGCGTCTGGGCTTCTACAACCCCACCGCCAAGGAAACCGAAGAAGGCCTGCGCATCGCACAGGACCGTCTGGCCTACTGGCAGAGCGTGGGTGCCCAGTCGTCCCCCACCGTGGACCGCCTGATCAAGCAAGCCGCCAAGAAGGCCGCTTAAGGTTCGGGTAGCCCCGGCAAGGGCGGGTTGCGTCGGTTCATGACTGACGGAACCCGCCTTTTTTCATTTCTCTGCAGCAGCACGCCATGACCTCTGAACTGAAACTCGAGCCCGCCGAACTGCCCGCCGACGCCATCGAAGTCGGGCGCATCGCCGACGCCTGGGGCGTCAAGGGCTGGTTCAAGGTGCTGCCCTACAGCAGCGACCCCGAGGCATTGTTCAAAGCCAGGCGCTGGTTTCTGCAGCCTTCGGAGCGCGGTGCACGCACCTTTTCCGGCACAGCCCAGCTGTCCATCCGGCAGGTGAAGGACCATTCCGATTCCGTCGTGGCCTGGGCTGAGGGCATCGATGATCGCAACGCCGCCGAGGCTTTGCGCGGCGCCCGCATCTTCATCGAGCGTTCCAGTTTCCCTGCGGCCCAGGCCGACGAGTACTACTGGGTCGACCTGATCGGCCTGGCGGTGGTCAACCGCGAGGGCGTGGCCCTTGGCGAGGTGCGCGACCTGCTGTCCACCGGCCCGCAAACGGTGCTGGTGATTGCCTATGAACAGGATGGCAAGCCGCAAGAGCGCATGGTTCCTTTCGTCTCGGCCTATGTGGACAAGGTGGACCTGCCCGGCCGCTGCATTACGGTCGATTGGCAGCCCGATTATTGAACCGGCAGATTGCGCGCCATGCGCTTTGACGTCATCACGCTGTTTCCCGAGCTTTTTGGCCCGTTCCTGGCCAGCGGCGTGACGCGCCGCGCCTACGCCTCGGGTCAGGTGGACGTGCGCCTGTGGAATCCGCGCGACCATGCCGAGGGCAACTACCGGCGCGTGGACGACCGGCCCTTCGGCGGCGGCCCGGGCATGGTGATGATGGTGCAGCCGTTGGCGCGCTGCCTGGCCGCCATCCGTGCCGACCGTGCCGAGGCACCGGACGCCCAGGCACCGCTGGTGCTCTTTTCTCCGATAGGCGCTCCACTGAACCATGCCGCGGTGGAGCAATGGTCGGCCAGCCGGGGCGCCGTTTTGCTGTGCGGGCGCTACGAGGGCATCGATCAGCGTTTCATTGATGCGCATGTCGATGTGCAGCTCAGCCTGGGCGACTTCGTGCTCTCGGGCGGCGAGATCGCTGCGCTGGCGCTGCTTGATGCCGTGGCGCGGCTGCAGCCCGGGGTGCTGAACGACGAAGGCAGCCACCAGTTCGACAGCTTCAATCCGGCCCTCGATGGCCTGCTCGACTGCCCGCATTACACGCGCCCCGAAGAGTGGGAAGGGCGCAGCGTGCCGCCCGAGCTGCTTTCGGGCCACCACGCGCAGATCGATCGCTGGCGCCGCGCGCAGCGCCTGGCCACGACGGCGAGGCACCGCCCGGACCTGATTGCTGCGGCGCGGGCTGCCGGTCGCCTGAGCGCCCAGGACGAGCAGGTGCTGGCCAGTTGCCGCTGAGTGGTTATAATCAAAGGCTTTTCGATCCTCTGGCCGGCCGCTCTGCGTTGAAACAGCAGGGCCTGAACGTCAATCCCGACGCTGCCACTTATGGCGCGGACACGATCGCGAGATGTAAACATGAACCTGATCCAGACCCTCGAAGCGGAAGAAATCGCCCGCCTCGGCAAGACCATTCCTGAATTCGCACCCGGCGACACGGTCATCGTGAGCGTGAACGTGGTTGAAGGCACCCGCAAGCGCGTGCAGGCCTACGAAGGCGTCGTGATCGCCAAGCGCAATCGCGGCATCAACAGCGCCTTCACCGTGCGCAAGATCTCCAGCGGCGAAGGCGTGGAGCGTACGTTCCAGACCTACAGCCCCCTGATCGCCAAGATCGAAGTCAAGCGCCGTGGTGACGTCCGCCGCGCCAAGCTGTACTACCTGCGCGACCGCAGCGGCAAGTCGGCACGTATCAAGGAAAAGCTGCCCCAGCGCGTCAACAAGGCGGCCGCACCCGTCGCCGCAGCGTAAGCGTTTTTTCTTGCCTGCCCGAGCCGCTGCAGCTTCTGCCTGTAGCGGCTTTTTGCTTTTTTGAGCCTGCTGCCATGGCCACTTCGCCTGAATCCGTGCCGCCGTTGTCCAGGCTGCCTGACTTCGACCCGCGCGCCGTGCCGGTATTGGGTGTCGATGCGCACCTGCCCGCCGTGTCTGCGCAGCAGCAAACCCCCCATGCCTTGCGGCAGCGTTTCCGGGAGCCGCCCGTCTGGACGCCTGAAGTCTCTTCCGAGAAGCGGTTCAGCAGCCGTGCACCTGCACACGCCTCGGTGCTGGTACCCATCGTGCTGCGCGAGCAGCCCATGGTGCTGCTGACCGAGCGCACGGCGCACCTGTCCACGCACTCGGGCCAGGTGGCGTTTCCCGGGGGGCGCGCCGATCCGGAGGATGCCAGCCCCGCCGCCACGGCCTTGCGTGAGGCCGAAGAGGAAGTGGGGCTGGAGAGCCGTTTTGTGGAAGTGCTGGGCACGCTGCCCATCTACCGGACGGGCTCTTCGTTCATCATCACCCCGGTCGTCGCTCTGGTGCAGCCCGACTGCGTGCTCCAGCCCAATCCGTACGAAGTAGCCGAGATTTTCGAGGTGCCATTGGCGTTCCTTCTCAACCCGGCCCATCACCAGCGCCATGCGGTGGAGTGGGAGGGGGTGCGCCGGGAATGGTTCTCCATGCCTTACCACGATGGCCGCGCCAGCCACTTCATCTGGGGTGCCACGGCGGGCATGCTGCGCAATTTCTACCGGTTCATGCAGGCAGGGTGACGCCTCCCCCTGAGTCGCTTTGCGCCTTCCCCCGTAGGGGGACGCTCCCAGCGCGGCGGGGCGGCCCTTGCGCGGGAGCCCTGGCGTGGGCCATGCCGGTTTCGTGGGCTGATGGTCGATGGAAATGCTGCTGGCCATGCACTGTGTGGCAGTGCAGCGCCGCTATCATTGCCGCCATGAGTTTCTTTGCCATCCTGTTTGCGCTGCTGATCGAGCAGGCGCGCCCGCTGGCGCGCAGCAACCCGATCCATGCCGGTCTGCGTGCATGGTCGCTGTCGGTCAGCCGCAATTTCGATGCGGGCCAATCGCACCATGGCTGGGTGGCATGGTGCCTGGCCGTGCTGGTGCCTGCCCTGTTTGTCTTTGCGGTGCATGCCGCGCTGCTCTGGGGTGTGAGCTGGCCGGTCGCGGTGCTCTGGAACGTGGCGGTGCTCTACATCACGCTGGGTTTTCGCCAGTTCAGCCACCATTTCACGGGCATTCGCGATGCGCTGGAGGAGGGCGACGAGGAGCGAGCACGCGAGCGCCTGGCCGACTGGCAGCAGGTGGATGCGGGCGATCTGCCGCGCAGCGAAGTGGTGCGCCATGTGATCGAATATTCGGTCCTGGCGGCGCACCGGCATGTGTTTGGCGTGCTGGCCTGGTATTCGGTGCTGGCGGCTCTGGGCCTGGGGCCCATGGGGGCGGTGCTGTACCGCATGGCCGAGTTCGTGTCGCGCTACTGGGCTGATCGCGGCAGCGAGGCCATTCAGCGGGCCAGCCCTTCATTGCAGGGTGCCACGGCCCAGGCCTGGACGGTGATCGACTGGGTGCCGGCGCGCCTGACCGCTTTGGTCTTTGCCGTGGTGGGCAGCTTCGAGGAAGCCATCGAGGGCTGGCGGTTCCATGCCCAGCGCTTTCCAAACGACAACGATGGTGTGATTCTGGCGGCCACTGCGGGGGCCATCAATGTGCGCCTCGGAGGCGAGGCCCTCAAGGCGCGTCCGGACCACCACCCGGCCCAGGATTTCGAGGTGGATGCCAGCATCGGCGAGAGCGACAGCACCCCGGGGCGTGAGCCCGAGGTGGGCCATCTGCGCAGCGTGGTCGGCCTGGTCTGGCGCTCCGTGGTGGTGTGGATGCTGCTGCTGGCTCTGCTCACGCTGGCCCGGCTGCTGGGCTGAGGAAGGAGAAGTCTTGCGTTGTCCGTCTTTCTGGAGCCCCGTGGTGGGCGCCCTGGAGCCTTATGTGCCTGGCGAGCAGCCGCGCATACCCAACCTCGTCAAGCTCAACACCAACGAGAACCCTTACCCGCCATCGCCGCGCGCCATCGCCGCCATCCAGGCCATGGCAGCGCAGGGGCTGGAACTGTATCCGGACCCGCGTGCGCAGGTGCTGCGCGAAGCCGTGGCGGCCTGCCACGGGCTGGATGCCGGGCAGGTGTTCGCGGGCAACGGCTCGGACGAGGTGCTGGCGCATGCCTTCTTCGCCTTCTTCCAGCAGGGCGCGCCGCTGGTGATGCCCGACGTGACCTACAGCTTCTACAAGGTGTATTGCCAGCTCTATGGCATCGCGGTGGATACCGTGCCTCTGGATGGGCAACTGCGCATCGATCTGGACGCCATGGCGCGGCAGGCTGGGGCCGACAGTGCGGGCGTGGTGCTCGCCAATCCCAACGCGCCCACCGGCATCGCGTTGCCGTTGACCGCCATCGAGCGTCTGCTGGAGGCCTGCCCGCAGCGTGTGGTGCTGGTGGATGAGGCCTACGTGGATTTCGGCGCAGACAGTGCCATTGCGCTGATCGACCGGTATCCGAATCTGCTGGTGGTGCACACACTTTCCAAGTCCCGCTCGCTGGCGGGCCTGCGCGTGGGCGTCGCCATGGGGCAGCGCCACCTGATCGAGGCGCTGGAGCGCGTCAAGGACAGCTTCAATTCCTACCCGCTCGGTCGGCTGGCGCTGGCCGGAGCCGTGGCGGCCTACGGTGACGTGGCGTATTTCGACCAGACGCGCCAGGCCGTCATGCACAGCCGGGAAGGGCTGGCGCTGCAGCTGGAAGACCTGGGGTTCGAGGTGCTGCCGTCGCAGGCCAATTTCGTGTTCGTGCGCCATCCGGCGCATGATGCGGCGCAACTGGCGCGCGCGCTGCGCGAGCGCGGCGTGCTGGTGCGGCATTTCAGCCGACCCGAGCGCATTGGGCAGTACCTGCGCATCAGTGTGGGCACGCCCGCGCAGTGCGACGCGCTGGTGCAGGCGTTGGCGGCACTGCTGGGCACGTAGCGCGGCACTCTCAATAGCGCTGCTGGCTTAGTTCGGCAAACAATTCACTATAAATTTTATAGCGATTGGCGCTTATCCCATCTATGCCAGAGGCATTTTTGAGTGCATCCAGAACGCCGCAGCCCGGCTCGTGCAGGTGCGTGCAGTTGTAGAACTTGCAGTGGCTGGCGTGCGCCGCGATGTCGGGCATGCAGGCGGCCAGCTGTGTGGGTGCGATGTGGTGCAGGCCGAATTCCTGGAAGCCCGGTGAATCGATCAGCGCTGTGCTGCGCTCGATGTCCACCCAGTACCAGGTGGTGCTGGTGGTCGTGTGTTTGCCCGAGTTGAGTGCCTGAGAAATCTCGCCCGTCAGCACCGTTGCGCCGGGCACCAGCAGGTTGATCAGCGTGCTTTTGCCCGAACCCGAAGGGCCCAGCACCAGCGTGGTCTTGCCGCGCAGGTGTTCCATCAGCGTGGCGCGGTCCACGTCGCCCGACTGTGCCAGTGACAGCGGCAGCACGCCGTAGTGGCGGCCTTCGCCCATGTGGCGGTAGGGCAGCAGGCGTTCCCAGGCGCGCGCGAAAGGCTCCGCCAGATCGCTCTTGTTCAGCGCGATCAGTGGCGTGATGTGCTCAGCCTCGGCGGCGATCAGCGCGCGGGCGAGCTGGCTTTCCGAGAACACGGGTTCGGCCGCGATCAGGATCAGCACCTGGTCGAGGTTGGCGGCGAACGACTTGGTGCGGATTTCGTCCTGGCGATAGAACAGGTTGCGCCGCTCCTGTACCTTTTCGATCGTGCCCTCGTGGCCTTGGCCGGGCGGGGCAGCCTGCCACAGCACGCGGTCGCCCACCACGGCCTGGCTCTTCTTGCCGCGCGGGTGGCAGATGCGGCGCTGACCGTCGGGCGACTCCACCATGCAGTGGCGGCCGTGGCTGGCGACCACGATGCCTTCGAGGAGGGTGCTGCGCTCAGCCATGGCGGGGAGCGCGCATCAGGCCAGCAGGGCGTCGAAACGCGTGGCGCAGTCGATGTCGGTGGGCGAGATACCACCTACGTCGTGCGTGTTCAGGCGCACCACGCAGCGGTCGTAGTGCACCGACAGGTCGGGGTGGTGGTCTTCGGTATGGGCGATGAAGGCCACGGCGTTCACGAAGGCAATGGTTTCGTGGTAGTTGGCGAAGCGGTAGGTCTTCTCGATGGCCACGTGGGCGCCATCACCGCTCAGGCTCCAGCCTTCGAGCTGGGCCAGTTTTGCTACAACTTCAGTAGCAGTCAGCGCACGCCTTGTCTGCGCGGACCAGTCTTTTTTCTTCAGCATCGATGTCATGTGTGGGCAGGGGTGGGCATGCGTGCCAGCCGTTCGCTGGCGGGCGGATGCGAGTAATGGAACTTCACGTACACCGGGTCGGGGGTGAGCGTGGAGGCGTTGTCTTCGTAGAGCTTGAGCAGGGCCGAGGCCAGGTCGGCGCCGCTGGCTTGCTGCATGGCATAGGCGTCGGCCTCGAACTCGTGGCGGCGCGAGAGCTGCGCGAACAGCGGCGCCAGGAACACGGTGAACACCGGCACCACCAGCAGGAACAGCAGCAGCGCCAGGGCATCGTTGGGTGCAGCGGGTACGTCGGACACGAGCAGCGCCAGGCTGGGGCGCACGCCCAGCCCGGTGTAGAACCAGGGCTGCGCGGACAGCCAGCCCAGGGCTGCAAAGCCCGCCAGGCTCAGGGCGAACATGCCGACCATGCGCTTGGTGATGTGGCGGTGATGGAAATGCCCGAGCTCGTGCGCCAGCACGGCCTCGACCTCGCCGGGGGTGAGCTGCTTGAGAAGCGTGTCATAGAACACCACGCGTTTGGCCGCGCCAAAGCCGGTGAAATAGGCGTTGGCGTGTGCACTGCGGCGGCTGCCGTCCATCACGAACAGGCCCTTGGCAGCAAAGCCGCAGCGCTGCATGAGCGCCGTCACGCGCGCCTTGAGCGACTCGTCTTCCAAGGGCTGGAACTTGTTGAACAGCGGTGCGATGAAGGTGGGGTACACCACCATCAGCAGCAGGTTGAAACCCATCCAAAGCCCCCAGGCCCACAGCCACCAAAGCGTGCCCGCCGTGCCCATGAGCCAGAGGATGGCCGCCGCAATCGGCAGCCCGATGAGGGTGCCCAGCAGCATCGACTTGAGCAGATCGGACAGCCACAGGCGCAGTGTTGTCTGGTTGAAGCCAAAGCGCTGTTCCAGCACGAAGGTCTGGTACAGCGTGGCGGGCAGGTCGATCAGGCCATTGACCAAGGCGAATGCGGCCAGCAATGCGAGTTGCTGCGCCATCCCGCCGCCCAGCAGGTCGAGCAGCGTCTGGTTCAGCAGATCGAGGCCGCCCAGCAGCGTCCAGCCCAGCAGCACGGCGGTGCCCAGGGCCATCTCCAGCAGGCCGAAACGGGCTTTGGCGACGGTGTAGTCGGCGGCTTTCTGGTGGGCTTGCAGAGGCATGCGCTCGGTAAAGGGGGCAGGCACGCTCTGGCGGTGGTGCGCGACATGGCGGATCTGGCGCGAGGTGAGCCAGGCCTTGAGCAGGAAACCGGCCACCAGGGCCAGGGCAAAAGCCAGGGTGAGCGCGAGGGAGGGGGAGAAGGCGGCAGAGGTGTCGGCAGGCATGTCGCGCGAGTGTAGGGCATCGGCGACAATGCCGCCCATGTCTGAAACCCCTGCAACGCCGGCCACCGTGCTGGCCAAATCCGACCAGAACCTGGTCTGGCTCGACTGCGAAATGACCGGGCTCGACCCGGAAGCCGAACGCATCATCGAAATCGCTGTGGTCGTCACTGGCCCCCACCTGGAGCCGCGCGTGGAAGGCCCGGTGCTGGTCATCCACCAGTCCGACGAACTGCTGGGCAAGATGGACGCCTGGAACAAGGGGACGCACGGCCGCAGCGGCCTGATCGATAAGGTCAAGGCCTCTGCCATCACCGAGGAGGAAGCCCAGCAGCAGATCATCGATTTCCTGTCGCGCTATGTGCCCAAGGGCAAGGTGCCGCTGTGCGGCAACAGCATCGGACAGGACAGGCGCTTTCTGGCGCGCTACATGCCCAAGCTCGAAGCCTTCTTTCACTACCGCAACGTGGACGTGAGCACCCTGAAGGAACTGGCCAAGCGCTGGAAGCCCGAGGCCTACAGCAGTTTCAAGAAGGCGCAGAAGCACACCGCCCTGGCGGATGTGCACGAATCCATTGAAGAGCTGGCGCATTACCGCGCCCACTTTCTTGCGCTGCCAGTACTTGCGGGAAAACCCGAATCCGTGTCATAATCGCTGGCTTGCAATGCATTGGCACTGCAAGAATTGTGCATCTCCCTTCACACATCGGGTCAGCAAGACACACGGCGGCTTAGGCCAGTCAGATTTTCTTGCAACGAATGCCCAACCGCACCGGCGCGACGCTGGTGCAGGTTTCGTTTGATGGTTGATGTTTTTTAACCATTGACGAAGCTACCGCAGGCAGCGCCTGCGGCCGTTTTCGTGTGAGAAAAATATGACCGACACTTTCCAAGTGCAGGGCGACTTTGCGCCTGCCGAATCTTTTGTTGCCGAAATTTCCGTGCCGGGCTCCGAAGCCCTGCTGACGGCCGATGTGACCGCCGAACCCAATGGCTTCATCGAGCTGGGCCTGGCGCCCGAGCTGGTGCAGGCCGTGGCTGATCTGGGCTACACCCAGCCCACCGCCGTGCAGTGCAAGGCCATCCCCCTGGCCATGGGCCAGGGTGGTCAGGGCGGCCGCTGCATCGACCTGATGGTTTCCAGCCAGACGGGCAGCGGCAAGACCGCAGCCTTCCTGCTGCCGGTGCTGCACACGCTGATCGGCCAGCAGGCCGAAGCTGAAGCCGAAGCCCGCGCCGAGTACGACCGTGCCGTGGCAGAGGCCGCCGCACGTGGCGAAGCCCCCCCGAAGCGCGCCAAGCGCAAGGATCCCACCAACACCCGCAACTTCAAGCCTGCCGTTCCGGGCGCACTGATCGTTTGCCCGACACGCGAACTGGCGCAACAGGTGGCGCATGATGCCATTGACCTGGTCAAGCATGTGCGTGGCCTGCGCGTGGCCAACGTGGTGGGCGGCATGCCCTACCAGCTGCAGATTGCGAAGCTGCAGAACGCCGACCTCGTGGTGGCCACGCCCGGCCGCCTGCTGGACCTGCAGCGTTCGATGCAGATCAAGCTCGACAAAGTGCAGTTCCTGGTGGTGGACGAAGCCGACCGCATGCTTGACCTCGGCTTTGCCGACGATCTGGCCGAAATCAACCAGCTCACCAGCCAGCGCAAACAGACCATGATGTTCAGCGCCACGTTCGCGCCGCGCATCCAGCAACTGGCCATGCGCGTGATGCACGACGGTGGTTCCTCGGTGCAGAAGATCCAGATCGACACCCCGCAGGAGAAGCACGCGAACATCAAGCAGATGCTCTACTGGGCCGACAACGCCCAGCACAAGCGCAAGATGCTGGACCACTGGCTGCGCGACACCACGATCAACCAGGCCATCGTCTTCGCCAGCACCCAGATCGAGTGCGATGGTCTGGCGACCGACCTGCAGCAGGAAGGCTTCAGCGCCGTGGCGCTGCACGGTGCCCTGAGCCAGGGCCTGCGCAATCGCCGCCTGATGGCGCTGCGCAGCGGCCAGGTGCAGATCCTGGTGGCCACCGACGTCGCCGCACGCGGCATCGACGTGCCCACCATCACCCACGTCTTCAACTTCGGCCTGCCCATGAAGGCCGAGGACTACACGCACCGCATCGGCCGCACCGGCCGCGCCGGCCGCGACGGCCTGGCCGTGACGTTTGCCGAGTTCCGTGACCGCCGCAAGATTTTTGACATCGAAGGTTACAGCCGCCAGCAGTTCAAGGCCGAGGTCATCCCCGGTCTCGAGCCTGCCCAGCGCATGCCCACGTCGCGCCCTGCGCCCGACTACGCCAACCGTGGCGGCCGCGACTTCCAGTCACGCGATCGCAAGTTCAGCGGTCCTGCGCGCGGTGCCGACCGTGGCGGCTTCGGCGGTGGCAATGGTGGTGGATTCGGCGGTGGTTTCAATGACCGCCAGCGCGTCCAGGGCCGTCCCAGCGACGACCGCAGGCCTGCGGCTCCTGGTGGTTTTGCCGGCCGCGATGACCGTGGTTTCGCCGGTCGCGAAGACCGTGGCTTCGCCCCGCGCCGCGATGGCGATGGCTATGGCCGCAAGCCGGGTTTTGGTGAACCGGCACGCGGTGGTTTTGCGCCACGGCATGAGGGTGCTGCTCCGCGTGGTGATTTTGCACCGCGTCCGCAGTCTTCGTTTGCCAAGCCGGCTGCCGGCAAGTCCTTTGTGCCGCATGACGCACGCAAGCGTCCGGCGCGCCCGGCACGCTGATCACTGATCACTGCATGGAAAACCGGCCCCGAGGGCCGGTTTTTTTTCGCCTGCCTGCAAGATATAACCCGACGAGGCCAGGACAATAGCCGAACCAGGAGGAATTCCCGTGTCACCATCACTCTCTTCGGGCACCGACTTCGAGCACATGTTCGATCTGGCGCCCACATCGCTGTGGCTGGAGGACTTCAGCGCCCTCAAGCAACTTTTCGATGCCTGGCGCGCCGAGGGCGTGACCGATCTGCGTGAGCACCTGGCGCAAGAGCCGGCCCGGGTGCGTCAGTGCATCGCCTGCTACAAGGTCTTGCAGGTCAACCGGCGCACCCTGGAGCTTTTTGCTGCATCCAGCCAGACCGAGCTGATGGAGAACCTGGACAAGGTTTTTCGTGACGACATGCAGACCCAGGTGGCCCATGAGCTGTCGCAGCTGTGGACCGGCTCGCCGGAGTTCTCCAACCAGACGGTGAACTACGCGCTGGATGGGCGGCGTCTGGATGTCAAAATCCGGGCGCGTATCCTTCCCGGGCACGAAGCCACGTGGAGCCGGGTGCTGGTTTCGCTGGATGACGTCACTTCCCAGGTGCGGAGCGCCCACCAGTTGCAGCGCAGCGAGCGCTATGCGCGCGACCTGTTCGAGCATTCGCCGGTCTCGCTGTGGGTCGAGGATTTTTCCGCCGTCAAGCGCCTCATGGACGAGGTGCGCGCACAGGGCATTCAGGATTTCAAGACCTTCATCAAGGTGCATCCGGAATTCGTTTCGCGCTGCATGCAGGAGATACGGGTCATCGACGTCAATCAGCTGACGCTGCAGATGTTCGGTGCCGTGAGCAAGGATGAACTGCTGAACAACATCGGGCGTGTTTTCCGGGGTGAGATGCACGATTCGTTCGCCGAGCAGCTTCAGGATCTGTGGGACGGCAAACTGTTCCAGCAGCGCGAAGTGGTCAACTATGCGTTGTCTGGCGAGCCGGTGTACATCCACATGCAGTTCTCGGTGCTGGCGGACCACCAGGAGCACTGGGGACTGGTGCTGCTCTCGCTGGTGGACATCACCGCTCGCAAGAAAGCCGAGGCCTACCTCGAATACCTGGGCAAGCACGATGTGCTCACCCAGCTGCGCAACCGCACGTTCTACGTCGAGGAACTCAACCGCATCACACGCAAGGGTCCCTGGCCTTTGAGTGTCATCACCATCGACCTCAATGGCCTCAAGGGGATCAACGACGAGCATGGACATGCTGCCGGCGACACGCTGCTGCGACGCGTGGGCGAGGTGCTGACCAAGGCGGTCGAGCCGACGGTGTGTGCGGCCCGTGTGGGCGGCGATGAGTTCACGGTGCTGCTTCCTGGCATGGATGAACGGGGCGCCCAGGCGGTACAGGACCGTATTCTCTCGATGGTGGAAATCAACAACCAGTTCTATCCGGGGCAGCCCCTGAGTCTGGCGATGGGACTGGCCTGTTGCGCCTCGGGTGATCAGGTGGAAGACACCCTGCACCGCGCCGATCAGGCCATGTATGGGGAAAAACTGCGCTATTACCAGGAGCGAGGCATGGACCGTCGCCGGATGGCCTGACGTGGCTCACCCTTGGCCGGTGGCCACCCCGAAACCGTAAAGGCGTTCAGGGGGAACGCGCACCAGCAGGCTGCGATCGGGTGCTGGGCCGGTGATGGCAAATTCCGGTTGGGCAGTGTCGCGTTGCACGGTGGTGGTGACGCTGCGACCCTGGGTGTCGGTGACGGCGGCCACAAGGGGGGTGCGGGCTTCGGCCCCTCTGCGGACAACGATTCCCTGTTCACCGTTGGCGAGCTGAACAAAATCCCCTGGTGGGTAAAGCCCGAGCTCCCGGATCAGGGCACGGGACATCGGTCCCCCCTGGTCTTCACGAAATATCTGGCGTGTGGCTTCCTGGATGCTCATGGAGGGGCGCAAGGTGCGCGGGCTGATGCAGGCCATGAAATGATCCGCCATGCGCAGAATCTGCGCAGATTCATCCACCACGGTCGTTCCGGTAGGGTAGCCTTTGCCTCCGACTTGCTCGTGGTGCTCCCGGACGGCGTTCAGCCAGGCGCAATCGGTGACACCCGCACGCTCCAGCAGGGCCGCACTTTCCATGGGATGCTTGCAGATCAGAGCGCGCTGTCGATCCAGCACCGGGTAGTCCTGAAAGGCCATGTGCACCTGCAGGTCGGCGATGCTGGCATTCATGGTCAGTGCGGCCAGGGTCAGTGACTGCACCCTGCGCTCGGTCCAGCCTATGCGCTGCGCCATGAGGATGCACAGCAGTGCCGTGTAGACCGGATGGCTGAAGCCATAACGCAGGTGGCGGGCCTGGTCCTGCCGCATGGCCATGAAGAGGCCAATGTCTGCGTCCTCGGCGGTCAGGTCGATGATCGTCCGGGCCAATGCCTCGATCCGTGAAATCAAATCGGGCGCTTCCTCCGGTGAGGTCAGCAGGGCCTCCAGTTCGTCGATGGCGCTTGTCCAGCGAACGTAAATGCTGTCAGGGGGGCGTTGAATCGGGGCTTTGAGGGCCTCCAGGGCGCGAACCTCTTCCAGGTCCACAAAAATGCCCCGGTCCAGAAGCATCTCCAGCTGGGCTTCGTCCCGGACCACGTACCCCTTGGCAAGCAGCAAGGCGCAGTCCTGGTTGCGGACATTCCAGGGCAGAGGAATACCAATCTGCACTTCGGACTCCACCAGCTTCAGCAATTGCATCCGAGATCCTCCAGCGGCATTTCAACGGTTGCCCGAACCCTGCTGCCGCGACAGACAAGCCATATTACAGCGGTGCGCTGAAAAAATCCTTCATCCGTGGCCCGTGGTCCGGCCGATGTCGGGCCAGCGGTGGTGCAGAAAGATCCAGGCCAGCAAGCCGATACCCATCATCAGCAACGATGCTGTCGCCAGAAGCACAGTGGAGTGCATGATCAAAGGTACGATGACACCGGCCACCAGGCCGTTTGCGGTGGAGCCCACGAAGGCCTGCAACGACGAGGCCATGCCACGCCGCTCGGGATGCAGATCGAGAACCAGCAACGTGACCACCGGGACCATCAGCGCCCAGCCAAACGCAAAAATGGCGATCGGCAACAGAGCCCAGGACACGTGCACAGGCAGCAGCAGGTTGGCGATCAGGTTGAGAACGGATACGGTGAGCATCACCAGGAAGCCATGCCGTATCTGCCGTTTGGGAGGAATGCGGCCCGCCATGCGTCCGCTGACCCAGGCGCCGCCCATGATCCCCGAGATCGTCAACACGAAGAACCAGAAGAACTGCGTGGGTGCCAATGCGAGGTGATTTCCGAGAAATGCCGGGGCCGCCAGCACATACAGAAACATGCCATTGAACGGCACACCGCTGGCCAGCGCCAGCAGCAAGAATCGGGGACTTGAACCGAGTTGCCAGTAGCCGCGCATGAGATGCGGAACATTGAAGGGCTGGCGGTGGTCTGCGTGCAGGGTTTCGGGAAGTAGCCGGTAGTTGGCGGCCCACAGTGCGATGCCGATCGCTGTGAGAAACCAGAAAATGCTGTGCCAGCCCGTATGCACATACAACCAGCCGCCAATGATGGGAGCCACGGCCGGAGCCACGCCGAAATAGATGGTGACCTGGCTCATCACCTTTTGCGCCTGGGCGGGGGGGAACATGTCCCGGATCACCGCGCGGGACACCACGATTCCGGCACCCGTGGAGAGCCCCTGCAATGCGCGAAACAGAACCAGCTGGCCGATGTCCTGGGCCAGAGCGCATCCCGCTGACGCGACCGTGAACATGGCAATGCCCCAGAGCACCACGGGCCGCCTGCCAAAACTGTCGGCCAGGGCGCCGTGGAACAGGTTCATGAAAGCGAAGCCGAACAGATAGGCCGACAGCGTTTGCTGCATCTCGACCGGTGTGGCACCCAGCGCTGTGGCGATGCCCGAGAAGGCGGGCAGATATGTGTCGATCGAGAACGGGCCCAGCATCCCCAGCAAGGCCAGCAAAACGGCGAGAGCCCAGCGGGGGGCGCGCCAGAGTTCGTGGGCTTGGGGATGCATGTGCGTTGGGGTGCGAAGCGCTTGGAGGCCCAGAAACACAAAAGGACTTGGCTTTGAAGCCAAGTCCTTGATGAAGTGGTGGGTCCTGAGTGACTCGAACACTCGACCTACGGATTAAGAGTCCGCTGCTCTACCAACTGAGCTAAGAACCCACTTTTGAAACCGTTTCTGCGGTGCAGCAGAGACTCGAATTATGCACTAATTTTTTACTGCTTCGCAAGCAGGGTGTGAAAAATTTTTGGCTTTCAGCATCACTGCATGGCATTGCGGCTGGCCAGTTCGACGAACAGGCCACTGTGATCGAGCTCGCCCAGGCCGTGCTCCACGCCCTGGGCGTACAGGGATTCAAAGAGGGCGGTCACGGGCGCGTCAAAGCCGATTTCCTGGGCGGTGGTCAGGGCGTTGCGCATGTCCTTGAGCTGCACGTTCATGCGGCCGCGGGGCGCAAAGTCGCGCTCCACCATGCGCTGGCCGTGCAGCTGCAGGATCCGGCTGTCGGCAAAGCCGCCGGCAATGGCTTCGCGCACCTTGGCCATGTCGGCACCGCCCTTGGCTGCGAACAGCAATGCCTCGGCCACGGCGCCGATGGTGATGCCGACGATCATCTGGTTGGCCAGCTTGGCGAGCTGCCCCGCGCCATGGGGGCCCACATGGGTAGGGCGGCCCAGTGCCATGAAAACGGGCAGGGCACGCTGGTAGTCGGCCGCCTTGCCGCCCACCATGATGGCCAGCGATCCGGCCTCGGCGCCTACGGTGCCGCCCGATACGGGGGCATCCAGATGCGCGACCCCCAGCTCACCCAGTCGCGATGCATGGTCACGTGCCTCGCGCGGCTGGATCGATGCCATGTCAATGAACAGGCTGCCCTTGCGCATGGCCGCTGCGGTCCCCTGGGCGAACAGCACCTCAGCGACCACCGGGCCGTTTTCCAGCATGCTGATGGTGATGTCGGCCTGGCGCACGGCATCGGCGGCCTGGCCGTGCACGGTAGCGCCTGCGGCGGCCAGCGGTTCGGCCTTGGCGCGCGTGCGGTTCCAGACATGAACCTGGTGCCCGGCCTCGCACAGGCGGCGGGCCATCGGCAGGCCCATCATGCCGATACCCAGCACGGCAATCTGGAGGGGAGAGGTGGCGGTCATGGGGACTTCCTTGGCGAAGATGGACGGTCTTTTCGCCATCATGGTCTTTTTCGGGGGGGCTCCCTGTCACCGAGCTTGCAGCGCAATGCACTTCCCGGGATGATGTGTTTATACCCAAGCAGGTGGAATGAGGAGAAAACGATGACACAACCCCTGTACGACCCGGTGTGGTTGGAGCGCATGTACAACAACCGTGCCCTGGTGCCCGACCATATGGGCTACTTTGACCGTTGGGCGCATGCGTCGGAGCAGGCCCGCGCCAGCCAGGCCTGCAGCCTGGATGTGCCGTATGGCGAGGGCGAGGGGGAGCGACTCGATATTTTTCCGGCCAGCAGCGCCCGGGCGGGGGGCGTACCGGTGATGGTTTTCATCCACGGCGGATATTGGCGCTCTCTGGACAAGTCCGGACACTCGTTTGTGGCGCCCGCCTTTGCCCAGGCGGGGGTCTGCGTTGTGGTGGTCAATTACGCCCTGTGCCCCGGCACGCCGCAGGCGCCGGTCACGATCCCGCATATCGTGCGGCAGATGGAAAAAGCCCTGGCCTGGGTGGCGCGCCATATCGCCCACCATGGAGGCAACCCCCAATGCATCACGGCAGTGGGGCACTCAGCGGGTGGTTTGCTGGCGGCGCTGTTGCTCACCAGCGTCTGGCCACTGATCGGCGCTGACCTTCTCGACGGGCTGGTGCGAAGTGCATTGTCGGTCTCGGGTGTGCACGATCTGGAGCCGGTGATGCACACCCCGTTCCTCCAGGAGAGCCTGCACCTGACCGAGCAGCAGGTGTTGCAGTGCAGCCCGGCGCGGCTGCTGGAGCCGCCGTCGGGACAGCTGCATTGCGCGGTAGGGGGCGATGAGAGCCCCGAGTTCCTGCGTCAGAACCGGCTGGTGCAGGAGGCCTGGGGCTCGCACACGGTGCCCCGCTGCCAGGTGCTGGAGGGGCTGAACCACTTCAGCATCCTCGACACCCTGGCGCAGCCGGGCAAGGACCTGCACCACATGGCGCTGAACCTGCTGCGCGCATGAGCTGAGGACAACCCCCTGTGGCGCTGGTGGCCCTTGCGCGGTGGCCGCTGACCCAGGCAGTGCGCTGGGCATGCTTTGGCGCCCGTCAGGTGAAAGCCGTATGACTACGCACCCGGCGCCCGACCTCACATCAGCAGGTGTTCGCCCGCGTTGTCGCCGCCCAGGATCACGTAGTTCACTTTGCGGATGTCCATGAGCTTCTTGCCGCCGGCGTAGCTGATGGAGCTTTGCACGTCCTGCTCCATCTCCACCAGGGTGTTGGCCAGCGGACCCTTGATGGGTTCGAGGATGCGTTTGCCTTCGACGTGTTTGTATTCGCCTTTGTTGAAGTCGCTGGCCGAGCCGTAGTACTCCTTGTAGAGCGCGCCATCCACTTCGACGGTCTGGCCGGGCGACTCTTCGTGGCCGGCAAACAGCGAACCGATCATCACCATGCTGGCGCCGAAGCGGATGCTTTTGGCGATGTCGCCGTGGCTGCGGATGCCGCCATCGGCAATGATGGGCCTGGTGGCCACACGTGCGCACCACTTGAGCGCCGACAGCTGCCAGCCGCCCGTGCCAAAGCCTGTCTTGAGCTTGGTGATGCACACCTTGCCCGGACCCACGCCGACCTTGGTGGCATCGGCGCCCCAGTTTTCCAGGTCGATGATGGCCTCGGGGGTGGCGACGTTGCCGGCAATCACGAAGGCCTTGGGCAGCTTTTCTTTCAGGTAACCGATCATGGCCTGCACGGTGTCGGCATGGCCGTGGGCGATGTCGATGGTGATGTATTCGGGGCACAGGCCCTCGGCCACGAGCTTGTCGACGGTGTCATAGTCGGGTTTTTTTACCCCCAGCGAGATCGAGGCGTAGCAACCCTTGGCGTGCATGTCGCGCACGAACTGAAGGTTGTCCAGGTCGAAGCGGTGCATGACGTAGAAGTAGCCGTTCTGCGCCATCCAGGTGCAGATCTTTTCGTCCACCACCGTCTTCATGTTGGCGGGCACCACGGGGATGCGGAAGCTCCGTCCGCCCAGTTCGACGCTGGCGTCACACTCCGAGCGGCTCTCCACGCGGCACTTGCGCGGCAGCAGCAGAACGTTGTCGTAGTCGAAGATTTCCATAAGATTCCAAGCTCCTGTGAAAGGTCGCGGCAGACGGATTTCTGCCGCGATGGGCGCTTGGCCTGGAGACCGGTCTTGTGGGCAGGGCCGTCAAGGCCGCATGCCGAACCCTGCGGTGCGCAGGCACAAAAAACCGGGCAGCAAGAAACTTGGGCCCGGTGATTGATTCTACGCGCCGATGCACCGGGCCGCATCACGCGGCTCCACTCACCGGCATACCGACTGCGCCGCCGCCACCACACGGCCCTGGTCGTCCTGCACCCAGCCCACCGCGCGCAGGCGCTCGGGCAGGGCCCCCTCGGGGATGCGCATGGGGCGCAGTTCAGACCCGGTGAAGCGCTCTTTTGTTGATAGCTTGTCGGGCTCTGTCCATGCGCCTTGGAGCATGTTTCTTACGATGTTTCTCGCCACCGGCGTGCCTTCTGCGCCTGGCGGCAGGGCCTCCACCAGCAGAAGGTGAAAGGTCCAGGTGTGCGGATGCTGCTTTGGGGAGGTGGCGGGGCTGAAGACCATGGTGGCGCCGACATAGTCGTTCACCGCCGGTCCGAGGCCCACCCGCAAACGCGCTTTGGGGTGCCTGTTCACCGGGGCCGTGTGCACGTCGGTGCCGGCCGGCGGGTGGCGGCCGAGTTCCGTCAGCCGTTCCATCGCATCGCGCAGGGCGGCGGCAGACAGCGGCGCCTCGTCGCCCTGCGTACCGGGAACCACCCAGTCCAGCACCAGCGCCGAGGGGCCGGGTGCAGGCGTGGCGGGGTCGCTCCAGCAGGCTTCGCAATCGGCGCTGATGAAGCGTTCAAACAGCGCCGCCGGAGGATGCGCGCCGCTGCTGCGGCAAGGGGCCTGCGCCAGTGCCAGCGGAGCGCTCAGCACCATCACGGTGGCCAATGCATGGGCAAGAGATTTCATGGCAGTGTGGCGGTGGGGTGGTGCAGGGCATGTTCTCACAAGCCTGAGCGCCCGTCCGGGAGCCGACAGGAGACCCCCCGGGAGTGGGGGCCTGCTGCACAATACCCGCGCAGGAGTAACTGAATGAATCCGTCATCGCTGATCGGTATCGTGGCCAGCTTCGTGCTGCTGGGCATCGTGATTTTCTTTGCGGCGGAAGACCCACGCCTGTATGTCGACTGGCCGGGCCTGGGCATCGTGCTGGGGGGTACGCTGGCCGCCACCTTCCTGAGCTATCCGCTGAAGGAAGTGCTGCGCGTCTTCGGACTGATTGCCACCGTGCTGCGCAACGAGCGCACCTATATCAAGAACGACATCGAGGAACTTGTCCGCATTTCCAAGCTGTGGATCAACGACGATCTGCATGCCGTCGAAAAGGCCCTGGAGAACGTCACCAACCCCTTTCTACGCACGGGGGTGCAACTGGTCATTGACCAGGCTCCCGAGGAAGACATTCTCGACCTGCTGCAGTGGCGCATCCTGCGGCTGCGCGCGCGCGAGGCGGCCGAGGCGCAGCTCTTTCGCGTGATGGCCAACTTCGCGCCCGCGTTCGGCATGATCGGCACGCTGGTGGGCCTGATCAACCTGATGGGCGTGCTGGGCGACGGCAACATGCAGATCATCGGCCAGCAGCTGGCCGTGGCGCTCATGACCACGTTCTACGGCATCCTGCTGGCCAACCTGCTGTTCAAGCCGGTGGCCGTCAAGCTCGAGCGCCGCACCGAGCAGCGCGTGGTGCTGATGAACATGGTGATGCAGGGCGTCTCAATGATGAGCGAGCGGCGCAGCCCGGCGCTGATGCGCGAGACGCTCAAATCGTTCATCGTGCAATTTGACGACGAGATTTTTGACGGGCGCAAGCCTGCTGCTGCAGCCAAGACGGCGGCGCCACGGCCTGGCAAAGGGAGCTGAAATGCAGGAGCCGACCCCGGCGCCGCAAGACGCACTGTCCGACAGCCCCGAAGCGCTGCGCAGGCTGGCCCGCCTGGGGGCGCTGGCGGCCCATGGCGGCCACCCCCGGCCCGCAAAGCGCCAGAACCATCCCGCCGGGCGCTTTGCCCGCTGGCACCTGGATCTGACGGCCGCCACCGAAGAGGATGGCTGGCTGCTCACCTACCTGGATGTGATCACGCTCATCCTGGTGATGATGGTGGTGATGCTCTCGTTTGCCGGCCCGGGCACCCGGGGCCTGCCGGAGCAGGCGCCGTCGCCGGTCGTGGCGGTGGGTGAACACTCCCCGCACGCCAGCATCGTGCCGCCGATCGCCCCGCCGGTGCCGCCGCCACCGGCCGAGCCCGAGAAAGACCCGCTCGCGGGGCTGCCGCTCGACCGTCTGGACAAGAACATCGAAGTCATCGTGAACCAGGGCAGCGTGAGCTTTCGCATCAGCAGCGAAATCCTGTTCGCCTCGGGCGAGGCCAGCCTCAGCGGGCCGGGGCTGGCCGTGCTGGGCCGTTTGGTGCCGGTGCTGGGCAGCGTGGCGCAGCACCGCATCGTCGTCGAAGGGCATACCGACAACGTGCCCATCCAGACCGAACGTTTCCCTTCCAACTGGGAACTCTCCACCGGCCGCGCGGCCAGCGTGGTGCGCTACCTGCAGAGCCAGGGCATCGACCCGGCCCGCATGCGGGCCACCGGCTTTGCCGACACCCGGCCCCTGGCGCCCAACGACACGCCGCAGGGCCGGGCGCAGAACCGGCATGTGGAAGTGATCCTCGAAGCGCCGAAGTAGAGGCTCCACCGCGCTTTCAGGGGCCGGGCTTCCTACAATCGTCCCATGTCCGAATCTCCCATGCTCCAATCGCTCAACCCCGAGCAGCTCGCTGCCGTCACCCTGCCTGCGGGCCATGCGCTCATCCTGGCCGGCGCCGGTTCGGGCAAGACGCGCGTGCTCACCACGCGCATCGCCTGGCTGCTCTCGACCGGCCAGGCCACGCCCGGCGGCATCCTGGCCGTCACCTTCACCAACAAGGCCGCCAAGGAGATGGTGGCGCGGCTGTCCACCATGCTGCCGGTGAACGTGCGCGGCATGTGGATCGGCACCTTTCATGGCCTGTGCAACCGTCTGCTGCGCGCGCACCACAAGGCGGCGGGCCTGGCGCAGACCTTCCAGATCCTGGACACGCAGGACCAGCTCTCGGCCATCAAGCGCCTGTGCAAGCAGCACAACGTGGACGACGAGCGCTTTCCGCCCAAGCAATTGCAGTATTTCATTGCCGGTTGCAAGGAAGAGGGCCTGCGCCCGCGCGACGTGCAGGGGCAAGACCCGGATACGCGCAAGAAGGTCGAGATCTACCAGCTCTACGAAGACCAGTGCCAGCGCGAGGGCGTGGTTGATTTCGGCGAGCTGATGCTGCGCAGCTACGAACTGCTGCGCGACAACGACCCCATCCGCGCGCACTACCAGCGGCGCTTCGCGCACATCCTGGTGGACGAGTTCCAGGACACCAACCGCCTGCAATACCTGTGGCTCAAGCAGCTCGCGGGTGACGAGGTGAACGGCCGCTTCGAGGCGCACGGCAGCGTGATCGCCGTGGGCGATGACGACCAGAGCATCTACGCCTTTCGCGGTGCGCGCGTGGGCAACATGCAGGACTTCGTGCGTGAGTTCGACGTGCAGCAGCAGATCAAGCTGGAGCAGAACTACCGCAGCTACAGCAACATCCTCGACTCGGCCAACCACCTCATCAGCCACAACACCCGGCGCCTGGGCAAGAACCTGCGCACCACCCAGGGTGCAGGCGAGCCGGTGCGCGTGTACGAGGCCGCGAGCGACTTCGCCGAAGCGCAATGGATGGTGGACGAGATCAAGCAGTTGGTGAAGAACGACGGTTTCGAGCGCAAGGAGATCGCCGTGCTCTACCGCAGCAACGCGCAGAGCCGCGTGATCGAAACCGCGCTGTTCAACGCCGCCGTGCCCTACCGCGTGTACGGCGGCCTGCGCTTTTTTGAGCGCGCCGAGATCAAGCATGCGCTGGCCTACCTGCGCCTGCTGGAGAACCCGCACGACGACACCAGCTTCACCCGCGTGGTCAACTTCCCGCCGCGCGGCATCGGCGCGCGCAGCATCGAGGTGCTGCAGGACGCCGCCCGCGCCTCGGGCTGCTCGCTGCACGATGCCGTCAGCGCCGTGCCCGGCAAGGCGGGCGCCAACCTGGGCGCGTTCGTGGCCATGGTCGATGTGCTGCGCGAGCAGACGCAGGGCCTGAACCTGCGCCGCATCATCGAGCAGATGCTCGACGCCAGCGGCCTGATCGAACACTTCCGTACCGAAAAGGAAGGCCAGGACCGCATCGAGAACCTGGAAGAACTCGTCAACGCTGCCGAGAGCTTCGTCACGCAGGAGGGTTTCGGCCGCGACGCCGTGGCCTTGCCGCTGGACGAACACGGCAGCCCCCTCACGCAAAGCCCCGCCAGCCAGGGCCTGGACCCGGATGCGCCCATGGCCCCGGCCGTGCCCGGCATTCTGGACGCCGACACCGGCGAAACTCTCTCGCCCCTGGCTGCCTTCCTGACCCACGCCGCACTCGAAGCCGGCGATAACCAGGCCCAGGCCGGGCAGGACGCCGTGCAACTGATGACCGTGCACGCCTCCAAGGGACTGGAGTTTGACGCGGTGTTCATCGGTGGCATCGAAGAGGGCCTGTTCCCGCACGAAAATGCCATGAGCGACCAGGGTGGCCTGGAGGAAGAACGCCGCCTGATGTACGTAGCCATCACCCGGGCGCGCAAGCGCCTGTACCTGAGCCACTCGCAGACGCGCATGCTGCACGGCCAGACGCGCTACAACCTCAAGAGCCGCTTCTTCGACGAACTGCCCGAGAGTGCCCTCAAGTGGATCACGCCCAAGCAACAGGGCTTTGGTTCTTTTGCTCCTAATATGGGAGCTGTAGGCGCTTACCCATCAAGCACTAGAGGCCAATTTGGCTTCAAATCCGAAACCTTCGCCAGCCCGCCCGTGCCGGTGCAGAAAACACCGCCCGCGCACGGCCTGCGCGTGGGCCTGGCGGTGTTCCACAACAAGTTTGGCGAAGGCAAGGTGCTGGCGCTCGAGGGCACGGGCGACGACGCGCGCGCCCAGGTCAGCTTTCCGCGCCACGGCACCAAGTGGCTGGCGCTGTCGGTGGCCAAGCTGACGGTGGTGGAATAGGGCGGGCGCAGTGTGGTTTGAGAGGAGAGAATGTGGATTGGAAGTTGCATTTATCCGATTGGACGATTCGATAATCCAAATTGGACGATTTCATAATCCATAATGGACGATACAATTTTCCAGATTGGACGCACCCATGGGCCTGATTGAACGGCACATTGCCGGGCCGGTCAGAACAGCGCTGCAAGACACGCCAGCGGTCTTGATCAATGGCCCGCGCCAAAGTGGCAAGACCACGCTGGTTCGACAGTTGGCCGGGGAAATGCGCTACTACACGCTGGACAATCCAACCACGTTGTCTGCGGCGCAAAGCGACCCTGTAGGCTTTGTCAACACGCTGGACCGGGCCGTCTTCGACGAAATTCAGCGAGCGCCCCAACTGATGCTGGCGCTCAAGATGTCCATCGACGAGGACCGTCGTCCCGGCCGCTTTCTGCTGACTGGCTCGGCCAACATCCTGGCTCTGCCGCAGATGGCCGACAGCCTGGCAGGTCGCATGGAAACCCATGCTCTCCTGCCGCTGTCCCAGGCTGAACTACAAAGCCGTGCCAACGATTTCCTGCACCACGCCCAAGTGCAAGACTGGCCCGCCCAGCAGGCACGCAGCGACGTGCTGCAAATGGCCCTGGCAGGGGGGTACCCCGAGATGCGCGCGCGCCCCACCCTGGCGCGGCGCCAGGCCTGGGCCAGGGCGTACATCGCCCACTTGGTTGAGCGCGACGTGCAGGACATTGCCCACATCGACCAGCTCGCGCAAATGCCCACGCTGCTGGCCGTGCTGGCAACCCAATGCGCCCAGTTGCTCAACTACACCCAGTTGGGGGCGCAACTGGGGCTGAACGGCAAAACCGCCGATCGCTATATCGGCATTCTGGAACGCCTGTTTCTGGTGGCGCGCCTGCCCGCCTGGAGTCGCAACGAGAACAGCCGCCTCATCAAAACCCCCAAGCTCCATTTTCTCGATGCAGGCCTGCAAGCCACCCTCACGCGTCTCACGCCCGACATGCTCATCACCCACCGCGAGCGCTGGGGCGCCACCCTGGAAACCTGGGTGTACGCCGAGTTGCGCAAGGCCTTGGCGCTCAGCGACGAGTCCTGGTACCTCTCGTACTACCGCGACAAAGACCAGGTGGAGGTGGACTTCGTGCTGGAGAACTCTCAGCGCCAGCTCATCGGTATCGAGGTCAAGGCCGCCGCCACCGTGCAGGCGCAAGACTTCAAGGGCCTGCGAAAGCTCAAGGCTCAGACGGGCACTGACTTCCTTACCGGCATCGTTCTTTACGACGGGGCACACGCCGTGCCCTTTGGCGAGGGGCTGTGGGCCGTGCCCCTTTCCGCACTCTGAACCCTCAGTGCCTGTTCAAAGAAGCACCACGCGCGTCGTTGCCCTTCTTGTCCTATACATAGGTATGGGCTGCGGCGTGCGCCTGATCCACTGGACTAGACCGTGACGGTTTCGAAGCCATGTGTACCCATGATCTTGAACCGCTTCTCAGGGTTACCGAGATATCGCTTGGAAACCCTGGCTACCTTGAAGGCAGAAATTCATGACCAAATGAGCGTTCTGCGCTTACATATAAAGCATTAGATGCTCCTAATTCGGTAGCGAAAGGCGGGGGTGCCTCACCCCCGCATGTACCCCGTGCGCTCTGCTAGCGTGCGCAGCAAGTGCTCGGCCGTCTCGCGCCCGCGCAGGCTGTCGGCCACGGTGATGGCCTGGCCGTTGCGCAGTTCCACCTGCACGCGGTAATACGTGGTGCTTCGGGTGCCTGCCTGGGCGGTGTAGCTTTCCTTCAGGCGCAGGCGGGCGATGTCCTGCGGGGGCACCTGGCGCCAGCGCAGCATCAGGCCCAGGATGCGGCGCTCGGTGCGCAGGCCGCGCGTGCCCAGGTCCACGCGCAAGCTGTTGGTGAGGCAAAACAGGGCATAGAGCAGCAGCGCGCCGCCCAGGGCACCGAAGACGATGGGGAAGAGCAGGGGTGCGCCCTTGGCACCGGCAAACAGCCCGATGCCCGCGAAGGCGCCGCCCGTCAGTGCCAGCGGCAGGTGTGTGCGCCACCCCCGGGCATAGGGCTGGTAGAGCCGCACCCCGCCCGCGATGGCCTCCAGGTCGCTGATTTCGTCGATCTGCGCTTCGCGCAGGGGCTGCAGGGCCGGGTGCTGGGCAGCGTCGGGAATGAGGTGGTGGGCGCTGGCGCCGGTGGCGTACACCGGCACGTCAAAGCTGCGGTCCAGGCCGAGGTCGGACCCGGTGCTTTCCACCCGCAGGCGCCAGGCGTGGTAGTCGTTCGCCGGGGCTTCGGAGGCGGGCAGGCCGCCCGGCACCGCGAAACGAAAGCGCAGCCGGCTGCCGCTGCCGTGCGGCTCCACCTGGGCCATGCCTTCGGTCTGCCACACGGTTTGCTCGCGTGCCTCGGTGCTGTTCTCGCCCGCCGAGCGGCTGCGGTAGTGCTGAATGCAGCGCAGGGTGACCAGAAAGCGCTGGTCGCCCTGCCAGGGCACGGTGGGCAGGTCCAGCGTGGCGCCGAAGTCGCCGCCAATGGCGCCGGGGAAGGGGTCCAGCACCAGGCGCAGGTCGCCAAAGCGGCGCGCATCGCGGGTGGCGCGCACGGCCCACGCCAGCAGGCCCAGGCCTGCGGCCACAAAGGCGCCCAGGGCGACGGTGGCGATGGTGTTGCCTTGGCGCAGATGCTGCGGCAGGCTGGCGGCAGTCACGGGCCAGGCAAAGAGGTTCCAGACGGTGGCGAAGCCCCAGGCCACCATGACTTCCAGCCGCTTGTTCGAGCGGATCTGGTTGTGCGCCCATTCGCGCCGCGCCAGCCAGGGGCTGGGGTCTGCGTTGCCGGACGGGGCGGTGGTCTCCGGGCGGCTGCGCCAGGTGAACACCAACAGGCCGATGCCTACAGCGCCGAACACCAGCACAAACACCATCTTGAAGGCGAGCAGCCCGCCACGCAGGCTGCGGTCGATCACCGCGTCAGACGGGTTGGCCGGGTCGGCCCAGGCGCGCTCCGTCTGGCCCCGGGCCAGGGCCTGCTCCAGCCGCGTGCCCAGGCGCTGCTGAAAGTCGCCAATGTTGTCGGCGCCTTCCGTGATGGCCACGCGCTGGCCTTCCACCACCCGGCCCGCCATCTCGAAGCGGTAGCGGGCCGAGACGCTGTAGCTGCGCGACTTGCCCGAATGCACGTTGAGCCGGGCAGACAGCAGGGTAGCTTCCACCGGCTGCCAGGATTGCATGCGCGTCCAGTCGTGCAGGGTGGGCAGCACGCTCAGCAGCAGCATGCCGATGCCTACTGCAGCGAAGGGCAGGGCGAACAGGGTGAGCAGCCAGCGGCCGGACTTGGCGGGAGCGGTGCTGCGCGGTGGTGTGCGGGGGGACATGCCGGTGCTGCGGGTCAGAAGACGGTGCGTTGGAGCGCTGATTCTGTAGGTACCCCGGGGCTGGCGCCAGACGGCTGTGGCGTGGGCGCTGCACGGTGGTGATGAACGCCATTCCGTTGAAATGACAAATGGGTCATCGGGCCCATAGGGTCTTACGCTGATAGCTATTAAAACAATAGCATTGCAGGGCTTTGACGGTTGCGCAGGGAAGGGCCGAAAGAGCGTGTCACGGTGCCGTCATGCACTCTTCATGGCACTGTCATGCCCGGTTCCTACGCTCAGCGGGTTAGCAACCACAACCCCACCGAGGACACCCATGACCCATCGCGGCGAGCCCACGCAGGCCATCGACTTCAACGACGAGAACTCCAACACGTCCGCCAACCCCACCTTTGAATCGGTCCTGGGCGCGCGCCTCTCGCGCCGGGGCTTGCTGCGTGGTGGCGTGGGCACCGTGGGCACGGCCGTGCTGGCCGGTTTTGGCGTGAGCGCTTGCGGTGGCAGCGACGACCCGGTGGTGCCGGCCGAGAAGCTGCTGGGCTTTGCCGCCGTGCCCAAGAGCCTGGCCGACGTGGTGAGCGTGCCTGCGGGCTACACCGCCAGCGTGCTGTTTGCGCTGGGCGACCCCCTGGCCGCAGGCGTGGCCGCCTACAAGAACGACGGCACCGACGGCGATTTCGACAAGCGCGCCGGCGACCACCATGACGGCATGGAATGGTTTGGCCTGGGCACCGACGGCAAGCGCAATGACAGCGCCACCGAGCGTGGCCTGCTGGCCATCAACCACGAAGCCACCACCGACGAGAAGCTGTCTTCGTTCTTCCTGCACGCCGATGGCGGCAAGTCCACGCTGCCCCGCCCCGCGGCGGAAGTGGACAAGGAAGTCGATATCCACGGCATCGCCGTGATCGAAGTGGCCAAGACGGCCGGCAAGTGGGGCTATGCGCCCAGCTCCGCGCTGAACTTCCGCCTCACGGCCCTGAGCCCGATCGAGATCGCCGGCCCGGCCCGTGGCCATGCGCAGATGATCACCAAGTACTCGCCCGACGGCACCCGGACCCGCGGCACGCTGAACAACTGCGGCACGGGCAAGACGCCCTGGGGCACCTTCCTGACCGGTGAAGAGAACTGGTTTGGCTACTTCACGCGCGGCGCTGCCGACGATGCCGCGCGCGGCAACGACAAGAGTGTGACCTCGCTCAAGCGCTACGGCCGCAACCAGGGCGCCGCATCGCGCCACGGCTGGGAAACCGGTGGTGCCGACGACAAGTACCAGCGCTGGAACAACAGCAAGACCGGTGCGTCGGCCAACGGAAGCGACGACTACCGCAACGAGATGAACGGCATGGGCTACATCGTCGAGATCGACCCCTATGACAAGACCCGCATGGCCAAGAAGCGCACCGCGCTGGGCCGCTTCGCGCACGAGAGCGCGGCCTTCGGCAAGGTCGAAGCAGGCAAGCCGCTGTCGGTGTACATGGGCGACGACTCGCGCGGTGAATACATCTACAAGTTTGTTTCCACCGCACTGTGGAGCGCTGCGGACGCCAACGCCGCCGACCGCATGGCCGTGGGCGACAAGTACCTCGACAGCGGCAAGCTCTACGTGGCCAAGTTCAACGCCGACGGCACCGGCACCTGGGTCGAGCTGTCGCTGGCCCATGCCGCCATCGCGGGCTACGCCGCCTACGGTTTTGCCGATGCCGCCGACATCGCCATCAACACCCGTCTGGCCGCCGACGCCGTGGGCGCCACCAAGATGGACCGCCCCGAGTGGAACGCCGTGAACCCCGCCAACGGCGAGATCTACTTCACGCTGACCAACAACAGCAACCGAAGCATCGACCCCACGGGCAGCCAGTACCTGCCCGACGCGGCCAACCCGCGCGCCTACACCGACATGAAGGGCGCCAGCAAGCAAAACGGCAACCCCAACGGCCACCTGGTGCGCATGAAGGAAGGCGCCACCGTGTCGGCTTTCACCTGGGACGTGTACCTGTTTGGCGCCGAGGCCGGTGCCGACAAGTCCCTGGTCAACATCTCTGCACTGACCGCCGACCAGGACTTCTCCAGCCCCGACGGCCTGGTGTTCAGCAAGGCCACCGGCATCTGCTGGATCCAGACCGACGACGGCGCCTACACCGATGTCACCAACTGCATGATGCTGGCCGCCATGCCCGGCAGCGTGGGCGATGGTGCCAAGAAGACGCTGAGCTACACCAAGGCCGACGGCAGCAAGCTGGACATCGTCACCCCCGTGGGCAAGGCCGTTACCGAGAGCACGCTCAAGCGCTTTCTGGTCGGCCCTAAGGGCAGCGAGATCACCGGTCTGGCCGAAACGCCCGACGGCAAGGCCATCTTTGTGAACATCCAGCACCCGGGCGAAGGCACGGCCATGGCCAACATTGGCGATGCCACCAAGTACCAGAGCCAGTGGCCTGCCAACGCCGGCTACGGCGCCGGCAAGCGCCCGCGTTCGGCCACGATCGTCATCACCAAGAACGACGGCGGCCGTATTGGTAGCTGAGTAGCCTGACCCGCGCTGCGCCTGCCTCGGGCAGGCGTGGCGCAGGTGCCCCCTCAACGCCCCTGCAGGCCTTCCGGCCCGTGGGGGCGTTGTCATTTGGGGCTGTAATGCGGTTCGGGGGCTGCCGGGGTGGGGGCGGCCCGGGCAGGTGCTGGCGGAGCCGCCGGGGTGGTGGGCGCCGGCGTCGGGCGATAGCGGTAGGGGCTGTATTGCTGGCCGCGACCGTCCTTGGGGCCCTTCACGCCGCTGATCTGCCAGGCGGTGCGCTGCTGCAGCAGCGCTGCGAGCATTTCCATCTCTTCGTCGGTGTGGTTGATGGCTTCGGCGGGGAACAGGGTGCGCCCATTGCGCGGGCTGGCCTCGGCCCAGTAGGACTGGTGGTAGCTCGATTCGCTGACCACCTTGTCGGTGCCCGCCGCAACGTCCACGGTGCCGTAGCAGTTGCAGAAATAGCTGCGGAAGTCCTGGGCCGCAAACACCTCGGCATACACCCCCGTGCCCCGGATGCCGGCCGTCATCGTGGGTGTGACGACCTGGCGGTCGGTGCCACGGCTCCACACGCTGGCCACCGCGCCCGAGAGCAGGCGCAGCAGCCGCACAGCGGTGGGGCCTTCGCCTTCCAGCACCAGGCGGGTGTTTTCGCGCACCAGAAAGGCGCTGTCACCCACGGTGAACACGGCGCTGGAGCCCGGGCCGGTCTCAATCCGGTCGCCTGCCCCCACGGTGTCCGCGCGGGTGATGCGCTGGCCATTGCGCAGAATGTCGCCACGCAGCTCCACCATGCGGCTCGGGGGCTGGGCCAGCGCGGCATGCCAGGCGCCCGCCGTGGTCCAGGCGGCAGCGGCCTGCACCAGATGGCGCCGCTGCAGGCCGGTGGCCGGGCGTTCAGTCGGGTTCGGCGGGAAGAGGGGGCGTGGCGTCGTCATCAGGGGCTTTCGCGCCGGGCTGTTCCGGGGGCTCGAAACAGTCGCGGAAGGTAAAGACGATCGAACTGAACATCATGGTGGCCATGATCATTGCCAGGCCCACCATGATGCCGCCCATGGCCGCCGGGGCGTTGCCCGGTGGCAGCACGCCCACCACGGCCAGCAGCCCGGACAACAGACTGACCAGCACGCCACCAATGGCAAACACCACCAGCCAGCCCAGCCCGTAGACGAGGAAGGCGCCAAAATTGCGCGCGCACGCCACGATGCTGAAGAACAGGCTTTTGACCGGCGGCACGCCATGCCAGTGCACCAGGCCCGGCGCATGCCAGAACAGCAGCGACAGCGGCAGGTACAGCACCATGGCGACCCACATGGCGAGCTGGAAGTCACTGTTTTCCACGGTCTCCTGGGTGAGCGGGGCGCCGCCCAGGTACACCTGCGCGAACTGGCCGCCGTCGAACAGGACCGAAAGGGCAATCACCCCCAGAAAACCGACCGCATACAGTGCGCCCAGCTGCAGCATGTGGTTCAGGCGCTGGCGGCCGGTGCGAAACGCCACCAGCAGCACGGCCGGTGTCGGAAACCGCCCTTGCACCGCCTCGGCCGAGGCCACCATCATGGCCAGCGTGGCCGAGGGCAGGAGCATGAGCGCCAGTGCCGGGCCGATCAGCGGCAAGACAGACACCAGCGACATGGCCGCCATGGTCATGAAGAACAGCGCCGCCATGGCCAGGGGCTGGCGCCGGAAGACGAAGATGCCGCTGCGCACCCAGGTGATGCCGGTGCGGGGGGGGACGATGCGTAGTTTCATGTAGGCGCCTATGGTAAGGGCTCATTCGGAAAAAACATGCACATTTGGCTCATCCGCTTTGGGCGCCCTGCATCGTTGCGAATCGCTTGTGTGGCAGAGCCACACGGCGCGCTTCACGCCTCGCATGGCATCCCAAACCGAATGGCCCAATGCACAGCTTTTTCCCGAACGAGCCCTAGGCGTCAGAGCGTGACAGGGTGCTCGGTGCGCTGGCGCAGCACGCGCTCGAAGTGCGTGGGGTCGTGCGGCGTGAGCATGGAGGCCTCGCGCGGCAGGTAAAAGTCCCACAGCCGCGAGATCCAGAAGCGCAGCGCGCCCGCACGTGCCATGGCGGGCAACAGTTCGCGCTCGGCCGCCGTCAGTGGCCGCACGGCCTGGTAGGCGCCCAGCATGGCGGCGGCGCGCTCGGCATCGTGGCGGCCGGTGGGCAGGTCGATGCACCAGTCGTTCAGGCACACGGCCAGGTCGAACAGAAAGGTGTCCACCCCGGCGAAATAGAAGTCGAAGAAGCCCGTGAGCTGCTCGCCCTCGAACATCACGTTGTCGCGGAACAGGTCGGCATGCACCGGGCCGCGCGGCAGCGCGGCGTAGGCCGGGCTGGCGGCGACATGGTTCTGGTAGGCCAGCTCGGCGCGCAACAGCGCAGCAGCGTCCGGGCCGATGTGCGGCAGCACCACGGGCACGGTCTCGTTCCACCAGGGCAGGCCGCGCAGGTTGGGCTGGTGGCGGTCGTAGTCGCGTCCGGCCAGGTGCATGCGCGCCAGCATGTCGCCCACGGCGGCGCAGTGCACCGCCTCGGGGGCCAACTGGCTGCGGCCCGCCAGGCGGTTGACCACGGCGGCCGGTTTGCCGCACACGGTGTGCAGGATGTCGCCAGCCTTGTCGGCGCGCGGGTCTGGCACGGGGATGCCCTTGTGCGCCAGGTGCTTCATCAGGTAGAGGTAGAAGGGCAGCTGTTCGGCCGTGAGGCGCTCGAACAGCGTGAGCACGTACTCACCCTCGTCGCAGGTGACGAAGTAGTTGGTGTTCTCGATGCCGCCCTCGATGCCACGCAGCGCGTGCAGCGTGCCCAGTTGCAGGCGGCGCAGCAATTCGCGCGCCTCGGTGTCGGAGACTTGTGTGAAAACGGCCATCGGTCTGAACGGAAAAAGGGCGGGATTACAGCAGGGGGCGGCACCCGCAGCAGCGGGGCGCAGGGAAAGGGGGGGTCAGAACTTCATCACATTCCACACACGGGCGCCCGTGGTGGACTCGGCGCCATTGCGCGCGCGGTTGCGCACGCCGTCGGAGGGCTGCAGCTCGTACTCAGGCAGGTTGCCCACCTTGGGCTGCACGGTGATGCTCTGCGTCTGGCCGCCCACGCGCAGCTCGTCCACGCGGCTGCCACCGTCTTCGACGCGGATGCGCTCGGTGCGCTGGTTCAGGCGGTCAGGTTGTTGCTCACTTTTGGATAGCTGCTCGCGCCCATCTGGCATGGCTTGAGTGGCATTTTGGTTGGTATTCTGGGCA
>MESL01000031.1:60284-180376 GCA_001770955.1 Burkholderiales bacterium RIFCSPLOWO2_12_FULL_65_40 | reverse complement strand
CCCGCCGTGGCGCGGCCTATCGGGCCGTTGCGGCCTCTGCGTCCACGGCCTTCTGCACCGCCTGGTAGAAGGCCTCGCGCGCCTCGCTCTCCTTGGGCGAGCTGGCGCCCCCGGCCCAGTTGGCGTTGGAGGCAATCACCAGCTGGCGCTTCGGGTCGATGAAGATGCCCTGGCCGAAGATGCCGCGCGCGGCGAAGCTGCCGTCGTCGTAGGTCCACCACTGGTAGCCGTAGCCGCGCCCGGGCTTGCCGATGTCCGCGCGCTTGGTGGTGGCGTCCTGCAGCCAGCCTTCGGGCAGGATGCCCTGGCCCTGCACCTTGGCGCCCTCCAGAATGAACTGCCCCATGCGCGCGTAGTCGTGTGCCGCCGCCTGGATGCAGCAGCCGCTGATCTCCTGGCCCGTCTTGCTCAGAATCCAGGTGGCCTGCTGCTCCATGCCTGCGGGTTTCCAGATCTTTTCTTCCAGGTACTGCGCCAGCGGCTTCTTTGTGGCCTCGCTCACGAGGATGCCCACCAGGTTCGTCTCGCCCGTGCTGTAGAGCCAGCGCTCGCCCGCCGGGGCCTGGCGCGGCAGACCGCGCAGGTAGCTGACGATGGCGGGCACGCCGGCTTCGGGCTGGTGGTTGTTGAACTTGGCGACGTCGGCATTGGGGTCGCCGTAGTCTTCGTTCCAGCGCACGCCCGAGGTCATGGTGAGCAGCTGGCGAATGCTCACATCATCGTAGGCCGAGCCCTTCATGCCGGTGATGTAGTCGCTCACCTTGTCGTCCATGCTCTTGATGTGACCGTCTTTCAGTGCGGCGCCCACCAGGGTGGAGGTGAAGGATTTGGCGACGGAAAAGCTCGTCCAGCGGCCGTCCTGGCCGTAATCCAGGCCGTAGCGCTCCACGCGCAGCTTGCCCCCCTGCACGATGAGAATCGCGCTGCTGCGCTGGCCGGCCATGTAGGCGTCCAGGTCCAGTGGCAAGGCCAGCGGCGGGCCGGGGGGCAGGGCGCGCGGCGTGCTGCTGGGCTGCACCACCCGCCACTTGGCCAGCAGCGGGATGCGGTCGAGCGCGCGGAAGGCCGCGTCGCGCTGCGGCACGCTCCAGAACAGCAGATCGCGGTTGGTGGGCACGGTCTTGAGCAGGCCGCGCGTTTCCTTGTCCAGGCTGAACCAGCCGGCGGTGCCGGCAACCACCAGCGCCGCCAGCGTGCCCAGTGCGATTTTTGGGAGGGTTTTCAACGGTGCATTCCTCGTGCAGTGAAAAGAGTGCAAGCATTGAACACCAAGCGTCCAGTGCAGGGCAGCGGGCTTTCCCGGCTGACGCAGTTTTGCCGTGCGTCAGGGGCGGGGGCAGGTGCCGCCTTCGCACTTGACCGTGTGCTGGCCGATGAGGGTGCGGTAATTCTTGCCCATCTGCCCCATCTGCACGCAGACATCGCCGCGCACCTCGAAGGCAAAACCCTGGGTGCTGTTGGTGTTGAGCAGTTCCACCCGGTTGAGGGGCACGCCGGCAAAGCGCTCCGGGCTGCGCCATTGCTCGGCGCAGAAGCCGTGGTAGATGAAGGTGGAATACACCAGCTCGGAGACTTCGGGCTTGTCCATCTGCAGCCGCAGCACGCCGTTGTCGAGCTGCGCCGTTTTCAGCCCATGGTGGGCCAGGGACTTTTGCAGCGGCGCGGGTACGTTCTTGAACTCCGGCGCGGCAAGGGCCAGCGTGGACGCCGCGCCGATCAGCAAGGCAAGCAGTTTTTTCATGGGATGACCTTTCAGGTGGAAGCCGCCGTGGGGCAGGGCGCTGTGCCGGATATTTTGCCGGTTTTCAGGCGCCGCAACGCAGGCATGGGCATGGCGGCGACAGGGGCGCCCGGCGGCAGCGGCTTCCTGTGACAATCGCCGCATGAGCGACAAAAAGACCCTGCTGCTGGTGGACGGCTCCAGCTACCTCTACCGCGCCTTCTTCGCGGGCGGCGAAACCATGAGCACCACCCTGCCCGACGGCACGGTGCAAAAGACCGGCGCCATCCGCATCATCATCAACATGATGCAGAAGCTCCTCAAGGACGTTCCCTGCACCTACGCGGCCTGCGTGTTCGACGCCAAGGGCCCCACCTTCCGTGATGCGCTCTACCCCGAATACAAGGCGCAGCGCAGCCCCATGCCCGACGACCTGCGCAGCCAGATCGCGCCCATCCACGAGGTGGTGCGGCTCATGGGCTGGCCGGTGCTGGACGTGCCCGGCGTGGAGGCCGACGACGTGATCGGCACCCTGGCCGTGGCGGCCGCGCGCCAGGGCATTGACGTGGTCATCTCCAGCGGCGACAAGGACCTGGCCCAACTGGTGAACGAGCACATCTCCATCATCGACACCATGAGTGGCAAGGTGCGCGACCTGGCCGGGGTGGAGGCTGAATTCGGCGTGCCCGCCCGCCTGATGCTGGACTACCAGATGCTGGTCGGCGACACGGTGGACAACGTGCCCGGCGTGCACAAGGTGGGCCCCAAGACCGCCGTGAAGCTGCTGCAGGAATACGGCTCGGTGGACGCCCTGGTGGCGCGGGCCGGCGAGGTCAAGGGCGCCGTGGGTGAGAACCTGCGCAAGGCCATCGACTGGCTGCCCACCAGCCGCCAGCTGCTGACCATCAAGACCGACTGCGACCTGAACGGCTGGGTGCCCGGCATGCCTGCGCTGGACGCCATCCGCATCGGCGCGCCCCAGATCGCGCCGCTTATGGCCTTTTGCGACACCTACGGCTTCAAAGGCCTGGCGCGCACACTGGCGGGCGACGCCCCGGCCGCCGCGCCCGCGCCCGTGGTGGCCATGCCCGGCCAGAGCGGCGACCTGTTCGCCGACCATTCCGCCAGCCCCGTGGCCGAGGCGGCGCAGCACCGCCCGGTGGTGTACGACACCATCGTCAACTGGACCGATTTTGACCACTGGCTGCAGCGCCTGCAAAAGGCCGAGCTGGTGGCGCTGGACACCGAAACCACCTCGCTCGACGAGATGCGCGCCGAGATCGTGGGCATCAGTTTCAGCGTGCAGCCCGGCGAGGCCGCCTACATCCCGCTGGCCCATGCCGGGCCGGATGCCCCCGCGCAGCTGCCGCGCGATGAAGTGCTGGCACGCCTCAAACCCTGGCTGGAAGACGGCAAACGCCACAAGCTGGGCCAGCATGTCAAATACGACCGCCATGTGTTCGCCAACCATGGCATCGAAGTGCAGGGCTATGTGCACGACACCATGCTGCAAAGCTACGTGCTCGAAGTGCACAAGCCCCACGGCCTGTCCAGCCTGGCCGAGCGCCACACGGGCCGCACCGGCATCAGCTACGAAGACCTGTGCGGTAAGGGCGCGCACCAGATCCCGTTCGCCCAGGTGCCGGTGGACAAGGCGGCCGCCTATTCCTGCGAAGACTCGGACCAGACGCTGGACGTGCACCTGGCGCTGTGGCCGCTGCTGCAGGCCGACGAGAAACTGCGCTTCATCTACGAGCTGGAGATGCAGAGCAGCGAGGCGCTCTACCGCATCGAGCGCAACGGCGTGCTCATCGACGCGCCCACGCTCGCGCAGCAAAGCCATGAGCTGGGCCAGCGCATCCTGCAGTTGGAAACCGAGGCGTATGAGATTGCCGGCCAGCCCTTCAACCTCAGCAGCCCCAAGCAGCTCGGCGAAATCTTCTTCGACAAGCTGGGCATGCCCGTGGTGAAGAAAACCGCCACCGGCGCACGCAGCACCGACGAAGAAGTGCTGGAAAAGCTGGCCGAAG
Organism: Burkholderiales bacterium RIFCSPLOWO2_12_FULL_65_40; assembly: GCA_001770955.1. Classification (GTDB taxonomy): domain Bacteria; phylum Pseudomonadota; class Gammaproteobacteria; order Burkholderiales; family Burkholderiaceae_C; genus Simplicispira. Next base: position 176,626 of record MESL01000031.1, on the reverse strand, counting down.
ACTACCCCCTGCCCGCCAAGCTGCTGGAGCACCGCAGCCTGGTCAAACTCAAAGGCACCTATACCGACAAGCTGGCCCAACTGGCCCACCCGCGCACCGGCCGCGTGCACACGCACTACGCGCAGGCCGTGGCCGTCACCGGGCGGCTGTCGAGCAACGACCCGAACCTGCAGAACATCCCCATCCGCACGGCCGAGGGCCGGCGCGTGCGCGAGGCCTTTGTGGCGCCGCCGGGCTGTGTGATTGCCAGCGCCGACTACAGCCAGATCGAGCTGCGCATCATGGCCCACATCAGCGGCGACCACGCTCTGTTGCACGCCTTCCACGCCGGTCTGGACGTGCACCGCGCCACCGCCGCCGAGGTGTTCGGCGTGGCGCTGGACCAGGTGAGCAGCGAACAGCGCCGCTACGCCAAGGTCATCAACTTCGGCCTGATCTACGGCATGAGCAGCTTTGGCCTGGCGAAGAACTTAGGGATAGAGACCAAGGCCGCCGCCGCCTACATCGACCGTTACTTTCAGCGCTACCCCGGCGTGAAGCAGTACATGGACGAAACCAAGGCCGCCGCGCGATCCATGGGTTACGTCGAGACGGTGTTTGGCCGCCGCCTGTACCTGCCCGAAATCGCCGCCAGCGGCCCGCGCCGCGCCGGCGCCGAGCGCGCCGCCATCAACGCCCCCATGCAGGGCACGGCGGCCGACCTCATCAAAATGGCCATGGTGGCCGTGCAGAAAGAACTGGACGCACACAAGCCCGGCATCAAGATGATCATGCAGGTGCACGACGAACTGGTGTTCGAGCTGCCCGAGGGCGAGGTGGACTGGCTGCGCAGCCACATCCCGCGCCTGATGGCCGATGTGGCTGCGCTCAAGGTGCCCCTGCTGGCCGAGGTGGGCGTGGGGCCGAACTGGGACAAGGCGCACTGAATCCATAAGCTCCTGAATCAGGAGCGGCTGACGGCTGTTCCATAAGCAATTCAGAGCTATTTGTGTTTGAAAGCCTTTTGAAGCAAGCGCCGAATGCTATCAAAAAATGAGTGGTTTTGTGCTTTCCCCGTCGCAGGGTCAAGCGATGCTGCCCATGCCTGGACGGATGGGCGCGGCCAGCGGATGGCGTTGGGGCTGCTATGTCACTGCTCTTCGGCTGCCGCGACAAGTCTGGCAACAATGGGCTTGGCCCGGTCGTAACTGTCCTGGGTGCCAAATCGCCGTTCCAGGCGCGCAAGCCCCCTGCCCAGCGCAGGGCCGAGCTTGACGCCCGCCTCCTCCAGGCCCAGTTTCGACCGCTGAAGAGAGGCCAGCAATTCACGAGACGAGCCTTCGACGCCATTTTCGAGCAGCGCGTAAAAGACGTTTTTGGGAATGCCGATGTGGGCAGCGACCCGGTTGCCGAAAGGGCGGCCGGACCCCGGACCGTTGTGCACCCAGAAAAAGACCGCCACTCCCACCAGACCCAGCAAGCCCACAAGGGCAGGAAAGAACATCAGATATCCACCTTTTTTGAAAATGCGTTCGCAATATGAACCTAAAAGCCGCTGGTGCATAGTGCTCTGACCCCCAAGCCGGGCCTCAGGGCATAGCGTCGTTGGGCCGCCTGACACCGCCTGCGCCCACAGCCCGCCGCAGCCTACCCGCTGAATGTTTTGAGTGTTTTTGGCCTCCCGCGCTTTACTGATAAGCGTTGCTAGCTATCAAAATTGAATTCCATGGAATCCTCCCCACCCACCCTGCGTCCCTCCACCTGGACCCCCGCCATCCGCATGGGCCTGTCGATTGCCGTCGCCACCGGCCTCTACGGCATCTCGTTTGGCGCCCTGGCCGTGTCGGCAGGCCTGACGGTGTGGCAGGCCATGGCGCTGAGCCTGCTCATGTTCACGGGCGGCTCGCAGTTCGCCTTCATTGGCGTTATTGCGGGCGGCGGCGCGGGCTCTGCGGCCCTGGGCGCCGCCGCGCTGCTGGGCGTGCGCAACGCGGTCTACGGCATGCAGCTCAACGCCATGATCGCCCCCACCGGCTGGCGCAAGGCCGTGGCCGCGCAGCTCACCATCGACGAATCCGCCGCCACCGCCGCAGGCCAGCAGGCGCCGGATGAGCAGCGCCGCGGCTTCTGGACGGCGGGCATCGGCGTGTTCGTGCTCTGGAACCTGTTCACGCTGGTCGGTGCGTTGTTGGGCGACGCCCTGGGCGACCCGCGCCGCTGGGGCCTGGACGGCGCCGCCGTGGCGGCCTTCCTGGCCCTGCTGTGGCCGCGCCTGCAACAGCGCGAACCCGTGGCGCTGGCGGTGCTGTGCGGCTTGGTCACCGCCCTGGCCGTGCCGCTGCTGCCACCCGGCCTGCCCATTTTGCTGGCCGCCATGGTAGGCGCCGCCTGGGGCTGGTGGGTGCGCAGCCCGGATGCGCCTTCCGTGCGCGAGGAGGCCGCGACATGACGCTCTGGACCGCCATCGTGCTGGCTTGCGCCGCCACCTACCTCACCAAACTCGCGGGCTACGCCGTGCCCGCCCGCTGGCTGCAAAACCCGCGCATGACCCGCGTGGCCGGTGCGATCACCGTGGCTCTGCTGTCGGCGCTGACGGTGATGAATACGTTTGCTGCGGGCACCGCCCTGGTGATTGATGCCCGCCTGGCCGCTTTGGGCGTGGCCGCGCTGGCCCTGTGGTTGCGGCTGCCGTTTTTGCTGGTGGTGGTGCTGGGGGCGGCAGCGGCGGGGGTGGTGCGGTGGTGGGGGTGAGGGGTTGCTGGGCAACTGTCGCCTCGTCCCAGCTGGTTGTTGTTAGAGCAAGCGGATGCCCCTCTCGATGAAAACACCATGGAGCACTAGTTTTTGTCCTCCGGCTTTACCTCGGTCGCCCGAGACGTCGTTTTTGGGTTTGGCTTCTTACCAGTAATTTCTTCGTAGAGAACGCCAAGAAAAGCGGCGCCAGCACCAAAGATAACCCAAAGCGGAACGCCAATGGCTGCGCCGAGTGCTGCGAGGCCTGCCCCTTGCCCGCCAAAAAAAGTCAGCCCGACTGCGACACCGCCAAGCCCAAGTCTGCCTTTGAGTCCGCGATCATCCCATGCAAGGCGCTTAGTTTCGCGAGCAATCAGTTTGACCGTCGGAAGCACCACGTTGCTGCTGGCAGTGACTGATATGGCTTGCTTTGCTTTCTGTGCTGCGGGGAGATCAGAGGCTTTGATTTCCAAGAGCAGTTCAATCCAGAGGCGGATCGCCTCCTTCTCCTTTGCGTTTGCAGATGCCGCGATCCGAACGGCCAGCTGTTTCTGCTTTTCAGGGCTTGGGTCAGTCATGATCTTTCCTTGACGCATAACGCCGGATATCAACGGATGCCAAAGGCGGTCCGTTGGGAAGAAGTGCGAGAAAAATTCACAACGCCATCCTTACTTTCAACCACAGCCGCAGGCCCCACAAGAGCAAACGATCCAGTTACATGCCAAGCACTCTGCGTCAAACGCGTTATCAAGTGGACCTTTGCATGACCAGCAATGTGTTATGCGTCTACCTCGATGACCTTGAGAGTTCCTTGTGCCGGGATCAGAACCTCCAATTCGCTGAAAGAACGATGCTCGAATTAGACGCACGGCTTGGCTTCGAATGCTTTCTGCATACGTCGGCCACTCTGCTTGAAACTCCTCAAGCGAAGTCCTTGCAGTTTTTCGATTCTCTGGCGCGAGAGACTCTATATATCTTTCCGAAAATACATAATTCGGGGGGGTCCAGTCTTCTCTCGGCAATTCAAACAACGTCGAATCTTTGCGGCGAAACATGAGCAACGAACCGGAACCCCCAGGAGCATTGGGCCTGAGACTCCGGTCAAGCGCGACCCACTGATCATCTTTGTTATAGCCCCACCAGACGGACGACATAGTTGAAGCGCCTAACGTAATGTTGATCGGACTAACCGGCAGCCCCTATTTTGATTTTGCGGTCTAAATTGGCGAATAGAAAAGTTACAGAACCGGCATATAGCCTTGCTCTGCATCATGTGTATTTTATGAAAACACATTGCTAAATTTAGCCATAGAACCCGCCGCTCGTGATGTTAGACCGCTACCCGTTCAGGTCCGTTGGCAAGCGCACTGCAAACACTATAGCTTGTGCGTGACGCAATCTTTCAGTACGGCTTTGGAGTGTTTATCAGGGTGGCTGCTCAGAATCGGCTTCGGCCCTTTTCTCCCTGCGATGCATTGCCAATGCAGTCCTCGCAGCCGCAAGGCCGCGGTCAAAGCACATTCCGGCCCGCGTCAGTACACTCGTTCAGCATCAGGCCACGCAGCCCGTGGCCCACCGATTTGCCTGAAGGAGCACCCGCATGACCGATTCGTCCCCCTACACCCCGCCCGCCATCTGGCAATGGAACAAGGAAAACGGCGGCAAGTTCGCCAGCATCAACCGGCCCATTGCCGGTGCCACGCACGACAAGGACTTGCCGGTGGGCAAGCACCCGCTGCAGCTCTATTCCCTGGCCACGCCCAACGGCGTCAAGGTGACGGTCATGCTGGAAGAGTTGCTGGCGCTGGGCCACAGTGGCGCGGAGTACGACGCCTGGCTGATTCCCATCCAGGAGGGGGCGCAGTTCAGCAGCGGTTTTGTGGCGGTCAACCCCAATTCGAAGATTCCGGCGCTGATGGACCGCAGCGATGGCGCCAATCCGGTGCGCGTGTTCGAGTCCGGCGCCATCCTGCTGTACCTGGCTGAAAAGTTTGGCGCCTTTCTGCCCCAGAAGCCCGCCCAGCGGGCCGAGTGCCTGTCGTGGCTGTTCTGGCAGATGGGCAGCGGGCCGTTTCTCGGTGGGGGGTTCGGGCATTTTTATGCCTATGCGCCGATCAAGATTGAATACGCCATTGACCGCTATGCGATGGAGGTCAAGCGCCAGATGGATGTGCTCAACCAGCGCCTGGCCGCGCACGAGTATCTGGCGGGCGACGAATACACCGTGGCCGACATGGCGGCCTGGCCGTGGTACGGCGCTCTGGCCAAGGGCCAGCTTTATGAAGCGGGCGAGTTTTTGCAGGTGCATGAATACACCCATGTGGTGCGCTGGGCCGACCAGATTGCCAAGCGCCCCGCCGTGCAGCGCGGCCGCAAGGTCAACCGCACCTGGGGCGAGCCTGCCAGTCAGTTGCATGAGCGGCATGACGCCAGCGACTTCGATACCCGCACGCAGGACAAGCTGGCGGCGGCCACTTGATTTTTGGTGGCTGATGCGCGTGCAAGGTCTGGCTGAACGGGGGCACGCGGGCTGATGGCTGCGGTGCGTCGTCAGGGCGGGGTTGCCCAGGTGCTACGCAACCCAAGGATTGATGAGCGCCACGCCTGTATCGGCAAAGTCGGACACGTTGCGAGTGACTACGGTAAAACCGTGCTCAATGGCCGTGGCCGCGATCATGGCGTCGCGCTCAGAGCGGCGGTCTGGTATGTGCAGTGAAGCGCACACGGGCGCGGTGTCTTCGGTGAATGGCAGGATGCGGCCCGCAAAGGCCACACGCACCCCGGCTAGCCAGGCGCGCAGTGCACTGCCCTGGGGCGGCATGCGGCGCTCCAGCGAGCGGATGCCGATCTCCAGCTCCAAAATGGAGATGGCAGACAGAAAAAGCCTGTTGCTGGGCTGCCCTGCCGCCCAGGCGCGCACCTCGGCAGACTGCTGGGGTTTGCCATGGCGCAGTTCGGAAATGACGTTGGTATCCAGGATGAACATGGATGCCTTTCAGTCGAACGACGCATCCTGGATCTGGAGTTGCAATCGCGGTGGTTCGAAATCAATGCCTTCCCCCCCGGGGATGCCATCCATCACGTCAAGAAGCGAGCGTTCGCTTTGCCCTGCGATGCGGTAGTAGTCGTCGATCTTGAGCAGTGCAAAAGCAGGGCGCCCCCGGTCGGTAATAAACACCGGGCCATCCACCGTTGCGCGCTTGGCAGCGGATACATCGCGCGTGAAGTCACGGCTGGAGAACGTATGAATGCCCATGCTGACCTCCGGAATGCAAGCAATGTTTGTATGTTATGACAAGCCTGTCAGGTCGTCAATTCGCGGAGGCAGAAAGAAGAATACTCAACCTTGACAGTGACTTGGGATGGCTTTGCCCCTGCCGATCTTCGGGGTGCCTTTGGAATCGCATCAATTTGCTATTTTTTTAATAGCTGTTAGCGCTTGTTTCGTAATCGCTAGAAGCTGATTTGACTTGAATTTTGGGGGCGCAGCCTCAGCGCCAGGCCCCTGCCACCAGCTGGCTGAAATGCACCCCCGGTCGGCCCAGCAATGGCTCGAAGGCCGCCGGATCGCCCACGTTGTCGCTGTCCAGCATGGCCAGCGATTCGCTGCACCAGGGCACCGAGGCGGGCAGCAGGTCGCCCAGGCGGGCGCTCAGGCGCGTCAGCGGCAGGGGCAGGCGCAGCACCAGCGCGGGGCCGTGGCCTTGCTGCTGGCGCAGGCTGGCGACGAAGTCGGCCATGCGCACGGGTTCGGGGCCGGTGCAGGCCACGGTGCCGGTGTGCTGCAGGGCCGGGCCGAGCAGGGCCACCACGGCGGCCGCCAGGTCGTGCACCGACACGGGCTGGATGCGCGCCGTGAGCATGGGCGCCGGGAACACCGCCACGGGCAGGCGGGCCAGGTTCATGAACAGGGCGCTGCTGTCGCCGCCTTTGCCAAACACCACGCTGGGGCGCAGGATGACGGGGTCGAGCCGCCCGGCGTCGGCCAGGCTGCGCAGGCAGGCCTCGGCAGCGAGCTTGGTGCGGGCGTAGCGCGTGGCGCTGCCTTCGATGCCCAGGGCCGAGATCTGCACCACGCGGCGCACGCCCGCACGGGCGCAGGCCTCGAAGAGGGCGCAGGGGGTGTGCTGGTGCACGGCATCCATAGGGCGCGCGGGGCTGTCGCGCAGCACGCCGACGGCATTGACCACGGCGTCGATGCCCTGCAGCCGGGGCAGCCAGACTTCGGGCGTGGTGTCGCGGGCAAAATCCATGGGCACCTGGCCGGGGGCGGCCGGGGTGCGGTGGGGCGATACGCCGCCGTGCACCTGGTGGCCTGCGTGCTCCAGCGCCTGGCGCAGTGTCTGGCCGATGAATCCGGTAGAGCCGGTCAGGAGGATGTGCATGGTGGGTGGTGGGTGTTTTGGTAGTGCACGCAATCTAACCCGCTTTGCGGTGGTGCGCAGGCAGCGGCCCGCCGTGCTTTGGCCTTGCCAGGGATTGGCACGGCGTGCCCTGCAGCCGCAGGCCAAAGCGCCTAGACTGCAGCCTCGCTTGTCATCCACCCCGTTTTTGCAGGAGAAATGCCATGAAGCTTGACGATTTGCAGTCCGATGTCAGTGCCTTGCTGCCCGGCCGCAGCACCGAGGCCGGTGCCACGCGCCGCACCGCCCTGCAGGCGGCCCTGGGCGTGGGCTACGCGGCAGCGGCCGCGCCGCTGATGGCGCAGACCGCCATCGCCACGCCTGCCGAGGGGCTGGACGCCGGAACGATCCAGTACAGCGTGGGGGGCTTCAGCGTGCCTGCCTACCGCGCTGCGCCTGCGGGCAAGACGGGGCTGCCCGTGGTGCTGGTCATTCAGGAGATTTTTGGCGTGCATGAATACATCGCCGATACCTGCCGCCGCTTTGCGCGTGCGGGCTACCTGGCGATTGCGCCGCAGCTGTATGCGCGCCAGGGCGACCCATCCAGCTACACCGAGATCGCCAAGCTCATGGCCGAAGTCGTCTCCAAGGTGCCCGATGCCCAGGTGCTGGCCGACCTGGACGGCGCCGTGCAGTGGGCCACCGCCCACGGCGGCGATGCCGCGCGCATCGGCATCACCGGCTTTTGCTGGGGCGGGCGCATCACCTGGCTGTATGCCGCGCACGGCCCGGTGAAGGCGGGCGTGGCCTGGTATGGCCGCCTGGTGGGCGAGGCCACGGCCAACACGCCCCGGCACCCGCTGGACATTGCCGCCACGCTCAAGGCGCCGGTGCTGGGCCTGTACGGCGAAAAAGATGGTGGCATACCCCTTGACACGGTTGATAAGATGAAAGCAGCCTTGGCCGGTGGCTCTGCCGCCGCCAAGGCATCGGAGTTCGTGGTCTACCCCGACGCACCGCATGCTTTCCATGCCGATTACCGCCCCAGCTACCGCAAGGGCCCGGCAGAAGACGGCTGGCAGCGGGCGCTGGCGTGGTTCAAAAAGCACGGCGTGGCCTGACCACTGCACGCTCATCGCCAAAGCCGCCTGGTGTTTGCCGGGCGGCTTTTTTGGTGGGCGAAGGCCGTGTATTTTTAGGTTAAAAACGCCTGAAAGCCTTACAGAGAAAGCGCTAGTAGCTATGGTTTTGTTTGCAATCATCGTGGCCACCCTGGCCACGGGCATCGGCAGCGTGTGGGTGGCAGCGCTGCTCATGCGGGTCGGCCTGGGCGGGCGGGAGGGCACCCAGCACCTGCTGAGCCTGGCTGCGGGCGCCCTGCTGGCCACGGCCTTCATGCACCTGCTGCCCGAGGCGTTCGAAAGCCAGGCCGGTGCGCACGACCTGTTTGCCACGCTGCTGGTGGGCCTGGTGTTCTTCTTTCTGCTCGACAAGGCCGAGCTATGGCACCACGGCCATGAGCACAACCACGGCGCGCACGGCGGCGAGGCGCATGCCCCTGCGGATCACGACCATGATCACGGCCACGCACACGCCGGTCACGCCCATGCGCATGACCACGGCCCGCGCCCGGCGGGCGGCTGGTCGCTGCTGGCGGGCGACAGCGTGCACTGCTTTGGCGACGGTGTGCTGATCGCCTCGGCCTTCGTGGCCGACCTGCGCCTGGGTATCGTGGCGGCCGTGTCGGTGCTCGCGCACGAGGTGCCGCACCACATCGGCGACCTGGCGGTGCTGCAGCAAACCAGCGCGAGCCGGCGCATGGCGCTGGTCAAGGTGTCGCTGGCCGGGGCAGTGACGGCCATCGGCGGACTGGTGGGCTATTTTCTGGTGGCGCAGCTGCACGACTGGCTGCCGTACTTCCTGGCAGTGGCGTCGAGCAGCTTCATTTACGTGGCGCTGGCCGACCTGATCCCGCAACTGCAAAAACGCCTGAGCGCGCGCGAAACCACGTTCCAGATCCTCTGGCTGGCGGGCGGGATGGGCGTGGTCGTTCTATTGAGCGGCCTGGCGCACGCGCACTGACTCTACCGGCCCAGCGCAAACACCACGGGTGTGTGCTTGTCAGGCGCCTCGGGGCGCTGGCGCCATTGCTGCACGCTCTGGCTGCGGATGTGGGCGCTCTCCAGCGTCAGGCCACTGGCCAGCGCCAGGCGGGTGGCGGGCTGCAGCGTTTGCAGCAGCGCCTGGAGCAGGGCGGCGTTGCGGTAGGGCGTTTCGATGAACAGTTGCGTCTGGCCGGTCTTGAGCGCCAGCGATTCGAGCGTGCGGATGCGCTGGGTGCGCTCGTCGGCGTCCTGCGGCAGGTAGCCGACAAAGGCGAAGTTCTGCCCGTTCAGGCCGCTGGCCGCCAGGGCCAGCAGCAACGACACCGGCCCCACCAGAGGCACCACGTTCAACCCCAGGTCGTGCGCGGCGCGCACCACCGAGCTGCCTGGGTCGGCCACGGCGGGCATGCCGGCTTCGCTGACCAGGCCGATGTCGTGCCCGGCCAGGGCGGCTGCGAGCAGGGGGCGGGCGTCGAACACCGGCGCGCCCTTGCCGCCGTGGTCGCCCTTTTTGTGCACCTCGCGCGGCAGTTCGGTGATCTGTTGCTCTTGCAGCGGCAGTGCCAGCGGGTGCAGGGCGTCCACGCGCTTGAGGTAGGCGCGCGTGCTTTTGGCGTTCTCGCAGATCCAGTGCGTCAGCCGAGCCGCCGTGGCCAGGGTGCCGGCGGGCAGCACGTCCTGCAGCGGGGTCTGGGTGGCACAGCCGAAATCCAGGGGGGCGGGCACCAGGTACAGGCGGCCTCGCGCGGGGGTGGGGGTGTTCATGGCAAGGTCAGCCCGGCGGCGCGCAGCATGCGGCAGGTGCGGATCAGAGGCAGTCCGACCAGGGCCGTCGGGTCGTCGCTGACGATGGCGTCGAGCAGGCTGATGCCCAGGCCCTCGCTCTTGGCGCTGCCGGCGCAGTCGTAGGGTTGCTCAGCGTGCAGATAGCGCTCGATCTCGTCGTCAGCCAGCGTGCGAAAGCGCACTTCGACCGGGGCCAGGTCCACCTGCTCGAAGCCGGTGGCCTGGCAGACCACGGCCAAGGCAGTCTGGAACACCACCGTGTGGCCGCTCATCAGGCGCAGCTGGGCCACGGCGCGCTCGTGCGTGCCGGGCTTGCCCAGGGCGTGGCCGGCCAGGTCGGCTACCTGGTCGGAGCCGATCACCACCGCATCCGGGTGCAGGGCCGCCACGGCGCGGGCCTTGGCCAGCGCCAGGCGCAGGGCCAGGGCCCGCGGGGCCTCGCCGGGCAGGGGGGTTTCGTCCACTTCGGGTGCGGTGACGGTGAAGGGCAGGTTCAGGCGCTGCAGCAATTCGCGCCGGTAGCGGGAGGTCGAGCCCAAAACCAGGGTTCTCGGCATGGGGAGGGGTTGATGCATGCCTTGATTCTCTTACACTGCGCACATGACCAAGGAATTCAACCCCGACCGGCTTGACGCCAAGGCCTTCGTGCAGGCAGGAGCACGTCTGGCGGGGCACGATTCCCTGCTGAAGTACGAGCGCCTGGCGCAAGAGGCCAAAGGCCTGCACCCTGACCTGCGCGTGGACTGGGAGGCCCAGGGCGAGTGGCGGGCCGAGGCCGGTACCGATGGCGGCCAGATGTGGATGCACCTGCAGGTGCAGGCGACCTTTCCCATGGTCTGCCAGCGCTGCCTGGGGCCGGTGGATGTGCCGCTGCAGTTCAACCGCTCGTTTCGCTTCGTTGCCGATGAAGCCACAGCCGAGGCGCTGGACGACGAGGTCGAAGAAGACCTGCTGGCGCTGAGCCGCGAGTTCGATCTGCACGAGCTGATCGAGGACGAGCTGCTCATGACCCTGCCCGTGGTGCCGCGCCACGACGAGTGCCCGACCCAGGTGCCCATGGCGTCGAGCGACGAGGATTTCGAGGCGGCCGAAGCCGAGCGCCCCAACCCGTTTGCTGCCCTGGCCAGCCTGCGTGTGGGCAAATCGGATAAATAGATCGCTTTGGGCTATAATCGAGGGCTTCGCGCGAATCCCCTCGTGTCTTTTAATGGGCTGATCGCGTTTTTACCAACCCCCTTTTCAAGACCAGGAGCCAACCATGGCCGTTCAGCAAAACAAGAAATCCCCGTCCAAGCGCGGCATGCACCGCTCGCACAACGCCTTGAATGTGCCCGGCATCGCTGTCGAGCCCACCACCGGCGAAATTCATATGCGCCACCACATCAGCCCCAACGGTTTCTACCGCGGCCGTCAGGTGCTGAAGAACAAGTCCGAAGCCTGACACCCGTCAGAGGTCAAGACCCCGGGGCCCGTTGCTACTTGCCTGTAGCACGGGCCTTTGTCATGCGTGTTTCAAACGCTTCACCAGGCCCATCCAGCGGCCAGAACCTTACTCCATGATCACACTGGCTGTTGACTGCATGGGCGGCGATCACGGCCCCCATGTGACGCTGGCGGCATGCCGCCACTTTCTTGACGCGCATCCCGACGCCCACCTGCTGATGGTCGGCCTGCCCGATGCGCTCAAGGGCTTTGCCCATGACCGCGCCACGCTGGTGCATGCCAGCGAGGTGGTCGCCATGGACGACCCGATTGAGGTGGCCTTGCGCCGCAAGAAGGATTCGTCCATGCGCGTGGCCATCCAGCAGGTCAAGGACGGCGCGGCGGCAGCGGCCGTGTCGGCCGGCAACACCGGGGCCCTGATGGCCATCGCGCGCTATGTGCTCAAGACGCTCGACGGTATCGACCGGCCTGCCATTGCCTACCCGCTGCCCAATGCCAAGGGGGGCTCCACGACGGTGCTGGACCTGGGGGCCAACGTCGATTGCAACGAGCGCCACCTGCTTGAGTTTGCCGTGATGGGCTCCGCGCTCGACTCCGTGCTCAAGGGCAATGAGCAGCCCACCGTGGGGCTGCTGAATATCGGCGCCGAGGCCATCAAGGGCAGTGAAGTCATCAAAAAAGCCGGCGAATTGCTGCGTTCTGCCGCCAACTCCGGCAATTTGAATTTTGTGGGCAACGTCGAGGGCAATGATATCTTCAAGGGCACGACGGACATCGTGGTGTGCGATGGCTTCGTTGGCAACGTCGCCCTCAAGACCAGCGAGGGCCTGGCTGCCATGGTCGGTGCTTTCCTCAAGCAGGAATTCTCGCGCAATATTTTCACGAAAATTGCAGCCATCATTGCTTATCCGGTGCTATCTGCATTCAAAAAGCGCGTGGATTACCGTCGTTACAACGGCGCGGCGCTGCTCGGTTTGCGCGGCCTGGTGTTCAAGAGCCATGGCTCGGCCGACGAGATGGCTTTTGAGACGGCTTTGAACCGGGCGTATGATGCAGCCCGCAACAACCTGCTGGACCGTGTCCGCCTCCGCATCGCCAGCGCAGCGCCCTTTTTGCTGCCTCCCGATGCCGCCGCCAACAGCGGCACGGCGCCAGCGCCACAGTAATGAAACGCTATTCCCGTATTACCGGCACCGGCAGCCACCTGCCGCCGCGCCGGGTGACGAATGCCGACCTGGTGGCCGAACTGGCCGGCCGGGGCATCGAGACCTCGAATGAATGGATCGTGGAACGCACGGGCATCCAGGCGCGCCATTTCGCCGCGTCCGATGTGGCCTGTAGCGACATGGCCCTGGACGCTTCGCGCCATGCTTTGCAGGCGGCCGGTCTGGACGCGCAGGACATTGATCTGATCATCGTTGCCACGTCCACGCCGGACATGGTGTTCCCGTCCACGGCCTGCATCCTGCAGAACAAGCTGGGCGCCATCGGTTGCCCGGCGTTTGATGTGCAGGCGGTGTGCAGTGGTTTTGTCTATGCGCTCACCGTGGCCGACGCGATGATCCGCGCCGGCACCGCCAGGCGCGCCCTGGTGGTGGGCTCCGAAATTTTCAGCCGTCTGCTCGACTTCAACGACCGCACCACCTGCGTGCTGTTCGGCGACGGCGCGGGTGCCGTGGTGCTCGAAGCCTCGGACGAGCCGGGCATCCTGTCCACCGATCTGCACGCCGATGGCCGCCATGTGGGCATCCTGTGCGTGCCGGGCCATGTCTCGGGCGGGCAGGTCAGCGGCTTGCCGCTGCTGACCATGGACGGGCCGGCCGTCTTCAAGCTGGCCGTCGGGGTGCTGGAGAGCGCCGCGCGCGCCACGCTGGAGAAGGCGGGGCTGACCGAGGCCGACATCGACTGGCTGGTGCCGCACCAGGCCAACATCCGCATCATGCAGGGCACGGCGCGCAAGCTCAAATTGCCGGTGGACAAGATGGTCGTCACCGTCGATCAGCATGGCAACACCTCGGCGGCATCGATCCCGCTGGCGCTGGACCATGCGGTGCGCGCAGGCCAGATCACCCCGGGCCAGACCGTGCTGCTCGAAGGCGTGGGCGGCGGCTTCACCTGGGGTGCGGTGCTCCTGAAAATGTAGCTTCTGGCGCTTGATGGATAAGCGCTAGAGCCTGATTTCATTCATATTTTTAATAAGTGCAATGAAGAACTTCGCATTTGTCTTTCCGGGCCAGGGATCGCAGTCCGTGGGCATGCTCGATGGCTGGGGCGACCACCCTGCCGTGGTGCAGACGCTGCAGGAGGCGTCGGACGCCCTGGGCGAAGACATGGGTCTTCTGATCCAGCAAGGCCCCAAGGAGGCGCTGGCCCTGACCACGAACACCCAGCCGGTGATGCTGGTTGCGGGCGTGGCGGCCTGGCGCGTGTGGCGTGCCGAGGGCGGCGCGCTGCCGGCCGCTGTGGCGGGACACTCGCTCGGTGAATACTCGGCGCTGGTGGCGTCTGGCGTGCTCACGCTGGCCCAGGCGGCGCCGCTGGTGCGCCTGCGCGCCGCTGCCATGCAGGAAGCCGTTCCCGTGGGCACCGGCGCCATGGCGGCCATTCTGGGGCTGGATGCTGCAAAAGTGATAGCTGGCTGCGCAGAAGTGACGGCCGCCATGGGCCAAAATGGCACTGAAGTGGTCGAGGCCGTGAATTTCAACGATCCGGCGCAGACCGTGATCGCCGGCAGCAAGGCCGCCGTCGAGAAGGCCTGCGAAGCCCTCAAGGCCGCAGGCGCCAAGCGCGCGCTGCCCCTGCCGGTGTCGGCACCGTTCCATTCCAGCCTGATGAAGCCCGCCGCCGAGAAACTGCGCGCGGCCCTGGCCGCCACCGCGCTGGCTGCGCCGCAGATTCCGGTGCTCAACAATATTGATGTGGCCGTGCAGCAGGACGCCGACGCCATCCGCGACGCGCTTTACCGCCAGGCCTTCGGACCCGTGCGCTGGGTGGAGTGCGTGCAGGCCCTCAAGGGCCGGGGCATCACCCACCTTGTCGAGTGCGGCCCGGGCAAGGTGCTCATGGGCCTGACCAAGCGCATCGACGCAGAACTGACTGGTGCGGCCCTGTACGACACCGCCACCTTGAATGAAGTGAAGGAACTGCTGGCATGAGCGAAACCACTGCAACCCCCACTGTCGCGCTGGTCACCGGCGCCTCGCGCGGCATTGGCGCCGCCATCGCGCTGGAGTTGGCCGCACGCGGCCACCAGGTCATCGGTACGGCCACCACCGACGAAGGCGCCGCGCGCATCAGCCAGGCGTTGTCGGCGTATCCGGGCTGCCGGGGTGCCAATCTCAACGTGACCGACGCCGCAGCGGTCGAGGCGCTGATCGACAGCATCGTCAAGGGCCAGGGCGGCCTGCATGTGCTGGTGAACAACGCCGGCATCACGCGCGACCAGCTGGCCATGCGCATGAAGGACGACGACTGGGACGCCGTGCTCGACACCAATCTCAAGGCGGTGTTTCGTGTCAGCCGCGCGGCCATCAAGCCCATGATGAAGCAGCGTTTTGGCCGCATCATCAGCATCACCAGCGTGGTGGGCGCCTCGGGCAACCCGGGTCAGGCCAACTACGCTGCCGCCAAGGCCGGCGTGGCCGGCATGACCCGTGCGCTGGCGCGTGAGCTGGGCAGCCGCAACGTGACCGTGAACTGCGTGGCGCCTGGTTTCATCCAGACCGACATGACGGCCGAGCTGTCTGAAGAGCAGCACAAGGCCCTGCAATCGCAGATCCCGCTGGGCCACATGGGGCAACCTTCAGACATCGCGCACGCGGTCGCCTACCTCGCCTCGCGCGAGGCCGGTTACGTGACCGGGCAGGAATTGCATGTCAATGGCGGCATGTATATGTAATTGACGAAAAATCACGCCGGTTCATCCGTGCGGCGGGCGGTTTAGGGGTGCTCTCTTAAACGGCTAGAATCGCGGATCCATTCACAACCCCCAGAGGGAAACCATGAGCGATATCGAAGCACGTGTCAAAAAAATCATTGCCGAACAACTCGGCGTTGAAGAGTCTCAAGTCACCAACGAAAAGGCCTTCGTGGCCGACCTGGGTGCCGACTCGCTCGACACGGTGGAACTGGTGATGGCGCTGGAAGACGAATTCGGCATCGAGATTCCCGACGAAGACGCCGAGAAAATCACGACGGTGCAAAACGCCATCGACTACGCCACCTCCCACCCGAAGGCCTGAACGGCGCGCCTGGCGCCTTCTCTTCAGCGATCAGCACAAGGTTTTAACGCATGAGCCGTCGTCGCGTTGTCGTGACCGGCCTGGGTTGCATCAGCCCCGTGGGAAACACGGTGCAGGACGCCTGGGCCAATATCCTTGCCGGTCAGTCCGGCATTGACCTCATCACCAAGTTCGATACGTCGAACTTTTCCTGCAAGATTGCAGGGGAGGTCAAGGGGTTTGATCTGGAGTCGTACATCAGCGCCAAGGATGCGCGCGCGATGGACTCCTTCATTCATTTCGGCATCGCGGCGGCCGCACAGGCCGTGCACGATGCCGGCCTGCCCACGGGCGATGCGCTGACCGACGAGCTGGCCACCCGCATTGGCTGCGTGATCGGCTCGGGGATTGGTGGCTTGCCACTGATCGAAAACACCCACGCCGAATTCGTCAGCCGCGGGGCCCGGCGGATCACCCCATTTTTCGTGCCGGCGTCCATCATCAATATGGTCGCCGGGCATGTGTCCATGCGTTTCGGCTTCAAGGGGCCGAATCTGGCCGTTGTCACGGCCTGCACCACGGGCCTGCACTGCATCGGTGAGGCCGGTCGCATGATCGAATACGGCGATGCCGATGTGGTCATCGCCGGGGGCGCCGAAGCCACGGTGTCGCCGCTGGGCATTGGCGGCTTTGCCGCGATGCGCGCGCTCTCCACCCGCAACGACGACCCCAAGGCCGCCTCGCGCCCCTGGGACAAGGACCGCGACGGCTTCGTGCTGGGCGAGGGTGCCGGTGTCGTGGTGGTCGAGGAATACGAACACGCCAAGGCGCGTGGCGCCAAAATTTATGCGGAACTGAGCGGCTACGGCATGAGCGCCGACGCCGGCCACATGACCGCGCCCAACATGGACGGCCCGCGCCGCGCCATGCTGGCTGCCTTGCGCAACGCCGGCATCAATGCCGATGAGGTGGCCTACCTCAATGCACACGGCACGTCCACGCCGCTGGGCGATGTCAACGAGACCAATGCCATCAAGGCGGCCTTCGGCGACCACGCGCACAAGATGGTGGTGAGTTCGACCAAGTCCATGACCGGCCACCTGCTGGGCGGGGCGGGCGGCATCGAGAGCATCTTCACGATCCTCGCGCTCTACCACCAGAAGGTTCCGCCGACCATCAACCTGGACAACCAGGACCCCGAGTGCGACCTCGACTACTGCGCCAACACGGCGCGGGACATGAAGATGGATGTCGCGATCAAGAACAACTTCGGCTTTGGTGGCACCAACGGCACGCTGGTGTTCCGGCGCGTCTGAGTTGCCTCGGTATGCGTTGCGGCCGTTGACCGCCTGCGCCCGCCGCGTGTCGCGGGTTCTGTGTGGCGGTTCGCTGTGACCGCTCTTCCTTCGCGTTACCGCGCTCCGGCGGTCCAGTATCCGACGTCAGGGCGTTCGGTCTGGCTCGGCGCAGCGCTGGCGCTGGGGTCGACGGCAGGATTTGCGGTATTGCTTGCCTGGTGCTGGTTGGGCACATCGGCGCAGCCCGCCTGGATGGTGGGGGCCGCCTTTGTGCTGTGGCTGGTGGCGTCGGGCGTGGCCTGGCGCTTCTGGTCGGGCCTTCCTGCAGGAACCCTGGCCTGGGATGGCCAGGTCTGGACCTTGCAGTGCGTGCCGCAGACCATGCTGCGCGGCGCCCTGACCGTTGATCTGGATCTGCAGCGCCGCATGGCGGTGCGCCTGGCCGCGACGGACGGATCGACCCGTTGGCTCTGGCTGGAGCAGAACCTTGAGCCCTTGCGCTGGGGAGATCTGCGCCGTGCGGTATATTCGCGCCCCGGGCACAGCGTTGCAGGCGCCCCCGAACAGGCTTCAGAGGGCGCTGGCCCGGTGTGACCCCATTTTTCATGACCGCAATTCCACCCGCCACACCCCTTGACGAATCACCGGCCCAGCAGACTGACCTCCAGCTTGTGGAGCGGACGGTGGCGGGCGACTTGCGCGCCTACGATCTGCTCGTCATCAAATACCAGCGCCGCATTGAACGGCTGATTGGGCGCATGGTGCGCGATACGGATCTGGTCCAGGATATTGCCCAGGAAACGTTCTTGCGGGCCTTTCGGGCGTTGCACCAGTTTCGCGGAGATGCCCAGTTCTATACATGGCTCTACCGCATTGCGGTGAACACGGCCAAGAAATTCTTGATGGACCTCAAGCGTGATCCGCTGATCTATGAGGGGGCCATGCGCAGCGACGATGACGAGAATGAAACTTCCCGCATCGGGCAAGAACTAACCAACGACGAAACACCTGAAACAGTGCTGGCGGCCCGGGAAATAGCGACGGCAGTCAACGCGGCCATGGAGGCGCTGCCCGACGATTTGCGGCAGGCCGTCACGCTGCGGGAAATTGAAGGCTTGAGCTATGAGGAAATCGCCACGGTCATGGCATGCCCGATCGGGACGGTGCGTTCGCGCAT
Source organism: Burkholderiales bacterium RIFCSPLOWO2_12_FULL_65_40 (assembly GCA_001770955.1). Lineage (GTDB taxonomy): Bacteria > Pseudomonadota > Gammaproteobacteria > Burkholderiales > Burkholderiaceae_C > Simplicispira. The sequence continues at coordinate 158,542 of MESL01000031.1, read as the reverse complement.
CTTTCGGGCCCGGGAAGCCATTTCGGCCCGGGTGCGTCCGCTGCTGGAAAACCGCACGGGCAAGCGCTGGTAGCAAGTCAGGTATGCGAAACGTCGGGTTTGGAATTGGCAGGTGACACCATGAATGATGATCTGAAAAAACGCGAACTGCTCTCGGCTCTGGCGGACGGCCCGTTGGAGGGCGACGAACTGGCGCAGGCCCTGCAATTTGCCGCACAGGATGAGGGGCGTGAGACATGGCAGATGTACCACCTGGTGGGTGATGTCATGCGCTCTGCCGAGCTGGCGCGCCCGGACCACGGAAGCGCTTTCCTGGCGAATTTGCATCAGAAGATGGCCCAGGAGCCCGTGCGTTCGCTGCCGCCAGCGCAGTTGCCCGATGCATCGCGGCAGGCTCTGCCGGCGCAGGCGGCCAACGATTCGGTGTTCCGCTGGAAGATGGTGGCGGGTTTTGCATCGCTGGCGGCGGTGGCCGCCATGGGCTGGAATGCCTTGGGGCATCTGCAAGGGGAATCCGCAGGCCCCCAGTTGGCTGCAGCACCGGCCACGGCACCTGTGCAGGTGGCAGCTACCGGCAATCCGGACACGCAAGTGATGATCCGGGACCCACGCCTGGATGAGTTGCTGGCGGCGCATAAGCAGTACAGCGGTACGACGGCCCTGCAGATGCCGGCAGGTTTCTTGCGCAACGCCAATTTTGACTCCCCCGCGCGTTAGTACAACTCTTCTTTCCAGTGGGTCGGGCCCTTTTTGGCCTTGGCGGCGGCCCTATTTGTTTCGGCAGGAATCGCATCGCCGCCAGGATCGGGCTGCGCAGCGCCCACGGTGCCATGCCGGGTGGCTAGCCCACCCACGGTGGGTCGGACCGGCAAGTGCTGGGGTTTCTGTCGGCGCATGGAACCAAATCTGCCGCAGCATTTCTCAAAGCACGTTCCTCGAACGCAATGTGAACACGAACTCTTGAAAGGTCGGAGATGAAAAAGAACGATTGGACGAGGTGGTCTTGGGGTGGGTTGGCGGGTGCGCTCTCGCTGGCTCTGGGCGCCACCATGGCATTGCCAGCGGTGGCGCAGGTGCCGGCACAGACGCCGCCAGCTTCGGTACGCGGATTGCCTGACTTTACCGATCTGGTGGAGCAGGTCGGGCCCTCGGTCGTGAACATTCGCACCATGGAAAAGATGGCGGCCCGCGGGGGCATGAACGGGATGGACGAAGAGATGCTTGAGTTCTTCAAGCGTTTTGGTGTGCCCATTCCGAATCTGCCCCGGCAGCCAAGGCCGCAGCGTCCCAATCAGGAAGACGATCAGCCGCGGGGTGTCGGATCGGGGTTCATCGTCAGTGCCGATGGGTATGTCATGACCAATGCCCATGTGGTCGATGGCGCCGATGAGGTGATTGTCACGCTGACGGACAAGCGGGAATTCAAGGCCAAGATCGTGGGAACGGACAAGCGTACCGACGTGGCGGTGGTCAAGATCGAGGCCAGTGGCCTGCCGGCGGTGCGGATTGGTGACATCAACCGGCTGCGGGTGGGCGAGTGGGTCATGGCCATTGGTTCGCCCTTTGGCCTGGAAAACACGGTGACTGCAGGTATCGTGAGTGCCAAGCAGCGGGATACGGGCGACTATTTGCCGTTCATCCAGACCGATGTCGCCATCAATCCCGGCAACTCGGGAGGTCCGCTGATCAACATGCGCGGCGAAGTGGTGGGGATCAACAGCCAGATTTATTCGCGCTCGGGCGGGTTCATGGGGATCTCGTTCGCCATTCCGATTGACGAAGCCATGCGCGTCAGCGAGCAGCTGCGCGCGAGTGGGCGCGTGACGCGGGGGCGCATTGGTGTGCAGATCGGGCAGGTGACGCGTGATGTGGCGGAATCGCTGGGCCTGGGCAAGCAGCAGGGCGCGTTGGTGACTGGCGTGGAAGCCGGGTCGCCTGCCGAGAAGGCGGGGATTGAGGCGGGTGACATCATCACGCGCTTCGATGGCAAGGCCATTGAAAAAATCGCCGATCTGCCGCGCATGGTGGGCAATACCAAGCCTGGAACCAAAAGCACCGTGACGGTGTTCCGCCGGGGCAGCACGCGCGACTTGTCGATCCAGATTGCGGAAATCGAGCCCGACAAGTCGGCGCTCAAGACCTCGGACAAGGATGCCAAGCCCAAGTCGTCCTCGGCGGCCCAGCAACTCGGGTTGACGGTGTCGGACTTGACCGATGCGCAGAAAAAAGAACTGAAACTGCGCGGCGGGGTGCGCGTGGATACCGCCACCGAGTCGGCTGCACGGGCCGGATTGCGTGAAGGCGATGTGATTCTCGCGATTGCCAATGCAGAGGTGGCCGGGGTGAAGGATTTCGAGGCAGCCTTGTCCAAGGCCGACAAGAGCAAGCCCATCAATGTGCTCTTTCGCCGGGGTGAGTGGGCGCAATATGCGCTGATCCGGCCGGTGCGTTGAGCACGGTGTTTGCAGGAGAGTTTCGCCCTGTGATCGGTGGATGGCCCGGGCAAGGCATGACGGGTCTTTCATCGATCCATCCATGGGGAGGCGTTCTTGGCATCCATCGAAATAGGTAGAATGGGGGCAGTTCTCGCATGACTATTGGCATATGGATTGACCGTCAATCCGCGATGCGAAATCTTGCGCAGTAATGAACAGGATATTCACATGCCATCCCGAGTGGGGTGAATGATTTGTGAATAAATTGTGGATATCTGTGTTGCCGCTGGTCTGCAATGCCCTCAGGAGGCCAAGGCGCGGCCTTGGATTTGCCGGCTTTTTGCCTACAATGAAGTCCCAACCATCGCAGTTGCCAAAGATTGTTGGTTCAGGGCGCGTCTCCCGTTGACGCGCCCTTTTTTCTTGCGTGCATCTTGGCCATTTCCTCACTTGACGTTATTCGTTGATGAACCACATCAGAAATTTTTCCATCATTGCGCACATTGACCATGGCAAGTCCACGCTTGCGGATCGCCTGATCCAGCGTTGCGGCGGTTTGGCCGAGCGCGAGATGGAGGCGCAGGTGCTCGACTCGATGGATATCGAGAAAGAGCGCGGCATCACCATCAAGGCGCAAACGGCAGCGCTGCACTACAAAGCCAAGGATGGGCAGGTCTACAACCTCAACCTGATCGACACGCCTGGCCATGTGGACTTCTCCTACGAAGTGAGCCGGTCGCTGTCGGCCTGCGAGGGCGCGCTGCTGGTGGTGGATGCCTCGCAGGGCGTGGAGGCCCAGACCGTGGCCAACTGCTATACCGCGCTCGATCTGGGCGTGGAAGTGCTGCCGGTGCTCAACAAGATGGACCTGCCGCAGTCCGATCCGGACAATGCCAAGGCCGAAATCGAGGACGTGATCGGTATCGATGCGGGCGACGCCATTCCCTGTTCTGCCAAGACAGGCATGGGCATCGAGGAAATTCTCGAAGCCATCGTGGCCAAGGTGCCGGCGCCCCGGGGCAATCCCGAAGGCCCGCTGCGCGCGATGATCATCGACAGCTGGTTCGATACGTATGTGGGAGTGGTGATGCTGGTGCGCGTGGTCGATGGCCGCCTGCTCAAGGGCGAGCGCATCAAGATGATGGCCACCGGAGCGGCGTATGAGGCGGGAAGCCTGGGCGTTTTCACACCCGCCAACGAGTCGCGCGAAGCTCTGCGGGCGGGCGAGGTGGGGTATGTGATCTGCGGCATCAAGGAGCTGCAGGCCGCCAAGGTGGGCGACACCATCACGCTGGAAAAGAAGCTCCCGAACAACGCGGGTCCTGCGACGGAGGCCTTGCCGGGCTTCAAGGAAATTCAGCCGCAGGTGTTTGCCGGCCTGTACCCGACCGAGGCGAGCGAATACGACCAGTTGCGCGACGCGCTGGAAAAGCTCAAGCTCAACGATGCCTCGCTGCACTACGAGCCCGAGGTGAGCCAGGCGCTGGGTTTTGGCTTCCGTTGCGGCTTCCTGGGGCTGCTGCACATGGAGATCGTGCAGGAACGCTTGGAACGCGAATTCGACCAGGATCTGATCACCACGGCACCCAGTGTGGTCTACCAGGTGGTCATGCCGGGCGGCGAGGTCGTCATGGTGGAAAACCCCGCGAAGATGCCCGACCAGGGCAAGCTGCAGGAAATCCGCGAACCCATCGTGACCGTGCACCTGTACATGCCCCAGGAGTATGTGGGGCCGGTGATGACGCTGGCCAACCAGAAGCGCGGCGTGCAGATGAACATGGCTTACCACGGCCGCCAGGTCATGCTGACCTACGAGATGCCGCTGGGCGAGATCGTGCTCGACTTCTTCGACAAGCTCAAGTCGGTGAGCCGGGGCTACGCCAGCATGGACTATGAGTTCAAGGAATACCGGGCCTCGGACGTGGTGAAGGTCGATATCCTGCTCAATGGCGAGAAAGTCGATGCGCTGTCGATCATCGTGCACCGCAGCCAGTCGCAGTACCGTGGCCGGGCCGTGGTCGCCAAGATGCGCGAGATTATCAGCCGCCAGATGTTTGACGTGGCCATCCAGGCGGCCATCGGCGCCAACATCATTGCGCGCGAGACCATCAAGGCGATGCGCAAGAACGTGTTGGCGAAATGCTACGGCGGTGACATCACCCGCAAGCGCAAGCTTCTCGAGAAGCAGAAAGCAGGCAAGAAACGCATGAAACAGATTGGCTCGGTGGAGGTGCCCCAGGAAGCGTTCCTCGCCATTTTGCAGGTGGAGGACTGATGCAGGCCATGCAGATTCTGACCTCGCTCGTGCTGGCCGCCTTTGCCGGCTATATGGGCGCCTGGTACTTTGGGGCGATCGAAGGCAACTTTGCCCTGTTGCTGTTTCTGGCCACGGTGGTGACCGGTGCCTACTGGCTGGCCGAGCGTTTCTATTTCCTGCCGCAGCGCCACCGTGCAGCCCAGGCCATCGAGGATGCCGCCGCCCAGCGCCGCGCCGAACTAGACCGCATGGGCATCGCCAAGGTGGACATCGATGTGCAGGAGTCGAAAGAGCGTCTGCTCATGCAGCCCTGGTGGCTGGACTGGACGGCGGGCCTTTTTCCGGTGATCGCCACGGTGTTTCTGCTGCGCTCTTTCCTGTTCGAGCCCTTCAAGATTCCCTCCGGCTCGATGATTCCCACCTTGCAGGTGGGCGACCTGATCCTGGTGAACAAGTTCACCTATGGGGTGCGTCTGCCCGTCATTCATACCAAGATCATCGAAGGGAATGCTCCGCAGCGCGGGGATGTGATGGTGTTCCGCTATCCGCCCCAGCCGAATCTGGACTACATCAAGCGCGTGGTGGGTGTGCCGGGTGATGAGGTCGCTTACCTGAACAAGCGGCTCACCATCAATGGCCAGGCCGTGGATACGGCATCTGCGGCCGACTTCTTCGACGACAGTGTCATGCGCTACTTCAAGCAGTACGAGGAGCAGCTGGGCACGCGCCCCCACCGCCTGCTGAACAACCCCGAGGTGCCGGCCTTCATCCAGGGTGCCAGCAATTTTGCCTACCGCGACAACTGCCGTTACAGTGTGGAAGGCGTGGTCTGCAAGGTGCCTGAAGGCCATTACTTCATGATGGGTGACAACCGCGATAATTCGCTCGACTCGCGTTACTGGGGGTTTGTGCCCGAGTCCCACATCGTGGGAAAGGCCTTCTTTGTCTGGATGAACTTCGGCAACCTCAAGCGCATCGGGTCGTTCAACTGAGCCGCCCCAGAAGCGGCCCACAACCATAGAGGGGATAGGTTATGCATGTTTACCATACAGCCAGCCGGGCGCGTCAGCGTGGCCTGTCGTTCATTGGCGTCATTTTCATCGGCCTGATCGCTGTGGCTGCTTTTGCCATCGGCGGGCAGTCGATACCGATTTTTTTGGAGTACCAGGCGATTCAGAAGGCGGCAACCAAGGCCGCAAGAGAGGGGGCTACCGTACCCGATGTTCGGGCGCTTTTTGACAAAGCAGCTCAGATTGACGACATCTCTTCCATTCAGGGCAAGGATCTCGAAGTGACCAAGCGCGGCGACAAGGTTGTCGTGTCGTTCAAGTATTCGCGCGAAATTGCTCTGGCAGGCCCTGCTTACCTTGTCTACCGTTTTGAAGAGTCGACCAAATAGGTGCCACCCGCTCTTGCTTCGCTGCAGTCACGGCTGCAGTATCTGTTCTCTGACCCCGCGCTGCTGCAGCGCGCCGTGACGCACCGCAGTTTCAGCGCCGACCACAACGAGCGACTGGAGTTTCTGGGAGATTCCGTGCTCAATCTGGCGGTCGCCAGCCTGCTGTATCGGCGGTTGAGTGCGCAGCCCGAAGGCGATCTGTCGCGGGTGCGTGCCAACATGGTCAAGCAGGACACCCTGCACCAGTTGGCCCTGGGTCTGCGGCTGCCCGAGGTGTTGCGGCTGGGGGAGGGCGAATCGCGCTCGGGCGGTCACAAGCGCCCCTCCATCCTGGCCGATGCCCTCGAAGCCGTCATCGGCGCCATCTATCTGGATGCGGGGTACACCCCGGCCGAGGCCTTGGTGCACCGACTGTTCGAGGCGGTCGAAATCAATCCCCAGATGCAGGCGGCGGCCAAGGATGCCAAGACCGCATTGCAGGAGTGGCTGCAGGGCCGCAAAATGCAGTTGCCCCAGTACCGTGTGGTGGGCACCGTGGGCGCGGCGCACAAGCAGACCTTTGACGTGGAATGCGCCATTCCTGAACTGTCGCTCACCGAGCGCGGTATTGGCGGTTCACGCCGTGCCGGCGAGCAGTCTGCCGCGACGGCCATGCTGGCCACATTGAAAGCAAGACACCCATGAATGAAGATGCTACAAAAAATGTAGCTGACAGCGCAAACGAATCGGGCGCTGAAGGCCAAAATGACCTGGAAGCCATGCTGGCCGCAGCCCGGCCGGCCGGTGCCGCAACAGACGTTGAGGGCCAGCGCTGCGGCGTGATCGCCATCGTCGGCAAGCCCAATGTGGGCAAATCCACGCTGCTCAACGCGTTGGTGGGCCAGAAAATCAGCATCACCTCGCGCAAGGCGCAGACTACGCGCCACCGCATCACCGGCATCCGGACCATGGGACAGACGCAGTTCGTGTTTGTCGATACGCCGGGCTTCCAGACCCGCCACGCCACCGCTCTGAACAAGTCGCTCAACAAGACCGTGATGGGCGCCATCGGCGATGTGGACCTGATCCTGTTCGTGGTCGAGGCGGGCAGCTTCACGCTGGCCGATGCCAAGGTATTGAGCCTGTTCAAACCCGGCATCCCCACGCTGCTCATCGCCAACAAGCTCGACAACGTGCACCGCCGCGCCGAGATCGCGCCCTGGCTCAAGAGCATGCAGGAGCGCCACCCGTTCGCCGAGTTCGTGCCCATGTCGGCCAAGAACAAGGGTGACATTGCGCGGCTCTATGGCATTTGCGAGAAATACCTGCCCGAACAGCCCTGGTGGTACGGCGAGGACGAGCTGACCGATCGCAGCGAGAAGTTTCTGGCCTCCGAGACCGTGCGCGAGAAGTTGTTCCGCTTCACGGGCGACGAGTTGCCCTACACCTCCACCGTCATCATCGACAAGTTCGAGGAAGAGGCCAGCAAACAGCACAAGCGACTGGTGAAGATCGCTGCCACCATCGTCGTCGAGCGGGACAACCACAAGATGATGGTCATCGGCGACAAGGGCGAGCGCCTCAAGCGCATTGGAACCGAGGCGCGCCAGGAGCTGGAAAAGCTCCTCGATGCCAAGGTTTTCCTGGAGCTGTGGGTCAAGGTGCGCTCGGGCTGGGCCGACGACGAGGCGCGCGTGCGCTCGTTCGGCTACGAGTAATCCTGCCCGCTCAATCCGTGCCTGAAGGGCCAATGTGGCCACCTCCCGCCGTTTTTCCAACGAACCCGCCTTTGTGCTGCACCGCTACGACTGGAGTGAGTCCAGCCTGATCCTGGAGGTGTTCACGCGCCACCAGGGGCGCACGGCGCTGGTGGCCAAGGGGGCCAAGAAGCCCAGCTCCAACTTCCGGCCGGTGCTGCTGCCGCTGCAGCCGCTGCACCTGACCTGGACGCAAAGCGACGCGGGCGCGAGCGACATCCACACCCTCAAGGGAGCGGAATGGGTCGGCGGCCACATCATGCCCACGGGCGACGCCCTGCTGGCGGGCATCTACCTCAACGAGCTGCTGCTGCGCCTGCTGGCCCGCGACGACCCGCACGCTCATCTGTTCGACATCTATGCGGACGTGGTGCGCGTGCTGGCGAGCGAGCATGGCGAAGCGCTGGAACCCGTGCTGCGCAGTTTCGAACTGCAGCTGCTGCGCGAGATCGGCCTGCTGCCGACGCTGGATGTGCAGACGCTCACCTACACCACTTTGGACCCGCAGCATCGCTATGCCCTGGTGGCAGAAGGCGGATTGCGCGCCGCCACGGCCACGGAGCGCGCCAGCCTGAGCGGTACGCAGTGGCGCACCCTGCAGGCAGCGCTGGACGACGGCGCGCACTTCACGCACCTGCTGCGCGCCGTGGCCCCCTTGGCCGCAGAGCTCAAGCCGCAGCTGCGCACCTTGTTGCAATACCATTGCGGCAGCCCGCTGTTGCGGACGCGCCAGTTCATGATGGACATGCAATCGCTGTCACCGAACTGATGCGGGCACTTTTGCTTACGTTCTTATGAATTCACCTCTTTCCAGACACCGTACCGCGCTGTCGGTCAACGTCAACAAGGTTGCGCTGGTGCGCAACACGCGCCACTTGGGCATTCCCAGCGTCACGCGCGCGGCACTGCTGTGCCTGCAGGCGGGCGCGCAGGGCATCACCGTGCACCCGCGCCCTGACGAGCGCCACATCCGCGCCGATGACGTGCACGCGCTGGCTGAGTTGATGAAGGCCTGGCCCGACCGCGAATACAACATCGAGGGCAATCCCTCGCAGAACCTGATGGATTTCATCCGCCAGGTGCTTCCTACCCAAGCCACCTTCGTGCCCGACAGCGAAGACCAGTTCACCAGCGACCACGGCTGGAGCTTCCCGCAGGATGCCGAGCGCCTGCGTCCGCTGATCGCCGAGTGCAAGCAGCTGGGTGTGCGCGTGAGCCTGTTCATGGACCCGGTGCCTGCGCAGATGGCCCAGGCCCGCGCTGTGGGCGCTGATCGTGTCGAGCTCTACACCGAGCCTTACGCCGCCGCCTGGGGTACCAGCCGCCAGGCCATCGAGCTGGAGCGCTACCGCGCAGCCGCGCAGGCCGCGCTGGACGCGGGGCTGGGTGTGAACGCGGGCCACGACCTCAACCGCGACAACCTGGCGGCCTTCGTGCGCACCGTGCCCGGGGTGCTGGAGGTGTCCATCGGCCATGCCCTGATTTCTGATGCGCTGGAGCTGGGCTATGCCGCCACGGTGCAGGCCTACCAGGCGTGCATTGATGCGGGTTGCTCCTGATGTAATAGCTGCTGGCGCTTGCTGCATAAGCGCTGGAAGCACTTTTTATTCAAATTCATGATCTACGGCATCGGCACCGACATCTGCGATGTGCGCCGCATCCGCGCCAGCCTGGCGCGCCATGGCGACCGCTTTGCCGAGAAGGTGCTGAGCGAGGCCGAGCTGGCCACCTGGCGTGCGCGCAGCCAGCGCTGGCCCGAGCGCGGCGTGCGCTATCTGGCTACACGCTTTTCCGCCAAGGAGGCGTTCAGCAAGGCCATCGGGCTGGGCATGCGCATGCCCATGACCTGGCGTGCGTGCGAGGTGGGGTCGCTGCCCAGCGGCCAGCCCGTCATCGTGCTGCATGGTGCGCTCAAGGAGTGGTTTGACGCGCGGGCACTCACGGCGCACCTCAGCGTGACCGATGAATCCGACTACGCGGCGAGTTTCTGTGTTGTAGAGAAATTGGCCTCTGGCGCTTGATGGTAAAGCGCTAGTAGCTATTAATTAAATAGCATTTTCTGTTTTTAACCCATGATGGAACACGCCCCTCTCATTCTCGATGTGGCCGGCACGGCACTCACCGCCGCCGACCGCCGCCGTCTCGCGCACCCGCTGACCGGTGGCGTGATCCTGTTTGCCCGCAACTGGCAGAGCCGCGCCCAGCTGCTGGAACTCACTAGCGCCATCAAGGCCGTGCGGGACGACCTGCTGATCTGCGTGGACCACGAAGGCGGGCGCGTGCAGCGCTTTCGCAGTGATGGCTTCACCCACCTGCCGCCCATGCGCGCCCTGGGCGAAATGTGGATGCAGGATGGCCAGGGCGGCCCGGGCAGTGGTGCCATGGCGGCCACCAATGCCGCCACGGCGGCCGGCTATGTGCTGGCCAGCGAGCTGCGCGCCTGTGGCGTGGATTTTTCCTTCACGCCGGTGCTGGACCTCGATTGGCCAGACGATGCCCCCACGCCAGCGAAAGCGCTGGCTGCCCCCCAAGGGGGCCCGGGAAGCTTGGGGCGGCCCGGCGCTTCCCGCAGCGGCGTGATCGGCGACCGCGCTTTCCATGCCGACCCGCGGGTGGTCACACTGCTGGCCAAAAGCCTGGTGCAGGGCCTGTTGCAGGCCGGCATGGCGCACTGCGGCAAGCATTTTCCGGGGCATGGCTTTGTGGCGGCGGACTCGCACACCGACATTCCGGTGGACCGGCGCAGCCTCAAGGCCATCCTGCAGGACGATGCCGCGCCCTATGCATGGTTGCGCAGCACGCTCACCAGCGTGATGCCCGCGCATGTCATTTACCCGCAGGTGGACCCGCGCCCGGCCGGTTTCTCGCGCAAGTGGCTGCATGACATCCTGCGGGGGCGCCTGGGCTTCGATGGCGCCATCATCAGTGATGACCTGAGCATGGAAGGCGCGCGCCGCATCGACGGGCGGCTGGTCGGCTACACCGACGCAGCGGTGGCGGCGCTGCAGGCGGGCTGTGATCTGGTGCTGCTGTGCAACCAGAGCGTGGGTGCAGGGCGGGCGGTGGATGAATTGCTCGATGGCCTGGCTGCACAGCAGGCCCAGGGCCAGTGGCATCCCAGCCAGGACAGCGAATCGCGCCGGGTGGCCTTGCTGCCGCAGACCTTGCCACTGGCCTGGGATGACCTGATGTTCCAGCCAGCCTACCTGCAGGCGCTGGAGATGCTGCCCTGAAAGGCGCGGCGCAGCGTGTGCCGGCGCCTCAGAACGTGTTCACGATCTCCCAGGGGTCGCGCAGCGGTCTTTGCGGGATGGGATGCAAGGCGCGGGGCGCAGTGGATAGCCCGGCTATCCACAAGCGCCGCAACGCCGCAGACCGCCCGCAAAGGCCACTGCCCTTCGGGTTGGAGTGAAATCGGGCGATTGGACGCCCCGCCTGCTTGCATGGGCACGAGCCCATACGGCGCATCCGAAGCATCCACTCATCCCGATTGCGCTCCAACGCGGCCCCTGCGAGATCGTCAACACGTTCTCAGATCGTCAACACCCTCTCAGGGCGCCGAAGACGTGTTCTGCAACGGATCCTGCGTGGCTGGCGTCTGGGAGGCTGCTGGGGCTGTTCCAGGCTCCCAGCGCCGCAGAACGCGCTGAAAAACCAGCGTGTTGGGGATTTGCAGCAAAGCCCCGCCATGTCCTTCGGTCGCATCCTCCAGCGTGGTGTAGAGCAGATTGATGTCCACCACACGGCCCTTGGCACCGGGTTTTTCGGCGGTATCGAGCAACTCGATGGTGTCGCCCAGACGGAACGGTCCCACGGTGAAAATCAGGAACGCGCAGAAAAGGTTGGACAGCACGCTCCACGCAGCGAAAAAGGCCACGGCCCCCACTGTGGCAAAGCCGGTGAAGCCGGTCCACAGCACGGTGGCCGAGACCCCCAGGCGCTCCAGTATCAGCAACAGGGTGGCGGCCAGAAGGGTCCAGCGCACCAGCCCGAGAATGGGCATCTGCAGATCTAGGGGGATCTGGTAATGGCGCCCGGCACGGGTGAGCAGGCGCCCCAGCAGGTTCTGCAGCAGCCAGGCGGCCAGCAGGATGAGCGCAATCTGCACGCCCGGAACGATGATCTCCAGCCAGTCCTGGGCCCAGTCGGGCAGGTAGAGGGTCAATGAACGTCGCATGGGGCATTCAGGGGGCTGCGTGGAATCCGTCCGTCAGCCGTGTCGCTGCTCCACTGTGTCCAGCTGCATCTCGAAGCTGAAAAAGCGGTCGCGCCCCTGTGCCTTGGCGGCATACAGAGCCTGATCGGCGCGCATGATCATGCTTTCGGCGCTGGTGTTTTCGTCGGGCACGCAGGTGGTGATGCCACCCGAGAGCGTGAGCACGCCGCCCAGGGGGGAGTCTGGGTGGGCAATGGCGCGTGCCCGCAGCAACTGGCCCAGGGCGCGCGCGAAGGTCATGGCACCCGAACGGGGCGTGTTGGGCAGGATGAGCGCGAACTCCTCGCCGCCGTAGCGCGAGGCCACGTCACGCGGGCGCACGCACACTTCGTGCAGCACGCGGCCAATGTCCTTGAGGCAGCTGTCGCCCTGCACATGGCCCGCTGCGTCGTTGTAGCGTTTGAAGTGGTCCAGGTCGCAGAGCATGAGCGTGAGGGGTGTGCCGTCGCGCCGCGCCGCCACGATTTCGCTGTGCAGGATGCGGTCAAAGCCACGCCGGTTCACCAGGCCGGTGAGGGCGTCCACCTCGACCATTTCGTTGAGGCGCTGGTTGGCCAGGTGCAGCTCTTCGGTCAGGCCCACGAGGCGCCGGCGCATGTCCAGCAGGCGGCGCATGGCGCGCAGCTTGGCCACGAGCACGATGGGCTTGACGGGTTTGACGAGGTAGTCATCGCCACCGGCCTCGATGCCGCGCCAGACGTCCAGGTCGTTGTCCAGGCCGGAGAGAAAGATGATGGGCGTCCAGTCGCCCGGCTCGGCCATGCGCATCTGCTGTGCCACCCAGTAGCCGTCGTTGCCCGGCAGCCGGATGTCCAGCAGCACCAGATCAGGCCGCCGCAGCTTGAAGAGATGCAGTGCCACATCGCCATTGGGGGCTTCGAGCACGTCGGACACGCCGGCATGGCGCAACTCTCCCACCAGCGCCGCGCGCACGGAATCCTGGTCCTCCACCACCAGCACGGAGAGGGGTCCCATGCCGATAGGTGGCAGCAGGGAGGCAGATGTTTCGATGGGCGGGGCGGACGTCATGGGAGCGGGGCCGTCAGGCCGGTTCAGGTCTCCCGGCGCAGTGCCGGGAACAGGATCACGTCACGGATGCTCGGGCTGTCGGTCAGCAGCATCATCAGGCGGTCGATACCGATGCCGCAGCCGCCCGCGGGCGGCATGCCGTATTCAAGCGCGCGCACGAAATCGTGGTCGTAGTACATGGCCTCGTCATCACCACTGTCTTTGGCGGCCACCTGGGCGTGAAAGCGGGCGGCCTGATCCTCGGCGTCGTTCAGTTCGCTGAAACCGTTGCCGAACTCCCGACCCGTGATGTAGAGCTCGAAGCGCTCGGTGACCTCGGGGCGCGCATCGTTGGCGCGTGCCAGCGGCGAGATTTCGGTCGGGTGCTCCATGATGAAGGTGGGCTGCCACAGCTTGTCTTCCACCGTCTCTTCGAAGTACAGCACCTGCAGGCTGGCCAGGCTGCGGGTGGAGAGCTTGTTCTTCTCCTCGCTCATGCCCAGCTTCTTGAGGGCGCTGATGAGCCAGTCGGCATCGTCCACATGGGCGCCCGCCTCGGTGTACTGGAAGATGGCCTCACGGATGGTCAGGCGTGCGAAAGGCTGGGCCAGATCGACCTCGCGGCCCTGGTAGCTGAGCTGCAGCGTGCCCACGGCCTTGAGGGCTGCGTCGCGCACGAGCTGTTCGGTGAAGCCCATCAAGTCCTGGTAGTTCCAGTAGGCTGCATAGAACTCCATCATCGTGAACTCGGGGTTGTGGCGCACCGAGATGCCTTCGTTGCGGAAGTTGCGGTTGATCTCGAACACGCGCTCGAAGCCGCCCACGAGCAGGCGCTTCAAATACAGCTCGGGCGCGATGCGCAGGTACATCTCCTGCTCCAGCGCGTTGTGGTGCGTCACGAAGGGCTTGGCGTTGGCACCGCCCGGAATGGGGTGGAGCATGGGCGTCTCGACCTCCAGGAAGCCGTGCTGCACCATGAAGTCGCGAATGCTGCTGACGGCCTTGCTGCGTGCCACGAAGCGCTTGCGCGCATGCTCGTCGGTCATCAGGTCGACGTAGCGCTGGCGGTATTTCACTTCCTGGTCGTGGATGCCATGGAACTTGTCGGGCATGGGGCGCAGGCTCTTGGTCAGCAGGCGCAGGCTGGTCACCTTGACCGACAGCTCGCCGGTCTTGGTCTTCATGAGCGAGCCCTCGGCGCCGACGATGTCGCCCAGGTCCCAGTGCTTGAAAGCGGCGTACAGCTCTTCGCCCAGCGCGTCGCGCGTGATGTAGAGCTGCAGGCGACCCGAGGCGTCCTGCACGGTGGCAAAACTCGCCTTGCCCATCACGCGCTTGAGCATCATGCGGCCCGCCACACTCACCTGCACAGGGGTGGCGTCCAGCGTCTCGGCCGCAGTCTCGCCGTGGGATTCGTGCAGCGCCACGGCCTGGTGGGCGGGCTTGAAATTGTTCGGGAATGCAACGCCCTTGCCCTGGGCCTGTGCCTCGCGCAGGGCGCGCAGCTTGTCGCGGCGCTCGGCGATGAGCTGGTTTTCGTCATGGGGGGCGGGGGCGTGGTTCTGTTCAGACATAGGTGCCGTGGCTACGGGGCAGGAAAAAGGGGGCTGTTGCCAGCCAAACCGTTGATTTTATGGGCTATCGGCGCTGTCCGGGGGCCGCGCGGTGTGCAGGCCCAGCACGGCCAGCACGGTGCGGGCAATGATCCGCAGGTCCAGCCACAGCGAATGCGTGCGCACGTACTGCTGGGCATGGCGCAGTTTGGCGGGCAGGATCTGCTCCACATAGGTGCGCTCGGGGTCTTGGCTTCGGGCCAGCAGCGCGCTTTCATCGCGGAATTCGATGGAGGCCAGGTCGGTGATGCCGGGGCGCACGGACAGCACGGCCTGGCGCACATCGGCGGGGTATTGCGCCACGTAGCGCGGCACCTCGGGGCGGGGGCCGACCACGCTCATGTCGCCGCGCAGCACATTGATGAACTGCGGCAGCTCGTCCACTTTGGAGCGGCGCAGCCAGGCCCCGGCACGCGTGATGCGGGCATCTTCGCCCACGGTGATCTGCGGGCCCATGGCTTCGGCACCGGTCTGCATGGTGCGGAACTTGTAGATATCGAACAACTGGCCGCTACGTCCCACGCGCTGCTGGCGGAAGAACACCGGCCCGGGCGAGTCCAGCCGCACCCACAGCGCCAAGGCCAGCAGCAGGGGACCCAGCAGCAGCAGGGCGAGCAGGGCGAAAGCGATGTCGAACAGGCGCTTGGCCATCAGGCGAGGATGTCGTGCAGCGCGGCGATCACCCGGTCCTGGTCGGCATCCTGCATCGCGGTGAACAGCGGCAGGCTGAGCATGGACAGGTAGGCCGTGTCGGCCTGCGGGAACTGGCTGGGCGCCAGCCCATAACGGTCGCGCCAGTAGGGGTGGCGGTGCAGCGGCACGTAGTGCACGCTGGTGCCAATGCCCCGGTCCGACAGCGCCTGGATGACCTCGTCGCGCGAAAGGTTCGCGCCTGGCGCGAGACGGATGACATAAAGATGCCAGGCATGCACGTCGCCCGCCGGGGCATCGGCCGGCAGAACCAGGGGCAGGCCGGCCAGCTGCGCGTGGTAACGCCCCGCGAGATGCTGGCGGCGCGCCAGGAACTGCGGCAGGCGCTGCAACTGCACCAGGCCCAGGGCGGCGGCGGTGTCGGTCAGGTTGTACTTGAAGCCGGGGGCCACCACCTCGTAATACCAGGCCGGCGTCTTGGAGGTAAAGCGGTCGAAGGCATCCCGGCTCATGCCGTGCAGTCGCATCACGCGCATGCGCTCGGCCAGCTTCGGATCGCGTGTCACGGCCATGCCGCCTTCGCCGGTGGTGATGGTCTTGTTGGCGTAGAAGCTGAACACCGTCACGTCCGACGCCAGCTGACCCACGAGCTGGCCCTGCCAGGTGCCGGGCAGGGCGTGCGCGGCATCCTCCACCACCTTCAGGCCGTGTTCGCGCGCAATCGCCAGTATGGCATCCATCCGGCAGGCCAGGCCCGCGTAGTGCACCGGAATGATGGCGCGGGTAGCGGGGGTGATGGCAGCGCGGATCTTCTCGGGGTCGATGTTCAGCGTGACCGGGTCCACGTCCACCAGCACCGGGTCGGCGCCCAGGTAGCGCACCACCTCCACGGTGGCGGTGAAGGTCAGCGTGGGCGCAATCACCTCGTCGCCCGGGCCGATGCCGAGCGCTTCCAGTGCAAGGTGCAGGCCGGCGGTGGCGGAATTGACGGCGACGCTCTGTAGCCCGTCGCCGCTCAGGTAGTCGGTGAAGGCCTGCTCGAAGGCGCGGGCCTTCGGGCCGGTGGTGACCCAGCCCGAGCGCAGGGTCTCGGTGACGGCGTCGATCTCGGCGTCGCCGATGTCCGGGCGGGCGAAAGGAAGGAAGGGGAGAGGAGTGTCGGGCATGGTTTGCCTAGGGGGTGCCTCGGCCGATGGCATGGTATTCCAGGCCCAGCGCGCTCATATCGGCGGGTTCGAAGAGGTTGCGGCCGTCGAAGATGACCGGCTGGCGCAGCGTGGCGGCCAGGTGGGCGAAGTCCGGGCTGCGGAATTCCTTCCATTCGGTCACGATGACGAGCGCGTCCGCACCTTCGAGTGCGGTGGTGGCCTGTCCCACCAGGTGCAGGCCGGGGCGCTCGCCCAACACCCGGCGTGCCTGGGCCAGGGCCACCGGATCGTAGGCAGCGACTTCAGCGCCGCGCGCGAGCAGGTGTTCGATGATGGTCAGGCTCGGGGCCTCGCGCATGTCGTCCGTGCCCGGTTTGAAGGCGAGTCCCCATACGGCAAAACGCCGGCCGTGAAGATCGTGCCCGAAGCGCGCCACGATCTTGTCCACCAGTACCTGCTTCTGGCGATCGTTCACGGCCTGCACGGCCTGCAGGATGCGCAGCCCCTGCCCGGCTTCCTGCGCCGCGTGCACCAGGGCCTTCACATCCTTGGGGAAGCAAGAGCCGCCATAACCCGTGCCGGCATAGAGGAAGTGCGTGCCGATGCGCGGGTCGGTGCCCATGCCGGTGCGCACCTGCTCGATATCGGCCCCCAGCTTCTCGGCCAGCAGGGCCAGTTCGTTCATGAAGCTAATGCGCGTGGCCAGCATGGCGTTGGACGCGTACTTGGTGAATTCCGCGCTGCGGATGTCCATCAGGATGAAGCGGTCGCGGTTGCGCATGAAGGGCGCGTAGAGCTGGCGCATCAGTTGCGCGGCCTGCGCGTCATCGGCCCCCACCACAATGCGGTCCGGGCGCATGAAGTCCTGCACCGCCGATCCTTCCTTGAGGAATTCCGGGTTGGACACCACATCAACGCGTGCCGACTGGCCGCGCGCGCGCAGGACGGCCGCCATGGCTTCGCGCATCTGGTCCGCCGTGCCCACCGGTACGGTGCTCTTGTTCACGATGAGCCGGTCGTCCAGCATACGCTCGGCGATGGCCTTTGCTGCCGCGAGCACATGCTGGAGATCGGCTGATCCATCCTCGCCTGCGGGTGTACCCACGGCGATGAACTGCACCCGGCCATGCGTGACGGCGCGGTCCACGTCGCTGGTGAACTCCAGCCGGCCGCTGTGTGCGTTGCGCAGCACGATGTCGAGCAGCCCGGGTTCGTGGATGGGGAGCTGGCCGCTGTGGAGCATGGCGATACGGTCGGTATCGTGGTCCAGACAGACGACGTGGTTACCCATCTCTGCCAGACATGCGCCCGTGACCAGGCCCACGTATCCGGTTCCGACAACGGTGATTTTCATGTTGGAGACATCACAGGGGTTTGACCGCCCAGGTCAGGCGGTGGGTGCGCAGCGGGTGCAGCAGCAGCGACGCCGGGCCGATCAGTGGCGCTGGCAGCCGCCGTGCGACCGGTGGCGCGAGCGTCAGGCGCCGCGCATGCAACCGTGCTTCAGGGAACAGTGCCCGCAGTTCGTCTGCAGGCACCTTGCGCACATCGGGATTGTGCGGGTTGTTGACCACAAAGTCATAGACCAGCACGCCACCGCCCGGTGCCACCCAGCGCCACAGCGTGCGTGCAAACTGTTGCCGGTAGCCGGAGTCGAGCAACGAGCTGAACACGGTAAAGGCCATCACGGCCTGCTGGCTGCCGTCGATGATCGGCGTGGCGCAGGCGTCACCCTGAACGATGTGCACGGATTCCGGGAGGACCGTTCGTGCCGCTGTGGCGCGTTCGGGCAGCAGCTCGATGCCCGTGAGCTGCCCGGGCGATGCGCCCAGGCGCAGCAGGTCCAGCAGGTTGCCGCCGCTGCCGCAGCCCACTTCGAGCAGGGGGCGTCCTGTCAGGCAGTCCCAGCCGTGCGCGCGCCACAGGGCAGCCATGGCACGCAGGCGCTCCTGCTGCGCCTGCAGGGCCGCCGCGTTGGCGTACAGGCTGTATCGCTGGGCGTCGGCACTGCCATCGCGGCGTGCGTAGCGGTCCTTGACGGCGTGGGTCTCGGGCGTGTTCATCGCGTGATTCTCGCGAAGCGCGACGACGGCGCACGCGCGCGCAGCACATCCCACAGGCCTTGCCAGGTGCCCCAGCCGTAGCCAATGTGGAAAGCGGCGATCACGGCGGGCAGGCGCCACAGTGTGTGCCGAGTCCCTGCGGCGCGTGCGGCGGCCAGGCTGGCCAGCAGGAGGTAGGGGCCGTAGAGTGCCAGCAGCGCAATGGCGGGCCAGGGCGTCCAGGGGAGCAGCACCGCAGACAGCACGAGTGCCGCGACAAACAGCGCCGGGACAAGCTGGCGCAGCGAACCCGGCTGGCCATGCTTGTGTACCACGAAGGGCCGCCAGTAGCCGTACTGCTGCTGCTGGGCGTAGAGGTGTCGCAGCGAGTCGCGCGGGTGGTAGACCGAGTGGATCGTTCCGCTCTGCCAGATGCGACCGCCGCCCAGGCGCAGGCGCAGGTTGTGCTCGTCGTCCTGGTTGCGCACCAGCGCTTCGTCAAACAGTCCGAAGCGTGCGAACGCCTCGCGCCGCCAGCAGCCCAGGTACACGGTATCGACCGCGCCTTCGTAGGCCTGGTCGCGCGAGCGCGCGCCACCCACCACCCAGCGGCACTGGAACGCCGCCGCGATGGCCTCGCCCATGGGGCCGGTGCCTTGCGCGACCCAGGGGCCGCCCACGTTGTCGGCGCCGCTGCGCTCCAGGGCCTCGATGCAGCGGGCCAGGTAATCCGGTGCGAAGACCGTGTGGATGTCGAGCCGGGCAACTACCTCGCCTCGCGCGCGAGCGATGCAGGCATTGAGCCCGGTGGAGACGATGCGGCCCGGGTTGTCCACCAGCACCAGCCGCCCGTCGCGTGCGCAGCGCTCCTGCAGGCGCTCGCGTGTGCCGTCGTCGCTCATGCCGTCGGCGATCAGCACCTCCATGTGCCAGCCGGCCGGGAGTTGCTGGCGCAGCACCGAGTCACAGAAGGCGTCGATGAAGGTGGCTTCGTTGCGGCAGGGGGCGATCACGCTGAGCAGGCGGGGGGAGGGGTGCGTCATGGCAGAAGTTCCCGGTACAGGTGATCGATATGGTCCATCTGCGTCTTGCGGTCGCCGTCCAGCGCGATACGCTCGGCATTGCGCTCGCCGGCCTGCCGCGCATGCTCGTCGTCGCTGGCAAGTCGCTGCAGCACCTGTGCAAGCGCCTGCGCATCGCCTGCGGGCACCAACAGCGCGGGGTTGATCCACTGGCGGTTGGCCGGCAGGTCGCTCGCCACCACGGCCAGACCGCAGGCCATGCTTTCCAGCATGGCCACAGAGGTCGCGTCGCTCGCGGGCACGCTGACCGAGATTTTGCAACGCGCCAGCACGGCAGCCATGCCCGCGTCGTCCAGGCGGCCGTGGAAGTGAACGCTCTGTCCCAGCCCCCGCGCCTGCACCTGATTGCGCAGACGTGCTTCGAGCGAGCCGCCGCCGAGCAGGTGGAGCTGGAGCGGTGTGTCGGGTAGTTGCTGGCGCAGCAGAGCGAGGGCGTCGATCAGCGTGTCTATCTGGTAATTCGGTTCCCAGGCGCGCAGGCTCACGATCTGTACGCCGTTCTTGTGCTCCCAGGGCACGGGGGTGAATCGGGCGCGGTCCACGCCCCAGTGAATTTCATGGACCGGGGCGTGCGGCCGGTACTGCCGCGCGGCCTCGACCAGGCTGGCCGAGTCTCCGGTGAGAAGGTCGGCGCGGCGCAGGATCCAGCCGGTGAGCCAGCGCATCCAAGGGCGGGTGTGCGGGGTGACGAGCAGGTCGCTACCCCAGGCCGTCATCACCAGGGGATGGCGATCACAGCGCGCGGCCAAGTAGCCGTACGAGGTGACATAGTGCGCATGCACGATGTCCGGGGCCAGTTCGCGCACATGGCAGCGTGCCGCGCCCGCGCGCAGCAGCCAGTCGATGGAGCGCCGCACCGGCGGCAGGATGCGCTGCTCCACCCCATCGAGCGGCTCCGGGCGCGCGGTGACGATCGAGACACGCCAGCCGCGCGCGCGCATCTCCAGCGCCCAGCGCCGGGTGTGGGGGCTGTTGGCGTCGCCCAGCAGGCACAGGTGGGGGGGCATGTCAGCGGGGCTCCTGTGGCGTACGGGGCAGTTCACCGGCCCAGGCGGCATAGTGCCCGGCCAGCTCCGGGTGCTGCTCCAGCAGGCGGGCGTCCTGGGTGCGCACATCGCCCACGGTGCGCGCGGGCGAGCCCGCCACGATGGCGAAATCCGGCACGTCGCCGCGCACGCGGGAGTGGGCGCAGACCACCACGCCCTTGCCGATGCGGCTGCCTGCCTCGACCACGCTGTGTGGGCCGATGAAGCTGTAGGCACCGATCTCGATGGGCGCGCGCAGGTAGCCGGGCATAGCGCCCGTATGGCTGGTGTAGGCGCGGCCGAGCAGCCGGATGCTGCGGTGTGAGCTGTGCGTGACGATGCTCACGAAGTTGGTGATCTGCACGCCCTCGCCAATGTGCATGCCGGCCGTGGCGTCGAGGAAGTTGAACTGACCGATAAACACATGGTCGGCCAGCTCCAGCCCGGCCTCGCCCTCGATGCAGGTGCTCGGCGCGATACGGGTGTGCGGCAGGGTCTGGCCCGCGCGGCCTTGCTCACCGAACACCATGCGGTAGAAAAGCTGCCGCCAGAGCCAGCGGCGCCAGCGGTTAAGCAAGGCTCTCATCGGGAATGTTGTTCCAGTGCGCCAGGGCCTGGAAATAATAGACAAAGTACACCGCCATCGCCGCCGAGACGCCCCAAGCCGCGCCTTCCAGTCTGCCCCAGTAGAGGCCCAGCCCGAGTCCGGCGAAGAACACCCCCTGTCCGATGAGCGAAAGCTGCAGAGCCCAAGGCTGGGCGCGCCAGGCCAGCGTGACCACCGACAGCGGCGAGGCGATGAAGTGTAAGCCGATATACAGGCCCAGGCCGCGCGCGAGCGCTCCGGCACCACTCCACTGCGCACCAAAGATCCATGTAAACAGGTCGGGGCCCCACAGCAGCAGCACGGCGGCCAGGGGCGCGGCGAGCAGTGCCAGCGCCAGCATGGTGCGGCGTACCAGAGAGCGTGCCTCGGCTGCGCTGCGGGCCTGCAGCAGCTGCGGGTAGAGCGCCTGCGACAGCGCACCGCCCAGCAAGGTGGCTGGGGCCTTGAGGTAGCGCAGCGCCAACGCCCAGAAACCTGCGGCCGCGTCGCCAGCCCAGGCGGCGATGAGCAGCAGGGTCAGGGTGTCCTGCAGCGCGCCGATGAAGGCGTGTGGCGTGTTGTAGAGCGGAAAGTCGCGGTGGCGCGCGGCCATGGCTTTCAGGCGCGTTAGCGGCTGGCGCACCAACCGCCGCCAGCCGCCCTGCGGGGCGGGGCGTGCCAGCAACCAGGCGGCGCCCAGGCCGGCCACGATGGGGCCGGCCAGCAGGCCCACCGGGCCTGCTGTGAACAGGCCCAGCAGGACCTGCAGTACGGCGCCACCCCCCTGCTGCACCAGGCGTGCCGCCGACAGCAGGCCGAAGCGCTGCGACCGCGTGGCCCAGAGAGTGAGCCACTGGGTGGCGCCGATGGCCAGCACGCCTGCCGGCAGCAACCAGGCCAGGGCCATGTCTCGCCAGAAGAGGAGCACCAGGGCCAGGAGCGTGGAGGCTGCCGTGGTGGCCAGCAGCAGGCGTGTGCACAGGGCCATCAGCAGCGCGGCGCCCTGGGGTTTCTTTTCGAGCGGCAGGGCGAATTCGTAGCGCGCGCAGGCCACCACGGCCAGGTTAGTGGCCACAGCCCAGAGCAGCGCGTACTGGCCGAATTCCCCTGGCGCGTACAGCCGCGTGAGCACCGGGCCCAGCAGCAGCGGCAGGGCGTGGGCCAGCACGCTGCCCGTGAGCAGCGTCAACGTGGCGCGCAACAAGCCGGAGGTCATGGGTGGACGGAATCGGCGGGCTGGTAGCCAGGCACCAGCTGGCGCAACAGGGCCTTGATGGTGGTGGTGTCGTCCGCGAGGGCGGCTTTGCGCAGGGCCTCCAGTGTGGACTGCATGCCGTCCCAGGCGGCATGTTCCTCGCGTGCCCGCAGGATGCGCGGGTGCGCGGTGGGCAGGGGGTGGTCGCCGATCAGCAGTTCTTCGTAGAGCTTCTCGCCGGGGCGCAGGCCGGTGAACTCGATGGCGATATCGCCACCCGGGTGCTGCGCGTCGCGCACGGTCAGGCCCGACAACGCCACCATGCGTCGGGCCAGCTGAACGATGTGGATGGGTTCGCCCATGTCGAGCAAAAACAGGTCGCCCCCTTCGGCCATGGCGCCGGCCTGCAGCACAAGCTGGGCCGCCTCGGGGATGGTCATGAAATAGCGCGTGACCTCCGGGTGCGTGACCGTGACGGGGCCGCCTGCGGCGATCTGGCGTCGGAACAGCGGGATCACGCTGCCACTCGACCCCAGCACGTTGCCGAAACGCACCATGGAAAAACGCGTAGGGCAGGTCCATGGGGTGGTGGCAGGCGCGTCGAATGGCGGCTGGCTGCTCGCCGCGATGGCCTGCAGCACCAGCTCGGCCACGCGCTTGCTCGCGCCCATGATGTTGGTGGGCCGCACGGCCTTGTCGGTGGAGACGAGCACGAAATGCCGCGCGCCATGCTCCAGCGCCATGCGCACCATGTTGAGCGTGCCGAACACGTTGTTGAGCACGCCTTCGCCCGCGTTGGCTTCCACCATGGGCACATGCTTGTAGGCGGCCGCGTGGTAGATGGAGCCTGGTCGGTGTGTGCGGAAGATATCGGCCATGCGCCGAGGGTCGGCCACGCTGGCCAGCAGCGGCACGAGCGCGCAGGCGTGCGCACCCTGGTCGCGCAGTGCCTGCAGCTCGTGGTGGATGGCGTAGAGCGCGTATTCGCTGTGGTCCACGAGCAGCAGCCGGGCCGGGCCTTCCTGCACGATCTGGCGGCACAGTTCGCTGCCAATGCTTCCGCCCGCGCCCGTGACCATGACCACCTGGCCCGCCAGGTTGCGGCCCAACAGGCTGGCCTGCGGCGCTACGGGCTCGCGGCCGATCAGGTCCTCGATGTCCAGGTCCTGGAAGTCGGCCACTGTGACACGCCCGCTGGCCAGATCCGACAGGCCCGGCAGAGTGCGGATGCGCACCGGCAGGTCGCTCAGGCTCTCGATGATCTGGCGGCGCCGCTGGCGTGTGGAACTGGGCACGGCGAGCAGCACATCGGTCACGCCCAGGCGCTGCACCACGGCGGGCAGGGCCTGCGGGGCATACACACGCACCCCGTTGATGCTGCGGCCGATCTTGGCGGCATCGTCGTCGACAAAGCCCTGCAACTCATACTGGCGCATGCCCACCAGCCCGGCCGCCGTTTGCGCGCCGGCGCTGCCAGCGCCGTAGATCAGCAGGCGCTGGGGCGCCTTGCCCGGGCTGCCGGCCAGCCACAGCCAGCCTAAAGCACGGCTGGCGCCCACGAGCAGCAGGAACATCAGCGGTTGCAAAACACCCACGCTGCGCGGTACCCCTTCCCATTGGGCCAGCAGCAGAATGGCCAGCAACAGCCCTCCATAAAGCGTCACGGCCTTGCCGGTGGTGATGAGGGCGCGGATGCCGGTGTAGCGGAAGATGGCGCGGTACAGCCCCTGGTTCACGAAGATCGGAAAGGCCAGCAGCGGCCCCAGGGCATAGACCAGCCACTGCAGACCCTCGGGGCGGTGCAGGGTCTCCAGGCGCAGTGTGAAGGCGAGCCACATGGCGAGCAGCCCCATGCCCGCGTCCAGCGCCACGACGAACAGACGCTTGGCGGAGCGGGGCCATTCCAGGATGTGGCTGAGCAGGGTGTGTTGCGCTGGCATCGGTGGTCTACAGCGGTGCAATGCCCGTGCGTTCGAGCACGTCGCCCACCAGTTCCAGGCGCACCAGGGGGGTGTCGAGCTGCATCAGGCGCTGCTTGAGCTCCAGCGGCACGGGCAGCAGCTCGCACCAGCGGTTGGCGACCCAGCCGCAGTCGTCCAGCTGGGCGGCCGTGGGTGTGATGGCGACCGGGCTGCCAGGCGTGCGCTCGCGCAGCGAGGCCAGCACCTGCGACAGGCTGCGCGATGTGGCCGCCAGGTGCTGCGGGATGGGCACATGCTGGTCGTCGGCCAGCAGTTCGACGTCAGCGATCCACAGGCCGTGGGGCAAAAGGTGGCTGCGCACGATGCGAAAGCGCTGGCCACCCCGGCATTCCAGGGTGATGAGGCCGGGCTGCGGGCATTCCAGGTGTTCGATGCGGGCCAGCGTTCCCACGTCATGCAACTGCTCCAGCGGTGCACCGGCCCTGCGCACCTCCTGGCCGCTGCGCAGGCTGACGACGCCAAACGGCGCGCCCGCATGGTGGCATTTGCGCACCATGTCGAGGTAGCGCACCTCGAAGACGCGCAGCGCCAGCACGCCGCCTGGAAACAGCATCGAGGCGAGCGGAAACAGCGGCAGGCTGGTCAGGGTGAGGGGCTGCGACATGGTGGCAAGGAGGCTATCATCCCATGCCGCGGTGCGGTCAAGGACGACTCCGATTCATGCTCTATCAGATTGTTTCTTTTTTGCTGGATGTGGTGGCCGGGCTGCTGGGTGGCGCCTGCCTGCTACGCATCTACATGCAGTGGCAGCGCGTGCCCTTCAACAACCCGGTGGGGCGCCTGGTGTTTGCGCTGAGTGACTGGATGGTGCTGCCGCTGCGCCGCGTGGTGCCGCCCCTCGGGCGCTGGGACGGCGCCAGCCTGCTGGCGGCGCTGCTGGTGGTGCTGACTCAGTACGGCATTTTGTGGCTGCTGGTGGGCATGGGCGACGGCTGGGTCTGGTTGCCGGTGCTGGCACTGTTTGGCTTGGCGCGCATGGCCATCATGGGGCTGATCGGGCTGCTCATTGTCTATGCCGTGATGTCCTGGGTGCAGGCGCATTCGCCCATCTCTCACGTGATCGCGCGCCTCTGCGAACCCGTGCTGCGACCCGTGCGGCGCATCATTCCTTTGGTGGGCGGTATCGATCTTTCACCCCTGGTGCTGCTGGTGCTGCTGCAGGTAGCCCTGATGGTGCTGGGGCACCTGCAGGCCACCGTGCTGCGCTGAAAATGCAGTGAAATATGGCTAAAAGCCTTGTCTGGTAAGCGCTAAATGCTATTGAATCGATAGCGTTCGAGGCTGGCCGGTAGCGGCCAGCACCGGTGCTTTACATCACGGCGTCGGCCGGCAGGCGCTGCAGCATGGCCAGGCTCTGGGCCACGGTGGTGCGCAGTTCGCGGCGGTCGCAGATCAGGTCCACAGCACCCTTCTGCATCAGGAACTCGGCGCGCTGGAAGCCCTCGGGCAGGGTCACGCGCACAGTGGATTCGATCACGCGTGGCCCGGCGAAGCCGATCAGCGCCTTGGGCTCGGCAATGACGATGTCGCCCACGAAGGCGAAGCCCGCGCTCACCCCGCCCATGGTCGGGTCGGTCAGCACGCTGATGTAGGGCAGGCCCTTCTTGGCCAGGCGGGTCAGCGCCGCGTTGGTCTTGGCCATCTGCATGAGCGAGAGCAGGCCTTCCTGCATGCGCGCGCCGCCGGTGGCGGTGAAGCAGATGAAGGGGACCTTCTGTTCGATGGCGGTCTCGACGCCGCGCACGAAGCGCTCGCCGACCACGCTGCCCATGGAGCCGCCCATGAAGTCGAACTCGAAGCAGGCGGCCACCACATTGATGCTCTTGACGGCGCCGCCCATGACGATGAGCGCATCGGTCTCGCCCGTGCTCTCCAGGGCTTCCTTCAGGCGCTCGGGGTATTTGCGGCTGTCCTTGAACTTGAGGGCATCGACCGGGATGACCTCCTGGCCGATCTCGTAGCGGCCTTCGGGGTCGAGAAAGGCGTCGAGCCGGGCGCGCGCACCAATGCGGTGGTGGTGGCTGCAGTGCGGGCAGACGTTCTGGTTCTGCTCCAGGTCGGCCTTGTAGAGCACCGTCTCACAACTCGGGCACTTGACCCACAGGCCCTCGGGCATCTGGCGGCGCACCGTGGGGTCGGTTTGCTGGATCTTGGAGGGCAGGAGTTTTTCAAGCCAGGACATGCGTATTCCTCTGTATGAATGGGCCAGCTGTGCGCGGCCTGTGAAACCGGCGCACCCCCATGCCAGAGACGCCGTGGAACTGGCTTTGCCAGGCCACCGGCGTCGTCCCCCTTCCCGCAAGCGAAGCGCGGCGAGAGAAGGGGGAAGCGGCAAAGCCGCTCAGGGGGATGCCCTCTTATTATGCGTCGAGCGCCTTGCGAATCCCGCGCAGAAAGTCGATGGCCAGGGGCACGATCTTCTCGTGGGGCTGGTCATCGAGCAGCTGGATGATGCGGCTGCCGATGACCACAGCGTCGGCCACCTGGCCGATGGCCTGGGCCGTGGCCGCGTCGCGGATGCCGAAGCCCACGCCGACAGGGATGTGCACATGCTGGCGGATGCGCGGCAGCATGGCCTCGACGGCGGCGGTGTCGAGCGCGCCCGACCCCGTCACACCCTTGAGCGAGACGTAGTACACGTAGCCGCTGGCCACGCGGGCCACTTCCTGCATGCGTTCTTCTGTGCTGGTGGGTGCCAGCAGGAAGATCAGGTCCATGCCGTGCGCGCGCAGCTTGGCGGCGAAATCGGCGCATTCCTCGGGCGGGTAGTCCACGATGAGCACGCCATCGACCCCCGCCTCGGCGGCGTCACGCACGAAGGCATCCTGGCCGTGGATCTGGTCGTAGCGCTCCACCGGGTTGGCGTAGCCCATCAGAACGACGGGGGTGTCCTTGTTGCGGCCGCGAAATTCGCGCACATGGCCAAGCACCTGCCTGAGGCCGGTGCCCAGCGCCAGAGCCTTCTCGCCAGCCTTCTGGATGACGGGGCCGTCGGCCATGGGGTCGGAGAAGGGCACGCCCAGTTCGATGATGTCGGCGCCCGCCTCGACCATGCCGTGCATGAGCGCGGGCGTGATGTCAGCGAACGGGAAGCCCGCCGTGACGTACGGTATCAGCGCCTTGCGGCCCTTGGCCTGCAAGGCGGCGAAGGTGGCGGCGATGCGGTGGGGTTGCGTGTTCATGCTGCGGGCCCTCCCTTTACGGCATGGCCGCGCATGGAGGGGCGGTCGTAGAAATCTTCGCCCGAAAGGTCGGCCACGGTGCCGATGTCCTTGTCGCCCCGGCCCGAGAGGTTGACCAGGATGGATTGGTCGGGGCGCATTTCCTTGGCCAGCTTCATGGCGTAGGCGAACGCGTGGCTCGATTCGAGTGCGGGGATGATGCCTTCGGTGCGGCACAGGTAGTGGAAGGCGTCGAGCGCTTCGCTGTCGGTGATGCCGACGTACTGCGCGCGTTGGATTTCCTGCAGCCAGGCGTGTTCGGGGCCGACGCCGGGGTAGTCCAGGCCGGCGCTGATGCTGTGCGTCTCGGTGATCTGGCCGTTCTCGTCCTGCAGGATGAAGGTGCGGTTGCCGTGCAGCACGCCGCTGCTGCCGCGCTGCAGGCTGGCCGAGTGCTTTCCGCTGTCGAGGCCTTCGCCAGCGGCCTCGACACCAATCAGGCGCGTCTTCTCGAACGGAATGTAGGGGTAGAAGATGCCCATGGCATTGCTGCCGCCGCCCACGCAGGCGACCACGACGTCGGGTTGCTCTGCAGCAATTTTTTGCTCGGCCAGCATGGGGGGCATCTGTGTGAGGCACTCGGTGCCGATCACGCTCTGGAAGTCGCGCACCATCATCGGGTAGGGGTGGGGTCCCGCCACGGTGCCGATGATGTAGAAGGTGTCGTCCACGTTGGCCACCCAGTCGCGCATGGCCTCGTTGAGCGCGTCCTTGAGCGTCTTGCTGCCCGATTCGACCGGCACCACGGTGGCGCCCAGCAGCTTCATGCGGAAGACGTTGGGGCTCTGGCGCTTGACGTCTTCCGAGCCCATGTAGACCACGCATTCGAGCCCGTAGCGCGCGCAGATGGTGGCCGTGGCCACGCCGTGCTGGCCTGCGCCGGTCTCGGCGATGATGCGCTTCTTGCCCATGCGGCGCGCCAGCATGGCCTGACCGATCACGTTGTTGATCTTGTGGGCGCCGGTGTGGTTGAGGTCTTCGCGCTTGAGGAAGATCTGCGCACCGCCCATCTCGCGGCTGGTGCGCGCGGCGTGGTACACAGGGGACGGGCGGCCGACGAAGTGCGCCAGCTCGTAGTTGAACTCGGCAATGAACTCGGGGTCGTTCTGGTAGCGGGCGTAGGCATCGCACAGTTCGCGCAATGCGAAGGTCAGTGTTTCGCTCGCGAAACTGCCGCCGTAGGGGCCGAAATGGCCCGAGGAATCAGGTTGGTGGTACTGGAACATGAGAATTCTTTGCAAGTTGCTCGTCGGCCGCACGCACGGCGGCGACGAAACGCTGGATCTTGCCGGCGTCCTTGACGCCCCGGACAGGTTTGCCATCGGGGCCGTCAAGCTCGACGCCGGAGCTGACATCAACCGCCAGCGAGAGGCCTCGCGGGCGCACCTGCAAGATGCCATCGGTCACGTTTGCAGGCGTGAGTCCACCACTTAAAACGAGGTGAGAGGCGACGCTTGGAGGAAGGAGTGACCAATGGAATGCCTTGCCGCCACCGCCATAGCCTTCGACATGGGCGTCGAGCAGGATGGCCCGGGCGCGGGAGTGAATATGGGCATATTCTACGAGGTCGAACGCCAGACCCTGGTCCCCGAGGGGAATGCGCGCGGCGCGCAGGTAGGGGCGCGCGCCCTGACCGCTGGCCGCCCAGCATTCCTCGGCTGTTTCATCACCATGAAATTGCAGTATGGAGCCCGAAACCATTGCGCTGGCAGCTATTACATTAGTAGCGTTTTCATTGACGAACAGCAGCACCGGGGTGACGAAGGGCGGCAGGCGCGCGGCCAGCTGTGCAGCCCGCTCGGGTGTCACGGCGCGCGGGCTGGGGGCGTAGAGCACGAAGCCCACGGCGTCCACGCCGGCGGCGACGGCGGCATCCACATCCTGCTCGCGAGTCAGGCCGCAGACCTTGATGCGTGTGCGGTGCCGGGCGTGTGCGGATGGAGCGGGGGTGGGCGTGGCGGGAGGCTGCGGGCGGTTCATGGCAGCGCATCATACGCAGCCGTGCGGGCAGGCAGGCCCCACGTGGCGGCGTAGACCGGCCCCAGGAAGTACAGCCCGTCGGGCGAGAACGTGGGAGCGGCCGCGTCGCGGGAGCGCGCCGCCAGCACCTGCGCCATCCATTCGGGGGGGCGCGTGCCTTTGCCAATGGCCACCAGACAACCCATGATGTTGCGGATCATGTGGTGCAGAAAGGCGTTGCCCTCGAACTCGAAGCGCCAGTAGCATGGGCTCCATTCTTCGCCGGGTTCCGGGCTGGCCGGCCCTTTGCGGGTGATCTCGATATGCCGTAGCGTCTTGACGGGCGAGAGCGCCTGGCAGGACGAAGCGCGGAAGGAGCTGAAGTCGTGCTCGCCCAGCAGGTACGCGGCGGCCTGGCGCATCGCAGCACCGTCGAGCGGGCGGAACACCCAGCCCACGCGCCCGGACTCCACACTGGGGCGCACCGGGGATTGCAGCAGCACGTAGGCATAGCGCCGTGCAGTGGCACAAGCACGGGAGTGGAAGCTGTCGGGTACGGGCCGCGCCCATTGCACGGCAATGTCGGGGGGCAAAAAGGTGTTGGTGCCACGCACCCAGGACATGGGGGGGCGCTGCACCGGGGTGTCAAAGTGCACGACCTGCATGAGGCCGTGCACGCCTGCATCGGTGCGTCCGGCGCACAGGGTGCTGACAGGCTGGGTGGCGAACTGCGCCAGCGCAGCCTCCAACTTGTCCTGCACCGTGTTGCCCGAGGGCTGGCTTTGCCAGCCCAGGTAGTTCTGGCCGTTGTAGCTGACGCCGAGCGCCATCCGCATGCGCGGGCCCAAGCGCTTCAGCCCAGGTCGGACAGCATGCGCTGTGCGCGTGCCTTGAGCTCACCGGTGGATTCGGCGATCACTTCTTCCACCAGCGTGCGGGCACCGTCAGTGTCTCCGATGGTGTTGAACTCCTGTGCCAGAGCCAGTTTGGTGGCCAGCGGGTCGTCGGCCAGGGCTGCCGCTTCGGTGCCTGCCGCGTCTGCCATGCCGCCGCCAAGCGGTGCGGGTGCCGAAGGGGTGTCGAGATCGAGCGAGATGCTGTCAAGGTCGAACTCCATCAGGCCAGAGTCAGACGGGGTGAACGGCTTTTCTGTCGGGGCACTTGCGAGCTCGTTGGGCCGGGTGTCCAGGGTGGGCAGGTCCAGTGGCATGCCCAAATCGGCCATGGCGGACAGGTCACCCATATCGGGGCCTGCGGCAGGCGTGGCGGGTGCTTCCCATACCGGCTGCGTGGCGAGGCTGTCGAGGGTCGGTGCTTCCGGCTCGGGCTCGGGTTCCGTCAGGCCTTCAAACGAGGCCGACAGGTTGTCCACCGGGGGCGTGGGCGCCTGGGCGCTGGCTGCTGCGGCGGCAAAACTGCCTGCGGGCGCGGCAGGGGCGTCCGACAGCGCGTCGTCGGGCAGATCGAGGTCGAGATCGAGGTCGAGGTCCAGATCGGGTGGCATGGCGCTGGCAGCGGCCGTGGCTGCCACTGCCGCCACTGCCGTGGCAGCGCCGGCCCCAGGGCGACCGCCGGGACGATACAGCGCATTGTCGGGATCCAGGTCGCGGCCCAACTCGGCAATCCGGTTCCAGTCTGGCCCTTCGCCCTGGGTCAGGTTGTGAATTTCCGTGGCGACGGCTTCCAGCGCCTTGCGATCCTGGCGCTTGGCATAAATCTCGCCCAGCTTGGCATGGACGGAGACGCGTGTCGGGTTGTGGCGTACGGCCTCCTTGAGGATCTCCTCGGCCTGCAGGTCACGGCCGTAGGCCAGGTACACGTCGGCTTCGGCCACCGGGTCGACATCACCGCCGGCATCGAGCTGGCTCGGCGAATAGGCCAGCGACGATCCACCCGTGGTGGAGTCGGTGCCGGCGGTATCCACGCGCTGGCCGCCACTGGCGCCAAAGAAGGAATCGGGCTGCAGTCGGCTCTCCAGGAACGAGCTGTCCATGGCTGCGCCATTGCGGCGGCGTTGCACCACACGATAGGCGCCGTAGCCCAGCAACAATGCCAGCAGGCCACCACCCGCCAGCGGGAGCATGGGATCGTCCATCAGTCCGGACAGGAAGCCGGGTTCTTCCACGGGTGCCGGCGGAGGGGGGATGACAATCGGCTTGGCGGGCGCTGCCGGTGCCGATGCGGCCTCGGCGGCTGCCGCATCAGGTGCGGCTGCGGAGGCGGCTTCGCTGGCGGGCGCTGCAGCGGGCTCCGCGCTGGAGGCCGCAGGTTCGGCGGCTGGGGCCGGGGCGGCTGGCGCTGCTGCAACGGGCACATCCATGCCGGGTGCGGCAGAGGTACTGGCGGTGGCCGCCGGGGCAGGGGATGTGCCTGCAGCCGCCGATGCTGCGCTCAGCTTGTTCAGCTCGCTGATGTTCTTGGAGAGTTCTTCCACACGGGCCGATGCTTCGTTGGCCTGCTTGCGCTGGGCCAGTTGCTCTTCGGTCGATTTCTGGCCCTGGATGGCGCCCTTGGACAGGGTGAGCTTGTCGGGAGCGGTGCTGGCGGCACGCTGGTCATCCACCTGGGTCTGCACCTTGCCGGCCGCAGCGCGGCCGGAGGCCGCCACTTCGGCGGCAGGCACGGCACCGGCCAGCTTGCGGCGGAATTCGTTGAAGTCACGGCTCTGGGCGGCCAGGATCTGGCGCGCTTCGCCCGAGGGGGTCGCACTGGCTTCGGCTGCGGAGGGCAGCTGCAGGACGGCGCCTGCCTTGATGCGGTTGACGTTGCCCTGAATGAAGGCGTCCGGGTTGGCACGCAGCAGGGCTACCAGCATCTGGTCCAGCGAGACATCGGCAGGGCGGTGGGCATTGGCGATGCGGCCGGCCGTTTCGCCCGCCTTGACGACCACGCTGTCGCCGGAGGCGCTGGGTGCGTCCACGGGCGCGGTGCGGGCCACGACCGGTGGGCGGGGCGCAGGCGCCGTGCGGGCCGGGGCGGCTACCGCCGCCGGAATCTGGGGTTCGGCCGTGACAGTGGCCGGAGCGCGGCGCATTGTCGGGGGGTCGAACAACATCGTGTAGCTGCGCGAGATGCGGCCGGCATTCCAGTTGGCATCAATCACGAGGTCGACAAAGGGCTCATTGATGGGGCGGTCGCTGGAGACGCGCAGCACGGTGCGGCCGTCGGGGCGGCGCTGCAATTGCACCTGCACCCGGGTGATCACGGGAGAGTATTCCATGCCCTGGGCCCGGAAGGTCTCAGGGGTTGCGGGCGTGACACGCAGCGAATCGGCTTCGGCGGGGGTGATCTGGGGCAGATCGATTTCGGCGCGCAGCGGCTCACCCAGGGCCGACTGCACGGTGATGGGGCCCAATGCCAGAGCGAAAGCGTTTGGCGCGTACAGACCGACAGTGGCCACGGCCGCAGCCGCCAGCGCAGAGAATTTCCAACGATGCATGGTTGCCATCAACTGAGAAGGTTTTGAAGCTCGATGGAGCGGACTGCTGTTTTTCATGGTCTGATGCCCGCTGCGCTCCAGCGTTAGAGAATGGGTAAAAGCACCATAGCAGCAATGTTTTGCACTGACAAGCTAACGTAGTGGCGAAGCTCTGGTGCGGCCCCCGAACGGCCTTTTCGGGTGCCTGCGGTGTTGCCCGGTGACAACGAGCGTAACAAGTTGTTTTTCCTGGCTTTTCCCCCCAGGAAGGGAGCGCACGGCGCCTGTGGGGGCGTCGTGCGCAGGTCTGATCAGGCGTCCAGCAGGATGCGCAGCATGCGGCGCAGCGGCTCGGCGGCACCCCACAGCAGCTGGTCACCAATGGTGAAGGCACCCACGTACTCGGGCCCCATGGCCAGCTTGCGGATGCGGCCCACGGGGATGGTCATGGTGCCGGTCACGGCCACGGGGGTCAGGTCCTTGATGGTGGCCTCGCGCGTGTTGGGGACCACCTTCACCCACTGGTTGTCGGCAGCGATCATGGCCTCGATGTCGGCCACGGGCACGTCCTTTTTCAGCTTGAAGGTCAGGGCCTGGCTGTGGCAGCGCATGGCGCCCACGCGCACGCAGAAACCGTCCACCGGCACGGCGGCGGTGCCAAAGCCGTCGCCCATGCCGAGGATCTTGTTCGTCTCGGCCATGCCCTTCCACTCTTCCTTGGACATCCCGTTGCCCAGGTCCTTGTCGATCCAGGGAATCAGGCTGCCGCCCAGCGGCACGCCGAAGTTGGCGGTCTCCGCTGCGGTGAGGCTGCGCTGCTTGGCAGAGACCATCCGGTCGATTTCGAGGATGGCGCTCTTGGGGTCGTCGAGCAGGGCCTTCACTTCGGCGTTCAGCGTGCCGTACTGCGTGAGCAGTTCGCGCATGTGCTGTGCACCGCCGCCGGAAGCGGCCTGGTAGGTCTGGGTGCTCATCCATTCGACGAGGCCTGCCTTGTACAGCGCGCCCACGCCCATCAGCATGCAGCTGACGGTGCAGTTGCCGCCGATCCAGTCCTTGCCGCCATTCGCCAGTGCGTTCTTGATGACCGGCATGTTCACAGGGTCGAGCACGATGACGGCGTTCTTTTCCATGCGCAGGGAGGATGCGGCGTCGATCCAGTGGCCGTTCCAGCCCGCAGCGCGCAGCTTGGGGTACACCTCGTTGGTGTAGTCGCCGCCCTGGGCGGTGATGATGATCTCGCAGCGCTTGAGCTGGTCGATGTTGAACGCGTCCTGCAGCGTGGTTTCGTTCCGGGCCTGTGCGGGGGCCTTGCCGCCTGCGTTCGAGGTGGAGAAGAACAGGGGTTCGATCAGATCGAAGTCCTTTTCCTGCACCATGCGGTCCATCAGGACCGAGCCGACCATGCCGCGCCAGCCGACCAAACCTACCAACTTGCTCATTTCAACGCCCTTTCAAAGTAAGAAACAGTGCCAGACCAGACTGTTCTGCCCCGGCTCGTCTGGCCAGGGAGGGCGCACGACGAACCAGACTGGATCAGCCCTTAATGGTCGTGGTTTTGGTGGTGATTGCGCGCGCGGCTGCACCGGCCTGGGCGGCGGATGCGGTGTTCAGGGCGAACGGGCGGGCGACAAACATAGTTCCGGATTGTAGCGGATGGCTGCTTGACGCCTGCTTACGGGCACTGTGCCCTGCGGCGCCTGTGCCCTGCATGCAAAAGGGCGGCCCTGTGCCGCCCTTTCCACATGCCTGGTGCAGGCTGTACCGGCTTATCCCAGCGCCTTCACTACCGCATCCCCCATCTGCGCCGTGCCCACCTTGGTGGTGCCTTCGCTCCAGATGTCGGGCGTGCGCAGGCCCTGGGCCAGCACCTTCTGCACGGCGGCCTCGATGCGCTGGGCGGCTGCTTCCTGGTTCAGCGAGAAGCGCAGCATCATCGCGGCCGAGAGGATGGTGGCCAGCGGGTTCGCGATGCCCTTGCCGGCGATGTCGGGGGCGCTGCCGTGGCTCGGTTCGTACAGGCCCTGGCCCTTGCTGTTTAGGCTGGCCGAGGGCAGCATGCCGATCGAGCCGGTGAGCATGGAGGCCTCGTCGCTCAGGATGTCGCCGAACATGTTGCCGGTGACCACCACGTCGAACGCCTTGGGCGCCTTGACGAGCTGCATGGCGGCGTTGTCCACGTACATGTGCTGCAGTTCCACGTCGGGGTACTGCTGGTGCACCTCGGTGACCACGTCCTTCCAGAACTGGAAGGTTTCCAGCACGTTGGCCTTGTCCACGCTGGTGACCTTCTTGCTGCGCTTGCGCGCGGCCTGGAAGGCGACGTGGGCGATGCGTTCGATCTCGGGCTTGCTGTAGCGCATGGTGTCATACGCTTCCTCGGCGCCGGGGAAGTGGCCGTCGGTGGCCACGCGGCGGCCGCGCGGCTGGCCGAAATAGATGTCGCCGGTCAGCTCACGGATGATGAGGATGTCGAGGCCCGCAATCAGCTCGGGCTTGAGGCTGGATGCGCCCACCAGTTGCTCGTAGCAGATGGCGGGGCGGAAGTTGGCAAACAGCCCCATGTTCTTGCGCAGGCCCAGAATGGCCTGCTCAGGGCGCAGCGGGCGCTCCAACTTGTCGTATTTCCAGTCGCCCACGGCGCCGAACAGCACGGCGTCGGCATCCATGGCGAGCTTCAGGGTGGATTCGGGCAGGGGGTGCCCATGGGCCTCGTAGGCGGCGCCGCCGACCAGGGCAGACTCCATCTCGAATTTCAGATCGAGCGTCTTGAGCACCTTGACGGCCTCGGCGACGATTTCGGTACCGATGCCGTCACCCGGCAGAACTGCAATTTTCATTGTTGACTCTTGTTTTGATAGCTTCTGGCGCTTGTTCAGCAAGCGCTAGAGGCCAATTTGTTTGAATATTTCAGGCGACCATGGTGTGGGCCAGCCAGGGCTTGGTGGCCAGGCGCTGGGCCTCAAAGGCGGCGATCTTGTCTTTCTGGCGCAAGGTCAGCCCGATGTCGTCGAAGCCGTTGAGCAGGCAGTACTTGCGGAAGGGCACCACGTCGAACGGGATCTCCTCGCCCTGCGGGCACACGATCACCTGGCGTTCCAGGTCGATGGTGAGCTGGTAGCCGGGGAACGCCGCCACTTCGTCGAACAACTGGGCTATCGTGGCCTCGGGCAGCACGATGGGCAGCAGTCCGTTCTTGAAGCAGTTGTTGAAGAAGATGTCGGCAAAGCTGGGCGCGATGACGGCGCGAAAGCCGTACTGGTCCAGCGCCCAGGGCGCGTGCTCGCGGCTCGATCCGCAGCCAAAGTTCTTGCGCGCCAGCAGGATGGAGGCGCCACGGTAGCGCGGCTGGTTCAGCACAAAGTCGGGGTTGGGCTTGCGGCTGGCCGGGTCTTGCCCCGGCTCGCCGTGGTCCAGGTAGCGCCATTCGTCAAACAGGTTCACGCCAAAGCCGGTCTTCTTGATCGACTTGAGGAACTGCTTGGGGATGATGGCGTCGGTGTCGACGTTCTCGCGGTCCATGGGAGCCACGAGGCCTTGGTGGAGGGTGAATTTCTGCATGTTCAGGGGGCGTTATTTGGCAGCGCGTTCGATGGCTCCACCGGCGCGCTGCACGTCCTGGCCCACGCCCTTGACGGTGTTGCAGCCGGCCAGCGCGAAGGCCAGGGCCATGGCGAGGAGGGTGGCGGTGTGTTTCATGACAAAGCTCCTTCAGGCAAATGGGCGGATATCGACGAAATGGCCATGCACCGCTGCAGCAGCGGCCATGGCGGGGCTCACGAGATGGGTGCGGCCACCGGCGCCCTGGCGGCCTTCGAAGTTGCGGTTGCTGGTGGAGGCGCAGCGTTCGCCTGGCTCCAGGCGGTCGGCGTTCATGGCCAGGCACATGGAGCAGCCGGGTTCGCGCCACTCAAAGCCTGCGGCCTTGAAAATTTCGTGCAGGCCTTCGCGCTCTGCCTGTTCCTTGACCAGGCCCGAACCGGGCACCACCATCGCCAGCTTGACGTTGCTGGCCACCTTGCGGCCGAGCTTCTTCACCACGGCGGCGGCTTCGCGCATGTCCTCGATGCGGCTGTTGGTGCACGATCCGATGAATACCTTGTCGATGGTGATGTCGTTGATCGGCTTGCCGGGCTGCAGGCCCATGTAGGTCAGCGCGCGCTCGATGGCGCCGCGCTTGTTGGCGTCCTTTTCCTTGTCGGGGTCGGGCACGCGGGCGTCCACGCCCAGCACCATCTCGGGCGAGGTGCCCCAGGTGACCTGCGGCACTATTGTTGCGGCGTCAAGCTTGACCACGGTGTCGAATTGGGCATCGGGGTCGGAGTGCAGCGTCTTCCAGTAGGCAACAGCCTGGTCCCACTCCACGCCCGTGGGCGACAGGGGGCGTCCCTTGACGTATTCAATGGTCTTGTCGTCCACCGCCACCAGGCCCGCCCGCGCGCCGCCTTCGATGGCCATGTTGCACACGGTCATGCGGCCTTCCATGCTCATCGCGCGGAACACCGAGCCCGCGAATTCGATGGTGTAGCCCGTGCCGCCGGCCGTGCCGATCTTGCCGATGATGGCCAGCACCACGTCCTTGGGCGTCACGCCCTTGGCGAGCTGGCCGTCCACCTGCACCAGCATGTTCTTGGCCTTCTTGGCCAGCAGGGTCTGCGTGGCCATCACATGCTCGACTTCCGACGTGCCGATGCCGTGGGCCAGTGCGCCAAACGCGCCGTGGGTGCTGGTGTGGCTGTCGCCGCACACCACCGTCATGCCGGGCAGCGTGGCGCCGTTTTCCGGGCCGATCACATGCACGATGCCCTGGCGCTTGTGCATGAAGGGGAAGAACGCGGCCGGCGTGATCGTCGCCATGTTGTCGTTCAGCGTAGTGATCTGTTCCTTGCTTACGGGATCGGCAATGCCGTCGTAGCCCAGCTCCCAGCCCGTGGTGGGGGTGTTGTGGTCGGCCGTGCCCACGATGGAGCTCATGCGCCAGACCTTGCGGCCCGCCTCGCGCAGGCCCTCGAACGCCTGCGGGCTGGTCACTTCGTGCACCAGATGGCGGTCGATGTAGAGGATGGAGGTGCCGTCCTCTTCGGTGTGGACGACATGCTCGTCCCAGATCTTGTCGTACAGGGTGCGTCCCATGGGGTGGCTTTCTTCTTTCAGGTGGGTGATCGGATTTTAGAGCGGCTAACAAAACTCCCTTGGCGTCGTTATTCCGTCTTGTCGTACCTCTCGTACTGCCTGCGACGGAACGCCTAGCCAAGGCCGCTGCGCTGAGTTTTGTTAGCCGCTCTTAGTGAGGCGGCAACGGTGTGGGCGTTGCAAGGTGTTCTGCCAGCAGCCGGGCCGTGACGGGCAAGGCGTCAAAGTCGCGCGCCACCAGGCGCAGCTCGCGGTGGGCCCAGGCGTCCTGGAGCGGTACGGCGGCCAGGCGGCCCACACCGTGCATCAGCGCAAAGGCGCGGTCGGGCAGCAGGCCCACGCCCAGACCGTTGTCGATCATGCGGCACATGGCGTCCAGGCCGGTGACCTGGATGCGCTGGCGCAAGGGGCGCGCGGCCTGGGCGGCGGCGGCACGCATGGCCAGGCTGATGCTGCTGTTGGCGTGCAGGCCGACGATGTCCCAGTCCAGCACTTCTTCAAAATAGATAGCTGCTCGCGCAGACAGGTCGTGCCCTGCGGGCACAATAAGCATCAAATTGTCGGAGCGGTACGGGCGGCTTTGCAGGGCGCTGGCGCCGCTGCCGCCGGTGTTGCAGATGCCCAGATCGGCCGCGCCCTCCTGCACGGCATGCAGCACATCGGGGCTCAGGTGCTCCTGCAGGTCGATCTTGACCTGGCTGTGCGCACGCGCAAAGGCGCCCAGATCTTCCGGCAGAAACTGGACGATGGCCGAGATGTTGGCGTGCATGCGCACATGGCCGCGCACACCGTCGGCATATTCGCTCAGTTCGCCCTGCATGCGCTCCAGCCCGAACAGCACGGTGCGCGCGTGGTGCAGCAAGCTCTCGCCTGCGGGGGTGAGTGTCACGCCCCGGCTGTGGCGGTAGAGCAGGGCGGTGTCCACGGCCGTTTCCAGATCGGACAGACGCTTGCTGACGGCCGAGGCGGCGATGAATTCCCGCTCGGCCGCGCGGCCGATGCTGCCGAGCTCGCACACCGCCACAAAGAGTTGCAGCGAAGTGAGGTCAATGCGGCGCGCAAAGCTGCGCTCTGAGCTTTTCATGGGGTTGATGAATTCTCTTTTGGAGAATTCTCTGTATTTTCTCAGAGCAAATCAGCCATAGACATCGTGAAACGCGATGGCTTTCTTGCCCGGATGCGCTTTCAGGCTGCGCAGGTGCTGCCGTGGTCCGGCGCCGAGGCGTTCCAGCGCAGCTCGTGTGCGATGCGCTGGCGCAGGATGTCGGCAGCCTCCATCTCGCCATGCACCACGTAGACCTGCTCGGGCGCGTGCTCCATGCTGCGCAGCCAGGCCAGGGTCTGGTTGGCGTCGGCATGGGCCGAGGCGGAGGTGAGCTGTACGACTTCGGCGCGCATCTCGATGTCCTGTCCGTGGATACGGATGTTTTTTTCACCGCTGGCGATGCGCGCGCCGCGCGTTCCCGGTGCCTGGTGCCCGGTGATGATGACCATGTTGCGGTGGTTGCCCGCATGCAGTGCCAGGTGGTGCAGCACGCGCCCCCCGGTGGCCATGCCACTGGCCGACAGAATCACCATGGGGCCGTGCCGGCGCCCCAGGGCCTTGGATTCGTCGGTGGTCTGCACCATGGTGGCGCTGTGCGACAGGGCATGTACCTCGCGGGCGTCCAGCCGGTGCTCGCTGGGGTAGTGCTCGAACAATCCGGTGGTGCTCACCGCCATCGGGCTGTCGAGAAAAACCGGCAGTTGTACCGGGATGACGCCTTGCACCTTAAGCAGCTGGATGGCGTGCAGCACCGCCTGCGCCCGTCCTACGGCGAACACCGGCACCACGGCGACGCCGCCGCGCTTGGCCAGACGCTGCAGGGCAGGGCCCAGTTCCTGCAGGATGTCCTCCTGCGGGTGCTGGCGGTCGCCGTAGGTGGCTTCGATCAGCACGGTGTCGGCACTTGGCGGTGCTTCGGGTGGTTCCATCAGCAGGTCGTCGGTGCGGCCCAGGTCGCCCGAGAACAGGATGCGCCGCCCACCCACCTCCAGCAGCACGCTGGCGGCGCCCAGGATATGGCCCGCCGGGGTGAAGCTCACGCGCCAGCCCGGAATCGGCTCAAAGGCTTTGTGGAAGTTGTGCGTGCGGAACTGCTTCAGGCAGTGCTGGGCATCGAGTCGGGTGTAGAGGGGCAGCGCCGGGGCATGCTGCGAGAGCTGGTGGCGGTTGAGGAAGGCGGCGTCTTCTTCCTGCAGATACCCGCTGTCGGGCAGCAGGATGGCGCACAGGTCGCGCGTGCCCGGGGTGCAGTGCACGGCCTTGGTGTAGCCATCGCGTGCCAGCAGGGGCAGGTAGCCGCTGTGGTCCAGGTGTGCGTGGGTCAGCACCACGGCGTCGATCTGGTGGGGCGTGACCGGCAGGGGCTGCCAGTTGCGCAGGCGCAGCAGCTTGTAGCCCTGGAACAGGCCACAGTCCACCAGCAGGCAGTGCCCTTTGTGGCGGACGAGGTACTTGGAGCCGGTGACGGTGCCGGCGCCGCCGAGGAAGGTGATGTTGACGGTCATGGTGCTGCGTCCTCCTAGTGCTTGGCTCCATCGTACCCCCGGCAAGGGGTTTCACCGGCATGAAAAAACCGCCTGGGCAGCCAGTGCGCAGGCGGTTTTCTTGGGGGGGCGATCAGCTGAAGAAGTTCTTCAGCCGGTCGGTCCAGCTCTCGCCGCTGGGCGAGTGGCGGGCGCCGCCTTTTTTCAGCGACTCTTCCAGCTCGCGCAGGAGCTTGCGCTGGTGCTCGGTGAGCTTGACCGGGGTTTCCACGGCGATGTGGCAATACAGATCACCCGGGTAACTGGACCGCACGCCCTTGATGCCCTTGCCACGCAGGCGGAACTGCTTGCCGGCCTGGGTGCCCTCGGGAATGTCGATGGCCGCCTTGCCCGCGAGCGTCGGCACTTCGATCTCGCCGCCCAAAGCGGCCGTGATGAAGCTCACTGGCACCTGGCAGTGCAGGTCGTCGCCGTCGCGCTCGAAAATGTCGTGCTTCTTCAGGCGGATCTCGATGTACAGGTCGCCCGGAGGGCCGCCATTGGTGCCGGGCTCGCCGTTGCCGGTGCTGCGGATGCGCATGCCGTCGTCGATGCCGGCCGGAATTTTCACTTCCAGGGTCTTCTGTTTTTTCAGCTTGCCCTGGCCCTGGCAGGTGGTGCAGGGTTCGGGGATGATCTTGCCCGTGCCGCGGCAATGCGGGCAGGTCTGCTGCACGCTGAAGAAGCCCTGGCGCATCTGCACCGTGCCCGAGCCGCTGCAGGTGCCGCAGGTCTTGGCACTGGTGCCGGGCTTGGCGCCGCTGCCGTGGCAGGTGTCGCAGCTTTCCCAGGAGGGGATGCGAATCTGCGCGTCCTTGCCACGGGCGGCCTCTTCGAGTGTCACTTCCATGGCGTAGCTCAGGTCGCTGCCACGGTAGACGCGCCCTGCGCCTCCCCGGCCACGCCCGCCATTCTGGCCAAACATGTCGCCAAAGATGTCGCCAAACGCTTCGGCAAAGCCGCCAAACCCTTCTGCGCCGGGGCCACCTGGGCCGCGCATGTTCGGGTCCACGCCGGCGTGGCCGTACTGGTCGTAGGCGGCGCGCTTTTGCGTGTCGGACAGCATCTCGTAGGCCTCCTTGGCCTCCTTGAACTTGTCCTCGGCCACCTTGGCCGCATCACCCTGGTTGCGGTCCGGGTGGTGCTTCATCGCCAGCTTGCGATAAGCCTTCTTGATCTCGTCCTCGGAGGCGTTCTTGGGAACGCCGAGGATTTCGTAATAGTCTCGTTTGGACATGGATGAATGAGCCTGGTTGGAAGCGGAACGCCGCGCGGACACCCTTGGAAGGGGCCCAGCGCGGCGGTTTAGGTAGGCAACCGCTGTGGCTTAGCCCTTCTTGACTTCCTTCACTTCGGCGTCGACCACGTTGTCGTCATCCGCAGGCTTGCTGGACGAGGACGCTCCGCCCGTGTCGCCAGCGGCGGCGCCCGCTGCCGCCTGGGCGGCCTGCTGGTCGGCGTACATCTTCTCGCCCAGCTTCTGGCTGGCGGTCATCAGGGCCGCGGTCTTCTCGTCGATGGCGGACTTGTCCTCGCCCTTGAGGGCTTCTTCCAGGGCCTTCACGGCTTCCTGGATGGCATCCTTCTCGCTGGCGTCGAGCTTGTCGCCGTGTTCAGCCAGGCTCTTGTTCACGCTGTGCACGGCGGCTTCGCCCTGGTTGCGCGCCTGCACCAGTTCGAGCTTCTTCTTGTCGTCGGCGGCATTGATCTCGGCGTCCTTGACCATCTGCTGGATTTCGGCCTCCGACAGGCCCGAATTGGCCTTGATCGTGATCTTGTTCTCCTTGCCGGTGCCCTTGTCCTTGGCGCCCACGTGCAGGATGCCGTTGGCGTCGATGTCGAACGACACTTCAATCTGCGGCACGCCACGGGAGGCCGGCGGAATGCCTTCGAGGTTGAACTCGCCCAGCAGCTTGTTGCCGCTGGCCAGTTCGCGTTCGCCCTGGAAGACCTTGATGGTCACGGCCGGCTGGTTGTCGTCGGCGGTGGAGAAGGTCTGCGCAAACTTCGTCGGGATGGTCGTGTTCTTCGTGATCATCTTGGTCATCACGCCGCCCAGGGTTTCGATGCCCAGCGACAGCGGCGTCACGTCCAGCAGCAGCACGTCCTTGCGGTCGCCCGAGAGCACCTGGCCCTGGATGGCGGCGCCCACGGCCACGGCTTCGTCAGGGTTCACGTCCTTGCGGGGTTCCTTGCCGAAGAATTCCTTGACCTTTTCCTGTACCTTGGGCATGCGGGTCATGCCGCCCACCAGGATCACGTCGTTGATGTCGGATACGCTGATGCCGGCATCCTTGATGGCCGTGCGGCAGGGGGCAATGGTGCGCTCGATCAGCTCGTCCACCAAGCTTTCCAGCTTGGCACGCGTGAGCTTGATATTCAGGTGCTTGGGGCCTGAGGCATCGGCGGTGACGTAGGGCAGGTTGATGTCGGTCGAGGCCGAGTTCGACAGCTCGATCTTGGCCTTCTCGGCGGCTTCCTTCAGGCGCTGCAGGGCCAGCACGTCGTTCTTGAGGTTGACGCCCGACTCCTTCTTGAACTCTTCAATGATGTAGTCGATGACGCGCTGGTCGAAGTCTTCGCCGCCCAGGAAGGTGTCGCCGTTGGTGGAGAGCACTTCAAACTGCTTTTCGCCGTCCACATCGGCAATCTCGATGATGGACACGTCGAAGGTGCCGCCGCCCAGGTCATACACGGCGATCTTGCGGTCGCCCTTTTCCTGCTTGTCCAGGCCAAAGGCCAGGGCGGCCGCCGTGGGTTCGTTGATGATGCGCTTGACATCGAGACCGGCAATGCGGCCGGCGTCCTTGGTGGCCTGGCGCTGTGCGTCGTTGAAGTACGCGGGCACGGTGATGACGGCTTCCGTCACGGGCTCGCCCAGGTAGTCCTCGGCGGTCTTCTTCATCTTGCGCAGGATGTCGGCGGACACCTGCTGGGCCGAGATCTTGTTGCCCCGCACTTCGATCCAGGCGTCGCCGTTGTCGGCCGCCACGATCTTGTAGGGCATCAGGTCGATGTCCTTCTGCACTTCCTTTTCGGTGAACTTGCGGCCGATCAGGCGCTTGACGGCGTACAGCGTGTTCTTCGGGTTGGTCACCGCCTGGCGTTTGGCGGAAGCGCCGACGAGGATCTCGCCGTCTTCCTGGTAGGCCACGATGGAGGGCGTGGTGCGCGCGCCTTCGCTGTTCTCGATCACGCGCGTGGTGTTGCCTTCCATGATGGACACGCAGCTGTTGGTGGTGCCCAGGTCAATGCCGATGATTTTTCCCATTTTGTTCTCCGCGATGCTGGTTGAATTTGGATAGCTGTAACTTGTGGATAACCTGGCCAGGTTCAAGCCAGGTCACGTTTTTTATTTGGGGGCGGTCACCGTGACCAGGGCCGGGCGCAGGATGCGGTCGGCGATCACGTAGCCCTTTTGCAGGACGGCCACGACC
The DNA here is from genome assembly GCA_001770955.1 of Burkholderiales bacterium RIFCSPLOWO2_12_FULL_65_40. Lineage (GTDB taxonomy): Bacteria > Pseudomonadota > Gammaproteobacteria > Burkholderiales > Burkholderiaceae_C > Simplicispira. Next base: position 114,431 of record MESL01000031.1, on the reverse strand, counting down.
GTGTTGGGCTCCTGGGCGGCCGGCACCACGCTGATGGCCTGGTGCTGGTGCGGGTCGAACTTCTCGCCCGCGGCCGGGTTGATGGCCAGCACCTTGTTGCGCTCCAGGGCTGACTGCAACTGGCGCAGCGTGGCGTCGGAGCCTTCGCGCAGTTGCTGGACCGTGGCGTTCTGGATGGCCAGCGCGGCGTCCAGACTGTCGGCCACGGGCAGCATGCTTTCAGCAAAGCTCTCGATGCCGAACTTGCGGGCCTTGGTGATCTCATCCTCGGCGCGGCGGCGGGCATTCTCGGCCTCGGCCTTGGCGCGCAGGAACTGGTCGGCCAGTTCGGCGCTCTTGGCCTTGAGTTCGGTCAGTTCCCTTTGCAGGCGCTCCATCTCGTCGGAGGCGTGGGCGGCCATGGCGGCCTCCATTTCTTCGGGGGCAGGGGTGCCGTGCTCTGGGGCGGATGGGGTGTTTTCGGACATGTCGATGGTTCTGGATCGGATTGGATGCGGGAGCCTGCCAGATGTAGGGGCATTGCCGTGCTTTTCAAGGCGCCACTCCCGAAAGAGGCGCTTTCCGTGGGCACGCAGGCGGCTGTCGAAAGCGGTAAGTGTACAGAAGGCGCCGAAGAGGTTATAATTTTCGGCTTTGCCTTGCCACACTGCTACAGACGCAGCAGGTGGCTTCAACCCAGAAGGAGTATGCATGCGTCATTACGAAATCATTTTGTTGATCCACCCGGATCAAAGCGAGCAGGTTCCTGCCATGCTCGAGCGCTACAAGGGCATGATCACCGCCGGCGGTGGCAAGGTGCACCGCGTGGAAGACTGGGGCCGCCGTCAACTGGCGTACCTGATCAACAAGCTGGCCAAGGCCCACTACCTGTGCGTGAACATCGAAGCCGACCAGGCCGTGATGGCTGAACTGGAGCATGCCTTCAAGTTCAACGACGCCGTGCTGCGCCACCTGACGGTTCAGAAGAAGAAGGCTGAAACCGGCCCCTCTTCGATGATGAAGACCGTCGAGCGCGAAGAAGCCCGCAAGGTCAGCCAGGCCGAATACGCCGCTGCCAACGAGCGCTGAGCCCAAGATTCAAGGGGAAGTGGAGAACCACGTTGCGTTGACGGCATGCATCGCTGAGGCTGCGGCCCTGCGGTTCACGCCAGCCGGTGTTCCTGCCATTGAACTGCGCCTTGAGCACGGTTCGCAGCAGATGGAAGCCGGTCAGATGCGCGAAGTGAAAGCGGTCCTGAAAGCGGTGGCTTTTGGCGCCATGGCAGAGCGGCTGGCCCGCCAGCCCATCGGCAGCCTCTGGCGATTCACCGGTTTTCTGGCCACGCCGCGCAACGGCAAGCACCCTGTGCTCCACGTCCAGGATATTCAACAAGATTAATTTTCGAGAGGTCCGAAATGGCCGCATTCAAGAAGTTCAACAAAGACAAGCGCCCCAAGCGCAACACCCAATCGCTGCTGTTCAAGCGCAAGCGCTTCTGCCGCTTCACCGTCACCGGCGTCGAAGAAATCGACTACAAGGACGTGGACACCCTGCGCGATTTCATCGCCGAAAACGGCAAGATCATCCCCGCGCGCCTGACCGGCACGCGTGCCATCTTCCAGCGCCAGCTCAACACCGCCATCAAGCGCGCCCGCTTCCTGGCCCTGGTGCCGTACAGCGACCAGCACAAGATCTAAGGAGCACAACCCATGCAAATCATTCTGCTCGACAAGGTTGTGAACCTCGGTAACCTCGGCGAAATCGTCAAGGTCAAGGACGGTTACGCCCGCAACTTCCTGATCCCGTCCGGCCGCGCCCGCCGCGCCACGGCAGCTGCCAAGGCCGAGTTCGAAGCCAAGCGCGCCGAACTCGAAAAGGCCGCCGCCGAGAAGCTGGCTGCAGCCCAGGCTGAAGGCGAGAAGCTCGCTGGCGGCACCGTCAAGCTGACGCAGAAGTCTGGTGTGGACGGCCGCCTGTTCGGCTCCGTCACCAACCACGACATCGCCGAAGAGCTGAACAAGCAAGGCTACAAGGTCGTGAAGTCGCAGATCCGCCTGCCCAACGGCCCGATCAAGATGGTCGGCGACAGCTCCGTGAGCGTGGCCCTGCACACCGACGTGGTGGTGGACGTGACGGTTTCGGTCTACGGCGAAACCGCCTGATCGCACCCCGCGCCCTTTGCAAGAACCGCCTTCGGGCGGTTTTTGCTTTTCTGGCCATGCACTGGCTGTGCACGCCTTGTCCAGCGCTTGTCCACAGGCTGCGCACAGGGTTGTGCAATGACGTCTGCCCCTGCCATTGTTAGTATCAAAGGCTTGCCCTGAGGATTCCCATGTTTGATGTACCGATGCCCGTGGACGACGGGTTCGCGCCCTATGACCGCCAGATTGCGCAGCTGCGGGTGCCGCCGCACTCCATCGAGGCCGAGTCGAGCGTGCTGGGCGGGCTGCTGCTGGACAACCATGCCTGGGACCGCGTGGGCGATCTGCTCGTCGAAAGTGATTTTTACCGGCATGAGCACCAGTTGATCTACACCGCCATTGCGGCACTGGTCAATGCCAGCAAGCCCGCTGACGTGATCACGGTCTATGAACAACTGCAGAACCTGGGCAAGTCGGAAGAAATCGGGGGCTTGGTCTATCTGAATTCGCTGGCGCAGTACGTGCCCAGCGCCAGCAACATCCGCCGCTACGCCGAGATCGTGCGCGAGCGCGCCATCCTGCGCAAACTGGTCACGGCCAGCGACGAGATCGCCACCAACGCCTTCAATCCGCAAGGCAAGCCGGTGGACAAGATCCTCGACGAAGCCGAACAGAAGATCTTCAATATCGGCGAGGAAGGCTCGCGCATGAAGCAGGGCTTCCAGGGCATGGACACCCTGGTGGTCGATCTGCTCGACCGCGTGCAGGAGATGGCCGACAACCCGAACGACATCACCGGCGTGCCCACGGGCTTCATCGATCTCGACCGCATGACCTCGGGCCTGCAGGCCGGCGACATGGTGGTGCTGGCGGCACGACCGTCCATGGGCAAAACGGCTTTTGCCGTGAACATTGCCGAGCATGTGGCGCTGAACGAAGGTCTGCCCGTCGCCATCTTCTCGATGGAAATGGGTGCAGCGCAACTGGCCGTGCGTATCGTGGGCTCGATTGGCCGTATTGACCAGGGGCACCTGCGCACCGGCAAACTGACCGATGACGAATGGCCGCGCCTGACCGAGGCCATTGAGCGTCTGCGCAATGTCTCGCTGCACATCGACGAAACCCCGGGCCTCACGCCTTCCGAGTTGCGCGCCAATGCCCGGCGCCTGGCGCGCCAGTGCGGCAAGCTCGGCCTGATCGTCGTGGACTACCTGCAGCTCATGAGCGGCTCCAGCGGCTCGCAGGGCGAGAACCGCGCCACCGAGCTGGGCGAGATTTCGCGGGGCCTCAAAATGCTCGCCAAGGAGCTACAGTGCCCCGTGATTGCCCTCTCGCAGCTCAACCGCTCGGTGGAGACGCGCACCGACAAGCGCCCCATGATGAGCGACCTGCGCGAATCGGGCGCCATCGAGCAGGATGCGGACATCATCATGTTCATCTACCGCGACGACTACTACAACAAGGACAGCAAGGAGCCGAACGTGGCCGAGGTCATCATCGGCAAGCAGCGTAACGGCCCTACCGGCACGGTGAAACTGTTCTTCCAGAAGTCGCAGACGCGCTTCGAGAGCCTGGCCATGGGCTCAGGCGACGATTTCTAGTCAAATTGGCCTCCAGCGCTTATGGTGTAAGCGCAGGCAGCTATATTTTTAGTAGTTCTAGAGCACTTCACTGGCAAAGTCCGCCAGGCGCGAGCGTTCGCCGCGCGCCAGCGTGATGTGGCCGCTGTGCGGCCAGCCCTTGAAACGATCCACGGCAAAGGTCAGGCCCGACGACCCTTCGGTGAGGTAGGGCGTGTCGATCTGTGCCAGGTTGCCCATGCAGATGATCTTGGTGCCCGGGCCGGCGCGCGTGATGAGCGTTTTCATCTGCTTGGGCGTGAGGTTCTGTGCCTCGTCGATGATCACGTACTTGTTCATGAACGTGCGCCCGCGCATGAAATTCATGCTCTTGATCTTGATGCGGCTGCGGATCAGCTCGTTGGTGGCCGCGCGGCCCCATTCGCCGGCGTTGCCGCCGTCGCCCTTGGCGAGGAACTCCAGGTTGTCGTCCAGCGCGCCCATCCACGGACCCATCTTTTCTTCCTCGGTGCCGGGCAGGAAGCCGATGTCCTCGCCCACGCTTACGGTGGCACGGGTCATGATGATCTCGGTATAGCGCCGGTCGTCCAGCACCTGGGTCAGCCCGGCGGCCAGCGCCATCAGCGTCTTGCCGGTGCCGGCCGTGCCGGCGAGCGTGACGAAATCAACCTCGGGGTCCATCAGCAGGTTGATGGCGAAGTTCTGTTCGCGGTTGCGCGTGGTCACACCCCAGACGGCATTCTTGGCGTGGCCGTAGTCCTTGAGGGTCTTGAGCACGGCCGTCTTGTCGCGGATCTCGCTCACACGCGCGTACAGGCTGGGCTCACCGGGCGCCTCGAAATAGACGAACTGGTTGATCATCAGCTGCGGCACGATGGGGCCGCTGATGCGATAGAACGTGTGGGCGCCGCTTTGCCAGCTTTCGACCGATTTGCCGTTGCGATTCCAGAAGTCGGGCGGCAGCTGCAGCACGCCGGAGTACAGCAGGTCGCCGTCTTCCAGCGCCTTGTCGTTCTGGTAGTCCTCGGCGGGCAGGCCCAGGGCGCGTGCCTTGACGCGCATGTTGATGTCCTTGGACACCAGCACCACCTCGCGCGGTGCGTGCATTTTGCGCAGGGCTTCGACCACGCCCAGGATCTGGTTGTCGGCCTTGCCCTGGGGCAGGCTCGTAGGGAGCTGGTAGTCGAGCGCCGCGGTCTGGAAGAACAGGCTGCCGCCTGCGCCACGCTGGCCGGTGGAGTCGAGCTTGAGGCCCTTGCCGATGTCGGCGCCCTGGGCCGCGGCCAGCGCATCGAGCGCGCGGCTGACCTGGCGGCCGTTGCGCGCCACCTCGGTCATGCCCTTCTTGTGGCCGTCGAGCTCTTCGAGCACGATCATCGGCAGGTAAATGTCGTGTTCCTCGAAGCGGAACAGGCTGCTCGGGTCGTGCAGCAGCACATTGGTGTCGAGCACGAACAGCTTGGCCGGACCCGTGCCACGGGCCTTGCGGGCGCGCGGTGCGGGCGCTGGCGCGGCGGGCCGCGGTGTGGCCTGCACTTCAGGCACGGCGGGGGCGGTGGCCGCTACGCTGGCCGGCTCCACCGTCTTGGCCTCGCGCGGGCTGCGGGGCGCTTCGGTTCTCACGCTGGCGCGGGTGCCGCGCGGGGCGCGTGCGGGGCTGGCTTCGGGGGCGGGTGCCGTGGTCGCCGTGGTTTTGCGTGCTGCGCTGCGGCGTGAGGTGGCTTCTGCGTCAGCGGGGGGGGGGGCTTGCACCAGGAAGGCTTCGGGTTGCAGGAGTGCGGCGCGGCGGGTCGGTGCGGGGGGCAGTGGCATGGTGCGAATGGCTTCGATCTGGGGGTTCAGAAAGCAAAAAGCCGCCTGGAGGCCAAGGCGGCTTTGCGAAGGGAGGAGGGCGTTGCGCAGTGCAGCGGCATCAGGCCATTATGCATGGCGATGGTGACATCCACCGCCCACTCTGCGCGCACCTGTGTCAGGCTGCTTTTTTCAGGGTTTTGAGCGACTTGACCGCCTTGAGCACTTCTTCCACGTGGCCAGGCACCTTCAGGCCGCGCCACTCTTGCACGACCAGGCCATCGGGGCCGATCAGGAAGGTGCTGCGCTCGATGCCCTTGACCTTCTTGCCGTACATGATCTTGTTCTTGACCACGCCGAACATGTGGCACATCTTCTCTTCGGTGTCGGCAATCAGCTCGAACGGGAGCTCGAGCTTTTCCTTGAATTCGTCGTGCGACTTCATGTTGTCGCGCGAAACGCCAAACACCGCAGCACCGGCCTTCACGAAGTCCTTGTACTTGTCGCGGAACTGCATCGCCTCGGTGGTGCAGCCGGGGGTGTTGTCTTTGGGATAGAAGTACAGGACCAGGACCTGACCGTTGTGGGAGGTGTTGGAAACCTTGACCCCGCTGGTCGCGTTGGCTTCAAATTCGGGGAGGGGCTTGTTGACAACGATCGCCATATGTCTTCTATCTCTCAGGGTGAGGTCGTTGATAAGCCGGTGGTACGTGAATGTTTTTCTTCTTGGGTGCCACCGACCGCAACCTACGATTTTACCCTGAAACACCTCCGCTGGGTCAGGAAGACGGGGTTTCGAGGATCAGGGCCGCGATGACATTGCGCCCTTCGCCGGTCAGAATGTTGAAGGTGCGGCAGGCGGCAGCCGTGTCCATGGTCTCCACGCCAATGCGCCGCGCCATCAGGGGCTGCATCCAGGCGGGCGGGGCAAAGCGCAGGCGCTGGCCGCTGCCGAACAGGATCAGTTCGGTGTCGTGCTCCGCCAGTTGGGCAAAGTGTTCAGGACGCAGGTCTTCGAAGCGGGCGCAAGGCCAGGGGGTTCGCAGACCGCGCGAGCCCAGGAGCAGGCTGGAGTGGACCTTCTCCGGCCCCACACTGATCCATCCCGGGCCGTAACCGGTGATGCTTTGGGCGTCGAAGCGTTCGGGCTGGAATTTCATGGGGCTGGGTGGGGTGGTGGGCGTCGCACCCGCCCCGGGGGGAGGCGTGGAACTGTGGTCAAATTATAGGTTTCGCCGGGGTACTTGCTGCCTGCGGCGGGTCTTTGCCACTGCTTCACGACCGCGCATGAAAACCGTTCACAAATCCGCCAAGCTCGCCAACGTCTGCTACGACATCCGGGGCCCGATCATGGATGCGGCGCGCCAGATGGAGGAGGAAGGCCACAAGATCATCAAGCTGAACATCGGCAACATGGCGCCGTTCGGCTTTGATGCCCCCGAGGAAATCCAGCAGGACATGATCCGCAACCTGCCCAATTCGGCGGGCTACTCCGACAGCAAGGGCATCTTTGCAGCGCGCAAGGCGGTGATGCACGAGACGCAGAAGCAGGGCATCAAGGGTGTCACGCTCGACGACATCTACCTGGGCAACGGCGCCAGCGAGCTGATCGTGATGGCCACCAACGCGCTGCTCGACAACGGTGATGAACTCTTGCTGCCCGCGCCCGACTACCCGCTGTGGACAGCCGCCACCAGCCTCTCGGGGGGCAAGCCGGTGCACTACCTCTGTGACGAGGACAACGGCTGGATGCCCAGCCTGGACGACATCCGCTCCAAGATCACGCCGCGTACCAAGGGCATCGTCGTCATCAACCCCAACAATCCCACAGGCGCGCTGTATTCGGATGATCTGCTCAAGGGCATCGTGCAGATCGCACGGGAGCACGGTCTGGTGATCTTTGCCGACGAGGTGTATGGCAAGGTGCTCTACGACGGCGTGCGGCACACGCCGATCGCCACGCTCAGCGAAGACGTGCTCACGCTGACTTTCAATTCCCTCTCCAAGGCCTACCGCTCCTGCGGCTACCGCGCCGGCTGGATGGTCGTGACGGGCGACAAGAAGCCCGCACGCGACTACATCGAGGGGCTGAACATGCTCACCAACATGCGTCTGTGCGCCAATGTGCCCGGCCAGTACGCCGTGCAGACAGCGCTGGGCGGCTATCAGAGCATCGACGACCTGGTGTGCGAGGGCGGGCGCCTGCGCAAGCAGCGCGACCTGGCCTATGAGCTCATCAGCGCCATTCCCGGGGTGAGCTGCGTCAAGCCGCAGGCGGCGCTCTACATGTTCCCCCGGCTCAATCCCGAGATGTATCCGATCCAGAACGACCAGCAGTTCTTTCTGGAACTGCTGCAGGAAACCAAGGTGATGCTGGTGCAGGGCTCGGGCTTCAACTACCCCGACAACCAGCACTTCCGCATCGTCTTCCTGCCGCACGAGGACGACCTGCGCGAGGCCATCGGCCGCATCGCCCGCTTCCTGGAAAGCTACCGCAAGCGCCATCAGAAAAATTGATAGCACCTGACGCAATCCAGTCAAGCGCTAGAGCCATTTTTATTCTCAAAAGAAATTGTCATGAAACCCATCCAAGTAGGCCTGCTGGGCATCGGCACCGTCGGTAGCGGCGTGTTCAACGTGTTGCAGCGCAACCAGGACGAAATCAGCCGCCGCGCGGGCCGTGGCATCCAGATCACCATGGTGGCCGATCTGGACGTGGAGCGCGCCAAGTCGGTCGTGGGTGCGGACATCCAGGTCGTCAACGACGCCCGGGCCATCATCGCCAACCCCGACATCGACATCGTGATCGAGCTGATTGGTGGTTACGGCATCGCCAAGGCCCTGGTGCTGGAAGCCATCGCGGCCGGCAAGCATGTGGTCACCGCCAACAAGGCGCTGCTGGCCGTGCACGGCACCGAGATCTTCGCGGCCGCCTCGGCCAAGGGCGTGATGGTGGCGTTTGAAGCCGCCGTGGCCGGCGGCATCCCGATCATCAAGGCGCTGCGCGAAGGGTTGACGGCCAACCGCATCCAGTGGATCGCCGGCATCATCAACGGCACCACCAACTTTATCCTGTCCGAGATGCGCAGCAAGGGTCTGGACTTCGACGTGGTGCTCAAGGAAGCGCAGCGTCTGGGCTACGCCGAGGCAGACCCCACCTTCGACATCGAGGGCGTGGACGCGGCGCACAAGGTCACGCTGATGAGCGCCATCGCGTTCGGCATTCCCGTGCAGTTCGACAAGGCCTACGTCGAAGGCATCACCCAGCTGGGCGCCGCCGACATCAAGTACGCCGAGCAGCTCGGCTACCGCATCAAGCTGCTGGGCATCACCAAGCGCGCCGACAAGGGCATCGAGCTGCGCGTGCACCCGAGCCTTGTGCCCTCCAAGCGCCTGATCGCCAACGTCGAAGGCGCGATGAACGCCGTCGTCGTGCAGGGCGATGCCGTGGGCACCACGCTGTACTACGGCAAGGGTGCGGGCAGCGAACCTACCGCCAGCGCCGTGATCGCCGACCTGGTGGACATCGCCCGCCTGCACACGGCCGACCCCGAGCACCGCGTGCCCCACCTGGCCTTCCAGCCGAACACCCTGGCCGACGCCATGGGCTCCCTGCCCGTGCTGCCCATGAGCGAAGTGGTCACCAGCTATTACCTGCGCCTGCGCGTGGCCGACCAGGCCGGCGTGCTGGCCAAGGTCACGGGCCTGCTGGCCGAGGCCGGCATCAGCATCGACGCGGTGCTGCAGCGCGAGGCCGACGAGGTGGGGGGCGAGGGTTCCACCCAGACCGACCTCATCATCCTCACGCACGACACGCGCGAAGGCACCATGAACGACGCCATTGCCCAGATGCAGCAGCTGCCCACGGTGCTGGCCCCCATTACGCGCATCCGCAAGGAAGAGCTGAACTAGGGAAACGACAAAGCCATGCTGTACCTCTCCACGCGCGGCCACCCCGACCGCAAGCATTTCTGCGACATCCTGCTCGAAGGCCTGGCGCCCGATGGCGGCCTGTACCTGCCCGAGCGTTATCCGCACATCGACGACGCCGCGCTCACGCGCCTGCGCAAGGCTTATCACGAGCAGGGCTACGCCGAGCTGGCCTTCCAGATCCTCTCGCTCTACATCGACGACATTCCTGCCGCCGACCTCAAGCGCCTGTGCGAGAAGACGTACACGGCCGAGGTGTTCGGCACTGGCGAGATCGTGCCGCTGCGCCACCTCGAAGACGGCCTGTGGCTCGAAGCCCTGTCCAATGGCCCCACGCTGGCCTTCAAGGACATGGCCATGCAGCTGCTGGGCAACCTGTTCGAGTACGAACTGGGGCGCCGGGGCGAGCAGCTCAACATCCTCGGGGCGACTTCCGGCGACACCGGCAGCGCGGCCGAATACGCCATGCGCGGCAAGCAGGGCGTGCGCGTCTTCATGACCAGCCCGCACGGCCGCATGAGTGCCTTTCAGCAGGCGCAGATGTTCAGCCTGCAGGACGAGAACATCCACAACCTCGCCATCGAAGGCGTGTTCGACGACTGCCAGGACATCGTCAAGGCGGTCAGCAACGACCTCGACTTCAAGCGCAAGTACAAGATCGGCACCGTCAACTCCATCAACTGGGCGCGTCTGCTGGCGCAGGTGGTGTACTACTTTGCCGGCTACGTGCAGGCCACCGAGACGAATGACCAGAAGGTGAGCTTCACCGTGCCGTCGGGCAACTTCGGCAACGTCTGCGCTGGCCATGTGGCGCGCAGCATGGGTCTGCCGATTGCCAGGCTGGTGGTGGCGACGAACGAGAACGACGTGCTCGACGAGTTCTTCCGCACCGGCGTGTACCGCGTGCGCGGCAGCGCCGACACGCACGAAACGTCGAGCCCCTCGATGGACATCAGCAAGGCCAGCAACTTCGAGCGCTTCGTGTTCGACCTGCTGGGCCGTGATGCGGCCCGGACCAAGGCGCTGTTCGGTGATGCGCTGTCCACGCAAGGCCGGTTCGACCTGAGCCAGGACCCGCACTTCGCTGACGCAGCCACCAAGTACGGTTTCGAGAGCGGCAAGAGCACGCACGCCGACCGCCTGGCCACCATCCGCGACACCTTCCAGCGCCACGGCGTGACCATCGACACCCACACCGCCGACGGCGTGAAGGTGGCGCGCGAGCACCGGGGCGACGCCAGCGTGCCCATGATCGTGCTGGAAACCGCCCTGCCCATCAAGTTTGCCGAGACCATCGTCGAGGCCCTGGGCCATGCGCCTGAGCGCCCGCCCAAGTTCGCCGGCATCGAAGACCTGCCCAAGCGCGTGCAGGTCATGCCCGCCGACGTGCGGCAGGTTCAGGCCTATATCGAGCGGCATTGTCAATAAAATTGGCTTTTGCGCACACCCAGTAAGCGCTGGTAGCTATTTAAACGATAGCAAATGAAGGGCTGACGGATGAAGGTTGCATGCTTTGCCGGGTATTCCAACTCCGGCAAGACGACGCTGATCGAGCAGATCATTCCCCTGCTGCGCCAGCAGGGCTTGCGGGTGTCGGTGGTCAAGCACGCCCACCACCGTTTCGACATCGACCACCCCGGCAAGGATTCGCACCGCCACCGCGAGGCCGGCGCCTTCGAGGTCGTGATTGCCTCCGACCGGCGCCTGGCGCTGGTGCGCGAATTCGAGCAGCCCGCGCAGATGACCGTGCACCAGATGCTGGCCGAGCTGTATGAAGGGGTGGACTGGGTCCTGGTGGAAGGCTTCAAGGAAAGCGACCTGCTCAAGATCGAGGTCTGGCGCGCCCCCGAGCCGGGCCAGCCTGAGCGCCCCGTGCGTTACCCCGATGACGATTTCGTTGCCGCCGTGGCCACCGATGCGCCGGACCGCCTGCCCGTGCCCACACAGCTGCCGGTGCTCGACCTGAACCAGCCCGCGCAGGTGGCGCAGTGGCTGCTGGCGCAGGGCGAGCGCTTTGAATACCACTGGGATCTGCACGGAGGCCTGCTGTGAGCCGCCCGCCGCTCATGACGCTGGACGAAGCGCTGGCCGCGTTGCTGGCCCAGGCTGCGGCCCCGCTCGCGCAGGAGGAGGTTTCGACCTTCGATGCCGACGGCCGTGTGTTGGCACAGGACATCGTGTCGGCCCTGCAGGTGCCCGCGTTCGACAACAGCGCCATGGACGGCTATGCCCTGCGCTGCGCCGATGTGGCCGCCGCAGGCACCGCGCTGCCGGTGTCGCAGCGCATCGCCGCAGGCAGCGTGGGGGAGCCCCTGCAGAGCGGCACCGCCGCGCGCATCTTCACCGGCGCACCCGTGCCGCCCGGCGCCGACGCCGTGGTCATGCAGGAAGACTGCGTGGCGCAGGACGCTGGCACGGTGCGCGTTCAGGCCGTGCCCCGCGCCGGCCAGAACATCCGCCGCGCGGGCGAAGACATCGCCCAGGGTGCCGTGGTGCTGCGCGCCGGCACGCGCCTGACCCCCGCCGCGCTGGGGCTGGCAGCCAGCATCGGTCTGGCCCGCCTGCCGGTGGCACGCCGCCCGCGTGTGGCCTTGTTCTCCACCGGCGACGAACTGGTCATGCCGGGCACCGTGGCGCCCGAAAGCCTGCCGCCCGGTGCCATCTACAACAGCAACCGCTTCTTCCTGCGCACCCTGCTGCAGCGCCTGGGCTGCGAGGTCACCGACTGCGGCAACCTGCCCGACCAGCGTGAGGCCACTGTGGAGGCCCTGCGCAGTGCCAGCGGCCGCCACGATATGGTGCTGACCAGCGGCGGCGTGTCCGTCGGCGAGGAAGACCATGTCAAGCCCGCCGTGCAGCAGCTGGGCCGCCTGGACCTCTGGCAGATCGCCATCAAGCCCGGCAAGCCGTTTGCTTGCGGCCGGGTGGGCGACGCGTATTTCATAGGCCTGCCCGGCAACCCGGTGTCCAGCTTCATCACCTTCCTCATGCTCGTGCGGCCCTTCCTGCTGCGCCTGCAGGGGGTGCCGGATGTTGCTCCCAAATCCGTAGCTGCCAGCGCCCATTTCAATTGGCCAAAGCCCGAAAAACGCCGTGAATTTTTGCGTGTGCGCCACAATGCCGCTGGCGGGCTGGACCTGTTCCCGCACCAGGGCTCGGGCGTGCTCACCTCCACCGTCTGGGGCGATGGCGTGGTCGATCACCCGGCGGGCCAGACCATTGCGCACGGTGATGTGGTGCGCTTCATCGCATTTTCGGAGTTGATGTGAGCAAGATAACGGTGCGCTATTTCGCATCCATCCGCGAGGCCGTGGGGCAGGGCAGCGAGGCGGTCGAAACCGCCGCCACGACGCTGGGAGCGCTGCGCGACGAACTCATCGCGCGCGGCGGCCCGTATGCCGCCAGCCTGGCGCGCGGCCGGGCCGTGCGCATGGCGCTCGACCAGGTGCTCAGTGACGAGTCTGCCGCCCTCGTGGAAGGGGCGGAAGTGGCGTTCTTCCCGCCAGTGACCGGGGGGTGAACCTCCGTCCGGGGTTAGGGAAAGTCCCGCCCTGAAGATTGTTCCGTGCGCGTTTGAAAAAACATCCACGGGCCGCGGTTCCCATTTGCCGGGCGGTCCTTTAGGCTTGCGCCCCTGGGCCTGTACGCAGGTCCTGGAACACGCTCCACGGTCCGCGCCCTCGTGACAGGTCTGGCAAGGCTGCCGCCGTGGTGGAGTGAAGCAGTGCGCGCGGGAGCCAGCCCGCCATCAACCTGATGCGGTCGGCCCATGCGAATCCTCGATCTTGCCTTTCTCCCGGCGGCCTGGCTGTTGCGCCCTCTGGGCCTGCATGTCCGGCTCGCCTTGCTGGGCGGCCTTTTGCTGGCGTTGGCTCCCATCGCCATCGCGGCAGCCTGGGGCGGCGTGCAGCCGTGGCTGGCGCTGGGCGCGGCGCTGTGGTGTGTGCTGCTGTACCTTTTTGCCGGATGTGCCCGCGAACTGCTGCTGCAGGCCGGGGCGCTGGCCCGCATCGCCCGCAACAATGCGCGGGGCGATCTGTCCCAGACCGTGGTGGTGCCTGGCCGGGGCGAACTGGCGCAGGCCGGGCAGTATCTCGAATCCATGAACGAAAACTTCTCAGGCCTGGTGGGAACCGTGCGCAACCAGGCGGTGCACGTGGCCCAGGCAGGTACGTCCCTGACCGAGAGCATGCAGGACCTGTCGCAGCGCACCGAGGCCCAGGCCGCCAGCCTGGAGCAGGCCAGCGCCAGCATCGTGGCGCTCAGTGAATCGGTACAGGCCACGGCGCAGCGGGCCAAGGAAGTGGATGCGCTCACGCGCCGTGTCCGTGCCGAGGTGGATGCAGGCGCCGGGGCCATGGAGACCGCCGTGGCCGCGATGGGCGAAATCGCCACAGGTTCGCGGCGCATGGGCGAAATCGTCAATGTGATCGATGGCATTGCTTTCCAGACCAACATCCTGGCGCTCAACGCCGCGGTGGAGGCAGCGCGGGCCGGAGAGAGCGGGCGGGGCTTTGCCGTGGTGGCCAGCGAGGTGCGCACCCTGGCGCAGCGCAGTGCCACTTCGGCCCGCGAGATCCGTGCCCTGATCGAGCGCGCCGGGAACCAGGTGGACACGGGGGTGGCACGCACGGATGCCGTCAAGAACCATCTGCGCACAGTGGTGCAGGGGGTGCGCGAGGTGGCCGACGGCCTGAATGCCATCGCCGGGGCCAGTGACGAGCAAAGCATGACCCTGAGAGAAGTCTCACAGGCCGTCAAGGAACTGGACCAGATCACGCAGCGCAACGGCAGCATGGTCGAAGAAGCCCTGCATTCCACCCTGGGTCTGCGAGACCGTTCTTCCAGCCTCAGCGCCTCGGTGGCCGCCATACGGCTGCGCCGGGGGACCGCCGACGAGGCCCATGCGCTGGTCTGCAGGGCCGTGCAACGGGTGGAACAGAGGGGCCTGGCGGCTGCAGCCCAGGAGTTTCACGACCCCGCGGGCGTGTTCCGCGATCGTGACCAGTACATCTTTGTGTTTGACCGGAATGGCGTCTACCAGGTGTTTGGCTCCACACCCGAGCGGGTCGGGAAAACCGTGCACGATGTTCCTGGCCTGGACGGTGCCCTGGTTCTGCGCGAATTTTTTGCGGCGGCCCAACGCGGGGGTGACTGGGTGGATTACGAGGTGGTGAACCCGGTCACCGGCGCCGTGGATGAAAAAACCTCTTTCATCCTTCCGCTGGGCACCGACCGTGTGATCGGCTGCGGTGTCTTCAAGCCCAAGGGGGGCTTCAGCCTGCAGGTGGCGTAGCCGCTGGCGGATGCCTACTCAGCGCCCTTCGCGGATGCGCTGCTCCGACAGCTCGTGCAGGTACACCTCCAGGTTGGTGTAGCCGGGCACGCCGATCACGGCCATCGACAACTGCGTGCCGTTGTGGTCCTGCGCCAGCGGGTTCAGGCCGTGGGCGGTCTCCCAGGCATCGGGCATGCCGTCGCCATCGGAGTCGGCGGGCGGTGCGGGGGGCACGGTGAAGGGCAGGGCGCTGCCGTCGCCCGCCGGGTTGATGTGGCGCGGCTGCAGGCTGATCTGCCCCCGGGCGACGGCATCCATCAGCCGTCGGTCCATGGGGTCCCGCGGAAAGGCCCCTGCGCGTGCCACAGCCAGCGGAGCCAGGTGCTCCGCGCGGTCGTATCCGATGAATGGAAAGCTGTGCCGCTGCGCCACGGCAAAGCCGGGCAGGGTGGCCGGGGGCTGCGCATCGGGGTAGTCGTTGCAGCAGTACATCAGGGCGTAGTCGCTGCGGTCGGGATAGAGGTTGAGGCGGTTGCCCGAAAACCATGTGGCGGTGAGAGCTTGCGCGCCCATGGGGGTGGCCATATGGATCAGGCCGTAACGGAAGGGCTCAGGTTGGCAGGCATTGCGTACCACGGCCTGGTTGGCGGCCAGGTTCATGCGGTAGTAGACGGGCTGGCCAGCGTCTGAAGCCGAGATGGTGGTGTTGTTCACGTCGATGAAATAGCCCATGTCCCAGTACAGGTTGTTGGACAGCTCGATGTCCATCACCGAACCGGCCGCTGCGGCGCTTTCCCGCGACAGCTCGGGGTAGCGCCCGAGGATGCGGTTGAACACGTTGTGGTGCAGCGCCAGGCGCGTCAGCTCGTAGCCCTGGGTGGGGTTGCTGTAGTTGACCAGCACGCCACCCCGGTCGGCATGGTCGCCCACCGTTTCGGCAATGAGGGTGTTCTGCAGCGTGATGTCCTGCGCATACGAAATTTCCACGGCCTCGTCGGTGGCGCCACCGATCGACACCTGGTCGATGATGGCCCGCCGTGTGTAGCGCAGGCGCAGGCCGTCGTCGTGCTGCCCATCGGGCCGGATGCGCACATGGCGCAGGATCCAGTTGTCGGCCTTGCGACTGCCAGCGGCGCAGGCCACGTCGTGATCGCAGTAGGGCTCTTCCGTGGTGTGGAGCTGGCGGATGGTGATGCCACCGGGCGATGTGTGGCCAGCGATGGTGACATCGCCGCGCGTGAGGTGGATGGCGGCATCGATCAGACCGCTGACGGCAAACACCACGGTGCGCGGGCCTTGCTCGTCCAGTGCAGCCTGCAATGAACCAGGTCCGTTGGCATTCAGGTTGGTCACGGTGATCACGCGGCCCCCGCGTCCACCCGTGGCCTGGGCGCCAAAGCCGGCCGCGCCGGGGAAGGCCTGGGCCGTGCCCTCTGCCGCTGCGCCCACGCTCAGCACAGCCATCTGCGTGCCTTCGACACGCACACCGGTAAACGCCTGTCCGTCGATCAGCAGGCTGGGCAGGTGCATCGTTGCGGTGGCCGTGTCGAAGCTGTAGGTGGTGGCGCGCGGGTCGTTGACGTGGACGGCTGAAAAACCCAGGATACGCAACACCACATCGCGATAGCGGTCGGGCAACCCGGCCAGTCCAATCTCAGTGATGGTGAGTTCACGGGTGGCGCTGCTGAACGAAGACGAAGCGGCATGGGCCTGCAGGCTCAGCAGAAGCCCTGCAAGAAGAATGGGAAAGCGTCGCATGGAACCCCCTGAGCCCGGGGATGGAGACGGGCAAACCCATCTTAGCGCCGCATTTCTTGTTCAGGAAGCGTGGTCTCAGGCGGGCGCATCCAGCTGCGGGCACGGCCATTGCAGCAACTCGGCCAGTCGTGTCGTGACCCAGGTGGCTTCCACGATGGAGACGCCCGCGCCCTCCGAGCACAGCCCGGCATGGATGCGCCGCAAGATCTCGGCCTCTGACGGTGCCTGTACGTGGTACAGCGTCTGTGCGTGCTCCACCAGGTGGCTGGCCAGGTCTTCACACAGTTCGTAGCGCTGGCGTACGACCTCGGCGCGTTCGCGCAGGCGTCCCCGGGCATCGCTGTGCACGGCGATGAAGGAGGGTGGGACAAGAATCTGGTTGTCGTCGTTCACTGGGTAACCTCCGTGCTGCGCACTGCGGTGCGAGCTTGCTGGGGAGCGGCCCGGCGCTCGCTCATGCGGTCAGTCGGGCGTGAACCGGCGCTCGAAGCGTTCCTGGTCCTGCGGCAGTTCAAACGTCACCAGCTGCCCCATTTTCTGGTCGGCCAGGCGGCAGGCGGCAAACAGGGTGGCTTTGCCGGCCAGGTCGTAGTCGGGCAGGTGAATCAATGCGTAGGGGTAGGGAACGAACAACTGGTGCGCGAAGACCGTGCGCTGCTCGTTGCGGGGCGACGGATAGAGCTGGTATCGGTCGGTGGTGATTGTCTGGGTGGCCATCTTCAGGGTTTAAAGTGCAGGCTCATCGTAGCGACAATCCTGTTGATTTGAGAAAGGCTTTCATGGCGCGCACCAAGAATGAATGGGCCACCAAGGTTTTTGCACTGGTCCAGTCGGGTAACCTGGACGCGGCCAAGGCGCAGATCAAGGTGGCGCCCACCGTGGGGGACATCACCCGGCTGCAGTCGCTGCTGGAGCAGTTGCCCTCGACCCCCGCCCTGCGGCAACTGCAGGCCTTCGTGGACGAAGAGCGCGCCCTGCTGGCTGCGCCGCGCCTGCACCGTTCGCCCTGAAGCGCTGCCTTGGAGAGCCCTCGCCATGACCCAGTCCCGTGTTTCCATTCAGACCCAGGATTTTGACGTGTCCGCCGAGCTAGCCGCCTTGCGTGCGGGCCAGAAAGGCGTTGGCGCCGTGTGCTGCTTTGTCGGCACGGTGCGCGACCGCAATGAGGGCGACCAGGTGTCCTCGATGGAGCTGGAGCATTACCCCGGCATGACCGAGAAATCCATCGAGGCCATGATCGACGCGGCGCACCAGCGCTTCGACATCTTTGGCGCGCGCGTCATCCACCGCGTGGGCCTGCTCGCGCCGCTCGACCAGATCGTGCTGGTGGCCGTGACCTCAGCGCACCGGGGGGCGAGCTTTCAGGCCTGCGAATTTCTCATGGACTACCTCAAGACCCAGGCGCCGTTCTGGAAGAAGGAAGAAACCGCACAGGGCGCCCGCTGGGTCGATGCGCGCGTGAGCGACGACGCCGCCCTGGCGCGCTGGGGCATCGCCGCGCTGCCCAACACCTGAATCTCAGCCACCGTCGCGGATGCGCGCCACGTTGCGGTTCATCCAGCGGCGCACCACGGCCTGGAACAGCCAGCGCTTGATCCCCGATAGGTTGGCGCCGTGGCGCGCGTAAAAGGCGTCGGGGTCGTCGAACACGCCGAAGTCGTGGTTGATGCCGTCCTTCTGGATGTAGGTGTTGCCGCCCTGCCACTCGACGGGCGGGCGCTGCAGGTCGGGCGTGGCGGCGCCGTAGCCGCAAAACGGCCCCTGGTGTGTGGCAAAGCGCTGCTGCAGGGCGCGCAGATAGGCGCCATCGAGGATGAAACCCTCCAGCTCCCGCCAGCGGCCGTCGAACCACACCTCCACCCAGCTGTGCACGATGCTGCGCGGCGCGAGAACGTAGGCGACGCCGGTGATGGCGCCTTTTTGCAGCGCCTTGTCGATGGTGAAACCGTGCAGCCGGCACGGGATGCCGCAGGCGCGCAGCAGCGCCATGAACAGCGTGCCCTTGGTGTTGCATTGTCCGATGCCGTCGGCCAGCACGCGCGAGGCGGGCAGGTCGTCGGCCAGGTTGTAGCCAAAAGCGATCTCGTCGCGCACGAAGTCGTAGATGGCGCCGATGCGCTCGCGCTCGGGCAGCATGCGCCATCCGCGCTGCGCGACCAGCGCCTGGATGCGCGGGTGCGTGTGGTCGAGGAGGGGGGTCTGGCGCAGCAGGGTGGGGGTGTCGATGAAGGTCATGGCGCCATTGAAAACCTTCAACAAACTTCAAGGTCAAGCGAAATTTAGAGGGCGGCGCCTTTCCATTGCGTCGCGCCGGTTGAAAAATGGAGCTTGGGCCTAAGCTGTGGGGCAACAGGAGAACCACACCCATGCGTCTCGACAAATTCACCACCAAGTTCCAGGAAGCCCTGGGCGATGCCCAGTCGCTCGCGCTGGGCAACGACAACGCCTATATCGAACCCGTCCACCTGCTGGTGGCCATGCTGCGCCAGGACGACGGCCCGCGCGCGCTGCTGGAGCGCGCCGGGGCCAACGTGCCCGGCCTGCTGGCCGCAGCCGAGGCGGCGGTCAAGCGCCTGCCCCAGGTGCAGGGCCACGAGCAGGTGCAGGGCGGCCCTGAACTCGGCCGCGTGCTGCAGGCCACCGAGAAAGAGGCCATCAAGCGCGGCGACCAGTTCATCGCCAGCGAGCTGTTTTTGCTGGCGCTGACCGACAGCAAGGGCGAGGCCGCGCGCATCGCCAAGGAAAACGGCCTCACGCGCAAGAGCCTGGAGGCCGCCATCGAGGCCGTGCGCGGCGGCGCCAAGATGGACAGCGCCGAGGGCGAGGGCCAGCGCGAGGCGCTGAAGAAATACTGCATCGATCTGACCGAGCGCGCCCGCCTCGGCAAGCTCGACCCGGTGATCGGCCGAGACGACGAGATCCGCCGCGCCATCCAGGTGCTGCAGCGCCGCACCAAGAACAACCCCGTGCTCATCGGCGAGCCCGGCGTGGGCAAGACCGCCATCGTCGAGGGCCTGGCCCAGCGCATCGTGGCCGGCGAGGTGCCCGAATCGCTCAAGGGCAAGCGCGTGCTGTCGCTCGACATGGCGGCACTGCTGGCCGGCGCCAAGTTCCGCGGTGAGTTCGAAGAACGCCTGAAGACCGTGCTGAACGAGCTGGCCAAGGACGAGGGCCAGACCATTGTTTTCATCGACGAGCTGCACACCATGGTGGGCGCCGGCAAGGCCGAAGGCGCCATGGACGCGGGCAACATGCTCAAACCCGCCCTGGCGCGTGGCGAGCTGCACTGCGTGGGCGCCACCACGCTGGACGAATACCGCAAGTACATCGAGAAGGACGCCGCGCTCGAGCGCCGTTTCCAGAAGATCCTGGTAGGCGAGCCGACTGTGGAGGCGACGATTGCCATCCTGCGCGGCCTGCAGGAGAAGTACGAGGTGCACCACGGCGTGGAGATCACCGACCCGGCCATCGTGGCCGCGGCTGAGCTGTCGCACCGCTACATCACCGACCGCTTCCTGCCCGACAAGGCGATTGACCTGATCGACGAGGCTGCGTCCAAGATCAAGATCGAGATCGACTCCAAGCCCGAGGTCATGGACAAGCTCGACCGCCGCCTGATCCAGCTGCAGATCGAGCGCGAGGCCGTGCGCCGCGAGAAGGACGAGGCCTCGCAAAAACGCTTTGGCCTGATCGAGGAAGAAATCACTTCGCTGCAGAAGGAAATCGCCGACCTCGACGAGATCTGGCAGCAGGAGAAAGCCCAGGCCCAGGGCAGCCAGCAGGTGCGCGAGCAGGTCGAGCAGGTCAAGCTGCAGATCGAGGAGCTCAAGCGCAAGGGCGACTTCAACAAGGTGGCCGAGTTGCAGTACGGCAAGCTGCCTGAACTAGAGCGCCAGCTCAAGGAAGCCCAGGCCCAGGAAGAGGGCCAGAACGGCACTCCCAACCGCCTGCTGCGCACGCAGGTGGGCGCCGAGGAAATCGCCGAGGTGGTCAGCCGCGCCACGGGCATTCCCGTGGCCAAGATGATGCAGGGCGAGAAAGACAAGCTTTTGCAGATGGAGGGCAAGCTGCACGAGCGTGTGGTGGGCCAGCAGGAGGCCATTGCCGCCGTGGCCAATGCCATCCGGCGTTCGCGCTCGGGCCTCTCCGACCCGAACCGCCCCACGGGTTCGTTCCTGTTCCTCGGCCCCACGGGCGTGGGCAAGACCGAGCTGTGCAAGGCGCTGGCGGGCTTTTTGTTCGACAGCGAGGAGCACCTGATCCGCATCGACATGAGCGAGTTCATGGAAAAGCATAGCGTTGCGCGCTTGATTGGCGCGCCTCCGGGCTATGTGGGCTATGAAGAAGGCGGGTATCTCACCGAAGCCGTGCGCCGCAAGCCGTATTCCGTGCTGCTGCTCGACGAGGTGGAAAAGGCCCACCCCGACGTGTTCAACGTGCTGTTGCAGGTGCTCGACGACGGTCGCCTGACGGACGGCCAGGGCCGCACCGTGGACTTCAAGAACACGGTGATCGTGATGACGAGCAACATCGGCTCGCACCTGATCCAGGCGATGGTGGGGCAGGATTCGCAGGACATCAAGGACGCGGTGTGGGGCGAGCTGAAGAACCACTTCCGCCCCGAGTTTTTGAACCGCATCGACGAGACCGTGGTGTTCCATGCGCTCGACGCGGCGCACATTGCCTCGATCGCGAAGATCCAGCTGCAGCTGCTGCAATCGCGCCTGGCAAAGATGGACCTGGAAATGCAGGTGTCCGACGCGGCCCTGGCCGAGCTGGCCAAGGTCGGCTTCGACCCGGTGTTTGGCGCGCGGCCGCTCAAGCGCGCCATCCAGCAGCGCATCGAAAATCCGCTGTCGAAGTTGCTGCTCGAAGGGCGCTTCCCGCCCAAGAGCCGCATCGAGGTCAGCGTGGACCCGGTGCTGGAGCCGGGGGTATTCCACTTCCATGCGGCGACCGTGGCATGATGTTGCTATGAATAAAATAGCTTCTGACGCATGATGGATGGGCGTTGGAGGCTATTTTTATTCCAGTTTCTGGAGGTTGCTTGAACGATTTGCTCGCGGGTCTGGCCCGCTTTCTGGTGCGGGCGCTGCTGGTGGCCGTGGGTCTGGTCTTCTTCCTGAGCCTGCTCGCCGCAGTTCTGGTGCTGGCCCTGGTCTGGGGCTTGCGCGCCGTGTGGGCGCAGATCACCGGGCGCCCCATTGCCCCGTGGACGGTGCGCATCGATCCGCGCGCGGGCTGGAGTTCGGTGTACCGCTCCGGCGCCCGCTGGAGCCGCACGGAGGGGGCTCCGCCCACCCCGCCGGAGGCACGCCCGCAGCCGCCGGTGCACCTGCGTCCCCTGCCCGGGGCGGACGAAGTCACCGACGTGCAGCCGCGTGAGCCCGGCGGCTCGTAGACGGTCTTCTCTAAACACGGATTCCAGCCGCCGCCCTATGATGCGCGGATGAACACTGTCGATCTCCAAGCCCTGTTTGACGCCCAGTACCAGGCCAGCCGCGCCCAGGTGGACGTGCCCCTGGTGGTGCGCCGCGAGCGCATCCTGCGCATGCGCAAGCTCCTTGATGAGCACGGCCCGACGCTGGCCGCTGCCGTGCAGGCCGACTTTGGCGTGCGCTCGCAGCGCCTGACCGAGATCGCCGACATGTTCGTGCTGCGCACCCTGATCTCGCACACCCTGCGCCACCTGGGCCGCTGGATGAAGCCGCAGAAGGTGCGCACCCCCATCTTCCTGCAGCCCGCCAGCGCCATGATCCAGCGCCAGCCGCTGGGCGTGGTGGGCGTGGTCTCGCCCTGGAATTACCCGGTGCAGCTCGCGCTGGCGCCCGCCATCACCGCGCTGGCGGCCGGCAACCGCGTGATGATCAAGCCCAGCGAACTCACGCCCCACACCTCGGCGCAGATGGCGCAGTTGATCGCCCAGTTCTTCACGCCCGACGAGGTCTGCGTGGTGCAGGGCGACGCCGCCCTGGCCAGCGCTTTTTCTGCGCTGCCGTTCGACCACCTGGTGTTCACCGGTTCCACCGCCGTGGGCCGCAAGGTGGCGCAGGCGGCGGCGGTCAACCTCACGCCGACCACGCTGGAACTGGGCGGCAAGTCGCCCTGCATCGTCGATGCGAGCTGCAACCTGCAGGATGCAGCGCTCAAGATCGCGCACGGCAAGCTGCTCAACGCCGGCCAGACCTGCATCGCCCCCGACTACGTGCTGCTGCCCCGGGGCCACGAAGCGGCGTTTGCCGAGGCCTTCCGCGCGGCTGTGGCCAAGCTGTTCCCGCGCATCGCGGGCAACCCCGACTACGCCTCGATCATCAGCCCGCGCCACCTCGCGCGCCTGCGCACCATGCTGCAGCAGGCCCAGACGCAGGGCGCCGACGTGCAGAACATGGACCCGGCCCCAGGCAGCCAGCCCGACCCGTCTGCCGCCGTGCAGGATGGCGCCACCAGCCGTCAGATGGCGCCCGTGCTGGTGTTTGGCGCCACCTCGGGCATGCAGCTGATGCAGGAAGAAATCTTCGGCCCCATCCTGCCCGTGATCTCGTACGACCGGCTCGACGACGCCATCACCCACATCAACAGCGGCCCGCGCCCGCTGGCGTTGTACTGGTTTGGCAACGACACCGGCGTGCGCGACGACGTGCTGCGCCGCACCGTGAGCGGCGGCGTGACGGTGAACGACACGCTGATGCACATCGCCCACGACGGTCTGCCGTTTGGCGGCGTGGGCGACAGCGGCTGGGGCGCCTACCACGGCGAGGCGGGCTTCCTGCGCTTTTGCCACCAGAAATCGGTGCTGGTGCAGTCGCGCTGGGCCATGGGCTCGCTGTTCTACCCACCCTACGGCGCGCGCTTCGATCAGGTCATGGGCCTTCTGCGGCGCTGGCTGTAGCCGGGTCGCTCTCCAGCGGTGCCGGCTGCGTGGTGGCGGTGGCATCCGTGTGCGTGATCAGATGCACGATGGCCGTGCGCAACTGGCCCGTGGAGACGGGCTTGTGCAGCAGCAGGGCCGAGGTGGACTGCGCATCGCGCAGGCGCTGGGGTGATGTGTCCCCCGTCATGATGATGGCCGGCACAGGCGTCCCCATGTAGGCGCGCAGGGCCTGCAGAGCCTGTTTGCCGGTCTCTTCGTGGCGCAGGCGGAAGTCGGTGATGATGAGGTCGGGCGTGATGTCATCGAGGTATTCCAGCGCCTGCGCACCCGACTCGGCCGTGATGCACAGGCAGCCCCAGCTCTGCAGAAGCGACTGCATCCCCATGCGCACGCCTTCGTCGTCATCGATGGCCAGCACCCTGAGGCCCACCAGGCTGCGCGCATCGGGCGCTGGCGCGGTGTCGTCTTCCAGGGCGCCCTGCCAGCGGTCCAGCCAGAGCCGGAACACCGAGCCGCGCCCAGGCTGCGAGAGCACCTCGACCGAGGTCTTCATCTCGCGCGCCAGCCGCTGCACGATGGCCAGCCCCAACCCCAGGCCCTTGCGGCGGTCGCGCTCGGGGTTTCCGAGCTGGTGGAACTCTTTGAAGATGGCTTGCCACTGGTGCTGCGGAATGCCTTGCCCGGTGTCCCACACCTCCAGCGCCAGGCGCTTGCCGCGTGTGCGGCAGGCAATCAGCACGCCGCCCCGGGCGGTGTAGCGCAGCGCGTTGGAGATGAAGTTGTGCATCACCAGCCCGACCAGCGAGCGGTCGGCATAGGCCGCCGCCGAGGTCTCGCGCGTGCGGTACACGAGGCCTGCCGTGTCGGCCTGCACGCCGAACTCCTGCTCCAGCGCCGTCAGCAGCGGCTGCACGGCAAAGGCTTCAGCGCGCACCTTGACGACACCGGCCTCCAGCCGTGAATAGTCCAGCAAGGTGGTGAGCATCTCGGCCGCAGCGCTGGAGGCTGTGTGGGCGTGCCCGAGCACGGTGCGCTGGTGGTCATTGAGCGGGCTGCGCTGCAGCGACTCCAGAAACAGGCCCATGGCATGCAGGGGCTGGCGCAGGTCGTGGCTGGCAGCCGCCAGAAAGCGGGACTTGTCGCGGTCGGCCTGCTCGGCGGCCTCCTGGGCCGCCAGGGCGCGCTGCGACTCGGCGCGCAACTGGGTGACGAGCCTCTCGTTCTCCAGCTTGAGCCCGATGCTGCGCCGCGTGGCCTGGTCGGCGGTGTGCGCCTGCATGCAGGTGAGTGCGTAATAGACCGCCACCAGAAACAGTGCGGGCCACATCACCGGCCCGCCCCCCAGCGCCACCGCAATCATCACGCCGCCGATGGCGCTGGTGAGGTAGGTGACATAGGCACGGTACAAAGGTGCCCCCAGCCCCAGCGCGCCGGACGACACCGTGCTGATGATGCCGATGGCGTAGATCACGCTGTCGGAGGTGCCCCAGTAAAGCACCACGTACCCGAGGCTCCCCCAGCTCAGCCCCATGGCGGCCATGCAGGCGATCAGCTTGCGGGCGCCCTTCCGAGCTGGCTCGGTGAAAGGGGCGATGCCACGCACGGTGATGTACACCCCAGCCACCACCAGCGCGTGCGACACCAGCCACACGGCGGTGGCCTGTGGATCGGCCACGCGCGCCATGACCCACAGCGTGCCCAGTGCCGTGGCCAGCGACGCCAAGAGCGTCATCGGAAAGTTCTGCCGCAGCAGGGCCACCTGTTCGCGCAGCACCTCATCGCGTTCCCACACCGGCCATCCCAGGCGGGTGGGCGGGTGGGCGGCGTTCGGCTGCGCCGGCAGGGCCTCAGAGGGCGTCATGAAGCTGGGGGGTGGACAGGCCCAGGCGCTGCGCCGCGAGCAAGGCGGCGCTGCGGCTGTTGACGCCCAGTTGGGCAAAGATGGCCGCCACATGCACCCGCACGGTGTTCTCGCTCAGGCCCAGATCGCGCGCGATGACTTTGTTGGGCTTGCCGGTGCAGAGCAGGCACAGCACGTCGAGCTGGCGCGCCGTCAGCGAGGGTGTGTCCGGGCCGCGCGTGGTGGCGCTGTTGCCGCTGTTGATCGGAAAACAGGGCTGGCCCGCCAGGGCGCAGGTGATGGCCTCCAGGATGTCCTCGGCGCTGGCGGACTTGGGCAGAAAACCATCGGCGCCTCGGACGCGCGCCTCATGGATCGCATCGGGCGCCACGCTGGCTGAAACCAGCACGATGCGCGCCTTGGGGCAGGCCTGGCGCAGCAGCCGCAGGCCGTCGAGGCCGCTCATGCCGGGCAACTGGATGTCCAGCAACACCAGATCGGTGTCGGACAGTTGCAGCGCGCAGGCATCGGCGATGGAGCCCGCCTCGGCAATCGTGCCCACGCCGGGATGGTCCTGGACGATCAGGCGAAGCCCTGTGCGGAACAGGTTGTGGTCATCCACGAGCAAAAGGCGGGCAGTCATACGGCAAGTATTACGCACAACGCGGGGCTGCGGGCTAGTCCATTTGGGCGATAGACGAACGGTCGTTCGCTTTTTAGACTTTCTGTCAAGCATTGAAATGCACAGGAGGTGCGCGCCAATGCGCCGATCTTCGTCCTGCCCCCCCGGTATCAAAGGTATCCCATGACTGCCCACGCACTCCACCACGGTTCCGCCCTCTCTCACGTCTCCTGCTGCGGCGGGGAACGGCCATCGGGGGTTTCGGGTGCGTCCCAGGGCTGCACGGGTCTGGGGGGCAATACGCTGGCCCGCATCGTCGAGCAGAACTGCCCCGGCATGCCGGTGGCGGCCGGGGTGGTGATTGAGCACCTGGACGCCCAGGCAGGCACCTGGCAGTTGTCCACCGATGAGGGACAGACCTGGCGTGCCATCCGCACCGACCTGATCAACCGCGACGGCCATCTGGGGCTGGCGCTGGACCGCGATGCGAGGCTGCGTGTGCTGCCCTTCGGTGGCCAGCGCGTGGGTGGGGCACGCGTGGCTTTTCATACCGTGCCCCGCAGCCACGGGCAGGGCAATGGCAGCTACCGTGCCTATGCCGGCGACGACCGCGAGGAGGGCTCGCACACCGTCACGCTGGTGCTGTGCATCTCTGCCATCAACGGGGAACCTCCGGCGGTGCATGTGCCGCGTCTGCGCAACAAACGCGCCCAGGTGCACCGGGCCATGCCGGCCTCCGCCAGTGCGGCTGGGGCCTCGCTCTCGGGCGCCCGGGCGTAGGCCAGAGATAGGCCAGCGGCCCGCTGCGGCATGTTGCAGCGCGTCAAAACCGGTGCCTGCCCGGACCACTGAAAACAGGGCTTGCAAGAGTGCCGACGAGGGGCTTGGCATGGGCTTCCACGGGTGCGAAAACCGTTTGCGGCGACAATGCCGCTCCGTTTTCTTTTTCGTTGTCCGTTTTCGGTCGGTTTTTTCATGTCCAGTATTCAGGTTCGTCCCGCTACGCTTCGCGATGCAAAAGCCATTGCCCAGATCCACACCATTGCCGCACAGGCGGTCTACAAAGGCCTGGTGCCTGACGATCAGTTGAAAACCCTCTCCGTGGAGAAGCGCCAGGCCTACTGGCGTGAAGCCATTGAATATTGCGAGCCCCAGGTGCAGGTGGCGGTGGAAGACGAGAAGATCGTCGGTTTTGTCGGTTTCGACCGCTCGCGCGACGAAAAATCGCGCCCCACCACCGGCGAAATCTGGGCCATCTACGCAGCCCCCACCCACTGGAGCAAAGGCGTGGGCCTGGCCCTGTGGGATGCCGCGCGCGACGGCCTGCAGGAAGAAGGCTGCACCAATGTCACCGCCTGGGTGCCGCTGCGCAATGAGCGCGCGCTGCGCTTTCACGAGATGGCCGGCTTCAAGCGCGAAATGTCCACCGCCAAGACCGCTGTGGTCGGCGGTGTCAAGATTGAAGAAGTGCGCCTCAAGCGCCCCATCAACTAAAGGTAGCAATGATCGAATGGAACGAACAGGGCGAGGTGCGCAACGCGCGCTGGCGTTCCGAGAGCGGCGCCCCGGCGCCGCGCCGCGTGGTGCTGGCCGACGACACGATGTCGGCCGACAGCGCCTACCGACTGGCCTGCGCGGGCACCGCTTTGCTATGGCGGGGCGATTTTCAGAATGCGCGCCAGTTGCTGCAGGCGTTGATGCGCCGCACCGACCGCAAGCCTGAAAAGGCAGCGGCCAAGGCAGCGAAAAAAATGGCCGCTGCCACCCCGGCCGAGCAGTTCCACCTGCACCGCCAGGCGCAGTCGCAACGCGCGCGCACGCTGGCGGCGCTGGTGATACCGGTCGAGGGCGACTATTCGATCGACCTGCGCCGTGCGCCCGACTGGCGCGCCGCCTGCCAGGAGGCCTGGGGCCCGGCCACGGGCGAGGCCAGCGTGGTGGCGCTGCGCGAGCTGCTGGGCCTTGTCGGCGCGCGCGAGTGGCGCAAGAAGGGGGTGGAGATTCCTGCCCTGGGCGCCGGGCCGGACAACCGCATCCACCCGCACTACGGCGTGTTCTCGCCGGTGCGGGGCGAATACATCGACCTTGTGGCCCAGGCACCGCTGCCTTCCAAGGAACTCGCGTTCGACATCGGCACCGGCACCGGTGTGCTGGCCGCCGTGCTGGCGCGCCGCGGCGTGCGCCGCATTGTGGCCACCGAGCAGGCGCCGCGCGCCCTGGCCTGCGCGCAGGACAACCTGCAACGCCTGGGCCTGCAGGGCCGGGTGGAGCTGCTGGAGGCCGACCTGTTCCCGCCCGGGCGCGCGCCGCTCGTGGTCTGCAACCCACCCTGGCTGCCGGCGCGGCCCAGCTCATCCATCGAGCAGGCCGTGTACGACGAAGGCAGCCGCATGCTGCAAGGCTTTCTGGCCGGGCTGCGCGAGCACCTGGAGCCCGGCGGCGAAGGCTGGCTGGTGCTGTCCGACCTGGCCGAACACCTGGGCCTGCGCACGCGCGAGCAACTGCTGGAATGGATCACCGCCGCAGGCCTGCGCGTGCTGGGCCGCGAAGACGTGCGCCCACACCATGCCAAGGCCCAGGACGCGGCCGACGCCCTGCATGCGGCACGCGCTGCCGAAGTGACCTCGCTCTGGCGGCTGGTGGCCGCCTGAAGCGTGCCGGTCATACGGTTTTGCATTCCATCGGATAACCAGGCGGGGGGCCCACGATCAGTGCTTTAGCACGGCAAGGCGACCCAACGACGTTAACCGTTTGAAGGCAAGACCGTATCAGTGGCTGAGCGCCGGTGCGTCCAGGGGCAGCAGCTGCGCCATGCGCTCGCGAATGGCATCTGCCCGTTCGGCACCGGCCAGGTAGCCCACCTCTTCCAGCATGGCCTCGCCCACATCGAGCATGCTCCAGCGGTCGCGCGCATCGCGCAGGGCAGCGTGGTACTGATCGGCCAGCTGGGGGTTGCGCCGCGCAAACATGCGCTCGCAGATATCGAACAGGTACATGCGCGTGCCCGCCAGCGAGCGCAGCGGTGCGTGCGGCGCCAGCACCACGGAGGGCATGGCAGCCGCAGGAACCTGATCGCATAGTTCGGGGCCTGCAGGCTGGAGGTAGCCGGCACGCATCAGGTCATCGACAATCTGGCGGCCCACGCCGTGGTACATGGCCTGCAATTCATGCAGGGGCTTGCCGTCGGCGAGCAACAGCAGGGAGCGTTCGCGCAGGCTCAGGGAGCGCACGCCGGGCATGAGTTCTTGGCGGGCTTTTTCGGTCTTGAGCAGCATCATGGGGTGCAGGGATGGTCTTGCCCACGATTGCACCAGCCTTGGATGACGCCTTGATGACCCCTTGCATTCGGTTGCGACTTTCGGGCGCTGATGGATGCTGGAGACGGATCACATGCGCAGCCGGTGTGATGGTTCGCGCAGCTTGACAGGTTCATGGCTCGAAAGTTACCCGTCGTGCGCATCTGCTCCAGCGATTCGCACGCTATAGTTTCCCCAATGCCTGCTGCCCGCCGGTCACTTCTACTCAGGCCTTCTGACAAATCCCGCGCTTACCGTCCAAGGCGTTTATGTTGACCTCCAATCCAGTGATACCCCCCTCGGACTTCGATTTCATCATTGGCGACTGGCGGGTGCATCACCGTAGGTTGAACTCGCGCCTCACAGGGTGCACCGAGTGGACTGAGTTCGAGGGCATATCTTCCACGCGGAAAATCCTCGGTGGGTTCGGCAATGTCGAAGACAACCTGCTCTGCTTTCCTCAAGAGCAAGTGCGTGCGGCGGCCTTTCGTTCCTTTGACCCGACATCGCAGTCGTGGTCCATCTGGTGGCTCGACGGGCGTGCGCCGCACAGCCTCGACGTTCCGGTGGTGGGGACTTTCGCCAATCACATCGGTGTGTTCTATGCCAACGACACGCTGGAGGGGTTGCCCATCCGGGTTCGCTTCACCTGGCACGCCAATCCGGGCGGCAATCCGCGGTGGGAGCAGGCCTTCTCGGGTGACGGCGGCAGCACCTGGGAAACAAACTGGACGATGGAGTTCCAGCGCAGTGAGGGCTAACCCATCCACACCGATCGCCGTCAAATGGCGCTTGCAGGTTCCCGCCTCCGTTGCTGGCCGCTCCCGATTACCGCCGTCGGTCATGGCCAGGTGCCCCGCGCGAACACCATTGGGTCAAGAAGGCCGGATGAGCAGGGTGAATGAATGCTACTAAAATAGTAGCTTATAGCGCTTGTATTTATTGGCTTTGATGCCATTTTTACTGTAAATTTTCAGCCTGGGCTGTACTTTCCGCCGCCTGAACCACCCGCCATGACCCTGCTGCTCGCCCCGATGGAGGGCCTTCTCGACTTTGTGCTGCGCGATGTGCTCACGCGCGTGGGTGGGGTGGATCGGTGCGTGTCCGAGTTCATCCGTATCACCGGCACCTTGCTGCCCGACAAGGTGTTCCTGCGCTACGTGCCCGAGCTGCACCATGGCGGGCGCACCCTGGCGGGGGTGCCGGTGCGCGCGCAGTTGCTCGGCTCCGACCCGGTGTGCATGGCCGAAAACGCCGCGCGGCTGGCCGCGCTGGGGCCAGAGGGCATTGACCTGAACTTTGGCTGCCCGGCCAAGGTGGTCAACCGCCATGGCGGCGGTGCGGCACTGTTGCAGGAGCCCGAGCGCATTGCCACCCTGGTGGCGGCCGTGCGCCGTGCGGTGCCTGCGCACCTGCCGGTGTCCGCCAAGATGCGCCTGGGCTTTCACGACGCCAGCCTGGCGCTGGAATGCGCCCAGGCCATGCAGGCCGGCGGGGCGTGCGAGATCGTGGTGCACGCGCGCACCAAGCTCGACGGCTACCGGCCGCCGGCCTACTGGGAGCAGATTCCGGCCATCCGTGCGGCAGTGTCGGTGCCGGTGGTGGCCAATGGCGAGATCTGGACGGTGGAGGATGCCCAGCGCTGCCGCGCCGTCTCGGGCTGCGACGCCCTCATGCTGGGCCGGGGCATGGTGGCCGACCCGGGGCTGGCGCGGGCCCTGCGCGCCGTGGACGCCGGGCGCCCGGGCAGCGACGCCGTGCAGTGGGCCGACCTGCTGCCGCACCTGCAGGACTTCTGGCGGCTGGTGTGCGAGCACCTGGAGCCGCGCCAGCGCGCCGGGCGGCTGAAGCAGTGGCTCAACCTGATGCGAAGGCGCTTTTCCGAGGCCGAGCAGGCCTACCAGCAGGTGCGCACCCTGACGGACCAGCAGGCCATCTCGTGGTGGCTCGATGCCTTGCCACGGGTGGGCGCTACAGCAGATGGTCAGGCGCCAGGGGCCCCAGCAGCATAAGGATGAGCCGCAGCGGCAGGCTGGCGTCGGGCTCGGTGCTGCTGTCTTCCAATCCGCTGCCCTGGGGGGGGCGCCACAGCAGGCGCTGCTCCGGGGTCAGCGTGACCTGCCAGGCTTGAGCGCTCAGGGCCTGCTCGATGCTCTCGGTGACCTGGATTGAGAGCGCCGTGCTGCGGATGAGCAGCGCGATTTCGGTGTTCTGCCGCTGCGAGCGCATGTCCAGGTTCATCGATCCCACCGCCAGCAGTTGCCCATCGATCACCAGCAGCTTGGTGTGCAGCATGGCACGCGAGCTGCCGCTGGCGCCCGAGCCGCCCAGGCCGCCCGAGGCGCTGAAGGCGCCGCGCAGGCTGGTCTGCTCGCTGCGCATTTCATACAGCTCGACACCCAGTGCCAGCAGATCGGGCCGGTGGCGGGCGTAGCCCGCGTGTGCGATGGGGGCGTCGTTGGAGGCGAGGGAGTTGGTCAGCACCCGCACCCGCACGCCCCGCGCTCGGGCGGCGGCAAATGCCTGCTTCATGTCGGCGCCCGGCACGAAATAGGGCGAGATGATGAGCACGTCCTTGCGTGCATGGCCCATGAGCTGCAGCAGCCCGTCGACCACGGTGTCGGTGCTGGCCTGTGCATGCAGGGTGTCGCTGTCTGCGCGGGTGGCGGGCGCCGCCGGGGCCGGGGCTGCGGGCCGTGCACCGCGTGCTGCGCGCGCCGTGATGGCCAGCGGGGTGGCCCGGGCGGGTGACTGCTCGGGCAGCGGGGCCGTGGTGGCCTGGCCATCGGCGGGAATTTTGGCGGGTTGGTCCACCAGCACGGCGGCGGGTGCCCAGATGAAGGCCGCCTGGGCCAGGTCCATGGGGGGTTGCGCACGAATGTGCTCGCGCTGGGCAGCGGTGGCAGGCGGCGGGCCTGGCTGCCCTGTGGCGCCGTGGGGCACATCGTCTGACGGCTCATGCGCCCGGGCGTCCAGGGTCTTGAAGTGCCTGCGCATGGCGTCCAGCTCCTTGCGGGTGACGAGGGACTGCACCGGATAGGCGCGCTGGTTGTTCCAGTAGCTGTCGAAGCTGCGCGAGAGTTCCTGCACCACGGGGCCTGCGGCCAGCACGTCCAGATCGACAAAATTGCCCGACTCGGCATGGCCGAAGTAGGCGTCGCCCAGATTGCGCCCGCCCGTCACGCCCATGGCGTTGTCGGCAATGAAAAGCTTGTTGTGCATGCGTTGCTGCACGCGGTCAAAGTCGCCCAGCATGCTGAACATGCGGCCCAGCGCCGAGCCCCGGGCGCCGGTCAGCGGGTTGAACATGCGCATTTCGATGTTGGGCACGAAGGCCAGGCGCATCACCTGCGCGTCGCGGCCGGTGCTGTGAAAGTCGTCCAGCAGGATGCGCACGCGCACACCCCGGCGGGCTGCGGCCGCCACCCCGCGCAGCAGCCGCTCGGAGCTCGCGTCGGCGTGAATGGCGTAGTACTGCAGGTCGAGCGTTTTCTGTGCGGCCTCCACCAGGGCCAGGCGGCTGCCGTAGGCGGCCTGCGGCCCGCTGAGCAGCAAGAATCCGGAAGCGGGGCGCGCACCGGCGCTGGCGCGGCGCTCCTGCACCAGCTGGCCCAGGGCGGTGCTGCCTGGCGTTGCCAGCGCCTGGCTGACGGGGCGCTCCACCTCCTGCGGCAGCCCTGTGCAGCCCGCTGCCAGGCAGAGTGCGGCGGCGCTCAGCCAGGCGCGCCACCCCGGGTGTGCCAGGGGGCGGGTGCGTGCCAAGGGTGCGGTGTGCGAAGGCATGGTGTGCGGCGGGTGGGGCAGGCTGACACCCCGGGTATAGCCCATGCAGGGCGCACGGCCTGTCAGAGAAAGCGCCGCAGGCTTACCAGCTGACTTCGCGGTCGGGGGTGGCGCTGATCTTGTGGATGGAAAGGTCTGCGCCGTCGTACTCTTCTTCCTGCGACAGGCGCAGGCCCAGCGTGGCCTTCAGTATGCCGTACACCACGGCCCCTCCGAGAAGCGCCCAGGCCACCCCCATGGCCGTGCCGATGAGCTGGCCGGTGAACGCCACGCCGCCCAGCCCGCCCAGGACCTTGCTGCCAAAGATGCCCGCCGCCAGCCCGCCCCAGGTGCCGCACAGGCCGTGCAGGGGCCAGACGCCCAGCACGTCGTCGATCTTCCAGCGGTTCTGCGTGAGCGTGAACATGACCACGAAGATGCCGCCGGCCACGGCGCCCACCACCAGTGCACCGAGCGGGTGCATGAGGTCGGAGCCCGCGCACACCGCCACCAGGCCCGCCAGCGGGCCGTTGTGCACGAAGCCGGGGTCGTTCTTGCCCAGCACCAGCGCCGCCAGCGTGCCGCCCACCATGGCCATGAGCGAGTTCACGGCGACCAGGCCGGAGACTTTGTCCAGTGACTGCGCGCTCATCACGTTGAAGCCGAACCAGCCCACCACCAGCACCCAAGAGCCCAGCGCCAGAAACGGAATGCTGGACGGCGGGTGCGCCGAGATGGCGCCGTCCTTGCGGTAGCGGTTGGCGCGCGAGCCCAGCAGCAGCACGGCGGGCAGGGCGATCCAGCCGCCCACGGCGTGCACCACGATGGAGCCTGCGAAATCGTGGAACTCTTCCCCTGTGACTGCCTTGATCCAGGCCTGCACGCCGAAATGCTGGTTCCAGGCTATGCCCTCGAAAAACGGGTAGACAAAACCGACGATGGCAGCTGTTGCCAGCAATTGCGGCCAGAACTTGGCCCGCTCGGCGATGCCGCCCGAGACAATGGCCGGAATGGCCGCAGCGAAGGTCAGCAAAAAGAAGAACTTGACCAGCGCATAGCCGCTCTGCTGGGCCAGGGTTTCGGCCCCCACGAAGAAATGCGTGCCATAGGCCACGCCATAGCCCACGGCGAAATACACCACGGTGGAGACCGAAAAATCGACCAGGATCTTCACCAGGGCGTTCACCTGGTTTTTCTTGCGGACCGTGCCTAGCTCCAGAAACGCAAAGCCGGCGTGCATGGCCAGAACCATGATGGCGCCGAGCAGGATGAACAGCGTGTCCGTGCCCTGTTTGAGTGATTCCATGACTTCCCTTGTGCCTTGATGTGAACCGTTCTGGTGCATCCGCTGGGGATGCACCCGTGTTGCACTGAATCGAAGCAAAAACTGCGCCATACCGGGGCGCATGGCGCAGGCATGCCCCAAGTTGGTTGTATTTGCTACTGTTTCGATAGCTGCTCGCGCATGCCCAATAAGATCAAAAGCCCAAAAATGCTAAAATTCTGCGCTTTCGGAGCGGCTCCGCCCGCTTCCGGGCCAGGCGCCCGCGCCCTTTGCGGCGCGCCCGATGGCTTTTCGCACCACCCACACGCCGATACCGCATGTCTTCCGCCGCACCACGCAGCCCCTTGATCGACACGCTCAAGGGGCTGGCCTGCGCCACCATCGTCTGGCACCACCTGGCGTTCTATGGGCCCATGTCGGACGTGGCCATGGCGTGGTTTCCGGGCGTGCTGGCCTGGCTCTACGAATACGGGCGCATGGCGGTGCAGGTGTTTCTGGTGCTGGGGGGCTATCTGGCGATGGCCAGCCTTGCGCCCCAGGGGCTGGCGCGCTTTGACAGCGCGCCGCTGCAGGTCGCGCGGCGCTATGTGCGCCTGGCCATTCCGTATGCCGTGGCTCTGCTGGTGGCGGTGCTGGTGGCGGCGCTGGTGCGGCCCTGGTTTGCGCACCCCAGCGTGCCCGCCGAACCCAGCCTGCCGCAGTTGCTGGCCAATGCCCTGCTGCTGCAGGACATCGTGGGCGAAGAGGCGCTGTCGGCCGGTGTCTGGTACGTGGCCATCGATTTCCAGCTTTTTGCGCTGCTGGTGCTGTTGCTGGCCGGTGTGCGGGCCTTGCCGGGGCTGGCGCCGGGGCAGCGCGTGCTGCTGGTGCGTGTGCTGGTGGTGGCGGGCACGGCGGCTTCGCTGCTGGTCTTCAACCGCCACAGCGGGCTGGACATGTGGGCCCTGTATTTCATGGGCGCCTACGGCCTGGGCGTGATGGCTTTCTGGGCGGTGGGTTCCAGGCGCCCGGCGCTGTGGCTGGGGGGCATGGCCGTGCTGGGTGCGCTGGCGCTGGCGCTGGATTTCCGTGCGCGCATTCTGGTGGCGCTGGTGAGCGCGCTGGGCCTGGCCTGGGCGCTGCGGCGCCCGTGGACCCTGCCCGCCGGGCTGGCGGTGGCGCTGCTGCAGCGCCTGGGGCAGATGTCGTACTCCGTCTTTCTGGTGCACTTTCCGGTCTGTCTGCTGGTCAACGCACTGGTGCACCAGGTGTGGCCCACGGCGGTCTGGGCCAATGCGCTGGGCATGCTGGCGGCCTTTGGTCTGTCGCTGGCCGCCGGGCGCCTGCTGTACCGGACCGTGGAACGCCCCGCGCCCACCTGGGCGCTGGCCTTGCGCTGGCAAGCCAGTCTGGTGGGTGCTGGCATGCTGGTGGCGCTGTCTGACGGGGTGCTGTGACGCCTGGGGTCAGGCCGCGCAAGTGCTTTTCACAGGGGTTCCGAGGGGCTGCGGCCCTTGCGCCGCGAGTCGATGAACCATGCCATGAAGGGCAGCAGCAGCATTGAGCCCGGAATGACCCAGATGATCAGGTAAGGGCTGACCGAAGAGGCCGAGCGCATGACCTGGCGCAGGTGGGCACGCTCCTGGGCGCTCCATTGCCCCTGGCGGCGCTGGCGCACCAGCCACACCACCGAGCCCTTCATCACCGCCATTTCGCTGCGCAGACGCGTCTTCTCGCGGCTGTTGCCGGCAAGAAACGAGCAGAACCACTCCGGCGCCCGCTCCATGCGCCGCTGGAAGGCGGTGGTGGAGTTGGGGTCGAAGGGCTGGTGGTGGGGCGGTTCGGGCAACATGGGAGTGGACATGGATTGCCATTGTCGCTCCAAGCCGCTTTGGCTGCACAGGAACAATTGCACGGATCAGCGGTGGAGTTCGCCTGCGCTCTCGGGCTGGTACACGATGGCCTTGACTTTCACCGTCATGGGCTTGCCGCCGGGCCCCGGCCATGCCAGCTCGTCGCCCACCGCCAGGCCCAGCAGGGCGCTGCCCACGGGGGCGAAGATCGACAGGCGGTCGGCGCTGCCGTCCATGTCGCGCGGGTAGACCAGCGTCAGGCAGAACTCCTTGCCGGTCTCGACGATGGTGAACTGCACGGTGGAGTTCATCGTCACCACGTTCGGCGGAATTTCTTCGGGCGCCACCACGTCGGCGCGGTCCAGTTCGGCCTGCAGGTCCGCCTTGCCAGGAAACACGCTGGCGGGAATCGCGGCGAGCAGGGCCTCGATGCGGTCAAGGTCGAGCGATGACAGGATGATCTGGGGCTTGCGCGCCATGGCAGTACCTCGGGAGGGAGTTGCAAAGGGCGAGACTGTAGAGCATCGCGAATCTCGCACTGCCGAGCGCGGTCAATCCGGGCATCATGGGGTGGGCGGCAAAAGGCTCCGGGCGTGGTGCTGCAGGTGGTCGGCGATGAAGGTCTGCACGAAGTAGTAGCCGTGGTCGTAGCCCGCGTGGCGGCGCAGCTCCAGCGGCTGGCCGATCTGCGCGCAGGCTTCCTCCAGGCGATGCGGGTGCAGTTGCTCGGGCAGAAATGGGTCCGCCAGGCCCTGGTCGATGAGGATGCCCGCAGGGTAGGGGGCGATGGGCTGGTTCTGCATCAGCACGGTGGCATCGTGCTCCAGCCAGGCCGTGCGGTCGGCGCCGAGGTAGCCGGTGAAGGCCTTCTCGCCCCAGGGGCACTGGGTGGGCGCGCAGATCGGGGCCAAGGCCGACAGCGACCGGAAGCGCCCCGGGTGCCGCAGCGCGAGGGTGAGCGCCCCATGCCCGCCCATCGAGTGGCCCGTGATGCCCAGGCGCTCGGCGTCGATGGGCAGCTGCGCCGCCACCTGGGGCAGCAGCTCCTGCATCAGATAGCTTTCCATGCGCCAGTGGCGTGCCCAGGGCGCTGCGGTGGCGTCGAGGTAAAAGCCTGCACCTACGCCAAAATCCCAGTGGTCTGCCTCGCCGGGCAGGTTCGCGCCGCGCGGGCTGGTGTCGGGCGCGATGAGTGCCAGGCCCAGCTCGGCCGCCCGGCGCTGGGCGCCGGCCTTGACCATGAAGGTTTCTTCGGTGCAGGTCAGGCCCGCGAGGTAGAGCAGGGCGGGCACGGGGCCCTGCCGGGCCTGGGGCGGCAGGTACACCGAGAACTTCATCGGCAAGCCGATGGTGGCCGCGTCGTGCCGGTAGAAGCGCTGCTCGCCGCCAAAACAGGCGTGGCTGCCCAGGAGTTCAAAGGGAGAGGACATGGGTGATTGCTCTCGAATAGATAGCTGCTGGCTCTTGATGAATCACATTTTCAGAGTGAATTAATCCCGAAATATCCTGAAATCAAGCGCTGGCCGCTATTGTTTTTGATGTGGATTGTCAGGCGGCGTACTTCACCACCGAGCGGATCGACTTGCCTTCGTGCATCAGGTCAAAGGCGTGGTTGATGTCCTGCAGGCCCATGGTGTGGGTCACGAACGGCTCCAGCTGAATCTTGCCGGCCATGGCGTCTTCCACCATGCCGGGCAGCTCGCTGCGGCCCTTGACGCCGCCAAATGCCGTGCCCAGCCACTTGCGGCCGGTGACGAGCTGGAAGGGGCGGGTGCTGATCTCCTGGCCTGCGCCCGCCACGCCGATGATGACGGACTGGCCCCAGCCCCGGTGCGCGCATTCGAGCGCGGCGCGCATCACGTTCACGTTGCCGATGCACTCAAAGCTGTGGTCCACGCCCCAGGTCGTCATCTCGACGATGACCTGCTGGATGGGCTTGTCAAAGTCCTTGGGGTTGATGCAGTCGGTGGCGCCAAAGGTGCGGGCCAGGTCGAACTTGGAGGGGTTGGTATCGATGGCGATGATGCGGCCCGCCTTGGCCAGCTTGGCGCCCTGGATCACCGCCAGGCCGATACCGCCCAGGCCGAACACGGCCACGCTGTCGCCTTCCTGCACCTTGGCGGTATTCTTGACAGCGCCGAGGCCCGTGGTCACGCCACAGCCCAGCAGGCAGACCTGCTCGGGGTTGGCATGGGGGTTGACCTTGGCGAGCGAGACCTCGGCCACCACGGTGTATTCGCTGAAGGTGCTGCAGCCCATGTAGTGGTAGATCGGCTGGCCGTTGTAGCTGAAACGCGAGGTGCCGTCGGGCATCACGCCCTTGCCCTGTGTGGCGCGCACGGCCACGCACAGGTTCGTCTTGCCACTCTTGCAGAACAGGCATTCGCCGCATTCGGCGGTGTAGAGCGGAATGACATGGTCGCCGGGCTTGACGCTGGTCACGCCTTCACCCACCTCGACGACGATGCCCGCGCCCTCATGGCCGAGCACCACCGGGAACAGGCCTTCGGGGTCTTCGCCGCTGAGCGTGAAGGCGTCGGTGTGGCAGACGCCCGTGTCGGTGATTTGGATGAGCACCTCGCCTTTTTTCGGCGGAGCCACGTCGATCTCGACGATCTGCAGGGGTTCTCCGGCTTTGAAGGCGACGGCGGCGCGGGATTTCATGGGGGATCCTTCGGGTCAATGGGGTTGGCGGGGGCGCGACGACTTCCAATGCGAGCGCAACAGCGCAAAACAGCCAAGCGCTGGATGATCGGAAAAAGTCCTGCGGGGGAATGGTATCCATTCCCGGTTGGGAGTCGCCATGAAAAAACCCGCCGGATCGCGGCGGGTTTTGCGGGGCAGTGGCGGCGCCGGGCGCCGCAGCCATCACTGGCCCAGGGGCTTGACGTCGCGGCGTGGCGAGCCGGTGAACAGCTGGCGCGGACGGCCGATCTTGTACTCGGGGTCGCTGATCATTTCGTTCAGCTGGGCGATCCAGCCCACGGTGCGGGCCAGGGCGAAGATGCCGGTGAACAGGTTCACCGGAATGCCGATGGCGCGCTGCACGATGCCGGAGTAGAAGTCCACGTTCGGGTAGAGCTTGCGCTGCACGAAGTAGTCGTCTTCCAGGGCGATCTTCTCCAGCTCCTTGGCCAGCTTGAACAGCGGGTCGTTTTCCAGACCCAGCTCGGCCAGCACTTCATTGCAGGTTTCCTGCATGAGCTTGGCGCGGGGGTCGTAGTTCTTGTACACGCGGTGACCGAAGCCCATCAGCTTGACGCCGGAGTTCTTGTCCTTGACCTTCTCCATGAACTCGCCGACCTTGGACACGCCGCCCATGGCCTGGATTTC
Source organism: Burkholderiales bacterium RIFCSPLOWO2_12_FULL_65_40 (assembly GCA_001770955.1). Lineage (GTDB taxonomy): Bacteria > Pseudomonadota > Gammaproteobacteria > Burkholderiales > Burkholderiaceae_C > Simplicispira. The sequence continues at coordinate 75,132 of MESL01000031.1, read as the reverse complement.
TTCCAGCATGTTCAGGCAGGCCTCGTTGGCACCACCGTGGGCAGGGCCCCACAGGCAGGCCACGCCAGCCGAGATCGCGGCGAACGGGTTGGTGCCCGAGGAACCGCACAGGCGCACGGTGGAGGTGGATGCATTCTGCTCGTGGTCGGCGTGCAGGATGAAGATGCGGTCCATGGCGCGCTCGATCACCGGGTTGACCTTGTAGTCCTCGCAGGGCGTGCCGAACATCATGCGCAGGAAGTTGCCTGCGTAGGAGAGGTCGTTGCGGGGGTACATGTAGGGCTCGCCCTTGCCGTACTTGTAGGCCATGGCGACCAGCGTGGGCATCTTGGCGATCAGGCGGATCGCGGCGATGTCGCGGTGCTGCGGGTTGTTGATGTCGGTGCTGTCATGGTAGAAGGCCGACATGGCGCCCACCAGGCCGGTCAGCACGGCCATGGGGTGCGCGTCGCGGCGGAAACCACGCAGGAAGAACTGCATCTGCTCGTTCACCATGGTGTGCTGCAGCACACGCTTGTGGAAGTCGGCGCGCTCGGCGGTGTTGGGCAGTTCGCCCTTGAGCAGCAGGTAGCAGGTGTCGAGGTAGTCGCAGTGGGTGGCCAGCTGCTCGATGGGGTAGCCGCGGTACAGCAGCTCGCCCTTGTCGCCATCGATGTAGGTGATGGCGGACTGGCACGAAGCCGTCGACAGGAAGCCGGGGTCGTAGGTGAACATGCCGGTTTGAGCGTACAGCTTGCGGATGTCGATCACGTCCGGGCCGATGCTGCCCTGGTAGACCGGCATTTCCACACTGGGGCTGCCGTTGCTGAACGACAGGGTGGCTTTATTGTCAGCGAGTTTCATTGCTACGTCCTTGTTGAGGTTTCCGATGATCGGGTCTGGTGAATCTGCTGGAGCAGGTCAGGCGTGCGCCGGGAGGGCGCCGCTCTGTCTGAGCATGCCAAGCACTTCGCATACCGTGGGGGTATTGAGTTCGCCTTCGGGCTCGCGCCTGCGCAGCAACAGGTCCAGCAGGTCGTTGTCCGAAAGGTCCATCAGCGCCGCCAGCCCCTGGGCATGGCGCTCGGTCAGCGTGGATTCAAAACGGGTGAAGAACTGCTCGATGAACAGATCGTTCTCCAGCAGGCCGCGCCGGCAGCGCCAGTGCAGCTTGCTGAGCGCGCGGGCATCCAGCAGCGGCGAGGCGGCTGGCAGTTCGTTGGTCGAGGTTTCACCCATGGCTGTGCAGGCGTATCGCGTCAGATGGCGCGACGCACCATCAATTCCTTGATCTTGCCAATGGCGCGCGTGGGGTTCAGACCCTTGGGGCACACGTCCACGCAGTTCATGATGGTGTGGCAGCGGAACAGACGGTAGGGGTCTTCCAGGTTGTCCAGGCGCTCGGCCGTGGCTTCGTCGCGGCTGTCGGCGAGGAAGCGGTAGGCTTGCAGCAGGCCGGCCGGGCCGACAAACTTGTCGGGGTTCCACCAGAAGCTGGGGCAGCTCGTGGAGCAGCTTGCGCACAGAATGCACTCGTACAGGCCGTCGAGCTCTTCACGCTGCTCGGGCGACTGCAGGCGCTCCTTCTCGGGCGGGATGTTGTCATTGATCAGGTAGGGCTTGATCGAGTTGTACTGCTTGAAGAACAGCGTCATGTCCACGATCAGGTCGCGGATCACGGGCAGGCCGGGCAGGGGCTTGAGCACGATGGTGCCGGGCAGCGTGTTCATGTTGGTCAGGCAGGCCAGACCGTTCTTGCCGTTGATGTTCATCGCGTCCGAGCCGCAAACACCTTCGCGGCAGGAGCGGCGGAACGACAGGGTCGGATCCTGCTCCTTGAGCTTGACCAGGGCGTCGAGCAGCATGCGCTCGTGGCCGTCGAGTTGGATCTCGATGGTCTGCATGTAGGGCTTGGCGTCCTTGTCCGGATCGTAGCGGTAGATTTGGAATGTGCGTTTTTGCATGGTTCAGCTCTCGTGGGGCTACTGTTTAGAACGTCCGGACCTTGGGAGGAACGCTGTCCACTGTCAGGGGCTTGAGGTTCACCGGCTTGTAGGTCAGGCTGTTGCTGGCGCTGTGCCACAGGGTGTGCTTCATCCACTCGGCATCGTTGCGGCCCAGCGGTGCCGTCGGGTCGTCGGCAGGCTTCTCGTAGTCGTACACCGTGTGGGCGCCACGGCATTCCTTGCGCGCGGCGGCCGACACCATGGTGGCCTGGGCCACTTCGATCAGGTTGTCCACTTCGAGGGCCTCGATGCGGGCGGTGTTGAACACCTTGGACTTGTCCTGCAGGGTCACCCCCGCCACGCGCTCGCGCAGCGCGGCGATCTTCTGGACGCCTTCGTCCATGCCGGCCTGGGTGCGGAACACGCCCGCGTGCTGCTGCATGGCCGCACGGATGTCGCCGGCCAGGGCCTGCGAGTAGGTGCCGCCGGTGGACTTTTCGAGCTGGTTCAGGCGTTCCAGCGTGCGGTCGGCTGCGTCCTTGGGCAGGGGCTTGTGTTCCTTCTGCTTGTTGTTGAACTCGACGATGTGGCGGCCGGCGGCCTTGCCGAACACCAGTAGATCAAGCAGCGAGTTCGTGCCCAGGCGGTTGGCGCCGTGCACGCTCACGCAGGCGCATTCGCCCACGGCGTAGAGGCCATTGACCACGTTGTTGCGGGTGCCGTCGTGCGTGACGACCTGGCCGTTGATGTTGGTCGGCACGCCGCCCATCTGGTAGTGGATGGTGGGCACCACGGGGATCGGTTCCTTGGTGATGTCCACGTTGGCGAAGTTGACGCCGATCTCGTACACCGAGGGCAGGCGTTTGTGGATGGTCTCGGCACCCAGGTGGTCCAGCTTGAGCAGCACGTAGTCCTTGTTCGGACCGCAGCCACGGCCTTCCTTGATTTCCTGGTCCATCGAGCGGGACACGAAGTCGCGCGGAGCCAGGTCCTTCAGGGTGGGCGCGTAGCGCTCCATGAAGCGCTCGCCATTGCTGTTGAGCAGAATGGCGCCTTCGCCACGGCAGCCTTCGGTCAGCAGCACGCCGGCACCGGCCACGCCGGTGGGGTGGAACTGCCAGAACTCCATGTCCTGCAGCGGGATGCCGGCGCGCGCCGCCATGCCCAGGCCGTCGCCGGTGTTGATGAAGGCGTTGGTCGAAGCAGCGAAGATGCGGCCTGCGCCACCCGTGGCCAGCAGCACGGTCTTGGCTTCGAGGACGTACAGGTCGCCGGTTTCCATTTCGATGGCGGTCACGCCGACCACGTCGCCGTCAGCGTCGCGGATCAGGTCCAGCGCCATCCACTCGACGAAGAAGTTGGTCTTGGCCTTCACGTTCTGCTGGTACAGCGTGTGCAGCATGGCGTGGCCGGTGCGGTCGGCGGCTGCGCAGGCGCGCTGCACGGGCTTTTCACCGTAGTTGGCGGTGTGGCCGCCGAACGGGCGCTGGTAGATGGTGCCGTCGGGGTTGCGGTCGAACGGCATACCGAAGTGTTCCAGCTCGTACACGACGTTGGGTGCTTCCCGGCACATGAACTCGATGGCGTCCTGGTCGCCCAGCCAGTCGGAGCCCTTGATGGTGTCGTAGAAGTGGTAGTGCCAGTTGTCCTCGGACATGTTGCCCAGGGATGCAGACACGCCGCCCTGTGCAGCGACGGTGTGCGAGCGGGTGGGGAACACCTTGGACAGCGAGGCCACGTTCAGGCCTGCACGGGAGAGTTCGAGGGCGGCGCGCATGCCGGAGCCGCCGGCGCCGATGATGACGACGTCGAACTTGCGCTTGGTGATGTTGGCGTTGGTGTAGCTCATGGATTTAGCCTTTGGTCGCGGTATTTGGCGTGGGGTTCACAGACGCCACAGAACCTGGAAGCCCCAGCCCGCGCAGCCGACGAGCCAGACGATGGTGAAGACTTGCAGAACCAGACGCAGGCCCACGGGCTTGACATAGTCCATCCAGATGTTGCGCATGCCGACCCATGCATGGAAGGCCAGCGCGATGATCACGGAGAAGGTCAGGAACTTCATCCACTGTGCGGCAAAGATGCCGGCCCACAGGTCGTAACCCACGGGGCCCTTGCTGAAGATGACCTGGGCGATCACGGCGAGCGTGAACAGGATCATGATGGCGGCGGTGACGCGCTGGCTCAGCCAGTCTCGCAGGCCATAGTGGGCACCCACGACGGTGCGCTTGTATCCGTAGTTGGACATGGTTTTTTCCTCTCAGTCGTCGTGTGGCTCTGGCCGTTGCGGCAGAGCCACGGGTTATCAGTACAGGCCGAACAGCTTGGCGCCCAGGACCACCGTCAGGCCGATGCTGACGATGAGCGTGAAAATGGCGGACGACTTGCCGAACTGCTTGGTCACGGCGTCATGGCTGATGTCCATCCAGAGGTGGCGCATGCCGGCAATCATGTGGTGCAGGTAGCCCCAGATCAGGCCCAGCACCACCAGCTTGAGGAACCAACCGGGTACAAAGCCCAGACCGGATTCAAAGGCGGCCTTGAAACGCCCGAACGAAATTTCGGACGACACCGAGGTATCGAACAGCCACAGCACCAGCGGCAGCAACAAAAACAGGATGGCGCCACTGGCCCGGTGCAGGATGGAGACCCAGGCCGCAGGCGTCATGCGGTAGGTCGTGAGGTCCTTGAAGGCGTTGATGTTGCGGAATTCAGGCCGCTTTTTGGCTAGCTCGGTCATGGCAAGTGCTTTCGTGGATGTAACTGCTTTGTAATTTTGGGCGCAACGAAGTGCAAAATTCTATTGCAATGCAGCAAGGTGGCGTTTGATGCAGGTGGTATTTTCCGTTTTTTTCCGCTCTGGGAGCCTGTGTGGGGCTGTTATCTTCAGTTCAGTTCGTTGTGGTAATGGTGTGTGTCGGTGCGGTAGAGCCCGCGCCGTAACTCCATGGGAACATCGTTGTAGGTGTAGGCAATGCGCTCGACGCTCAGCAAGGGGGTCTCGGGGGACACCTGCAGCAGCCTGGCCTGGTCGACGTCGGGCAGCACGGCACGGATTTTCTCGTCGGCGCGCACCATGCGCACGCCAAAATCGAGTTCCAGCATGGCGTAGGTCGGCCCGGGGTAGCCGGCCATCTGGGCGGCGGTCAGGCCCTTGAAGGCCTGGCCGGGGAGCCAGATGTCTTCCAGGATGGTGGGGACGCCGCTGAACGACAGGATGCGACGCGCCTGCACCATCGGGTCGCCTGTGCGAAGCCCCAGGGCGCGGGCCACATCGGCGCTGGCGCGCACGCGCTTGCAGTCAATGATGTGGCGCTCGGCAGGGCCTTCGACACTGGCGTCGCCGCTGTCGGGCATCAGTTTGAGGAACCGGTATTGCACATGCCGTTCGGCATGGGTGGCCACGAAGGTGCCTTTGCCCTGGCGACGGGTGACGAGATTTTCGGACGCCAGTTCGTCGATGGCCTTGCGCACCGTGCCCTGGCTCACGCGAAAGCGCGCCGCCAGCTCCATTTCGCTCGGAATGGCCTCACCTGGCTTCCATTCGCCCGCCTGCAGGCTCTGCAGGATCAGGCCCTTGATCTGCTGGTAGAGCGGGCTGAATGCGGGGGCAGGCAGCCCCGCCGTGGCCTGCGGAGTGTCAGGGGGTTCGATCGCGGGGAGTGGTTGTGACGACATGGTGCGGAAAACAGGTGCGGGGTCGATGTCCGGTTTGTAAGCGAGTGTCGCGGAACCATGATCATATCTTATATAAGACATAAGACAAATTGACGCACTGCGGAAATCAGCGGTAAAATCTTCCGCTGTTCGCGGGGCACGTGTTGCTGGTAACAGGCGCAGGTGGCAACCGCTACACACTCACCAGTTCCCTTCACTTCCTGGAGTTCTCACCATGAGCAAAAAGCCCGTCCGCGTGGCCATCACCGGCGCCGCAGGTCAAATTGGCTACGCCCTTCTGTTCCGCATCGCCTCGGGCGAAATGCTGGGCAAGGACCAACCCGTCATCCTGCAACTGCTCGAAATCCCGGACGAAAAGGCCCAGAACGCGCTCAAGGGCGTGATCATGGAACTCGAAGACTGCGCCTTCCCGCTGCTGGCCGGCATCGAAGCCCACAGCGATCCGATGACCGCCTTCAAGGACACCGACTACGCCCTGCTGGTCGGCGCCCGTCCCCGTGGCCCCGGCATGGAGCGTGCCGACCTGCTGGCCGCCAACGCCCAGATCTTCACCGCCCAGGGCAAGGCCCTGAACGCAGTGGCTTCGCGCAATGTGCGCGTGCTGGTGGTCGGCAACCCCGCCAACACCAACGCCTACATCGCCATGAAGTCGGCCCCTGACCTGCCGGCCAAGAACTTCACCGCCATGCTGCGCCTGGACCACAACCGCGCTGCCTCGCAGATCGCCGCCAAGATCGGCTGCGCCGTGGGCGACATCGAGAAGCTGGCCGTGTGGGGCAACCACTCGCCCACCATGTACGCCGACTACCGTTTCGCCACCGTGAACGGCAAGTCCGTCAAGGACACCATCAACGACCAGGTCTGGAACGCTGAAGTGTTCCTGCCCACCGTGGGCAAGCGTGGCGCCGCCATCATTGCCGCCCGTGGCCTGTCGTCGGCTGCCTCGGCCGCCAACGCCGCCATCGACCACATGCGCGACTGGGCGCTGGGCACCAACGGCAAGTGGGTCACCATGGGCATCCCGTCCAAGGGCGAATACGGCATTCCCGCTGAAGTGATGTTCGGTTACCCCGTCACCTGCGAAGGCGGCGAATACAAGATCGTCGAAGGCCTGCCGATCGATGCCTTCTCGCAAGAGTGCATCAACAAGACCCTGGCCGAGCTGCAGGGCGAGCAGGACGGCGTCAAGCACCTGCTGTAAGCCGCATCCATGAGCGACGCCGGGCCGCCCCAAGGCGCGAAGGCCCCCGTGGGGGGCAGCGCCGTACACGCAGTGACAAGCGTGGGGGGCATCTCCCATCCGCGCGACATCCTGCTGGGTGCCCAGGCGGCGGCGGGGGTGCTGCCGGTCTGTGACCACTACAGCGGCGCCCCCGCGCGGATGCGCAAGAGCCTGCAACTGCAGGCCGAGATGATGCAGGAGTTCGGCGCCTGCGTCTTCGACGTCACGCTGGACTGCGAAGACGGTGCCCCCGTGGGCGCCGAATCCGAGCATGCGGCGCTCGTCGCGCAACTGGCCTGCGAAGCTGCACCCGGCGCACGGGTCGCGGCGCGCGTGCATCCGGTGGACCACCCGGCGTTCGCCAACGACATGGCGACCATCGCCAGTCAGGCCAGCCATCGGCTGTGCCACATCATGATTCCCAAGGTCGAGTCGGTCGATGACATCCTGGTGGCAGAGCGTGCGCTGGAGCTTGCAGGCGCGGCCCATCTGCCGCTGCATGCCCTGATCGAATCCCCGGGCGCGGTGCACCGCGCCTTCGACATCGCTGCACACCCGCGCGTGCAGAGCCTGAGCTTCGGGCTCATGGATTTTGTTTCGGCCCACGGCGGTGCCATTCCTGCGTCGGCCATGACTTCGGCCGGGCAGTTCACGCACCCGCTGGTGGTGCGTGCCAAGCTGGAAATCGCGTCGGCCTGCCATGCGTATGGCAAGGTGCCGTCGCATTGCGTGGTGACCGAATTCAGCGACATGGCCGCCATGCAGTCGGCCGCCAGCCGCGCTGCGCGCGAACTGGGCTACACGCGCATGTGGAGCATCCACCCGGCGCAGATCCGGCCCATCCTCGAAGCCCTGTCGCCTGCGCAGGATGAAGTGCTGGGCGCTTCAAAAATAATAGCTGCAGCCGCTGATGCTGATTGGGCTCCGATCAGTTTTGAAGGTGTTCTTCACGACCGCGCAAGCTACCGTTACTTCTGGCAGGTGCTGGAGAGGGCGCACCAGACCGGGCGAGCCTTGCCGCCTGTTGTGCAACACTGGTTTGCGTCACCCTGTACCTGAACCCATTCCTACTGCTGGAGGTCTCCCATGAAAATGCTGCTTGCAACCGCCCTGATTGCTCTCGCGCCCGGCCTCGCCCTGGCCCAGTCGCAGACCGCGCCCGCCAAGCCCAAGGCTTCCACCAAGGCCACCGTGGCCAAGAAACCCGTTGCCAAGAGCAGTTCCAAGACCGTGGTGGCCAAGGCAGAGCCCACCAGCAGCCGTGTGCAGCTCAAGAGCGCGGCCAACCAGGTGGCTGCCGGCCTGATGGCGGCGCGGGCCGTGCTCACCACCGAAGAACTGGCCATTGCCGAGCGCGTGCATGTGGGGCAGATTCCCTGCGAACTGGGCGCCACCGTCAGTGTGCTGGCCGACCCGGATGTGCCCGGGCATTTCCATGTGGGCGGCAAAGGCTTCAAGTACCACATGTCCCCGGTGACCACCAGCACGGGCACGGTGCGCCTGGAAGACCAGAAGGCCGGCGCCGTGTGGCTGCAGATCGCCAACAAATCCATGCTCATGGACCAGAAAAAAGGCCAGCGTCTGGCCGATGAATGCATGAGCCCCGAACAGATCGTGGTGGCAGAGGCCATCAAGATCACTCCACCTCCCAGCCTGCTGGACGCGCCACCCGCCAAGTGATGCCCACGCAGGTGGATGAAAACTGCCCCTCGTTGAATAGATCGAAGTAACCGGAGAAAAAGTAAATGTTGCAAGCCTACCGTGACCACGTGGCCGAGCGCGCAGCGCTGGGCATCCCCCCGCTGCCGCTGGATGCAGCCCAAGTGGCCGCACTGATCGAGCTGATCAAGAACCCGCCCGCTGGCGAAGACGCCTTCCTGATGGATCTGCTCACGCACCGCGTACCCCCGGGCGTGGACGACGCCGCCAAGGTCAAGGCCTCGTTCCTGGCCGCTGTCGCCCACGGCGATGTCAAGGTGGGCCTGATCTCCAAGGCCAAGGCCACTGAGCTGCTGGGCACCATGGTGGGTGGCTACAACGTGCACCCGCTGATCGAGTTGCTGGACGACGCCGAAGTGGCGGGCGTGGCCGCCGATGCGCTGAAGAAGACGCTCCTGATGTTCGACTTCTTCAACGACGTCGCTGCCAAGGCCAAGGCCGGCAATGCCAAGGCCAAGGAAGTCATTGAGTCGTGGGCCAACGCCGAGTGGTTCACCAGCCGCCCCGAAGTCGAGAAGAAGATCACCGTCACCGTGTTCAAGGTGCCGGGCGAAACCAATACCGACGACCTGTCGCCCGCGCCCGACGCCTGGAGCCGCCCCGACATCCCGCTGCACTACCTGGCGATGCTGAAGAACACGCGCGAAGGCGCTGCCTTCAAGCCCGAAGAAGACGGCAAGCGCGGCCCGATGCAGTTCATCGACGACCTGAAGAAAAAGGGCCACCTGGTGGCCTACGTCGGCGACGTGGTGGGCACGGGTTCGAGCCGCAAGTCGGCCACCAACTCCATCGTCTGGGCCACCGGCCAGGACATCCCCTTCGTGCCCAACAAGCGCTTTGGCGGCGTCACGCTGGGCGGCAAGATCGCCCCCATCTTCTTCAACACGCAAGAAGACTCGGGCTCGCTGCCCATCGAAGTGGACGTCTCCAAGCTCGAAATGGGTGACGTCATCGACGTCATGCCCTACGACGGCAAGATCGTCAAAAACGGCGAAACCGTGGCCGAGTTCGCACTCAAGAGCGACGTGCTGTTTGACGAAGTGCGCGCCGGTGGTCGTATCAACCTGATCATTGGCCGCAGCCTGACCGCCAAGGCCCGCGAGTTCCTGGGCCTGGGTGCCTCCACGCTGTTCCGCCTGCCCACGCCGCCCGTGGAAACCAAGGCCGGCTTCACGCTGGCGCAGAAGATGGTCGGCCGCGCCGTCGGCCTGCCCGAAGGCCAGGGCGTGCGCCCCGGTACCTACTGCGAGCCCAAGATGACCACTGTGGGTTCGCAAGACACCACCGGCCCCATGACCCGCGACGAGCTGAAAGACCTGGCCTGCCTGGGCTTCTCGGCCGACCTGGTCATGCAATCGTTCTGCCACACCGCCGCCTACCCCAAGTCGGTGGACGTGAAGACGCACCGCGAACTGCCCGCCTTCATCAGCAACCGCGGCGGCGTGGCCCTGCGTCCCGGCGACGGCGTGATCCACAGCTGGCTCAACCGCCTGCTGCTGCCCGACACCGTGGGCACCGGCGGTGACTCGCACACGCGCTTCCCCATCGGCATTTCCTTCCCCGCAGGCTCCGGTCTGGTGGCTTTCGGTGCCGCCACGGGCGTGATGCCGCTGGACATGCCCGAATCGGTGCTGGTGCGTTTCAAGGGCGAAATGCAGCCCGGCGTGACCCTGCGCGACCTGGTGCACGCCATTCCGCTGTACGCCATCAAGGCAGGCCTGCTGACGGTGGCCAAGGCTGGCAAGAAGAACATCTTCTCGGGCCGCATCCTGGAAATCGAAGGCCTGCCCGACCTGAAGGTCGAGCAAGCGTTTGAACTGTCCGACGCCTCGGCCGAGCGCTCTGCTGCCGGCTGCACCATCAAGCTCAACAAGGAGCCGGTGCAGGAATACCTGAAGTCGAACATCGTTCTGATGAAGAACATGATCGCCGACGGTTACCAGGACGCCAAGACCCTGGCACGCCGCATCGAGAAGGTCGAAGCCTGGCTGGCCAATCCCAACCTGCTCGAAGCCGACAAGGATGCCGAATACGCCGCCGTGATCGAAATCGACCTGGCCGACATCAAGGAACCCATCGTCTGCTGCCCGAACGACCCGGACGACGCCAAGTTCCTGTCCGAAGTGGCCGGCACCAAGATCGACGAATCCTTCATCGGTTCGTGCATGACCAACATCGGCCACTTCCGCGCTGCAGCCAAGCTGCTGGGCGGCCAGCGCGACATCCCCGTCAAGATGTGGGTGGCACCGCCGACCAAGATGGACCAGTCCGAGCTGATCAAGGAAGGCCATTACGCCGCGTTCGGCGCCTCCGGTGCCCGCACCGAAATGCCCGGCTGCTCGCTGTGCATGGGCAACCAGGCCCAGGTGCGCGAAGGCGCCACGGTCATCTCGACCAGCACGCGCAACTTCCCCAACCGCCTGGGCAAGAACACCAACGTGTTCCTGGGCTCGGCCGAGCTGGCTGCCATTGCCTCCAAGCTGGGCAAGCTGCCGACCAAGGAAGAGTACCTGGCCGCGATGGGCGTGATCGATGCCGACAAGGCCAGCGTGTACCGCTACATGAACTTCGACCAGATCGAAGAGTACGCCGACGTGGCCAAGGGCGTTGCCGCCTGATTCGGTTTTGCCTTCAAACAGTGAACGTTGTTGGGTCGCCTCGCCGTGCTACAGCACTGTCTTCGGCTCCCCGCCTAGTTATCTGATTGAATGCAAACCCGTGAGAGGCGCACACCGCGCACAACAAAAAACCCGCCTCGGCGGGTTTTTTGTTGGCACGTCCAGTGCATCAGCCAGGCGTCAGGCACTGTCCTTGACGGTCGTGGACACGCCGTTGACCTTGGCGCTGGCGATGCCCGCATCGCGCGATGCCTCGGTGGCGTACATCTGGCTGGTGCCGATCACCTGACCATTGGACGCCTTGAGGTTGAAGTAGGCCTTGCCGTTGGAGGCCGTCTTGCGCTCATACCGGTCATCGTTGCTGCAGTTCGCCTGCACCGATGCAATACCGTTCTCCGCAGACGATTTGGCCTTGTAAAGCTCGCTGTTGAGGATGGTCTCGGCATTGTCTGCCTTGAGAACAAAACGGAACTGACCATCGCTACTCTTGCTAAGTTCAAACCAACCAGCCATTGGGATGCTCCTCATGTTAGACAAAGAATGCGCACGCTGCGCGGCGAGAAAGCGGTAAACGCTCGCCACCACTGTAGCCGCAAAGCGGCGAAAGCCCGTCGATGCTCAGGGGTTTTTTTGTACCGTGGCCGCCGTGTGCCACCCCGCCGACAGGCGCGCCTTCAGGCGGAGGGGGCTGACGACGGCGCCGCGTTGTCCTTGGGCGCTGCCTCGCCTTCGGCGGCAGGCGGGGCGAGTTTGGACGCCAGGAAGTCGTCGTAGCCCTTCATGACCAGCTCGTAGGTCTTCTGGATGCCCGCTGCCACCGGGCTGTCTTCGCCGAGCACGCCCAGGCCGCTGAGGATGTCGCGTGCCTCGCCAAAGCCTGCCTCGAAGCCGCCCCGGATCAGCGCGACAAAATCGCGGGCCACGGTTTCGGCATCCTTGTCGGTGTGCCGGGACGCGTACGCGTCGTAGAACGCGGTGGACAGCGCCAGGATGCGGCCGGCGGTGCCTTCGGGCGAGTTGTCCTGGTTGCTGGCGCTGGCAATGGCGTTGGGGCCCAGCTCCGGGCCCAGGTATTCGTTGATGCGGTCGATGGCCGTGCGGTAGAGCAGTGCCAGCGACGAGTCGCCCGACTGGATGGACACATCCATCGACGCCTGCAGGATCTGCACGTTCTGCTGCTGGCGCAGGCTGGGTTCGTCCTTTGCCTTGGCCGCCCGGGTGTCCTCGGTGGGCGCATTGCGGTGCGTGCGCGAGGCCTCCTGGGCGGGCTGGGCCGCAGTGGAGGGCAGGGTTCCGACGGAAGAAGTGGCCATGGAAGTCTCCTGGGCGGGTTCAAGGGCGTGGCATGTCTCCCCGAGTTATCGGCAGCATGGGGCAATAGTTGAATCTGGCCGGTGAAATGGGTTCTTATCAGGCTTTAGATCGTAAACACGTTCTTAGAAATGCGCTGGCTGATCGGGACGGGATGAGCGAGGCTGCACGAAGCTCCCCAGCCCGAAAGAATGGGACAGGGCAGACAATAAAAAAGAGGAGCTGGAAGCGCTTATCCAGCAATGGTTTCAGATAGTTTTTATTCTGAAACCCAATCAATTAAAGCGCTAACAGCTATTATTTCAATAGCTTGCAGCAGCAAGCATCAAAGCAGGCGCGCAATCAGCGCCCCCTCGGCCGGGCCTTCGAGCGGGATGCGCACACGCAGAGGGCTGCCCGGGGCCACCTGCAATTCTTCGCCTTCGAGGCCACGCATCTGCGTGAGCTGCACCGTGCGGTTGCCGCTGGGGTGGATGATTTCCAGCCGGTCGCCCACGCCAAAGCGGTTCTTGGTTTCCACTTCGGCCCAGCCATCCTGCACGCTTTTCACTTCACCCACGAACTGGCTGCGCTGCGATTCGGAGCTGCCGGTTTCGTAGTTCTGGTAGTCGTTGGCAGGGCGGCGCTCCAGAAAGCCGGCGGTGTAGCCCCGGTTGGACAGGCCTTCCAGTTCGGTGATGAGTTCGGGGTTGAACGGGCGGCCGGCCACGGCGTCGTCGATGGCGCGGCGGTAGATCTGCGCGGTGCGCGAGACGTAGTACTGGCTCTTGGTGCGGCCCTCGATCTTGAGGGAATCGACGCCGATCTCGACCAGGCGCTGCACATGCTCGACGGCGCGCAGGTCCTTGCTGTTCATGATGTAGGTGCCGTGCTCGTCTTCCATGATGGGCATGAGTTGCCCGGGGCGTTCTTTTTCTTCGAGCAGGTAGACCTGGTCGGCCAGCGGGTTGCGTTCGCCCCCACCACAGGCGGCGAAGGCCGCGTTGTCGTCCTCCTGCGCCTTGTTGAAGTTGAAGTCGCCCTCCATGCGCACGGCCATGGCTTCGCCCGTGTTCGGGTCCACGGCTGCGGGCTGCGTGGCGTAGTTCCAGCGGCAGGCGTTGGTGCAGGTGCCCTGGTTGGGGTCGCGCCGGTTGAAGTACCCCGAGAGCAGGCAGCGGCCCGAGTAGGCGATGCACAGCGCGCCATGCACGAACACCTCCAGCTCCATGTCGGGGCATTCCTGGCGGATCTTGGCGATTTCATCCAGGCTCAGCTCGCGCGAGAGGATGATGCGCGTCACGCCCACCTTCTGCCAGAACTTCACGGCCGCGTAGTTGACGGTGTTGGCCTGCACCGAGAGGTGAATGGCCACTTCGGGCCACTTCTCGCGCACCATCATGATCAGGCCGGGGTCGGCCATGATGAGGGCGTCCGGGCCCATGGCAATGATGGGCTCGATGTCGCGCAGGTAGGTGCGCACCTTGTCGTTGTGCGGCAGCAGGTTGCTGGTCAGAAAGAACTTTTTGCCGCGTGCATGCGCTTCGCGGATGCCCTGCTCGATCTGCTCCTGGCGGAACTCGTTGTTGCGCGCGCGCAGGGAGTAGCGTGGCTGGCCGGCGTAGACGGCGTCGGCGCCGAAGTCGTAGGCGGCGCGCATCTTGTCGAGCGAGCCAGCGGGCAGCAGCAGTTCGGGGCTTTTCAGAGTCATGGTGCGTGATTGTCCGTCAGGTGCTCCGGGGCGTGTGTACGGCCGCCTTGGAGTACCCAACGCTAAAAGGGTCAGTCTTTGGGCCTGAAGCCGATGACCAGGGAGGAGGGCACGCGGCCATCCACGTCGCGCGGCAGGGTTTCGGTCTTTTGCAGCGCGCGCAGCACGGCGTCGTCCCAGGCCTTGTTGCCGCTGGACTGGATCAGGCGCGTGCCGGTGATGGTGCCGTCGGGCGCGGCGCGCACCTCCACCTCGGCGCGCGGGTTGCCCGACACGGCGTCGGGGTAGACGATGTGCGGCTTGACCTTGGCGGCCACCTTGCCGCCGTAGCTGCCCGACGGGCCGGCATCGCGCTGGGCCGTGCCCGTGGCGTTCTCGCCACCGGTGGCACCGGCCAGGCCTTGCATGCGGCGCAGGGCCTCCTGGCGCCGGGCTTCAGCGTCCTTGGCGCTGGCCTTCTCGAGGGCTTCCTGCTTGCGCTTGTCTTCGGCTTCCTGGCGTTTCCTGTTCTCGGCCAGCTGTTTCTGCTTCTCCAGCTTTTCCAGGCGTTCCTTCTCGCGCTGCTTTTCCTTTTCCTTCTGCAGGCGTTCCTTTTCCTGGGCTCGGCGCTCGTCTTCCTTGCGTTCGCGCTCGCGCTTTTCGCGTTCAAGCCGCTGCTCGCGCTCTTTCTTTTCTTTCTCGATGC